>JAFYZR010000017.1 GCA_017557345.1 Paludibacteraceae bacterium | reverse complement strand
CGTTGGTCACCTTCACAAAATACTGCTTATTTCCTTTTTCAACCAGATAGGAACCGACGATTTCCTTGGTTCTGTCCAAAACTTCAACGATTCCCGGCTGAACGATAAAATCGATGATTGCCTCCATCTTGGACATTTTCCTCTTGCTTATCAAAGCATAGATTGCATCTGCGTCTCTATGCTTTTCGTAACAGACGGCATCCCTTTTGTCTCTGCATTTCCCGGTATGCGCTATTTTGTCTTTCCGTCTTCAATGATTACGAATCGGTGGCAGATAGTTGTTAACAACGATAATCTCGTAGTTGTCAAACTCCCCGATATCCGATACGTCTGCCATGACATCCGGCTGGTCAGTGTCCCCTGTCTCTCCGGATCCCGTGGCTACGCCGATGATCTCACCCTGTTTGTAAAATATCGCACACAGGTCGTATCTGGATTTTTTGTCCGCGAGGTCCGCCGGCTTTGTATCCACTTCGATCGTTTTTACTTTACCCGTGCTGTCATCCTTGATAACGCGGGAACCGGTGACCTCCACGACGGGATTCGTATTGAGTTCCGTTGATATACTGTAATTGTCAATCTCCAGAGAACATTCCGCCGGATCAGTAATGTTCCCTACCCCAAACATCTCCTTGCAGGACATCCACCCGACATAGACTCCGGTGGAACCCGCAGGGATAGAATTCAGCGTAACTTTTATTTCTTTTGGATATCCCTCCCATCGCAATGTCGCATACGCCCTGTCGATAAGGAACGAATTGGGATTGGTGATCCGGATGCAGAGGAACGTGTCGTAGTACCCGTCTTTCGCCGCTCCGACGATGCTGTAACAATGTAGCTCGCCGATCTCCAGGGGCTTTTGAGACAAGGAAAGCTGATACGCCTGATCGAGTGCTTTCGACATCTTCACGATATGAGGATGTTCCGCTTCCGTTCCCCGGACGTATTTTACCTCCCCGCCGATGAACCCCCCTTGATAAATCCGGCCTCTCTTGAATTCAAACTCGTATCCGTCACCGTCATAAAGCCCGTTTACCGAGTGCTGGGATCCGGTCCGTTCAAGATCAAAAATTCCCCTCCAGGAAAACTTGTTAAAGGTTCCCTCCGGAACCGTGTCCATCACCATAGCGCGATACCTGTCCATGCCTCTCGCATCGCTTTCATCCTTCCTCTCATACCTCATGAGGTCCATACGGCCGTCATGAATATATAAGACGAAATGTTGCCCGCTATCGAGCTCGCATGTCCATATCCCGTTCAGGTCGTCAATGGTGTACTCCCGGGTATTCATGTAAATCTCATACCCGGCCACCGCCCCAACCGTCAACAGCATCACCAGTGCAAAAACAATTAACCCCTTCTTCATCCGTGTCCCCCTTTCTCCTACCTTCGGCAGACAAACACCAACATCCCGTTGCCATAGGGATCGTCCTCCGCTCCGAATTCTTCCCTCACGAAAGTGTATCTCCCCTTCTCGAGCACCCTGGCGGATGCTCCGTTCCCGTGGACAACACGCCCGTAGCTTACGGTCGCGTTGAACCTGTCAAAGGCGAATTCCGTCATCGCCCTGAGCGCTTCGGTGGCCAGCCCCCTGCCGCTGTACCGGTCGCAGATCTGGTACCCGATTTCCACGGCATCCGGCTCGCTTTCCACCTCACTCACGCCCGTGTCGCCGATCAGCTCGCCGGTCTCCTTGAGCTGGATTGCAAGGACAAACGGCAGATGTTCGCCGTCAACACAGTCGCGGAAAAACTGTATTGCATCTTTTGCTTCATTCAGATCCGCATAGCATTCATTCGGAAACCACTGCTTCACCTTTTCTTCCGCATGGTTTGCATATAACTGTTCCGCATCCTCCGGCTCCAGTTCCCGGACCAGAAGATGTTCTGTCTCAAAAAAGACGTTCATTCGAAACCTCCGTCTTTGTTCGACTTTTTATCCTAAAATATAATCGTTGCTGCACTTTACTTTTGTTTTTGTATAATATCATTTCGAAAACGCCAGCAAATAAGCATTTTCTGTCTCAATGATTCGTTTCACTTTCAATCCCGCCTGTTCGGCAAATGTAACAGTTTTCTCCGGTGTATCCGGATAAATCCGAACCCTCCGACTCCCCATGTCTATCCATTCACTTTGATTCTTGTCAATGGATAAACAGAGAAGTCCGCCGTCATTCAGTAAAGAACTCATCTTCCCAATCACAAGCGCCTTATCCGGAAAATGCATCATCGTCAGCGAAGAATAAATCACATCGAATGTCTCTGCAAATACGTATCCTATGAAATCATCACAGATTAGAGATATGTTCGGACAATTCCGAAGATTCTCCCGAGCTCTTTCAATGGTTTTTGACGATATATCAATCCCCGTCAAATGACGACAGCACGGGGCTATCCTGACCGCGAGTCTTCCTGTTCCGATGCCAATCTCAAGAACACTCTTCATCGGATTCAGCCCCATCAATTCCTGAAATGCACGCCCGTCCCAGGAATCCATGTATTCCCGCAAAGCAGGAGGATCACGGAATGAATCGTTATTTTCATCTATTAGAAAATCATAGTGGTCGCTTACGTCCACAATTACCTTCTTCATATTGACTTTTTCCCCAATAAGACTTCTTAATCTGTTTTACCATTATCTACTTTGCACATGCAACAGATAAAAATCATCCGCATATATACGCTCTCCCTGCACATACGGCTTCAGGTTTTCCTCATGCCACCGTTGCATTCTGGGCGCAAACCACTCTTGTTTACTCCACTGCACAAAATGAATACCAAGGCAATCCAACAACGTCAATATAAAGCAGGCATCCAACACATCGTAGCGGATTGTTCCGCCGGCATTCCGATACCCTTCTGCCATTTGTTGTCTGCGTACCAATGATCCGCCGATATTCCCAAACAGAACCGCAAGATCGTACATCGGATGTCCCATTCCGAAAAAAGAAAAATCAATAGGTACCAATCCTTCCGGTGTTTGCAAAATGTTCGACGCAGATAAATCTCCGTGAATCATCTGAAATTCATCCCGAGCATTTTCCATAACTGCCCCGACGCAATCACAGCAGCGTTGCATGATTGCAGAATACTCAGCGCTTAGCCCATGGTTTTCCAACGCTTGAATTCGTCTTTTCGTACAATCACAATGATGCTTATCGTAAAACTTTACCGGTGATGTCTGAAATCCCTTTGCTTTCTGATGCAAATGTGCAAGCATCTCGCCAATCTGATAACAAACCGCATCATTCAATTCAAGTTTGTCCAACGATTCGCCTTCGAGCCATTTCGAAGCCGTGACATACGTCCCATCCTGTAACTTTGTAATGCGTCCACCGTAGCAATTCTCAATCGCTTCACGGATCTGCATACCCTGTTTTTTTAAGTACGCTTGAAACGCAAGTTCCGCCTTATATATCTCGATACGATCAACACCTTCATAGAAAAAATCCGTGGAGAACCCTTCTACCGGCTCATGAATCTGCAACAAATACTCGTTTCCAACACGATAAGTCAGATTCTCATTGTGTCTCAGCAATTCTATTTCCGACGCGGAGATATTGTAAAAGGCCAGCGCTTCCTGTATGTAGTTGTGTTCCATATTTTGATCCTCCTTCGCTGAAACCAATTCCGATTTGTCTCTCGCTCTGAATCGTAATTCCAAAAGTTATCTTGTCAAGGCTCTTATTCCCTTTCGAGCCTTTCTGTGACCTTTCCACACATTGTAACATATCGGAGGATGCTTGCACAGCATTTTCTACGTCACAACTATGGAACGGCTCTGCCGTAATGCCTCCGTAAGCCGCTGCAGGTACTCATTTTCCTGCTTGCTGCAGTCGTCTGTAAAAACTCTCCACTGTTCTCCGGCCCTGCAGCATACGTGTTTCCGTTTTTCAACTTAATAAACATATCAGCCTCCCATGTGACAATTGGGGACGGTTCTCCGTTGTCACCACTAATCTTACCACAAAAGATGACAGAGGGACAGTCCCCGGTTGTCACCTGCCCAAAAGGTGACAACCG
>JAFYZR010000016.1 GCA_017557345.1 Paludibacteraceae bacterium | reverse complement strand
CGTTTTTGGGGTGGGTCTGCAGATAACCGTTTCATAACTTGTTGATGTTCAGCTATTTCTAGAATCGCCATCCGCGGGCCCCGAAGAAAACGAATAAGCCAGCCCCGAAAGGCTGGCTTGCTGTGTAGACTACCATGATATATTATCGAACTTCTGGGGCGCTATCCGCGCGTTAAACGATTTCTCCAATTATCTAGAAAGGAAATAATGCAATTAACATTTTGTTATTAACATTTTGTTAACTATCTTTGCGAAAAAGACATGGCTATGCTTGATAACCCATTCATCCTGGAGCCTTATAGATCAAAGGCATTTTTTTGCGACAGAGAGAAAGAAACGGAGGAAATCATCCGCAATATCACAAATGGGCGGAATACCACGCTCATCTCTCCCCGAAGACTGGGGAAGACTGGTCTCATATTTCGGGTTTTTGACGAGATGGAGGTAAGAAAACTGCCTTTCGAGACTATTTATGTGGACATAAGTGACACTTTATCCATCGAAGAGTTCATCAAGGCAATCTCAGATGCCGTTGTCGGAAAACTCGGGAAGCAGCAGAAGATTATGGCTTTCTTCAAGACACTGAAAAGTGTCCGCCCTTTGCTTGGCATTGACCCACTGACCGGTTCTCCTCAAATATCGTTCACTTTCGCTGACGACAACCAAAAGCAGATTACCCTGAAAGAAGTACTGGACTATCTTGAGAGTTATCCGCTGAAAGTCGTGCTTGCCATCGACGAGTTCCAGCAAATTCGGGAGTATAATGATGTCAACATGGAAGCGATTCTCCGGAAGCATATCCAGCATCTGCATAATGTCCGTTTCATCTATTGCGGGAGCAAGAAGCATACGATGACCGATATGTTTACCAATGCCAAGAAACCCTTCTACGAGAGTACTTCCTTCTCTTATCTTTCAAAACTGCCCGTACCGGTTTATGCCACCTTTATCAAGGAAAAATTCGCATCGGCAGGAAAAACCATCGATGACGATTCCATCGGCTATATCATCGAATGGACGAAAGATCATACTTACTATACGCAACGGTTGTGTAATGAAGTGTTCTCCCTTTCCGGAAAAAACGTCGTAAAAAATGATATAGTGTCTGCCATCCAGTCCATCCTTGATTCCGAGCGAGACCGTTTTCAGGAAATCCGCCGGCTGGTTACTCGCTCCCAATGGAAGATGCTGGAAGCTCTTGCAAGGGAAGGCAGCGTCTCGCAGATTACCTCCGCCGCTTTCCTGTCCAAGTATAAGATCTCTTCCGGGCCGACCGCATTGAGAAACATAAAGTCGCTGATGGACAAGGAACTGGTGTTGGCGGCGACTACTGATGACGGGACGTCGTATTCGGTCTATAATGTCTTTCTGTCTCGATATCTGGAAATGGATCGATAAATACTCAAACCCCCGAGTACTGCTGTTGTATTCTCCCGATTGTCGATGGAATAACAGATTTTTAGCATCGTGTTCCCGTTGTGTGCCAAATCGATCAGCTCAGAAACGCCTTCCTCGGTATTAATCAGAAGAAGCAATCGGTCATTCTCCGGGTTAGATTTGTCGCGATACCTATATCGGGTGCAGAGACTCGGATAATCGTATGGAAAACTGTATTTGTAGGAATAGGAACCGATGTTTTTGTGAAAATGATGGACTGGGACTAGTCGGTCATCTTCCAATTTTGTCAATTCAAGCCCTGAAGGAGTGTTGAGCATACAAAACAGCGTGTCGGAAGCACAGAATGAATCGACAAAAACCGTATCTGTTGTCCTATCCTCATCGGGTGTAAAATAGGGGTTGTTAATCCACCGAAACCCGTCTTCATCAATATAGTCCTCTCCGGAGATTTCCCATTCGTCAAAACGTACCACGGGATAGATAAAGTGTTCAATGGGTTTATAGCCCGCATGATAGAAGTGATAGTTCAGTAAATGAGCACCCTGGGCATTCTCATATCTGGTATCGGAATCACAGTGAAAACCGATGGTTGGATCCGGCATTTCATAAATCCTGGTCGGAGTTACGACATAAAATGAACTCCCGATCCGACGGATGGCGCCATTCAATTCGACAAACGCATATTCTTCTTGAGAAGGCTTGTCAATGAACCAGGAAACACATCCGAATTCACCGTGGCTGACATATTTCATCATCCAGTCATCATCTTCATACCGCGTTCTGACATTATCTTCTTTTCTTGAAGCAGTGGGAGACCATGT
>JAFYZR010000015.1 GCA_017557345.1 Paludibacteraceae bacterium | reverse complement strand
GGATAACCACCCGCTCTGTACGGGCAAGATCCAGATACTTTTTCATGTTGTTGCGGAGTTCCGCTGAACTGATGACCACCATAATACAAGTACATTATAATGTACAAAATTACATCTTTTCTCTTATAATTACAAGAAGATAATAAAGAATGACCTGAACTTGTGCCACTTTTCGTGCCACCATTAAACAAACACAGCACTGTACTGCTATACAATGCTGTTTTTTGTGCCTCGGGCGGGAGCACTAACCATTGGACAAAACCAATTGAATGTCAAATAGTTGCCAACCTGGATTCGTTCTTTAGTGTAACATTACTGAAACATTTCTGTCAGTCAGTGTCTTTCTATTACTGGAAAGACAATATAAATATTGTACAATACAAATAGTGTATTTATCTTTGCGAAAAAGATGATGTATGACATTCGATAAGATACTTGAAGATAAACGGCTGTGTGCAGAAGTATGACAATGAGCAGGGCAATTGAATTCCTGGAGGCACATCAGTCTCCTACACCTTCACGCTGGCGCGAAGATGCGCAGTGGCGCAGAGACAACGAATATTGGCTCAAGTATGCTCGCTACATTACACTTCAGGTACTGCGCGCAATGGACGACCAGTCTATCACACAAGTTGAATTGGCAAAGCGTATGGGCTGTACGCAGCAGTATGTTTCAAACCTGTTAAAAGGCAGTTCCAACATGACGCTTGAAACAATCGCCCGTCTGGAGAATGCCTTGGGTATAGATTTGGTCAAATCGGCCCTTACTTACGTTAGCGGCTACGGTTCATCTGTACCCTCCCGTCCCCAATACCTGAGCGATTCGGCTGGGGAGAAACTTGATCCGAATATAAAGACAAGCGATTTCGTTGATGGTTACAAGCATAGAAAGAATGCTAAAAAGAAATAGTATTAGATAGTTTGGTGCTATGGCAAAGATAGATGTAAGCGGCGTCTACGTAACGGTAGTTAAGCTCGGAAGTGAGGACTATATTAGCCTCACTGATATGATGCGCTCTAAAGACGGTGAGTTCTTTTTCCATAATTGGCTACGTAACAGGAACACCGTTGAGTTTCTGGGAACATGGGAGAAGGTTTTCAATCCTGAGTTTAATTCTGCCGAATTCGACATAATTAAAAGTAAAGCGGGACTCAACAATTTCCGCCTCAGCGCTAAAGAATGGACGGAGAAGACCCGCGCCATAGGCATCGTTTCAAAAGCTGATTGGCTCATCTCTCGGTTTTATCCGATTAAACCCATTCATTCATCTCGGTTTTATCAAAATTGCCGAGGTTTTTCCTCTCGGTTTTGTTAAAAAACACTATATTTGCCACAGAAACTGTAAACCCGAGAGGATATGTATATAGAAAGGCCAATAGATACATTGCTTCTGGAATGGAAGAACAGTGCTCGTCGTAAACCGCTTCTGATCAGAGGTGCCCGTCAGGTTGGGAAGTCATGGGCGGTGGAGCATCTGGGGGAGTCTTTTGATTACTTTATTGAGGTGAACTTTGAGAAGCGTCCAGAGATGTTGGATGTCTTTCAGAAAATTCATGATGTGCATGAATTGACAGCCAATCTGGGTATGTATTACAATACTCCGGTCATACCTGGGCGGACATTGTTGTTTCTCGATGAGATTCAGAAATCTGCTGATGCTATTCAGAGCCTTTGGTCTTTCAAGGAAGATTACCCGGAACTTCATGTTGTAGCTGCCGGTTCGCTGCTTGAATTCGCACTTCAGGAACTGCCTTCGTTTGGCGTAGGGCGGATTCACTCGCTGTTCGTTTATCCATTTTCATTCGACGAGTTCCTGATGGCCGAGGGAAAAGAGGATTGGGTGAAAGCCAAGCAGGAAGCAAGCGCGGAGAAACCATTACTTACTCCTTTGTACAATGACCTTGTACAGCATTTTAGAACCTTCCTTATGGTTGGTGGTATGCCCGCTAGTGTGGAGGCTTGGGTTTCTACCCATGATTATACCCAGTGTCAGGCAGAACTGGACGATATTCAGTTGACATACTATGATGACTTTCCCAAATATGCCAAGAAGGTAGATCCTACGCTACTTCGCAATACGCTTCAGAGTGTGGTTATGCAGATTGGAGAAAAGTTTACTTACAGTTGGGTTGAGGGAGGATATCGAGCAGAGGATGTGAAAAAAGCGCTAAAGTTGTTGTGTGATGCAGGTATCATCAAGAGAGTGAGTTATACTGCCGGGAATGGACTTCCGCTTGGAGCAGAAGTGAATGACAAGTTTCGCAAGTATATATATCTGGACAGCGGTCTTTTGCTGCGCATACTTGACCTTGACCTGGGTGGCGCTCGTCAGTTAACAGAGCTGATTATTGCCGGAACAGCAGAGGATCTGGTTAATAAAGGCGGCCTGGCGGAGATGGTTTTGGGTTGGGAGTTGGTTAAGTACAACAACTCCCGTACTCAGCATGAACTATACTATTGGGAGAATACTGCTGAAGGCACTCGTTCAGAGGTAGACTACATAATGGCCCGTGACCTGAAGGTGCTCCCCATCGAGTGTAAGGCTGGAGTAAGCGGTAAGATGAAGAGCCTGTACGAGTTTATGCGCCAGAAGCACTTGACGGAAGCCATCCGATGTTCGTTGGAGAATTTTACAGAATTGGAGCATGTTGACAAGAAGGACAAAGATGCTGTTCGCCACGTTCAGATAATCCCATTATTCGCAATCTCCAACCTGTTTTGTGAATAATCGCGACCAAATGCGACCAAATTTGGCGGATAGAAAAATTAAAGACTTTGTAAATGCTTGGAGATTAGCAGATTACAAAGTCTTTAATGTGCCTCGGGCGGTGGTTAAAGGATTGGTGGCTATCGTGAGTTGTTTTAAATAACCGAAGGAATTGATTCCCCGTGAATTAAGTCGAATAATCGTGAGGTGAAATAATCACCGGAAAAGGTGACCAAAAGTGACCGATTTCTATTACTGTCTTTTTGCCGGAGAATACGGTGGACAAGTTAAGTCATTGCCTTATCCGTTTCCAGATCATCAGTGGAATATCCAGCCATAGGAAACCGCCAAAGAGCGGCGCGTGAGCGATAATTCAGCATAACCGGAGACCACAGGATTGTGATTCCGGCGGCACGCGCCGTGAGTTCCGCCGGCAGTGTGGC
>JAFYZR010000014.1 GCA_017557345.1 Paludibacteraceae bacterium | reverse complement strand
TAAGCTGATGGCGGGAATTGAACTGAATGAAAAACCTCTCAATTCTAACAAGAAAGGAGTTCCGGCATTTCCACTCTCCCGCTGTACTCAAAACTGTACTCAAAAGGTGCAAGAAAAGCAAACCATTTTTTTATGATAGTAAAGCAGAGCATCTGACAGCTTTTGCAACATACAGGAGGATAGACAGATGGAAAACAGATTTGATTACTATTATGGCAATGAGGCGGAACAATTCCGTTACTACCAGATTCCCAAGGAACTTCTGGATAATTCGGCTTTTTCGTCGCTGAGTCTCGATGCCAAAATCCTCTATGCGGTTCTCCGAGACCGAATGCAGCTTTCCAAGGCAAACTCTTGGATTGATGAAAAGCAAAGAATCTATATCGTTTATTCAATAGAGTCGATCTCGCAAAAGCTCGGAATCGGGACAGACAAGTCAATCCGCCTGTTAAAAGAACTAGAATGTTTTGGCCTTGTTGAAAAAAGACGCAGAGGACAAGGTTTAAATAGTTTACTTTACATCAAGAATTTTGCCGCTTACGATCATCAAAACGGGGAAAATGCCCCTGTCGAAGTGTCTGATAATCCGTCGCATGACTCTTGCAAAGAATTGAACAAAGAAGTCAAGGCCATGGTATGTCCGATTGGAAACATTTCAGAATTCGGAAAAACCGAATTCAAGAAATCGGAAAATCAGAATTCTGGAAATCGGGAAAACCGAATTCTAGAAGTCGGAAAAACCGAATCAAATGACCTTAAAGAGAATAATCCCAAGGAGAATGATCCTGAAGGGAGTAATCATTCGTTCAATCCTTCACCAAACACTTCAATCCAGACAGAGCGATTGAATGAAAGTCGTCCGTCCATTGTCCTTGGAATCAATGAAAAGCTTTCGACAGAGGATCGACGGCATTTAGAAGCCGTTTTGACGGAACACAAAGGAATTCCATGGACAATGGTAAACTGTCCGGAACTCATGAAAAAGATGATGATGCACATTGGATGCTGGAAAGAGATATATCTTGACAAACACGCCCAGGACAGTGTCACCATTCATCGGGTTGTCATTGAATGCCTGACAGAAATGGCGTTGGAAAAATCCCCTTGGTCCTGCAAAGGCTCCATGATTACCTACCGACCGGTAATAGAGCGAATCAACTGTACTCTGCAGGAGACGAATGGCCAACTCCTCTATGGACTGATAGATCGTGTCATTGACAAATACCTTGATGCGAGTCTTGACAACTATATTCAGAACCCCAAGCAATATCTTAAGGCAATCATTTGGGAGGAGCTGTATGCTGCACAGTTAGAAAGCGACACCTATTACCGCAAAAGGATACATGATGACTTCGGATAAAGAAACCAAAACAGAACCAAAATATAGTCCAAAACAGAAAGCAGGATAAAATTGACTCGACTTTACCGTCGACTCAATAGGTTCACATCTATCGGCAGAGCCGATAGAATAAGGGCTTTTCGAGGTCGACCGTTTTGTCGACTAAGAGACGGTATGTGTCGACCGGACGGTCGATTTACCGTCACGAAAGAAATGAAAACAAACGAGAAAGGAGAGGTCGACAATGACTGAAAAACACGCTTTTTTCATCGAAAAGGAAATCTACGATACCATCATGGTCATGTACAAAAGGAAGAACTATTCCTGTGTCAGTGACCTTGTCAATGTAGCTCTGAATGAGTATCTTGCGAGAGAGCATGGACAGGCTGCTATCAGGATTTTGAGTAAGGAGGCCGTTTCGGTTATCGAGAATGCAATCTTACTTTCGGAGCGTCGGATTAACCGTATGCTGTTTAAACTTGCAGTCGGAGACGCTGAATTGAAACGCGTGATTGCAATTGCAAGTCGGTTCAAGACAAGAATCCATCTCATGGATGAAATTCATGAGCAAAGCTTAAGAGAGGTTCGCATTACCAATGGAATTCTAAATCTGAAAAACACTCTTGAGCATACAAACGATGACGATATTGAAAGGTACTCAGAATAGCATCAACTATTATTACACATTCCCAGGAGTTTTTCTCAAACGAAGAACCAATTCAGCGACAGCCACCCCACTGCCCCGACTTCCGTCAGGCACAGAAGGAGCGGCACCGCAAGAAGCACCAGGCACACGATTGCCGTCAGAAGGAAGCTCTTAAGGCGCGTGGTCAGAAGCACCGCCACGGCCGTAACGAGGAGCATCCCGAGGTAGCGCCTGAGGTAAATCAGCACAATCGCGCCTGCAACCGTAACGCCTGCCGGATATTTTGCCCATTCCATGAGACTGTAAGCTCTTTCACCGATTCCGGCCGTCCCGTAGCCCTTTAAAACCTGATACAGATAACGCCCGTAGATCATTCCGAAGAACACGGTGACCGTTCCGAGAAGAATCCCTCCCTTACAGAGAAGCACCTTTCTTCTTTCTTTCGAAATCCGGATCAGATCCGCCATGCCGGAGCGGTATTCCACCGCAGCGGCGGAGATGCCGCACAGGATGGCGGCAAGGACGGCACAGACGCCGAGGATGACGTTCTGTTTCCGGTCCTTATACAGTTTCTCAAAGCCCCGGCTGTCAACCGCCCGGGCTCCTTCCTTCGTCCCAAGGTACTCCACGTACGTCTGTATCTTTCCGAGTGCTTCTTCCTTATAATGCGTCGAGGTCTGCGAGGACGCGGACATCCGCTCCTGCTCCAGTTCCTTTTGGAACTGTTCCGTGGTGGCCTTATACTGTTCCGGTTCCGCCTGCATAAGCCGGTACAGGTAGGACTGGTAGAACATCTCCTCAATCGAGGTATACTGTTTCTCATAAGGTTTCGTCATGAACAGAAGAAGCACGAGGAGAAGGACAAGGACGTATCCGATCTTCTCATACCGGAAGAACTTGACGCTTTCATGACGCAAAAGGCCTGTATGCTTTCCGAAGGAGTATTCTTCGGATATGCCCTTCCGGAACAGGCGTTGGCTGCGGTGTTTCACGATGACGCCGTATCCCCGTTCGGACAGGAACCATCCGAGAAAGCCGGCCAAGGCAGCGGCCAGAAGAAGAATCAGGAACGCCACAACGGGATAGCCGACCGGTTTTCCGAACAGAAATTCATTCCGGTACCTGGCAATACAATATCCGGGATCAGCAAATGACACAAGGTTAATCCGTTTGAAAACGGACAGGTAGCTGAGATCGTCAATCTTTAAGTAAAGGATTCCTTCGATTCCGACAAATGTGAAGAGAATCACATACACCTTCATCGCCGAAGAAACCAGGGAGCTTACCGTGGCGGTCAGAAGCGCCACCATGAACGATACGGCGCAGGACCAAATATACGAAAGAAGGAGAAATGTCCCGATGGAAACCGGAAGGACCGCGGACTTATACCCGGTCAGGGACTGCAGCGGTTCCGAAAGAAACGTCCCCCTTGGCATTCCGTAGAGAACACATCCCATGAGAAGCGTCGTAAGGAAGAACAGAAGGTTACAGCAGGCGATACCGAGTCCTGCCGCTCCCATCCGGGCAAGAAACATCCTGCCGCGTCCCTGATACATGGAGGAATACAGGCGGAGAAGTCCCTGCTCCTTTTCCTTGGTAAACAATACGGATACGAGCAGCACCGCGGAAAGCATTTCAAGAAAAAGGATGCTCGGGAGGGACAGGGCTGACGAGATTCCTTTCGTATCGGTCTGCCGTATGGTAAGGCCGGTTAACCGCTCATACTCCTTTCCGGTCTTTTCGACATCCAAAAGCTTCTTTTCGCTTCCGCCGAGCATGGAAAGGATAAGCCGGTACTCCACGGCAGCCCCGGCGGCCTTCTTTACGTAAGCTGGATATCCGAGGACGTCCTCATACTCTCCCTGCTTTAACGTATACAGTTCGCGTTCCTGCCAGAGGTTTCCGCAATACTTCGGGTAATCGCCTCTCCCCGCGCCTGCGGCTCCGGAGAAAAGGACATCCGTCAGTCCGTTCTTCCACTCCGAAAGCTTATCCGCCGCTTCCGCATCGCTCATGCCCCTAAGGTCAGCGCTCAGCGCCTTATAGGCATGGGCGGGGATTTCCTTCTTCTCGGCATGATACCAGAAGAACAGGCCGTTCAGCGTAAGAAGCGCGAGCAGAAAGGCAAGCAGTTTTCGGTTATGCCATATCTTAAACCATTCGTGACGGAACATTACCTGCCTCCCATGCCGAGTCCCATGTAAATCTTCTCCACCGAGGGTTCTCCCTCTCCGTCGTAGTTCTCATAAAGTTCCGAAAGGGTTCCGCTCTTCACAATCTTCCCCTGGTTTAAGAAGATGATTTCCGAAGCAAGTTTCTCAAGGTCGCTTACGATATGCGTGGCAATGATGACAATCTTATCCTTTGCGACTTCCGAGACCAGTTCCCGGAAGTGTACCCGCTCCTTCGGATCAAGACCTACCGTCGGTTCGTCAAGAATCAGGATGGCGGGATTTCCGACCAAAGCCTGCGCGAGAAGGGTACGCTGTTTCATTCCTCCGGAATAGGTTCCGATGCAGTCGTTCCGTACTTCCCACAGGTTGACGCTCCGGATGATGCCGTCAATCTCTTCCGGCACCTCACCCTTCTTCTTTCCCTTCAGCGAGGCAACATAATACAAAAAGCGCAGCAGCGTAAAATCCTCATAGATTTTCTGCTGCTGCGGCATGTATCCGATCAGCGCGCGGTAATCCTTCCCCATCGAAGAAATATCCGTCCCGTCCCAGGTCACCTTTCCTGACGTTGCCTTAAGGCCGGTCGTAAGGATTCCCATAAGGGTTGACTTCCCGGCGCCGTTCGGGCCGAGCAGTCCGTAGATGCCCGGCTCAAACGTATAGGAGAACCCGTCAAGAGCCCGTTTCTTTCCGTAGTCTTTGGTTAGTTCTTCCGCTTTCAGTGTCATCTTCCAATCCCCTTCATGTGTTTACTGTACATTGAACGGTATGGCATTCTCTATCTTTCCGTTCCAGAAATCCTCTGCAGAAATATATCCGGCACCCCAGCCATCCGGTCCGTTAACAAGTCCGTAGCAGCTGTCTCCGATGATTGCCTCCAGATTGATGGTATTCTCCGGCATCTGAACACGCTTTAGGATTTCCCCGTTTTCCTCATTGATCATCAGATATTCCCCGTTCTCCTGTCCGTGACACACCAAATGTTCATCTGTACGCACATCAACCGTAACGGCGCAGTCTAACTGCAGGTACGGCTGTCCGTCATAATGATACAGCATGGTGGATTTGTTGTCTTCCGTAAGCGCGAAGAAATCCCTGCCGAAAACCACGGCGTCCTTATTATTTTGCCCACTGAGAATCGTCCGAAGTTCTCCCGTAGCGATATAATAATCATAGATGTCCACAAACCGGTGTTTCGACATCTCCTCCCAATAGTTTTCCACAGTCATTCCTTCCGGTATGCTGTGCGAGGGACCGTAGGTTTCCAGATTCGGTCCGACATAGGGGATATCGAGGTAGAAGCATTCAAAATATACGTGCTCTCCGCGAACATCATGTTTCCAAATAATTGCATTGTAGGCCTCTTTTTGAAATACTTCGGTAATCTTTCCGTCCGTAAGATCAACCCGAATCAGGCGACAATCCTGTGTGTCTTTCGTGTCTCCGATGGCCCATTGGGAGTTTCCGTTCGAGTCCTTCATTTCGGTTATTTCATAATGATTAGCTGTGTAAATGAACATCGAATTGCCCGCATAAAACACATCATTCGTCCCAATTGAGAGATACGAAGGGATTGTCGCAATGACACGCCGGTTCTCTCCCTGTCGGTCAGAACGGATAACTTCCCCGTTATCCCTTAAGAAAACACAGGAATCCCCATCAAGAAATACCGCCCATGAGGAATAATTATATGACGGGCAACCCTCCTTTAACAGTTCACCGGTTATGGTCCTTTTTTCCTTCTCGTGCTCGCATCCCGGGTTAAAGCAAAAAACAATGTCTGTCTTACTGTTGGCATCGAAAATCCGAAGTTGACCATTGTTACTATGATACAGGGCATACTTCTCTGTCAGGGAGGCCGCCGCTGTGTAAGTGTTTACAACACTCTCCGTTCCAATAACCTCCGAGATGTCGTTCCGGTGTCTGTCCGCTTCTGTGTTTTTTTTCTTTCTGCAGGAGGAAAAACACAGAAAGGCGGATAGAATCACAAGAAGAAACACTGCTTGAATCCGCTTTCTGTTCATGATTGCTCCTTTAGCCATTTCTCCGCTGAATAATACGAGTCCATATTTTTTTCTTCTAACAACCATCAGAGTGGTTATTCTATATTCCCTGCCTCCAATTCCCGGTTTAATGCGTCAACTCCAATCGTATATACCTTTTGATTTTGGGGCTTCCATAAATCACGACCTTCTAAGTCTTTTTCAAAATCCGGGTTCAAGACCGGTAACCCATTTTGCTCAACGTAATACCCCTTTGAGACAGTATACAAATCACCGGAATACTTCTCCAATGAGTTCAACTCCTCTTCGGAAAATGCCACAAACAATCGTTTCTTCTCATCAGATGGTTCTGATTGGGTTTCTTTCACTCTTCCTTCCCATTTGACTGCTTTCTCATCCCAGGAGTCTTCCCACTTTTCACCGTAGTTTTTCCAGCAAAGTATAGAGGCAATCTTAGGATTCGAGAAGCACAAGGTTAACACCTGTAGTGCCAATTCTTTTCGCGGACACGACGCCAAAACCCCATACATTCCGGTGGTCCCCACCACATATCTATTCTCACTAATAGCGAATGAGGTATAACCCTCTATCTCTTTCTTCGCATCGTAATAGATATATACTATGGGATTCACGACGCCATCCGGATTACAGCTCTCATCAACTGTAATGCCATTTTTCAGATCTTGAAATAATTGCAGGCACACGTTATGCAGTTGTTCCGTACATTCCGACGTGTTTGTAACTTTATTGGCATTCTTATCATATGGAATACCGCCATATATCCACGAATACCCACATAAGGAAAGTAATACTTTATCTGAAACAGAATCAATGGAAATTTTACAACCCGGATAAGCAATTCCATCACATATCTTCTTCACGTACTCATAATCAAGGGCCGTTGTTCCAAACAGTGACAGATAATCATCATTTACCGCTGCATATACCTTTTTATCAGATTTCTCATTCAGCACGGGTATCGCATAGATGAAACCCTCTTGGGTTTCCGAGTATTCCCATCTGGTCTTCCCAAATGCATCTCGGAGTATTCTTCCATCCTCTGTTTCAATATAATCATTCAAGGGAAGAAGGTGTTTTTTCATAAACTCGCACATATGAGTATTATTATTCCATGCTCCCACATGAATAATGTCCAACCGTTCCTCATTCTCATCAACCCATCTTTCCCAGTCACGGTCATTATACCAATAAGTATCCGGAATAAACTCTACCCCACAGGATAGCCCCGCTTCCTTGAGAATTCGGTTGATTTCCGCGCTCTCTTCCTCTGTCAGCCGCATTGTGGCTCTTAATGCGATTCGAATACTGTCCGAATCTCGCTCCGGTATCGGCACAAGAGTCGGCGACTGCGTAGGTTTTGAAGTTATAGTCGAGGATATCTCCGGATTCGCCGTTATCGGGGAAGGTGAATTCTGAGCATTTATTGTTTCTGCAGGAGAAACCTCTGCCGAAGTAGCAGAGGTTTCTTGCTTTTGTTTCACATCACAGGAACACAGAGTTAAAACAAGGAGAATCGCAAATAATAATGTCTTTCTTCTCATTCCTATATCTTCCCTTCATCCTATCGAAGCTCCGTTTTAAGACCATTGTGAGAGACACTCTCCCCGCCGTACGATGCGTAATGGTTGGAAATCACCTTATAATAATACTTATGAACCCCAGTCAATGTGTCCGCAACAACAGTTGCCGAACCATAATTTCCAAAGGTTTTTGTCTGCTGAAAAAAACGTCCATATGTTCCGTCACCATTATCATACTCAGTATCAAACCAATAAAACGTAGCAGTAACACTAGTCCCAACATTTGGATTAGGTGCCCAAGTTTTAGCGGATGCATTCTTTTGATTTTCGGAAATACGATTCTCTATTGTCACCGTATAAGCACCAAGTGGCATAGTACTTGGAGTAACGTAATCTGCTGCTAATGCCACGCTTACAACGCAAATCATAACAAGTACAAAAGCAAGGCTAATAATTCTAGTTTTTTTCATTTATAATTCCATCCTTTCATGAAAGTATTCTAATAAACACAAACGCATCCTTCGTCAAAAAGATTCTGCTGCCTTACGTCAATTTCCCATAAGACCATCCTCCTTTCGATTTGTAATTCGCATAATCCTACCAGAATGCCCCTCCTTGCGAAGCGTTTTTTTCACCAATGAAATCCTCTTCACGCTCAACTCATATGCCTTATGTGCGCTCCTTTTATTTGATTCGCCAACACATTTTGGTTTACTGAATTGGCCTAATTCTGTTTATCAGTCCCAATTAGCTCAACGGAATCACCTTCCTTTCCGGTCAATGACCATAGAAACTGCCTCGCAATATCTATTCCTTTGTTCTTGCTTCCTCAAACAGCTCTTGGATATACGAAAATGCAGGGATGGAATCTGCCGCGGTAAAAAGCCTGTCAACACCGGCCTCTCCAACATTCTCCCTAATAATCTTTTCTGACATAAAATCGAAGGACATAACCATAGTATAATCTCTGTAACAGATAACAGCATAACGGTAACCGGTACCTTCACCAACATATTCCACTGTGCCCGTAGCCGAGTCCAGTTTCGAGAAGAAATCTTTAACGTCCCCTTCATCTAAAACGATAGAATCTCCTCTGGATCCGTCAATGATTGCAATTTTGGTTATACCCTCCGGAATACTAACCAAAGCCTTTTCTGTGTTTCCGTCTTTTACAATACTCTCGAGTTCTTTACGTTCTCTTCTCTTTTGATATGCAAAGGTTCCTGATACAGCAAATACAACAACAGCAATTGATACACAAATGATATACGTTCCTTTTTTCATTATTTCTCACGCTTTCTCCCACCCCCCCCCTAAAATCTGAATATTCTGACAATTCATGATCCCACATAAACAGTCACTAGATTGATATAATTTATTCCCAGGCTGGAATGGACATAGCGGATATCTGCAGTCCATCCGTCCACTATCGTATAATACTTACTCACCCAACCGGTGGAATGGGAAAACGATATATATCCTATACCAAGCACGCTGTGGTTACCATAAATCTCTGACGAGTGAAGGCAAAGATGAACAGCGTTTGAACTGAGTGCGGAAGTAATCTGACTCCATGATGCATAATACTGAATTGAAGCCGTCGCACTGTTATATCCATAGGATCTTAATACCGACTGATAAGCCGGCGCAACATTGCTGTCCGAAGTGCCGTTTAGATTTGAAGTTCCCATTGCGGTATGAAGCGCAATAAATACCGATTGCCAGGAGCTCATCGGAATACTTGTCTTCCCTTCCACAGAATACAAGTATTGCATAAAGTTTAGCGCAGCTGTAGGAGCGCAATGCTCACTGACAGGGTTATTATTTCCGTAGGCATACTTTGTTGCCGCCATCGTACGCTTTGTAAAAGAGGTGGATCTGGTATATACCGAATAGGTATCATAACCGACTTCTTTGCTGAAAACTGCAGACAATGTTAAGGTTTCTCCGTAGTTATAATATACTCCGGAAGTTCGGTCCGTTAATGCAGCAATCGTACCACTATCTAAACTCTTCAATTCGCCTTCAAAATGATAAAGGGAATTATCTACCCAGAGATAGTACTCTGATCCACCGCAATAACATATTTTGACGGTCTCCCCAAAGATATTTGATTCGCTAAGTCCGACAATTCCGGCAAAATCCCCTTTTCCAAACTCAACATAATAAGCATCCTCAACTATGGTCCTCGTATTGATTACGACGTAACTATACGGGACACCCTCGTTATAATATTGGATTACATATGCCGAAATATTGTTTTGCAAATCATACAACGGTAAAACCAGATAATCGTCTGATACACCGACTATCAGGGAAAAGAACTCCCTGTCAACCAATTGTGAATCTGTATAACCACCCCGATTCTTATAATTGACAGTATTACTCCATACACTCTCAATTTCTCCTGCCTTACTCTTTTCTCCGGTAATCGCCAGAATTAAGGCCACCAATAAAACAATAGTTATTATCCTCTTCATTTAGTCTTCCTCCTTATATGCTTTTTCATTTGCATACAGGAAACACAGTAAAAGGCTTAGTTCTCTCTTTGTTTATCTCACCTCCTCGGTTCTTTCTTGCTATAACTTTTAAACAATGCCATCACCTGATTACACTGTTGTAATACATGTGATAGGTCTGTTCTTCTTCATAAAAAACTGCAACAGCCAAAGATTCGTCCATGTCGGCAACCTTATACACAGAGACTTCTTTTGCATCTACATTTTTTCCCTCAATATCACTGGTCATCCAAAAGATTCCAAGGAAATCCCCGACGTTCACGCATTCCTCTTTTGATGAAAGATATAGTTCTTCATAGAAACGCAAATACTGATACTTCTCGTAAAGTTCAACTTCCTCGCCGGGCAATTCATCTTTCGTTTCATCGACTGGATGATTGTCTTTGTGGCTATCCACCCCCTTACTTACGAAATAGTATTTGGTTACCATTCCCACAATTATCACTGTAATTGCAATTCCCACCAGACAACCCGCTAAAGAGACTGCTTTCTTCCGCCTTTCTCTAATCCGGATGCATCTTATCTCTTTTGATGTTGCTTCACTATGCTCTTCCTCTGCGCCGGCATTTTCAATGTACTCATCCTTAATGTCTCCGATTGTCTCAAGCAAATCATACTCATTCATATATCATATCCTCCTTGGACCAGATGTTTTTTCAAATCCTTCCGCATTCTGAACAGCATCGTTTTCACACTGGCTTGTGATATCCCATAGCGACGGCTTATTGCTGATATGGAATCCCAATACCAGTACCTTCTGATAAAGACCTTCCGTTGAAGGTCTGAACACTTATCCAGATATGACTCAATGTTTTTTTTCAATTCTCCACGCAGTACGTCCGCCTCTGTGTCTACGTTTGCAGGAATGCTCTCCTTCATCTCTCGTGTTAACTCGCACTGAATAGCATTCCTCTTCTGGCTTTCCTCTGCTTTCAGCCGGTTCAGCGCTATATTTCGGACAATCCGCCCCAAATAAGAGAACAAATGCGCTCTCGGGTCATTCGGCGGAATCGATTCCCACGCCTTATGATAGGTGTCGTTTTCGCACTCTTCCGCGCTTTCATGATTGCCCAACACTCCATAGGCTATTTGTCTGATTCTGGGACCGTACTTTTCTGCAGTTTTGGATATGGCGTCTTCGTTTCTGGCCAGAAACAATTCAACAATATCGTGATCTTCCATTGGGGCTCCTTCCTTGGATTTATACCCTTCACCCTTTATAACAACTTTTTTATCGTGATGGTTACAAACTTTACATAAATTTAACATTTAATTTATCATTTAAGTTGAATAAAAAGTTGAATAAAAACTTGAATAAAAGAGTTGAATAAAAGTTGAATAAATAGTTGAACAAAATATAAAAGTAGGGCGGAGATTATCCCCGCCCTACACTATCGGTATTGCCGTACAACTTAAACATCTGTTTTTCTTTAATTGATTATAGGAGTTTGCGAGAAATACTTCTGGTTTGGACTACTGGGCTTTTCAGGAATCGTTCGAACCAATCTTCCCTCCTCAAGTAAAGGTACTATTAGTTTCTGACGGATATACCTCTCTGAACTAATACCTAAATGCTCTTTTATTTCATTCTTTGACTTAGGTTCTTTGCAAAATGTCAACAGCTTACTTCTTTTATCTTCGTAAATAGCCTCGTCACTAGTGCCTAAGCTAGTGCCTAAGTTATCATACCTAAAGATACTATTTGTTCTATGCCTTGATATATTTCTGTTTGCTGCTGTTTATTCTGTCAGGGATTGTATACTTCAGTCTACCGCTGTTTAACAACGGTATCAAAATATTCTTCCGGAAATAGTCTCTGGAATTGATTTCACAGAATTTCTGGAGTTCCTCCCTTGTCCTTGCTTCCGTACAATAATTCAATAATTCATTAATCTTTGCAATATCTAATTTAACCGCAATTGCTTCCCGCTCAACTTGACCACTTGACTTGACCACTTGACCACTTGACTTGACCACTTGACCACTTGGTTCAGGTGAATAGCCGGGTCCAACCTTTATCAAGGACCCAACAGAAAGCGGAATAATAATTTTGAACACATCGCCTTCGATAAATTCCGGCTCTGCACCGCTGTACATCAAAGTATATTTGTAGCTGTTACGCATACCAGATCCCAATTCATCGGCATATCCTATTTCGCGGAAAATCTTGCTTATAGCAGGATTCTTGGCAAACGGTTCAAAGCACTTAATATCCAAAGCTCCGATACCATGAGCTCTGTTTCCGTTTTCAACTATAATCCTGTTCTTTTCAATCAATAACTTAGCCACATAACCGTTGGAATAATCACGATGTGCCAGAGAATTCGAAATAATCTCACGCAGAATTATATCTCTCGCACTAACACTCTGAACCCCGTCCAAGACAAAAAGATCGTTCAAGTGCTTTTGTCCGAAAGCAAACATCTTCTCATAAGATTCAATCAAGTTTGTCAGAATAACCTCTCTGTCATCATAACGGTCAAGATTATAAACCCGATAGATACAATCTGTTTTATGATGAGCACATGCCGATGCTATCATACTATCAGTTCCAAACAGAAGCACTGCCGCCAGCGTGATTCCAGTTCTTCCTTCTTCATCTGTCAGGATTAGACCGCTTGTTCTGAGAAGTTCCTCGTTGTTCATATTAGCCCAAGGATGTCTCGCCTTATCGTAAAACTGTTTACGGGAAATCGCCATTTTCCTGACCTTTTCAATCAAATCCTCTCGTAAATCGGAAACCTTCCAATGCGGATAGACCTTATTCACATAATAAGTGCTCTGCTTACGTGCATAACACTGATATACTCGTTCTGACATATCCGTGATATCCATATCCCCATCATCGTTCCGGTCAAAGATTCTCCCCTTATGACGGACTACAGACGGGCTGACCGGAATATGTATATGGATAACATGGTATTCTCCGGGCTGCTCCTGAACTAGTTTTCCCTTTTTGTCCACAGCAGAAAACGAGCCGTCAGAAAAATACACATATTCCCTTGCAGTAAGATATAGCGGCGGAAATATCTTATCCTTATTATTGGAAAGAGTTACAAAATTCGTGATGATCTTTGCTACCGAGGAAGGGTCCACACCCAATATTACACCTGTATCATGCACACCGAGAAAAATGTCGCCACCCTCTCGATTCGAAAAAGAACAAACAGAATCAAACAGATTCTTCGGCAGTTCTGTTTTAGCCTCTTTATACTCTATTTGAAAACTTTCCCCATGCCGGATCAATTTTAACAATTCCTCCGGCAAAACGGAAACTCTATCACTCATACACAAATACCTTCTTCCTTTTTCCAGCCATTTCAACTACTTCCATTATATCACTAATCAGACAATCAATCATCCCGGTCTTTGAATTCAAACAAACAACATATACGCTCTACTGATTCTCCCGATTTGTGCTTTCAAGAATCGGGAGTTCTATTGTTCCTGCCTCCGGACCTCTAAGTATCTGAGACTTTATGACCGACAAGGTGGACGTATCTATTAGCATTACAGCCGAATAGCGTGCAAACGCCGGAGGGGCATTCTCCACTATTCGATTATACAAATCCGGAGATTCGGTAACAAAAGTATGAAGAACGGCAAGTTTTTTAGGAATAACTGCCTTTATCTCTCTGTTATAGTAGTAATATATTTCTTCTATAACTCTCGTATTGTTTGATTTTATGGGCGGCATCTCTATGAGAAATTGAAAACGCCATTTGATCATTTCTTCATTGATTTGCACATGAACCACAAAATCGTAGTGTTCGCCTATGGCACCTCCATCTGCATAATACTTATACTTGCTTCTTGCCAGTGCCACAGAAACTGTAGCGATTCCCATACGAACAAATTGTTCCCTTGCATGTGATGTCAGCCTGGTTCGATTATTGTATTCCTCTTCTGCCTCAAAGACAAGCGCCACAGTATCTGAATATCCTGCAGCCTTAAGCAATTGAGCATAAGTAACACCGTTCTGAGCAACAGCAGCGATAACAGATATTGTATTGGGGCGCGGTGCCTTATTAATCTTCCCGTTTGTTACTCTGCTGATATAATATAACGATAATCCGGTATCTTCAGAAAACTGTGTCTTAGTCCGGTCCCCGATTGCTTTATTTACCAGTTCGGAAAAGGCCTGAGAATCAAATTCCCGTTCAGGTTTACTAAATCTTCTCGCCATAATTGACATCCTTTCCGGAATTAAAACTTTACAAGGCACATCATACCGCATCATACCTTGTCATACTTCATCATATCCTATCTTAGTGGAAGCAACAGTATTTGTCAACAAAAATTGCTTTTTCTTCTCTTGTTTGCTCTTTCTTTATAATTTGCTTTTAAGCAAATATATCACTTGACTTTTCCTTTTAGTTGCTGTAGCATATAAATGAGCACAGGCTTCTTATTATTTGATAATCTAATAGATTTGTCTCGCATCGATTAAAAGAATAGTAACGCTGTGTTTCTATTTAAATCTCTGTTCCTTGACAAAGTCATAGTCGTTACGGATATCCGATATAAAGTTCCCGTATACCACTCAGTACAATGTTAAGGGATTCACATTTACAGTGGAAGGGAGCCTTATCATAAATGAAGAACAATCAATTATTTGCAACTCTTTTGATGCTCCCGATTCTGTTGCCGGGCTTTTGGATTAGAAAGAGGTGATTGTAATAATCTCTTTTTCTGATATACAAAAAGCCTGTGAAGATGGTACAATAACAGCGGAAATGCTGGATATGATTGAATCTGATATGACGAAATCCAAAGTATTATCCGTTCATCCGTATACCATCACTCCGCCAAAGAATAGTTCCAGCCGTTGGATGACCTACGTCAAATGCGAAGATGGAAACCGAAAGAAGCTAGTGGCTCATACTGAATCAGACCTTATGCTCATGCTGAAGAAGCATTATTTTAAGGATGACATTACCACTCTTGATTCGCTTTTCCCTAAATGGCTGTCAAAACGTAATGAGGAGGGAACCAGTTCCAGGACGCTCAGGAGAAATGTAAACGATTGGAATAAGTTTTATTCCTGTAAGAGAGTTGTTTCCGTTCCTCTACACACACTGACATTCGAGGATATAGAATCATTCCTTTATTCGGCCATCAAAGAGCATCAGCTGACGATTAAGGCTTATCGGAATATGTCTTTCATTCTGAAGGATATGCTAAAATATGCCACTAGGAAGAAATTGCTCACAGAGAATCCATGGAGTCTGGTCGAAATAAAACTGAATGGATGTAAACCGGCTGCTAAGCGGAATACTTCCAGCCGCGTTTATCTATGTGATGAGAAGGAAAAACTCTTCTCCGTTCTCAATCAAAGACTCTCCTCTGCCCCGGACATAAGAATATTTGCTATCTTCCTCATGTTCAAGTTGGGAATACGATTAGGCGAACTGGTTGCTCTGAAATGGCAGGATGTTGATGAAAAGGAAATGAAGATTCATATCCATCGTACAGAAACCAAAACTGTCAATGTGGCCAGCGGCAAGTCTCAATATGTTGTTGTCGATCACACAAAAAAGAAAAGCATCTACGGTGACAGATTTTTAGATCTTGACGCTTATGACATTAAGCTGCTCCACGCAACAAGTTTATTCTCAACTGCCACCCCAACCGAAAATGATGGTTATATTTTCAGCAATGGATCAGGACGAATCAAAAGTCACAATATTGACCGATATCTTCGGCGCTGCTGTGATCTGGCAGGAATAGATGCGAAATCTTCTCACGATATCCGTAGGACCGTTGCATCGGATTTATTTAACAACAATGTCCCGATTTCAATAATACGGGATTACTTGGGCCATTCAGATATTCAGACAACGCAGGGATATATCTTAGATAATCTGGATGCTGAGAGAAAACGAAATGCAATAAGAGAAGCTTTGTCAGGCAATAATGGTTTATCTGTACTCAAGTGTACTCATTTTGCATGAAAATAAGAAAAAGCGGAAAGCCAAATCTCTCCGGCTTTCCGCACTCTTTACAGTAAGCTGATGGCGGGAATTGAACCCGCGACCTCTTCCTTACCAAGGAAACGCTCTACCCCTGAGCCACATCAGCAATCACGAATGCTATAATACCACAACAAATATGGTTTTGCAAGCCTTATTTCAAGAAGTTTTTTCAGGCTTTAGATCCTTATTCGTTGAGGATTGTGCGGACCTTTTTCCGAATCCGCTGAAGGGTGTTGTCAACCGATTTCGGAGTCTTGCCGAGTTTGGCGGCAATCTCGCGGTAATCAAGGCCGCGCATGTATTCCGTGAAGACGGTATGCTCGGTTTTGCTGAGGGAATCAAGGATTCTTTTGCGAAGCGTTCCGGCATCCTCTTTTGAAATCAGCTGGCTCTCCGGATTGTCATATAAACCGACACCGTAAAGCCCCGTTCCGTCCTCATTCTGAAACGCCGGGGAGTCTAACGAGACAAAGTCTTCCATCGCGCTGTGCTTTCTGCGCTTCGAAGCCGTTACGGCATTCATCATCTTGCGGCGGATGCACAGGCCGGCGAAGGTTTCAAACCCGGTTCCCGCGTCCGAACGGTAATCGCGGATTGCCTGCAGCAATCCGATCATGCCCTCCTGCAGCAGATCGTCCCATTCGCCCCAGGGAAGAAAGTAATTCCTTGCCAGAAGACGCACGAGTTCCTTGTATTTGACAAGGAGGTACTCTTCTGCCTTCGGATCCTCTGCTGCCATGCGGCACAGTTCTTCATCCCCGTAAATCGAATAATTCGTCATTTGCCACCCATTCTCTGCCGAACGATTTCATACGCCAGCACACCCATTGCAACCGATGCATTCAGGGAATCGATGTCCCCCTTCATCGGAATGGACGCCGTCATGTCGCAATGCTCCTTCACGAGATGCGAAACGCCGCTTCCCTCGTTTCCGATGACAAGCCCGATCGGTCCGGTCAGGTTCATCCGGTACATCGGCTCGCCGTTCATATCCGCACACACGAACCAGACGCCCTGCTTTTTCAACTCTTCCATCGTTCTGGTGAGGTTCGTTACCTTCGCAACAGGCGTATAGTTCAAAGCGCCTGCGGACGTTCTCGCAACCGTAGCGGTGAGCCCGACGGCACGGTTCTTCGGAATGATGACACCGTGCGCGCCGGCAAGATTTGCTGTTCTGATCATGGCCCCGAGATTATGCGGGTCCTCAATTCCGTCTAGAAGAATGATGAAGGGGGCTTCGCCCTTCTCGGCGGCCTTCTGCAGAATATCCTCCACCTCGGCATACTTATAGGCAGCGGCCTGCGCGATGACACCCTGGTGCTTTCCCGTGGTGCTCAGCTGGTCCAGACGCTCCTTTGTGACAAAGTTGACGATGGTGTCACATTTTTCAGCTTCTCTGAGGATGCTCCGGATCGGGCCGTCCTTACAGTCCTTCTGCACAAACAGCTTATCGATTGTCTTCCCCGAGCGGAAAGCCTCCAAAACGGCGTTTCTGCCTTCAATCAGGGTTTCATTTTCTTCCATAACGTTCCTTTCAGCAGGTCTCCTGCTCTTTCGGGAATACAAGCTCCATGATCCGGTCCGTGCGCCCGTTCAGATACAGGTATCCGAGCAGCGCCTCAAACCCGGTCGCGATGCGGTAATCCGTGACCGATGCATGCTTGGCAACCGAATGCGAATTGGCGTTCCTGCCGCGCTTAAAGACGGTCATTTCCTCCTCCGTCAGCCTCGGCAGCATCGCATTCATCAGATCCTTCTGCGCCTCCGCCTTGACGGAATCGGCAGCGTGATTATGAAGATGATTCACCGTCAGCTCCCGCTCGCACAGAAGCTTCGTCCGAATCAATAAAGAATAGACGGCGTCTCCGACAAATGCGAGCGCTAACGGCGAGTATTGCTTAGGGTCGGTGTCGGCATATCCGAACCGTTCCCGAATCAGCGAAGTCAGATCTTCTCCCATACGACTCCTTCTCTTGTATCCTTAATCTGGATGCCTTTTTCAAGAAGCTCCGCACGGATGGCGTCGGCCTTCGCGAAATCCTTTGCCTTCTTGGCCTCGGCACGCTCCGCGATTTTCGCGTTCACGAACGCGGTCAGCTCGTCGTCGGCCTCCGCTTCGGGTTCTTCCTTCGGTGCAGCCGTCAGTCCGAGACTCAGTACGGTATCAAAGCTTTCCGCCAATGCGTACTTCGTTCCGTCACTGATATCGGCCTTCAGAACATCGTACAGAACCGTGATGGCCGAAGCGGTGTTGATATCGTTGCACAGGCAGTCCTCAAACTGCTTCCGGTAGGAAGAAAACGCGTCCTGATCCACCGGCGTATCCTTCTTAAGACCGGCAATTCTCTTCACGAGCTTATCGTATGCAGCCGTCATCTGGTCGAGCACCTCATACGAGAACTCAAGCGGCTTGCGGTAATGGCTCTGCAGGCAGAAAAAACGGTATACAAGCGGGTTGTAGCCCTTGCTTTCAATGAGCGAAACCGTCAGGAAATCGCCCTTTGACTTGCTCATCTTACCGCTCTTGTCGTTCAGGTGATGCACATGGAACCAGTAATTGCACCATTTGTGGCCGAGATACGACTCAGACTGGGCAATTTCGTTCGTATGATGCGGGAAAATGTTATCCACGCCGCCGCAGTGGATGTCCATGTACTCGCCGAGATGCTTCAAGCTGATGCACGAGCACTCAATGTGCCAGCCGGGATATCCGACGCCCCAAGGGCTGTCCCACTTAAGCGCCTGGTCCTCAAACTTGGATTTGGTGAACCAGAGCACGAAATCGTTCTTATTCTTCTTATTCGGATCGACATCCACGTCGTCTCTTACGCCCTCAAGAAGCGACTCCTCACTGTGGTTCGTGAGGACGAAATACTCTTTCAGCTTCGAGGTATCAAAGTACACATTTTCCCCGGCCTGATAGGCGTAGCCTTTTTCAAGAAGAACTTCAATCATATGAATGAATTCGGGGATGCAGTGCGTTGCGGGCTCTACCACGTCGGGTGTCTTGATATTCAGTTTCGCGCAATCCGAGAAGAACGCGTCGGTATAAAACTGTGCAATCTCCATGACGGTCTTGTGCTCGCGCTGTGCGCCCTTTAACATCTTATCCTCGCCGGTATCGGCATCGCTTGAAAGATGTCCCACGTCGGTAATGTTCATGACACGCTTCACGTCGTAGCCGAGGTAACGAAGCGTCTTCTCAAGCACATCCTCCTGGATGTAGCTTCTGAGGTTTCCGATATGTGCAAAATGATACACAGTCGGTCCGCATGTGTACATGTTCACCTTTCCGTCGACATTCGGAACGAACTGTTCCACACGCTTTGTCAGTGTATTGTATAACTGTAATCTGTTCTCCATGTTATCTCCTGTTCCTTTCTAACGGAACTGCTGGTAATAATATCTGCCGTCCGTTAAGACGAGAACTCCGATTGAGGAGCCGTT
Source organism: Paludibacteraceae bacterium (assembly GCA_017557345.1). Lineage (GTDB taxonomy): Bacteria > Bacteroidota > Bacteroidia > Bacteroidales > Paludibacteraceae > Colicola. Next base: position 2,380 of record JAFYZR010000014.1, on the reverse strand, counting down.
AAGCTCCGCGGGCAGATATGCGGAAAATCCGTTGTCGCCCGTCTCGGTCCCGTCCAATAATTCCTTTTCAAATATCGGGAAAGCCTCATAAAAGGTCTTTCCGTCTTCGCCCTCAACGACCAGGTAAACCCGATACCTCTCACCGAGAAGTTCCGGATCGATTGCACCGTAAACGTGCAGCATTCCGGCGGATTCCCCGGTCTTCATACAGTTCGGATGCCCGCTCATGTCATAAGCGTCCGTAATCTGAATGTCCCGCTTCGGTGCCTTCATGACCGGCGCCTTATCGGCCAGATTAATCAGGTTTCTCTCAACGATTTCGATGACGACCGCATCTGCTCCGATTCGGTCGACAAAGCTCATACGGTACGGAAAAGCACGCTCGAAATCGGCTTTTTCAAAGCTTTCCGCAAAGTAATTCCACATCGTGTTGCCGAAGGAATCACGGAACATCAGAAGGCTTCCCTCTCCGCTTCCGGCAAGCGTCTCAATGACAAGCGCCTCATCGTAAACGGTATCGCCTTTAACGACAAAGGACCACTCAATATTCGGATATACCTGCGGGTCATCGTCAGCGGCACCGGGATACAGCATGTTCACCAGATCGGCATCCCAGTCGCGTCGCTCCGTATAGGTTATATTCGGGAAAATGTCATGCTCCGACGAAAGCTTACTGACAATCGTCCGGTAGGCAAGCATGGCGCCCTCATACGTCCAGTGCGAATCCCGCGGCTGGTACAGCACGCGGCCGTCCTTCATGAAGGCATCCTTCAGATCCGCATACGTTACATTGTAGCGGCCGAGCGAAAGCTCGAGTCTTCGAAGGTTCGAGTCTTCAGAAAGCTGCACATAGCGGTCCGGCATATTGTCGGGATACAGCGTATTCTTATTCGGCGCAACGGTAAATACGAAATCCGCGCCCTGCCCGTTACAGTATTCCTCCAAAAGCTTCATGCTGTAGGCGACGTTGTCGGCATTCCGCTCGGAAAGCGTTGCCACGTGACAGTAATCATCAACCGTCTTCTCATAGAACAGCCAGCCGTTCTTTCCGAGAACAATCGACGATTCCGCGGATTCCCCGAAGGCGTACTCTTTCAGAGCCGTCTGGGCGGTGATCAGATAGGACCGCATGCCCAGATGGTCCGCGAACCAGTCGTCGAACTGCGTGAAGAACTGCGTATTCGGAACGCCCTCTTCCGCGAGCTTCGGGAAAGCGGCAAGTTCACGCTTCTCCTGCTCTGACGTATCATTTTTCATGAACCAGAGCGTTGCGAACGGAACGACGCAGACGGCCATATATACGATTATAAAGATGATTTTCTTCTTCATAAACTCCCCGGATCAGAAACGGAAATAAATAAACGGATTGTAGCTGTCGGAGGCGATTGCCATCAGGGCAAGCACTAAAACAGCGAGCGAGAACAGCATGGCGGCAGGCTCGTGCAGGTATTTGCCGCATTTGGTGGCGGCAAATTTCGCGGAAAGAAGCTTCCACACGGGCGTCGAGGCCACGATTCCCAAAAGCATCATGACAAGAATGTACGGTGACAGCATCGCGAGGGTTTTCACATACCCGTAGCCGCTCGATGCACCGAAGCCGAACATGCTCTTGATCATGTACCACGCCTGCGACATATTGTCCGCACGGAAGATGACAAATCCGACGGTCACCGCAAGCAGCGTATAAATATGATTCAGCACCTTGATTCCCCAGTGAACCGGAATCCAGCGCTTCTCTTCCAACATTTCGAGGAACCCGTGATAGAGTCCCCAGATTAAAAACGTCCAGTTTGCACCGTGCCAGAAGCCGGTACAGAAAAATACAACGAACTTGTTCCAGATCGTGCGTGCCTTACCCTTGCGGTTGCCGCCGAGCGGAATGTACAGATAATCCCGGAACCAAGACGACAGTGAAATGTGCCAGCGTCTCCAGAACTCGGTAATGCTGCCCGCGATGTACGGATAATTGAAGTTCTCGTGGAAATGGAATCCGAACATGAGGCCGAGACCGATTGCCATATCGGAATAACCGGAGAAGTCGAAATAAATCTGCAGGACATAGGCAATCGCACCGACCCAGGCTGCTAAAAGTCCGATATACGACTTCGGGAGCGCGAAGATGCTGTCCGCAAGCACTGCCATCGCATTGGCGATCAAAACCTTCTTGCCGAGGCCGACACTGAATCGGATGATACCGCTGTACACGCCATCCACGGTAACCTTGCGGTCCGTGATTTCGGCGGCGATGTCATGGTATTTGACAATGGGGCCTGCAATCAGCTGCGGGAAGAAGGAAATATACAGGAGAAGCTTGAAGAAGCTCTTCTGCCTCTCGGTATGCCCGCGGTACACGTCCACGACGTAGGAAAGCGCCTGGAAG
>JAFYZR010000155.1 GCA_017557345.1 Paludibacteraceae bacterium | reverse complement strand
GACACAATACCACACTGCCATTAAAAACGGCGGCATTTACGTAGTGGATGATAATGGGAAAATAATCCCGACCACTCAACGCTACCGTAAAATCATCGACAACATGGAAATATAATGAAAATGAATAAAAAAGTCATCTCTCCTATAGTCGCTATCCATTGTATGGTTTATAACCATGAGCCATACTTACGCCAATGTCTTGATGGTTTTGTGATGCAACAAACAGATTTTCCGTTTGTGGCAATTGTGCATGATGATGCATCGACTGATCATAGTGCTGAGATCATACGTGAATATGCAGCAAAATACCCTAACATTATTCACCCCATTTATGAAACGGAAAATCAATATTCAAAGCCCAACGCTATTTTCCGTATTATGTTTGAAGCGAGCAAAGAAGCCAAATATATCGCTTTCTGTGAAGGAGATGACTATTGGACCGATGAGAAGAAACTACAACGGCAAGTTGATTTTTTGGAATCTCATCTGAGTTATGCAGCCATTGCCGAAAACGGACTGATACATAATGAAGTTAATAATACCGAATATCCATTCAACACTAAGTCATCACACGACTTAACGACGAAAGAAGTAATAATCACAAGGCGTTTCCCGACTGCTGGAGTGTTGTGTAGACGAGAAGCACTTAGCGATTACACGACAACATGCCGGCTTGGTGTAGATACCATCATGTGGTGCTGGCTGCTTACAAAAGGTCTATTCCGTTTTGAAGCAGTTATTTCCTCTGTCTATCGAAGAGGAGAGCAAGGGATGACGGTTTATACAGAGCCATACGTCTTTGCGAAGAAGATAGAACGTTGGAATAAAGAGATACTTCGTGTGTTTGACGTGCAAAAAGATTTTATGTTTCTGCATATTGCAAAAATATACAAATCCTTTATCATGCCATCAATAAAACGACATTATTATTCCTCTGCTGTAAAATGCTGTGTAAAAGGAGGAGTCTATGTACTGAAATCTATCTGGGAAAAAGTAATACATTCAAAATCTTAAATGCTCTACATACAATCCATCATAGTATATACGCTCCTCACGTTCTTTATGTGCTACTGCGCGAAACTATCTCAAGGAGCTTCATCCAAAGCACATCTTTGGGGATGGATTCCGATTATCTTGTTTACGCTTGTCTTCGGTTTACGTTATGGCGTTGGCATAGATTACAATAACTATGCCTACGCGTATGATCAAACTGAGAGTTATGCATCTTTTAGAGAACTCATTGAGAATGAAAGATACGAAATTGGATTTTCATTAATTCTCTATATTTGCCATTTTCTAAATGCTCCTGTTTGGTGTTTGTTCACGATAGTTGCCTTTATACAAATTGTTCTCTTATACAATGCTTTCAAAAAGGAGAAAGACATATTGGTATATATATATGCCACACTTATTCTCACGGGCTTCTGCATGTATAGTTTTATGAATATCATGCGGCACGAACTGGCCTTTTGTGTATTCCTCTTCTCTCTGCAATATATCCGCGATAATAAATTGGCCAAATATTGGTTGTGTGCTTTGCTCGCATTATCGTTTCACCACTCTGCCTTAATTATTTTCCCATTATATTTCATCTGGATTAAACGGAAAGGCATATTAAACATGCCATTGGTAGAGGCAATTGCGGTTATACTCTGTTTTATCACGTCCTTTTTCTCACAATGGCAAGATATAATGCATTTGTTCGATAACTTGATTGTGATGCTGGGATACGAAAATTATATTGAAGCGGCAGATGAAATGACAGCAAATAGTGTAATTGGAGTTACGCGCATTCTTAATCTAATTGTCAATCTTCTGATCGTAGCTAATAGTAAGAAAATCAAAGATTATTTCAATAGTGACCTATTCAATATCTTGTATGATTTATTCGTTGTCGGCATATGTCTAGGATATATATTTATGGGCAGTATGATGCTTCAACGAATAATTGTGTATTTCAATCACACGCAATTTATTGTTCTGGCTTACATGTTATGTTATCTGTATGAAACACGAAAACAAAACTATGCGCAATTAATCAAATATGCTGTAGTCGTGTTATTTATCTTTATCTCATACAGTAGTTTTCTTTACCATTGTGAAGATAATACGGGGGCATATGTCTCATATTTTCAAACTGACCTCCACCAAACAAAAGATAATTTAAGAGAGGCTGTTTTTGATAAATAATCTTAAAAGAAATGCTGATATATTTTATTACAAGAGGTTTCCCGGACGCAAAAGAACCGACATGGGGAAGTTTTGAATTTGACCAAGCCAAAGCGCTAGTTAATTTGGGACACAAAGTCGTATATTTATGTGTGGATAGACGTTTTCGTCTATTTGTAAGGAAAATTGGTTTTTCTAAACAAATTATAGAAGGGATTACTATATACAATTCATATATTTTGCCTAACGTTCTGGTCAGAAAATTGGGAGAGAATATATTATATAAATTTAGAACCTGGCAGCTCAATATGCTTTACAAAAAGGCTGTTAAAGAAAATGGTTCGCCGGATATATTATATTCCCATTATCTATTTGTAACGCAAGAAGCCGTTGCTTTAAAACAAAAATACAACATACCTCTTGTCGCTATTGAGCATTGGTCTGAATTGAAGAAAGAACCTTTAACCAATAGAGTTATACGCTATTCTAAGGCCTATCAATTCGTTGATCAATTAATTGTGGTATCCAAGGCTCTGAAAAAGACCATTCAAGAGAAATTTAATGTAGATTCGACTGTTGTTTATAATATGGTTGGGGAAGAATTCCAATACAAACACGCTCAGCCTTCTTCTATCGTACGTTTTGTTACAGCTGGAAGTTTAATACCTCGAAAAGGATTTGATATACTCATAAATGCTTTTGCGAAAACTCAACTGAGCAAAAAGGATTGGCAGCTCAACATCATTGGAGCAGGAAGTGATAAGGAAAAATTGCAAGCTATGATTGAACAGGCAGGTTTGAAAAATAATATTATCCTTATCGGACAAAAAAACAAAAAGCAAATCGAGGATATCTATCAAAAGAGTGATGTGTTTGTATTGGCATCTCGAAGTGAAACATTTGGAGTCGTATACATCGAAGCGATGGCTTGCGGTTTGCCGGTTATTGCTACTCCGTGCGGCGGACCGGAAGAATTTGTAAATAAGAAAAACGGATTATTAGTTCCAATTGACGATGTTGATAGTTTAGCAAAGGCATTGGAACAAATGTTCTCTCATTATCAAGATTACGACCGACAGGCCATTGCAGATAACTGCAAAGCACGCTTCTCTTCCAAGGTAATAGCAAAGCAGTTAACCGGAATATTTGAACAAGTAATCGCGAATACCAACCGCTAAGCACACACAGAGTATCCCGATGGTCAGCCGACAGAATGGCACATTCTTGTGAGTGATTAAGCACTCTTTTGGGGGTCGTCTAACCCCAAAATGCTATTCTCTGAAAAAAAATCTTTGATTTTTCTTGCATATATGCATTTTTTTTTGTATCTTTGTGCCCGATTTTAAAATGCATGTATGAAACAACTAATCATCATCGGTGCCGGTGGCATGGGACGTACCTTCTACGACATGGCACGTGAGAGTGTCGGATATGAAACGGAATACGTCATGAAAGGTTTCATTGATGACAACTTAGCGGCTTTGGACGGCTTTACTAACTACCCTCCCATTTTAGGAACCATCAGCGATTATCAACCGGCAGCAGACGAAGTGTTTGTTTGCTCTATTGGCGGAAGCGCTCGGCGAAAATGCATGGAGGATATTATTTCCAAAGGAGGTTCATTTTTGACGATGATTCATAAAACTGCGCGTTTAGGTACCAATGTCGTTATTGGAGAAGGAACTGTAATCGGCGCATTTACTTCTATTGGAGCTGATGCTAAAATAGGGCGTTGCAATTTGATACAATCATACACGGTCATTGGTCATGACAGCCGCATTGGGGATTATAATCGCATTGACACACATGTAACACTGGTGGGAGGAACGATAGTGGAAGACGAAGCCGATATCCATACAGGCGCGATGATTAGCCACAAAGTTGTCATAGAAAGTAACTCCCGAGTAGCTGCATGCAGTTTTGTTATTAGACGTGTAAAATCAGGAACTACCGTTTTAGGAAACCCTGCTAAGAAACTATTATAATGGAGAAATTTATTGAATTATTTGCAGAGCAGTTTGACGATATTGATATTGCTCTGCTGAAACCGGAAACACGTTTTCGTGAGTTAGAAGAATGGAGCTCATTGGTTGCTCTCCTTGTCATCACCATGGTGGATGATGAATATGGCATCGTGCTTCCTCCGGAAGAGATGCGTAAAACGCAAACTATTCAAGAACTATTTGACTTAGTACAAAGTAAACTTTGATGTATAACCCGTTTACATTAGAAGGTAAAACGATTCTTGTTACCGGCGCTTCTTCTGGCATCGGTAGAGCTATCGCCATTGAGTGCTCGAAGATGGGCGCAATGGTTTTTTTGTCCGCGCGCAATGAAATGCGCCTACGCGAAACGTTAAATGCATTGGAAGGGACAAGACATCAGTATATTGTAGCTGATTTAACGAATGAAGAAGATATCAAAGCGTTGGTAGAACAATTGCCGCAATTGGATGGCGTAGTTTGTGCCGCGGGAATTAGTTTATTGAAACCCATACAAGTATTAGCTGAAAAAGATATTCAAAATATTTTCGCAACCAATTATTCAGCACCTGTACTTCTTACTAAAACATTGGTAAAAAAACACAAATTAAACTCCAATGCTTCGTTAATATATATATCATCAGTTTCAGGAAACGGAAATACCGCAACGGCGTTATCACTTTATGGTAGCTCCAAAAGTGCTCTTAATAGTTTTGCAAAATATGCTGCCTTGGAGTTATCTGGTAAGAATATTCGTTGTAATACGATATGCCCTGGACGCATAGAAACCAACCTCTTGCAAAACCAAATAATGAGTTCTGAAGATATAGAGAAAGATGTCGCTAAATATCCACTTCATCGTTATGGCAAACCTGAAGAGGTTGCATGGACAGCTGTCTATCTGCTTTCGGATGCAACGAAATGGGTCACAGGAACAAGTATTGTTATTGATGGAGGAAGAACATTAATTTGAAATTATGGAAAGACTTCTTGAAAATAAAATTTGTATCATCACCGGCGCTGCACAAGGTATAGGACGAGAGATCGCTCATCGTTTTGCTGAAGACGGAGCCATTGTCTATGCCTGCGATCGTCAAGAGTTTACTAGCGATACTGAGCGTATTCATCCGCTGGTATTTGATATTACAGATGCTACAGCAGTAAAAGCAGCAGTAACGCAGGTCTTTAAGACTGAAGGTCGCATTGACGTTCTCGTAAATAATGCTGGAGTCGTTTTCAACCGCAAAATCGGTATGATTACGCGCGATGAAACCGAATTGATGTTTCGCATTAACGTAATTGCCGTATTGGAACTGATTCAATTAGTTAGCCGTTTGATGGCACGCAACGGGGGAGGTTCTATAGTTAATATTGCATCCGTAACGGCAATTCTGGGTTCACCTGGACAAGTGGCATATTCAGCTACAAAGGGTGCTATTATTGCCTTAACAAAATCCGCAGCCAAAGAGTTGGCTCCGCAAGGTATTCGCGTCAATGCGGTGGCTCCTGGTATCGTCAAAACCGAACGTTTTGCTGAACTTTACGAAGCCAACGGTGAAAAAATAGACGAACGTATCAGTCGCATCGCTCTAGGTCGTCTCGGCACACCAGAGGATATCGCAAACGCATGTTCATTCTTGGCATCCAACCGTGCAAATTATATATCAGGACATATCCTCGGCGTAGATGGCTGCGCTTCTATTTAAATAGGTGTTACTAGAATTAGAAAATATTGACAAGACTCGTTTGGCTGCAATCGATAGCGAAGGAGGGCATGTAACATACGGTGAGATCATTGAACTCGCCGCACATATCAAAAATATCGTTTCAGAACGCGCACTTTGTTTTATGTTAGTAGAGAACAACGTGCAATGCGTTCAATGGGTGATGGCTTCGCTAATTAGTAAGCGATTAGTCCCCTTGATTCTCAATGCCAAAACAGATGATACGCTCTATTCCAACCTATTGGACACATACAAACCTGCGTACATCTGGCAAAGCGGAATATTAACCCGCACAAAAAATGAGATTGCTCCGCTCTACGAGCATTTATCTCACTTGTTGCCTACTTCCGGCAGCACAGGCAGCCCAAAACTTGTTCGCCATTGTTACGATAATATCGAAGCAGCAGGTCTCAATATATCTACATTCTTTGAACTTAAAGAATTGGATCGCCCTTTAATGGTGCTACCGCTGTACTACACCATGGGACTATCAATGGTCTTCAGTCATTTCATAGTGGGTGCAACAATTCTAATCACAGGTCGAAACATGACCGATCCTGTTTTTTGGAGTTTTATCAAAGAAAAACATGCCACAAGTTTCACCGGCGTACCCTACTCATTCCAAATACTCAACATGATGCGTTTCTTCCGAATGGATCTGCCGGATTTGGAATTACTTACGCAAGGCGGAGGTAAAATGGAACGCAATTTAAATCTTAAATTTGCAGAATATTGCCGTGATAACGGAAAACGTTGGATTGCTACATACGGTCAATCGGAGTGTACGGCACGCATGGCTTATTTACCTGCCAAATGGGCAATTGAGAAAGTAGGTAGTATCGGTATAGCGGTTCCTAATGGCGAGTTATCACTTATAGATACAGATGGCAATATCATCACCGCTCCGCATACGGAAGGAGAGATGTGCTATCGCGGCAAGAATGTAACACTTGGTTATGCTACATGTCTAGATGACTTGCAAAAAGGTGATGAACGACATGGTTATATACGCACAGGTGATTTGGCATATTTCGATGAAGACGGATGTTACTACATTGTCGGACGCAAAGGACGTTTCCTCAAATTATTTGGAATGCGTGTTGGATTGGATGAATGCGAACAGATTATTGCTTCGGATTGTCAGGTCGAGAGTGCGTGCGTTGGGACAGATGAGAAAATGATTGTTTATATCACCAATGCTTCCAAGACGCAGGCCGTCAAAGATGCATTAGTTGAGAAAACACATATCGTGGCAACTTCCTTTGAAATTCGTGTCATACCGGAGATTCCGAAGAATGAAGCAGGAAAAAAATTATACAGCAAATTGGAAAACAAATCATAATATGACTAATTTAGAAAAATACAACGACATTTTTGTACAAGTATTTGGTGCTAATGTAGCGCAATTAGACGACAATTACAGCAAGGAGAACGTTCCAATGTGGGATTCTGTTCACCAACTGAATATTATTACACTTATCGAAGAAACATTTGATCTTATGCTTGATCCGGAAGACATCATGGCTTGTACTAGTTATAATGCTGGTAAAGAAATATTAGCAAAAAATGACATTCTTCTTTGATTATGGCTCGTTGGAATATACATAATGTACGACTTGCAGGTGTAAGTGCTTGTGTGCCAAAAGAAATTATTCACACAGAAGACTTTCCCTTCTTTGATAAAGAAGGTGCAGAAGTATTTAATAACACCGTAGGTATTCGCGAACGCCGTTTAGGTCCGGATACCATATGCGCATCGGATATGTGTCAAGCTGCAGCAGAAAAACTGCTGAGCGAATTAGGTTGGGAGCGAGAGAGCGTTGATATGCTTGTCTTTGAGTCTGTTACTGCAGATTTTCACCCTACTCCGCCTACTTCCTGTTTGTTACAAGACCGATTAGGTTTATCGGAAGATTGCTTCTGCGTAGATATTCCTATGGGTTGTTGTGGCTGTATGTATGCTATTAACGTAGCAGGTAATATGTTATCTTCTGGTAGTGTTAAACGAGCATTACTTCTTATCGGAGATACTGCGCTCCGCATGGGTTCTATGCAAGATAAAAGCCGAGTTCCTCTATTTGGAGATTGTGGAACTGCCGTCGCACTCGAATATGATCCAATGGCTGAACCAATACTCATTGATTTCCATACGCAAGGAAGCGGCTACAATGCATTAATGACGCCTCATGGAGGTTATCGTCATCCATTAACTCCTGAATCCTTTATTCAAGAAGATTTCGGAAATGGGATTATTCGTGCGCCTAAGGACACATTAATTGATGGCATGGCTGTTTTTACATTCGCTATTAGCAAGCCAGCAAAGACGGTTGCTAACCTTATGGAAGAACTGCATATCGACAAGGATAACGATATTGATTATTTCCTCATTCATCAAGCCAACAAACTTATTGTTGACCGTTTGGTTAAGAAACTCAAACTTCCCGTAGAGAAAGTTCCATACAATTTAGAATCATTTGGTAACACTGGAGGTGCAAGTATTCCTGGTTTAATGGTTACACGCCTACGCGAACAGTTACAAAAGGACAAACAGACTCGTCTTCTATGTTCCTCTTTTGGCTTAGGACTGACTTGGGGAACTATGTTACTGAATGTTAAGAATGTTGTTATACCAGAATTAATTGAGATATAATTTAAATTTTTAATGAATATGAATAAAGATAACAAAGTTAAACTGACAACGCGTCAGAAAATTAGTAAATTTATACGTGGTTTACACACACAAGTCCTTCGTTGGAAAGGTATGGACATAGGAGCGCATGCTTCTGTCGCAAGGTCTGCACGCATGGACCATGCAAATCCACGTGGTATTCATATTGGCGAATATTCACGTGTATCAATCTATGCTATGGTTTTGTCGCATGATTACTTTAGAGGAAAAGGAAATGTAGATACCTATATCGGTCATCACTCAGTAATTGGAGGTTGTGCGATGGTGAATCCTGGTGTTAAAATTGGTAATCATGTTTTTGTAGGAGGCGGATCTGTTGTTACAAAAGACGTACCGGACCATTGCTTGGTTGCTGGTAACCCCGCTAAGATTATAAAAGAAGGTATCGTTATTAACGATCGCTATCAGATTGTTGATTTTGGACACCGAGTTGAGACAAAATAATAGTCTTGGGGGACGATGTACGCACATTGTATTAAACGCATATTTGACTTCTCGTTGGCATTGTTGGCAATTCTATGCCTTAGTCCGATTCTCATTATCGTGACTGTTTGGTTGCATTATGCTAACAAAGGAGCAGGGGCGTTTTTCTTTCAAGAGCGACCTGGAAAAGATGAAAAAATTTTTAAAGTAGTAAAATTCAAATCCATGACGGATGAACGCGACGAAAATGGTAATCTTTTATCGGATAAACAACGACTTACCCCTATCGGCAAATTCATCCGCAAAACATCCATTGACGAACTACCTCAATTGTTCAATGTGCTTATAGGAAATATGGCGCTTATTGGCCCACGCCCTTTATTAGTAAAATACCTACCCTTATATTCTCCGGAACAACATCGCCGGCATGAAGTAAGACCAGGTATCACTGGTTGGGCACAAGTAAATGGTCGCAATGCTATAACACATACAAAGAAAATTGAATACGATGTATGGTATGTTGACCATTTATGCTTTTCGTTGGACTGCAAAATCATCCTAATGACAATACATAATGTGCTCCACCGCAAAGATATCTCGCATGAAGGAGTAGCTACTGCGGAGCCTTTTAATGGACATAATTAAGATTTAGAAAATATAATACCTATATGCAAAAACGCATTTATTTATGCCTGGCACATATGAGCGGTCGGGAACAGAAATTCATTCAAGAGGCCTTTGACACTAATTGGGTAGTGCCATTGGGACCGAATGTCAACGGTTTTGAAGAAGACCTCAAGCATTTTGTCGGACAAGGGAAAGAAGTAGTGGCTTTATCTGCCGGAACGGCAGCTATTCATCTGGCGCTTATTGCTTGCGGTGTGCAAGCGGGAGATGAAGTCATCTGTCAGTCCTTTACTTTCTGTGCCTCCGCAAACCCGGTTACGTATCTTGGTGCCACACCTATATTTGTCGATTCAGAAAAAGAATCATGGAACATGGATCCTGCCCTCCTAGAGCAAGCCATCCTGGATCGCAAGACCAAGACAGGCAAATATCCAAAAGCAATTATACCCGTGGCTCTTTATGGCATGCCTTATCAAATAGATAAGATATTGTCTATCGCTAACAAATACGGCATTCCTGTTATTGAGGACGCTGCAGAGGGTATGGGAAGTCGATGGAAAGGACAAGTATTAGGTACGTTCGGTGAGTATGGTGTTCTGTCGTTTAACGGCAATAAGATGATAACCACTTCTGGTGGAGGAGCGCTTATTTGCAAGAATGTGGAAGCGAAACAACACATTATGTGGCTGGCCACCCAAGCACGAGAAGCATATCCATATTACCAACATGAGGCAATCGGATTCAACTATCGTCTATCGAATATTTGTGCTGGCATTGGTCGTGGTCAGATGACGATTTTGGACGAGCACATTGCACATCATAAACATATTGCACAGATGTATCGCGAGGCGCTTGAAAAAATGGATGGTATTTCCTTCCATGATGCTCCTACCGCTGATTATGATGCCAATTTCTGGTTATGCACGGCTGTATTGAACGAAGATTTGCACATTAAAGGTGAAGATATGGCCTACGCCGAAGCTATTCAGGGTGCTGTAGGTGGTGCTGCCGGTGTAGTACACGGAGGTGGAAGTGTACACACTGATTGCGAACCAAATCGTAACGTAGAAGCCTTACGACTATATTTGGACAAAGCAGGCATAGAGAGTCGTCCGTTATGGAAACCCATGCATAAACAACCTGTTTTCAAGAACAATCCGGCATATGTAAATGGTACAGCAGAAAGTATCTTTAAACGTGGAATATGCTTACCAAGCGGGCCAATGGTTTCTGATGAAGACGTACAATACATTATCCGCTCAATACAAGAAGCAATTCAATAAATTATGGCATTTTTCGGGTTTTTCAATAAAGAAAAGAAAGAAACACTGGACAAAGGACTGGAGAAGAGCAAAGAGTCCGTATTGAGCAAGATAGGGCACGCAATAGCCGGCAAAACGACTATTGATGACGATGTTTTGGACAATTTGGAGGAAGCCCTGATTATGTCAGATGTGGGTGTAGAGACAACTTTGCGCATTATTGAGCGTGTACAAGAACGTGTAAAACGTGACAAATACGTAGGGACAGATGAACTTAACAGTCTGCTTGTCGATGAAATTGCATCGTTACTGCAAGAAAATAACGTAGAAGACGTACTGGATTTCTCCGCTCACCTTCCAGTAAAGCCATATGTAGTCATGGTTGTTGGTGTGAATGGTGTTGGCAAGACCACGACTATCGGCAAGTTGGCATACCAATACAAACAGGCTGGCAAAAAAGTGTACCTTGGAGCAGCGGATACTTTCCGTGCAGCGGCAGTGGAGCAACTTTGTATCTGGGGTGAGCGCGTAGGAGTGCCTGTCATCAAGCAGCAGCAAGGATCGGATCCTGCTTCCGTAGCCTTTGACACGCTGCAGTCCGCCAAAGCGAATGATGCCGACGTGGTATTGATCGACACCGCCGGTCGGCTTCATAACAAGATTAACTTGATGAACGAGTTGACAAAGATCAAGAATGTGATGCAGAAAGTCGTTCCTACCGCACCACATGACGTGATGCTCGTTCTCGATGGTTCCACAGGTCAAAATGCTTTCGAGCAAGCACGCCAGTTCACAGCTGCCACACAAGTAACATCGCTCGCCATCACTAAACTCGACGGAACAGCTAAAGGTGGCGTTGTAATTGGTATCTCAGACCAATTCAGGATTCCAGTTCGTTACATTGGTCTTGGAGAGAAAATGACAGATTTACAAGTGTTTAACCGCAGTGAATTTGTTGATTCGCTAATAGGTAAAGTCGCAAAATAAAATTGAAACATTAATTTTTTATTCTATGAAATATCGTATAGAGTCAGATTTATTAGGCGAGATGCAGGTTCCTGTTGAAGCCTATTACGGAGTACAGACACAGCGAGGCATTGATAATTACAAGGTGTCTAACCTCAAAATGTCGGACTTTCCAGAGTATATTATTGCGATGGCTTACATTAAGTTGGCAGCAGTTGAAGCAAACCATGATTTAGGTGTCATTAACGATGAGATTTATGCCGCTATTGCCCAGGCATGCCGTGAGATTATTGACGGCAAAATGCATGACCAGTTCCCGACAGATATGGTGCAAGGAGGTGCCGGAACAACGGTTAACATGAACGCTAACGAAGTGATTGCTAACCGTGCCTTGGAGATTATGGGTCACCAGCGTGGGGAGTACCAATACTGCTCACCCAATGACCATGTCAACTGCGCTCAAAGCACGAATGACGCCTACCCATCAGCCTTTCGTTATGCCTTTATTCGTATGAATCGCGGGCTGGTTGATGAATTAAAATTGCTCATCAATTCTTTGCGCCGTAAAGGCGACGAGTTCAATGACTCTATCAAGATGGGTCGCACGCAATTACAAGACGCCGTGCCCATGACCAGCGGGCAGGAGTTCCATGCCTTCGCTAACAACTTGGAAGAGGAAGTCGCTAATCTGCAACGCAATGTGACACTTCTCTATGAAATTAACATGGGTGGAACGGCCATCGGTACGGGGCTGAACGCAGTTGCTGGATATGCAGAGTTATGTATTAAGAAAATGTGCGAACTTACAGGTGAACCCTTCCTGCTAGCTAGTGACTTAGTAGAAGCCACACCGGACACGGGCGCGTACGTTAGTTATTCCGCAGCCTTAAAACGCTTAGCTGTCAAACTAAGCAAGACCTGTAACGACCTTCGTTTGATGGCAAGTGGGCCGCGTTGTGGATTACATGAGATCAACCTGCCGCCAATGGCTCCTGGCTCATCTATCATGCCGGGTAAGGTCAATCCTGTTATACCTGAGGTGACGAATCAGGTTTGCTTCAAGGTCATCGGTAACGACACTACTGTCACTTTCGCCGCTGAGGCAGGACAGTTGCAACTCAATGTCATGGAGCCCATAATCACAGAGTGTATCTTCGAATCAATCACGTGGCTACGCAATGTTATGAAAATCTTGCGCACAAAGTGTATAGACGGCATTACCATAAACCGCGAGCATAATTTAGCGACCGTCAAACACTCCATTGGCATTGTCACGGCACTTAATCCGGTTATAGGATATAAAGCATCGACGAAGATTGCAAAAGAAGCTCTGGAGACCGGTAAGAGTGTTTATGACTTAGTGTTAGAGCACAATATTCTGAGCAAAGACAAGCTCGATGAGTTGCTGGATCCGAAAAACATGCTGGCAGCGCACTAAGAAGGATAAGACACAGAATACATATAGAAAAAGGAGGTCGATTGACCTCCTCTTTTTTATCGTCTGCGTCCACCGCCACTGGATGCACTACCTCCGCTTGAGCGGCTACCTCCACCTCCGGAGTAACCTCCGCTGCTGCTCGAGCGACTACCTCCGTAACTACTGCTGCCGGAATAAGAACTTGAGCGGCTTTGCGTACTCGGGGTTCTCGATGTGCTTACCGAACTAGTTGAGCGGTTAACCGTAGAACCGGAGCGGCTTGCTGAGCTTGAAGAACTCGTTGAGCGTGTGGTGCTCGAAGAGCTGGTTGTCCTCGTGGTACTCGAACTGGATGCACTTGTTGAGCGTGTGCCGGTTGAACTGGATGATGTGGTTCGTGTGGTCGTAGCGCTTGTTGAACGTTGCGGTTGATTAACCGTTGTGCTGGTAGAGCGAGTAGCAGTCGGACGCGTTGTCGTTACGCTTGTACTCCGTGTCTCTGCGCTACGGGTCTCTGCCGGACGAGTACGATTGGCCTCTACAGGACGACCGCTATCTCCAACACGTTGCATGCCTCCATTCGGCGTTCTGCTCATGTCTGCTCTGCGGCTTTCCATCGAGTTTACTTGACGGATCTCGCGTGCGTTAGTGCGACCTACGTTACGGCGTTCGAAGGAACGATCCGGATGAGCTACTGCATACTCTCTGCGTGCTACACCATGATGCATCTCATGATAACCGTGATGAACCTCATGTGCGTAACGGAACGAGCAGTACGGATGATGGTGATGATAAGCGTAGCAGTGATGCCAATACCAGTCATGTGCCCAGCAGTGGTGTACGTACCACCAGCTCGGGTAATAACCCCAATACCAAGGACTATGCCAAGCGTACCATGCATCGCACCAGAACCAATCGTAGATCAGAGGTCTGTAAACGTAAACAGGTTCGATGATATAGTTAGTACCATATATGTACTCATCGCCGATTACTTGAACGGAAACCTCGTTTTTCTCGTCTTTCTCAACGAATATCGAGGCAACGTCTTGGAAGATATCTTGCGCAAGCACAGCCTGTAATACTACAAGACGCTTATTGCCTTCACCTGTTTCAACAACGCGCAGGTAATCAACCTCTCCATCTCCATTCAGGTCCAGATTACAAAACGCACTGTCAGGGTTGTTAAGCATCATTTCGAACTCTTCCAGGTTCTTAGCCTCGGCGAACAGCTTAGCTACAACCTTCAGATCGAGTCCTTCCGAGATGTCAGAACTTTTGGCAGAAACGGTGATTGTTTCATCTGCCCATAACGCGGTGCTCATTAGCATCAACGTCATCAGAAGTGTAGTTAACTTTTTCATAATCGTAATCATTTAAAGGGTTTCACCCATCTTCATTCAAATACCGTGCCAAAGTCATTATACAAGTTTCAGATTATGGTGCATTTTTTCTTTTTTTGTACGCATGTAACGTTCGTTCCAAGGGTTTGGAACAATCTCAATCGGCACATTTTCAACGATTTCAATGCCGTAACTCTCCAGTCCGACACGTTTTACAGGATTATTGGTCATCAAACGTAATTTGCGCGCTTTCATCTCGCGAAGTATCTGCGCTCCAACTCCATAATCCCGTTCGTCGGGTCTAAAGCCCAAATGCACATTTGCCTCGACAGTATCCTCGCCCTGCTCTTGTAACTTGTACGCGCGGATTTTATTCATCAGTCCTATACCGCGCCCTTCCTGGTTCATGTAAACGATAATGCCACGTCCCTCTGCTTCAATCATCTGCATGGCTTTCGTCAGTTGCTCGCCGCATTCACATCTTTTAGAGCCGAACACATCGCCTGTCATGCAGCTCGAGTGCACACGGCAAAGGATTGGTTCATCTTCTTGCCACTCGCCTTTGGTCAGCACTACGTGCTCCAAACCGGTCGTCAAATCGCGGAAAGGAGTCAGCATAAACTCGCCGTTTTGTGTCGGGAGATAAACCGTGTCACCCTTTTCCACCAAGGCTACTGGTGATTTATGATTAATGATTTGCGGTGTTTTTTCGTGCTCAAGCCGATAAGCGATGAGGTCTTTTATTGTGATTATCTTGAGGTCAAACTCACGCGCCACCTCCTGTAGTTGTGGCATACGTGCCATTGTGCCATCAGGGTTCATTATTTCAATTAACGCGGCGCATGGATGCAGTCCGGCCAATCGCGCTAAGTCCACGCCAGCCTCGGTATGTCCGGCACGTTGCAGCACTCCACCCGCTTTGGCGTACAAAGGATTGATATGCCCGGGTCGCCCGAAAGTCTCTGGTTTGGATGTGGGATCCGCCAAGGCAAGAATTGTAGCGGCTCTATCGGCAGCAGAGACACCTGTTGTGCATCCCTCCAGTTTATCCACCGTCACGGTGAACGGTGTACCGAGCATCGAAGTGTTATTCGTCACCTGGTGCATAAGGTCCAGTTCTGCGCAACGCTGCTCTGTGATAGGGCAACAAAGCACTCCGCGTCCGTGCTGGAGCATGAAATTGACTTTCTCCGGTGTTATTTTCTCCGCGGCGATGATAAAATCGCCTTCATTCTCACGATCTTCATCGTCCACAACAATAACAAATTTTCCTTGCCGGAAATCATCGAGGGCTTCTTGTATTGTATTTATTTTCATATGCTTTTCGTATAATCTGCTCTTGTTCTTTAAGGCGTTCCATCAGTTTCTTGAGCCCTATTTTCCAAGCCTCTGGGTTAAAGAGTGGCGAGTCGGTGGCTGCTTTGTACGTCAAGAAAATGCCGATAGGCAAAAGTATAAACGAGCTGAGCCACATGCCTGCCCAACAAGGCCACAACGCTTCGCGTGCCATCTTATAACCGGTGTTATCAATAATATAATAAATAATAAAAAGGATAACCGAAATGACCACAGGTGCACCTAAACCACCCTTACGAATTATTGTGCCAAGGGGAGCGCCGATGAAAAAGAAAATGAGACACGCAAAGGCTAGCGTGAACTTTCGGTATAATTCGATCTCATGTTTGCGTATGTAACGCTCGGCATCCTCAAGCAAGATGGCGTTGTATTCAATCTGGTCGCGATAACTCTGCGCACGCTCAATGGCGCTGCGAAGCACTTGTCGTTGACGCTCGATGCTAAGCGAAGCCCAAAGCGAATCAATGTTATATTCGTGCCTTTCATCGGTTGTCAGTTTCTCCGGTATAATGATGTTACTACTCGTCACATCACGGCCGAAATAGCGCTCGTTGACCAGTTTGGTACTCTGCTCCGCGCTGCGAGCCACAGCCACCGTATGCACCGAGTCAATCGAATGAACCAGTTGCGCCACGTTCTTGCTCACATGCTGGTCTTCCAGAATAGACTCGTCATATCGGTTAAAATCCGTAGCAAAATCGATGATAAGCCGCTTATGGGTAAAGGTCTCGCGACGGTATGGGATATTCTTGGTTGTTCCCGTGGCACGTTGTTGTTTCTGGTTGATATTCTCAAACGACTCGCCTTGTACAAGGTCGAGAATGAGGAATCGCCGGTCTGCACTGGTCATCAGCCGTCCCGTGTCAGCCACCATCACTTTTGCGTTCTCAAAACCGCCCGAGTAATCGTAAATCATCAGATTGAGCAGTTCACCTTTTCGCGTTTTATCACGCACATAGATGTGATAACCGCTGATTTCATCGTAAAATTCGCCGACTGGGATCTGCAACTCCGGGCTCTTCTGCCGAAGCGAGAAAATAAGTGCCCAAAGTTTCATCTGCGACTTTGGTAGCACGTTATTGCTGAAAAAGAATGCACCTACGCTAAGCAGCGCAACCGCTAGAGCTAAAGGACGGAGGATGCGGAAAAGCGATATGCCGGCCGCTTTCATAGCCGTCAGTTCCACTTTCTCCGCCAGATTTCCAAAACTAATGAGCGAACTGAGCAAAATTGCCAGGGGCAAAGCGAGAGGAATAACTGAGGCCGTTGCGTAAATAAAAAACTCCGACAGCACACCAAGGCCTATACCCTTGCCCACCAAATCGTTCACGTGCATCCACATGAACTGCATCAAAAGGATAAATATCGCAATAAAGAAAGTAGCCACAAAGAGCCCCAGAAAATTCCGGAGCAGATAAATGTCTATTTTCTTTATCACTTTCATCCTTTCAGGTTCTCAGAGACGAAGATCAAAGGCAGCAGGTCGGCCGCTGACTCAAAAACAAAGATTTCCTTCTCGCCATAAAGCAGCACTTCCATCTTGCCGCCATAGCGATGCTCTGTTTCCAGCATTACTTGCCTGCAAGCGCCGCATGGAGCGCCCGGTTCGGCAGTAAAATGTCCATCCGTGAAGCAAGCAATAGCAAGGCGTGTGACCGGTTGCTCAGGATATTGTGCGCCTGCAGCAAACAATGCCGTGCGCTCGGCACACAAACCACTTGGATAAGCCGCATTCTCTTGGTTACAACCACGAATGATGACACCATTCGCTAATTTGGCCGCTGCGCCTACGTGGAACTGGCTGTAGGGACAATAACTGTGTGCAGTTTGTTCTTTGGCAATTGCCACCACTTCGCGTTGTTCGTCTGACAATTCATCCCATTGATAGGAACGCATTTTCGTTGTCAACTTGTACTCTTTCATACTATTGATTGGTTAAATTATTTGCGATAATTTAAAATTAGCGGACAAAGGTACAAAAAAAAAATGATATGTGCAAGAAAAAACCGCCTTTTGGCGATTTTTTGTGTTAAGTACTGGGAAAATTGTGCAAAAATGTTCAATTTTTCCTATCGGTATCTCATCGGTATTAAGTCGAGGTTATTACCTATGCAACACCTATCCAAAAATGTTCAATTTTTCTTTCCTTCAGATTACCGATAATATATCGATAAGACCTCGATTTAATACCGATGAAATCTCGATAAAATACCGATTAAGAATTTTATTTCTTTCTTCCCATGTGAAGGTTAACAAGACAAAAAACGACTTCTGGCTGATCTCCGGATTGGTAACATTTAAGTTCGGACAATTCGACCTCACGAAGCACATTATTATGCTTGTAATACCATTTATAGCGTAGGCGCGGTTCACGTTTCAGAATGACCTTGGCACATTGGTCCAGCGTAGCTGGCTGGTCTTTGAAGTCTCCTTCTGAAGCATACAAAACATGGTCGTCCGCCGCCTCTACAGACTTATCCCATAGTGCTTTGGCATAAGCCAGGAACGTTTCGTGCTCAAACCCTTTCCGGTCGCTTGAGAACTGGATACGGAAACCATCGGTAACGTCCTCAAACTCTCCTTCTCCGGAATAGGAATGCACCTGGTCTGCACGTAATCCCTGCACCGCACCAAGGTCTTTAATTCCCATCACACTCTCTACTTTCTCAAGATAACCATCGTCCAATACATACTCGCCAAATGGCACCATCTGAGCAAACAGGGAACCGCAGAACAATAAAGCAACTGCAAGATAAAAGAACTTTCTCATAAGCGTTGTAGATTTTGAGTAAATACTTATTTTCGATGCAAAGATACAACAATTATTTTACATATGCAAAAAAATTTGCATAATTCAAAAATTTATATTACCTTTGTCCCGGATTTCAAGAAAAAGATGAAGATAAGCTTCACGACATTGGGTTGCAAGTTGAATTTTGCGGAGTCAAGTGCTTTGGGCAAGATGCTTTTGGAACGCGGTCACACACGAGCCAAGCAGGGCGAACAAGCCGATATATGCATCATCAACACATGCACAGTAACGGATACTGCCGATCATAAAGACCGGCAGATAATTCACCGTATCCGTCGTCAAAATCCCCATGCAATTCTCATCGTAACAGGCTGCTATGCGCAGTTAAAACCCGATGAAATCGCACATATTGAGGGTGTGGACTATGTGTTGGGGCAAGACGAGAAATTCCGATTGCCCGAATTTGTGGAACGTTTAGAGTTGAAAGTTGAAAATATAAAGAAAATTCAGACCTCTCCCATTCGTGAAGTGGATGATTTTCATGGTGCCTACAGCAAAGACGACCGTACGCGCTGTTTTCTCAAAGTGCAAGATGGCTGCAACTATTTCTGCAGTTATTGCACGATTCCGATGGCACGCGGAAAGAGTCGTAACCCATCTATTGCCACGTTGATCGCACAAGCCCGTGAAGCGCTTCGTGGCGGTGCAAAAGAGATAATCCTAAGTGGTGTGAATATAGGTGATTTTGGACGAAGCACAGGGGAGACGTTCATCGAACTCTTACGAGCGTTGGATCACCTAGAGAGAGATATTCCTATTGATTATAGAATACGGATTAGCAGTTGTGAACCGAACTTACTGAGCGATGAAATCATTGATTTTGTGGCAAATAGCAAACATTTCGCGCCACATTTCCACATCCCATTACAAAGCGGCAGTAACACGGTACTTAAGATTATGGGGCGTCGTTATACCCGTGAATTGTTTGCCGAGCGAGTGGCGCATATCAAGTCCGTTATGCCGCATGCCTTCATCGGCGTGGATTGTATGGTAGGTGTGCGTGGCGAGACAGCGGCGTGCTGGGCGGAATATGTCGATTTCATCGAGTCTTTACCAGTCAGCCAACTTCATGTATTCACCTATTCGGAACGCGCTAACACGCGGATGTTAGAGATGGACCTGGAGGTAGTACCTCAGAAAGAACGTGAGCGTCGCAGCAAACAGTTGCACGAGATCTCAGCCCGCAAAACCGCCGCTTTCTATCGCGAGCATGAGGGATACGAGGCTACAGTACTTTGGGAAAGCAAGAAAGTCGAAAGAGGAAAGTCGAAAGAGGAAAGTAAACCGCTAATGTACGGTTTTACCGAGAATTATATTAAGGTTTCATGCCCGTATGATCGCACAAAAGTAAATACTTTCGAACGGGTTAGGATTTAGAAAGTTAGGGAATCAAAGAGTTATGGAGTTAGTAAGGTAGCACAGCAAAGCTGTGCTGCTTCTTTATTCGGAAGGCATTCCAGTTTAAATACAGGGCTTATCTCCAGCAAAGCAGCAATAGACTCAAAGAGCCGATCCATCATCTCGGGCAGTACCTTAAGTCCGCTGACGGAAGATAAGATAAAAGGATACGCCTGAGCCATAGTTAAAGAGGTTATTTTATTCTCCGGTGCTTGCTCGATTTGTATGAGTGCACCTAATGGTGCACTTTCATTCTTATAACAAGGCGTCTTTCCGGACCACGGAGAACCATATATTTTTACGATTCCATCGGCAAAAATTCGCAACACAGGATTATCATCGTTCAACAGGCGTGCATCGCTAAAAGCCGCTAACCACTGCTGCGAGTGGGTACTCTTGCCCGCTCCGGAATGGCCGAGGAACATAAACGCCATTTCTTGACGCACAATAACGGATGAATGGAAAAGCAACGTGCGCTTATCCGCCGTAGAAAAAGCATACAGTAACATTGCTGCATTATCAATCGCAAAGCGTTCATTTTCTGGCAAGTAGAACACCTCAGCCCTATTCCATTCCTTGCTACAAATCATGGCACAAACAATCTCAGCGTCTCGACGCAAAGAGAACCGGAACAGCCATCGTTCATCACGCTTATACATTTCGATTCGCGGCATATCTTGATCGGATACATCCGTATAAACATGCTCCCAACCATCCGTTCCGGGGATAGAGGCATTGTTCATTCGAATTGTGAACACGTGAGTTGATCCGATTTCATCCACCAAAAACGGCTCATAGTTAGGCAACCTTCTAAATAGTCCAGGCAAGCCTTCTATAGAAAAAGAATGCTCCGCTACGCGGTAATATTTCGTTTGCGTTGTCATTCGTATCTATATACTTTGCGTCGGCAAAGACTGATGAACGGGCAATAAGGGTCACAGTCCTTCGGGGCGCACGGTGGAAAAGTGGTGATGGTCTTGATTTCCTGCACTTTATCCGTAAGCGCAGTTATAAAATCATTCTTTATATCTGCCTCATAGTTATGAATCTCCTTCCCGTCCACGGCAATGGTGGTTTTCTGGTTGACCAGGAATCGGCTACAGAAGAACAAATTCGGCTCAATGGGATTCTCTCTCTTTAATTCATCCTTGACTGCTTGACTATAAATTAAAGTCTGGCGTATGTACCCAACATCCTTGGATTTCATCCATTCTTCCTGTTTTGCATCAAATGGTCCCTCATGATAAGAGCCTGATTTATAATCAACTACGCGCATTGTGCCAGTTTTTTCATCACCGAGAATATCAATTCTATCCACCCTTCCGCCTGAACGGATTTTGCCCAATTCACCGAGGTCTATATAGAACCTGCAATCCTTCTCCAGCGCCACAATTGTAAGCCCTTTCTCTCTGGCATCTTGTTTGTCGCGTTCCAGGATATTCCGCACAAACTCCATAATAACCGTCCTCTCCGGACGATGTTGATCAGGTATAAAATGGTTCGTTTCTGTCGGATGATCGCTCAGCCATTCTTTATTCATATTTTCGTACGCATAGCTTAGGGCTGTATCTAGCAACTGTTCGTCTGCCAGTATTTGCTCGATGGATTCAGGGGAAATAGTGGTTAGTTTGCCATTGCATTTCAGGTAGTTTTCGTACAAATATTGCATCATGTAGTGCACGAAACTCCCCAACGTAGCAGGTCCAAACTGTCCCTCCTCTTTCTTGGTCACGCGAATATGCTTTATATACTGCAAACAGAACTTACGTGGGCATGAAATATAGGTATTCAGCGCACTTGGAGAAAGGCTTAATGCGGTAAACGAAGATCCCTCCGTTTGCAAGCGCTCGTCATCGATAATCTCCAGCACACTCGGTTCGTTCAAGTACCGTTTGGTAACGTTAAACTCCTGCGGGGAGACAAGGATTTGCATGATGAAACGCGACATTCCTTTGCTATTCTCCGCGCCGTCGGCTGTAATGAAGAGCAACGTGGATTGTCCGGCACGGCTCAGCAGGCGGAAGAAATTATACGCATACACCGTAGCCCGTTCGTCCGAAGTCTGCATGTGATAGGCCTTGCGGAGATAGAATGGGATAAACGACAAATCCGGTTGTTTCTGCGGCAACACACCCTCTTCTACATTGATAATCAACAATTTATCAAAGTCCAGCATACGCGTCTCCAACACACCCATAACCTGTATGTCCGTCACGGGTTCGCCATGAAAAGGCATCGTCACGCTCTCCATCGTACGCCGCATAAGCAGACGTAACAGTTTGAGTGTAAATGGCACATCACCCAAACCTTTAGCAATAATCAGACGTAATTGATTGGCAATCTTGCGCACCTGGTATTCCGATTCAAGAATAAGCAATTCTTTCCATGCAAGAGGTGATGAGTTTTCGGTAGCGGAGGATGAATTATCGGTTACGAGGAAGATGGATGCCAATAATTGCTCGATGAAATCGGGCGAAACCTCTTGCTCTGCATCCCCACGTGCACTATCGTACAGCCATGCCAGCACGCGAGCATAGATATGCGTATTACGCAGCGGGAAACCCTTGGTTATATTAATGGGGGCCGATGCTTTTTCTCCGTTAAGTTGAATCGCCGGCAGGGCATAGATAACGGACTCTAGCATTGTCTCGTCACAGATTACTACGCCTACTTTTTGCCCTTTTTCCTTGTAGTTATCCAGCAGCCAATTATGCACATACTGCGCCTGCGACTCACGCGATGTGCAGGCTATTACGGTAACTTCCCGAGGCATATCCCACTGGCGTGCAGGCAACACACTGCCTAATTTACCGCTATTCAACTGAGCGAAATGAAATGCTTTCTCATTAGCCTGGAAATTTGTCACATAATCCCAATAAAACAAGGCCTGCTTGCTCAACAACTGCATTAATTCGCATTCCACCGGCAGCAGGTAGTTAAAGCCCACAAAGACATACTTACGACCACGTATCTGTGCTTGAATCGATTCTTCATCCCACCGTTCAATAATCGCCCGTTGCCGCATACCACTATAACCCTTATGCTCTTTGAGCATCTCTTGGTGCAAAGCGTTATAAAGCAGATCCAACTGCTGCCAAATCTTCTTATATTGATTGCGAATGGAATCGGACAATTGTTGCTCCTTTTCGTCACTATACGGTTTTATTAACGCCCGCAGCCTTTCTATTACTTCGTCGTCTAAACCGAGTTGACCAAGTTCGTGGGCAGCAATAGTATTATCAAAGAAATTCGGCACTTCGTTAGCATGCATGGATGCGTCAATATTCGTAAAGTCCGCTAACATCTGCTTGCCCCAACCATAGAACATATCCAGCGGCATGAGGTCCGCATCGCCATCGTTTAGACGGCGGTAATGCCTGTAAAGCCGCACAACCGTCAGCAGTTCGTCCTCCTCGTACAACGGACTGAGTTCACTCTGTAACTGTTGCAGCGTCTTCACCTCCGGAGCCCATACTGCTTGCTGCCGGCGTTCCTGCTGTAATCGCAGCAGTTCATTCTTGAGCACCAAACCCGCACGGTGAGAAGGAAGTACAAGGGTCGTTTGACTGAGTTGTTGCCAGTCTATTTGCTGAACAATAGACTCCGCTGTTTGATATAAAAAGCTCTCCTTCATCCTTTCACCTCCTCTAATTTATTCGTAAGCGCAAACCACAGGTAGCCACGAACGGGCGTGTACCCTATTCTCCGCAAGGCCTCCTTATACTCGTTCACTTGTTTCTTATAGTTGCTCTCCGGTTGCCCGAATTTATAGTCCAACACGATGGCTTCGTTGGTCTGCGGATTAATCATCACACGGTCGGGGCGCAGTTCGCGCTGATCAATATATATGGCTTTTTCCAGATACAACTTCCACGGCGCAGTAAACCAATCCTTCATCTCCGCGCTGCCTTCCCATGCCGATGAAATCAGGGTTTTTAGCCTTTCTCGCTGTTCCTCATCCTGAATCTCACCACGGCACATGAACTCATCCAGCACATTCTCCAGTTCATCTGCTTTATGTATGTTGGCGAAAATCTCGTGGCATAACGTACCTTCATCCATCCGCGCCACACGGCGGTATGCCTCATCGCCAAGAGACGTGTATAACGCACCTTCCTCCGACTGCACGAACCGCACTTGGTCATCGTTTGCCCATAATTCGGCTTCAATCTTATCTGCCTGCTCAAAGGAGAAAGGCTTGTCACTCTCCGCTTTCTGTGCATTCTTAATCACCGGCGTTCCTATCGAATATTCCGTTGTCTCAACGAAATCCTTTAGATAGTACCCCACGTGCGTTCCTTTTTTGGTAGATGGTGTATATTCCGTGTAAATAAACAGATTATCCTCTGCACGTGTAAGTGCCACATATAGCATATTTATGCTATCTATCCGCGCATTAAGGTGCTCTAATTCATATGCTTTGCGGTACGAAGTATCAGTCATTGGTGACACGTTATAAATAGGCACATAATCGTCTCCCTCATGCAATTCTTCTGCGATTGGACACCATATTTTCTGACTTGACTTGCTCTCATCCGTCTTCCAATCACAGAATGGCACAAACAAAGTTTGTGACTGCAGTCCTTTACTCTTGTGAATGGTTAATATTTGTATAGCATTGAGCGAAGAAACGGGGATGGATTTCTCGCTAAGTATTTCATCCCAATAAGTTAGGAATTTCTCTATGTTACTGCCGTTTGAGCGGATATACTCTCGTGTTTTATCCAGCAAACAATTGACATATGCCGTCTCTTGGTCTTTATACTGCCCGTCCTCATCGGTCAACAGTATTTTAATCAGTTCGCAAACTGCCTCATATAATGGTGTATTAACCTTAATTTTCTCCTTGATTTGCCCGATGGATTCGGATTTTCTAGTCGAAAATATAATGTGATTAGCCGCTACATCGTCATCCTGCGTAGCGACACGCAAGCCATCTATAAGCAGCAACACCGACTCTGCAGACTCGAGCAAGAAACTTTTAGCCGAGACAATCGAAGCCTTGCTTAAAGCAGGGTATTGAAGCGGATCGAGCGCAGCATGTGCTTTTGTAATCAGCTCTGCCTGACCGCCCTTGCGAATGACAATCATCATGTCCGATGGCGATGCCCCTTGCTTCAACAACGATTCCATCTGATTGAACATGTCCGTAAGTATCTCGTCGACCGTATTTATTTTTTCGCCTTTATCATCCTTCTGAGGAACGGCTTTAAAACGCACAAACCCGCCCGGTTTCTTGTCAGCCTGGTAGAAATCCGCCAGTTTATAATCCTCAAATCCCTCGCCATAAATCTCTTCTACCAGTTTTTGCTCGATAAAATCGGCATTTTTGGATAGTTTGGAATAGTTAGACATGATAAACTGGAACAGCGAGAGATTAAATCGCACCACCTGCTCACTGCTACGGAAATTCTTTGTAAGGGACGTAAACTTCTCATTTATGCGTTCATAACCAAATCCGCTAATCTTTTCATCACCTAGACCAGCCATTATATGCCAGTCTCCGTTACGCCAACGGTAAATGGACTGCTTGATATCCCCTACGATAAGCAATGTATTTCCTTCTCCAGCCAATATATCCATTATTAACTGACGAATGACACTCCACTGAAGTTGGCTTGTATCCTGGAATTCGTCCATTAGTATATGATGGTAACGAATACCTGCTTTTTCTAATATAAAATCCGCATCTCCTTGACGCAAAGCATCGCATAATATACTTGCCGTGCGGCTCAGTAATGCGCTATTGGTCTCGTATAACTGCCGCATGATCATTTCCTGCAAAGCACTCATCAACTGCATCTCATGGCTCAGTTCAACAGAGAGGTGAATAGAGAAATACAATCTGCGGCACTCCCGCGAAATCTCTGTCAAGCGAATAGCCAGGTCTAATACAGGTTCCGGCACATCTTTCCATTTATCAACAGATTTCGCTTTTTCCAAATATCCGTCTGTCAAACCACGGAACACGTATTCATCGCTTGTCTTATTCGGGCGTTCTAAACTATCATGCGTATACTTAATCAAACTCTCCAGGGCATTTTTCGGTTCTTTGCCGTAGGATTCATCGATGGAATAGGTCTCTAGTTGACGCAACAGTTCGCGAATCTGCGGGACATACGGGTTGTCCTTCCATGCCTGCAAAAGGCGCTCACGGCGTTTACCTATCGCATTAGCATTAAACAGAATTTTATCTTCGCCGTCTAACACTTGCACCGACTCGTTGTATAACTCCTTTGCCAGCGCGCATAAATCATTACGGATATTCCATTTACTCTCCTCTGCCAGACGGAATAGAATAAACTTCTCCATTACGGAATTGGTCTCATCGCTTGCGGTTCTCATCAACTCATCTACAGCCCGCGATATAACTTGTTTGACATCTAATTCCGTGTTTTGTCCGGCACTCTGGTGCAACAAGCCTGCCAGACCGCTAAGCAACGTTTGAAGGAAGGAATCTATCGTCTGAATCTGCATGTTGTCAAAATCTGACAACATTTTACGGAAACATTCACCTGCTAATTGCGCCAACTGCTCATCGCTCGCACCATGATTTCTAATCATGAATTGGCGTGCACGCTCAAGGAATGCCTTTTCCTGGCCTTGCGAGAGAGCATACAGATAGGTCAAAATGCGCTCGCTCATTTCAGCGGTCGCTTTGTTGGTGAACGTAATAGCTAGAATAGACTTATAATCCTCGCCTGACAGCAGCAAACCAACATAATACGCAGCTAACGTATAAGTCTTGCCTGTACCTGCTGATGCCCGGCAAACCGTTACCGGTCGTTGAATGTCAATTAATCCCGATTTCATCGATAGTTTTTATTTTCCTCAAACCTTTGCGAGCGCAAAGGTAATCAAAATTTTTCAAATATACAAATTTTAGAAACAAAAAAATTAATTGATGCTATTTTATCGGGAATTTTTTCGGAGGAAAAATAGAACATTTTTGCATAGGTGTTGCATAGGTAAAAACCTCGACATAATACCGATGAGATACCGATAGGAAAAATTGAACATTTTCACACCATTTCCATAGTGCTTCACACAAAAAATCGCCTTCAGGCGTTTTTTTCTTGCATATATCATTTTTTTTTAGTACCTTTGTGCCCGATTTGAATAAGTGTTCGAAAAAATGCGAATTGCGTTCACCACAGAGTTACCCAAAGAAGGTTTTCGGAGATTAGAAGGTCATACTTTGTACGCCAAGCCGAATGAGGCAGAAGTGCTTGTAAGTACGTTCGATTTTCGTGTACCGAGGGAAATGATTGAAGCCATGCCGAACTTGCGTCTAATAGCTAATTTCGGCGCAGGATTCAACAATATTGACCTGGATGCTTGCCGTGAGCGCGGAATACGCGTTACTAACACGCCACAACCGGTGATTGAACCGACAGCAGAACTGGCTTTTGCGCTGATGATCGACATAGCAAGGCGTGTGAGCGAGTTTGACCGTTCCATTAGGAACGGTACAGGTCAACCGATGGCCGTTATGAATAATCTCAGTCACTCGCTGTACGGCAAAACGCTTGGAATCATTGGAATGGGACGAATCGGACAATCTTTAGCGCGACGTGCCATGGCAAGTGGAATGAAGATAATTTACCATAATCGTCATCGTCTGCCGGAAAATATTGAACAGCTATATAACGCGCAATACGTTGATTTTCAAAGCTTACTGCAAGATAGTAATTACGTGTCGCTTAATCTACCCTACACACCGGAAGTGCACCACATAATTGGCAAACCGGAATTAGGAATGATGAAACGTACGGCTTTCCTTATCAATACCGCACGCGGAGCACATGTACACGAGGCAGCTCTAATAGAGGCGCTAAAGAATGGCATTATTGCCGGTGCTGCACTCGACGTTTATGAGTTTGAACCGTCCATTTCATCGGAACTTTTAGCCCTGCCAAACGTTGTCCTTTCGCCGCACACGGGCACAGGAACATGGGAAGGACGTATTGCCATGTGCGAGAATGTATGCGATAATATTCTTGCATTTGAAAAAGGAGATATTAACAAAATGAATATAGTATTATGAAAAAATGCATCTTTTTTGCAGTCGCCATGATGATTATGATCGCCTGCGGTTTTCAAAGGAATAGTGCCACCGGAACCAGTTCATCCAGCACAACTGACACACAAGTAACAGCCACATCGGCCGGTCAAAACGTAGGTAATGCGCTCCTCGGTCTTTACACACAGTACAAAGCCGACGGGAATAAGTATGATTACCAAAATATGAACAATATCCTAAATACCGTCACACTGGTTGGCAACTGCGCAGGACTGAAAAACAATTACAAAGACAAAACTTATCTAAGCGAATTCGGTCAGGGAATGATTACCAGTTCGTTAGGTCTTGTCACACAAGATAACGTAGAGCGCGTGACTGACAGTTTAGTAGACATGATGAAGAACAACGAGAAAGTTCAGGATTCGAAAACGAAAGCCCAGGAAACCGCATCCACCGCAGCTAGTTATGCCAATACAGCAGCTCAATATGCCGGCGCGTTAAGCGCTATATTGGGTGCCTTCAGTCAAAACGAATAAATCCCATACCAAATGAATATTGTAGATCGTTTTTTGAAATATGTGTCGTTTTGCACGACCAGTGATGAGAACACCGGATTGGTGCCTTCCACGCCCGGGCAAATGGAATTCGCCAAATATCTGGTAGAAGAACTGAAATCCATCGGATTAACCGATGTTTCTCTCGATTCCAACGGATATATCATGGCTACATTACCTGCCACGGAAGATGGTCATCCGGTTATCGGATTTATTGCACACATGGATACCTCGCCTGATGCAAGCGGAAAGCATGTAAAACCACGAATTGTGGAGAAATACAACGGTGAAGATATTGAGTTGAGTGAAGGAATTGTGCTTTCCAAAGACAAATACCCGGAAATTTTGCGCTATAAAGACCAAAATATTATTGTAACCGATGGCAAAACCCTACTCGGAGCGGATGATAAAGCCGGCATTGCAGAAATAGTAACCGCAATGGAATACTTAATCCAGCACCCAGAGCTTAAGCACGGCAAAGTGCGTGTCGGTTTCACTCCAGATGAGGAAATTGGCTGTGGTGCAGATCATTTTAACGTTAAGGCTTTCGGAGCCGATTGGGCTTATACAATGGACGGAGGAGCAGTAGGAGAATTGGAGTTTGAGAACTTTAATGCCGCCGCATGTAAGATTAGCGTTCACGGAGTGAACGTCCATCCTGGATCTGCTTATCACAAAATGGTTAACTCGATGCGAATTGCTTACCAGTTAGCCGTTATGTTACCTCGCTGGGAAACACCTGAACACACCCAGGGTTATGAGGGTTTTTATCATCTGATCGGAATGAACGGAACCGTAGAGGAGACTACACTCAGTTATATTATTCGAGACCATGACAGGGCGCGTTTTGAAAGCCGTAAACGCGAATTGGAACACTTGGTTCGCAAAGTGAACCGTGAATTCGGTGATGGAACTGTAGAAATTGAAATGCGCGATCAATACTACAACATGCGAGAGAAAATTGAACCCGTAATGCACATTATTGATCTGGCCAAAGAAGCCATGGAGTCTGTTGGAATTACACCTGTTGTAAAGCCCATCCGTGGCGGCACAGATGGAGCAAGACTGAGTTTTGAAGGACTTCCCTGCCCTAACATCTTTGCCGGCGGAGAAAATTTCCACAGCCGATTTGAATATCTACCGATTCCATCGATGGAAAAAGCAATGCAAGTAATCATTAAAATCATAGAAAAATGCTAAAAACAACTCCTTGTACCGACGTGCACATCGCACTCGGAGCCAAAATGGCAGAATTTGCAGGCTTTAACATGCCTATTCAGTACCCAACCGGCATAAACCAAGAGCATATGATCGTTCGTCAGGGCGTCGGTGTGTTTGACGTCAGCCATATGGGTGAGTTCTGGGTTAAGGGCGAAAAAGCACTCGATTTCCTTCAATACATCACTACAAACGACTTGTCTGTTATCGCGGCAGGAAAGGCACAATACACCTGCATGCCAAACGGCAAAGGTGGTATAGTAGATGATCTAATTATCTATAAGTACTCAACCACAAAATACCTGATGGTTGTAAATGCCGGAAATATTGACAAAGACTGGGCATGGGTAAACAAGATTAAAGAGGAAAAATTCAAAGATGCAGACATAAAACTGGACAATGCAAGCGACCGCTACGGACAATTGGCCGTTCAAGGTCCCAAAGCCACAGAAATGTTACAACTCCTGACCGATGCAGATCTTAAGTCTATAGACTATTATGCTTTCCGTGAGTGGAGTTTTGCCGGCGTGCCAGGTGTTATTTTGTCAAACACCGGTTATACCGGTGCGGGTGGATTTGAACTATACTTCCCTGCAGAAAGAGGTATTGAGATTTGGAATGCGCTCTTCGAGGTAGGTAAACCATTTGGTTTGGCTCCTATCGGTTTAGGTGCTCGAGACAGCTTACGTTTGGAGAAATGGTACTGCTTATACGGTCACGATATTGATGATACTACTTCTCCATTAGAAGCCGGTCTTGGTTGGATTACAAAACTGGATGCCAAAGATTTCATTGACCGTGATTTCCTCAAACAACAGAAAGCTGAGGGCGTGAAACGCAAATTGGTACATTTCGAATGTCTTGAGCGCGCTATTCCACGTAACGGATACGAAATATGCGATGAATCCGGCAATAATATAGGTAATGTAACCTCCGGAATTATGCTACCCAACACCAAAGTTGGCATCGGAATGGGATACGTCCAAACACCATTTGCTAAGAAAGAGAACATTATTTACATTCGAATCCGCGAGAAACTCATTCCTGCTAAGATTGTATGAGTAAGCGCGTAGCACTTGTCCTGGGATCCGGTGGAGCGCGAGGATTAGCACACATTGGGGCTATAGAAGCGCTGGAAGAACGAGGTTATACAATAACAAGTATAGCCGGTTGTTCTATGGGATCTATCATCGCAGGAATGTATGCAGCAGGTGAACTAAAAAGAGCCAAAGAATGGTTTCTGCAAGTAGACAAGCAGCTTATTCTCAGGATGATTGATATTAATCTACTGAGCAGCAACTCTTTGGTCAAGGGGGAACGAATCATTAAGGAATTGGAAAAAATTGTACCCGATCGTCCCATTGAAAACCTCAATATTCCTTGCACTATCGTGGCCTCAGACATGATTAGCACAGATGAGGTTTCTTTTCGTTCAGGGAGCCTTTTTGAAGCAATCCGTGCATCGATTAGCATTCCTCTTTTCTTTAAGCCCGTACAAATAGGAAACCGCCTGCTCATTGACGGAGGTATTCTTAATCCATTGCCATTACATATGGTTCAGCGGACCGATGGAGACATTTTAGTAGCATCTGACATTAGTGGCAAGGACAAAATACCCATGAATAATGAGTATGAACCCATTGACGTAGAGGGCAAGCTTAAAGATCTTACTTCACGTGGTATTCCTGTGCCTAAAAGCGTGGAAAATCAACTACGCCGTTTAGGGGAACGAGTGGATGCCATCCGTGAAAGCCATGCTAAGGATTTAGGCAGCAAAGTTAGTTTTGTCAGCCTTCTTGACCGGATGAGTGACATGCAAATCCAGCAGAACACTCTTCTTGCTTTGCGTCTTACTCCACCCGATGTTCATGCAGTCATGCGTCAATACGCTTATACCACATTTGATTTTGACAAGGCAGAGGAGATTATTGCAGACGGAAAACGAATAATGAACGAGGCTTTGGATCGTTACGAGAGATTAGAGGATTAAAGGGAAGCGGATTCGTGTTTTCTATATTGCTTAGTATATTATTAGTTGTCTCGCCGTTTCAAATAGAGGAAGTTGAAGTGACTGCTGAACGAGCACAAGTTCAATCAGAGGTCTTCCGATTAGTTGCACAGATTAGCCATGAAGAGATAAAATCTCTTCCTATCACTAATTTAGCCGATATTTTGGAATATTTACCGGGTATTGACATCCGTTCACGCGGTGCAAGTAGCATGCAAAGCGATGTGAGTCTTCGCGGTGGAACATTTGATCAAGTTCTAATCTTACTCAATGGTGTGAGTCTGTTGGATGCACAAACAGGTCATTATGCTCTAAATATTCCGATGAATCCGGCACTTATTGAGCGAATAGAGGTGCTGCAAGGTACTGCTGCAAATTTGACAGGGGCATTTTCGGGGGCAATTAACATTATTACGCGCACATCACAAGAAGACAATTATACGCTACAACTAAGTGCAGGCACTAACGGTGATGTGAATCCGTTGTTCACAGGTTCATGGGCACGAGGAGACGTACATATAAATTCTTCCGTTGAATACGCAAGAAGTGAAGGGTATTATGCTCCGCAAGCGAACGAGAAAGAGAGTGCTGCCTTGGAGAATACAGCCTACCAATTAGCAAATGTATATTTGCAGACTCGTTGGAAGGGACTGGACGTACAAATAGGAGCGCAATACAAAGACGCATGTTTAGGCACAGGTTATGGGTTTGCCAGTATTGATCAATTCGATGCTACACGTACAATAATAGCTTCTTTGCGCTACGAAACATCATTGAATAAGCATTGGTCACTTACAACCCAAGCGGCTTATCGTGGACAATACGACCGCTATGAATGGCATAGAGGAACGATTACCAACCGCCATTGGACACATAATACGCAAGCGGCTATGTACGCACATTATGCCTCTCGGATAGGCAGAACAACGTTTGGCGCAGAAACGAAAAATGAATACATAAACTCCTCGAACATGGGACAGCACAACCGTACACAAGCCACATTGAGCGCCGAACAACACTTTATTTGGCGTGATTTGGCTGCTTCATTAGGCGTGGCAGGGCATTACAATACTTGGTTCGGCTGGTATGGTTCAGGAGCGGCTAACATTGGCTATTCGTTTCTAAAAACCGGCTCTGTTTATCTCGCGGCCACTCGTTCGCTCCGCATGCCTACGTGGACGGATTTGTATTACAAAGCCGGAGCACAACGAGGAAGTACTGACCTGAAAGCCGAAAAAGCATGGCAGTTATCTTTGGGTAGCAAATATACATGGGTATGGGAAAAGGCAGGAAACCTGCACATCGCGGGAGATTTATATTACCGATGGGGCCAGGATATTATCGATTGGACTTATGATGAAACAGATAGTTTGTACCATGCCACAAATCAGAATACTGTTGATGCTTTTGGTATTGATTTGGTAGCAAGTTATCATTTAAATGATTGGCTACGCAATGTAACTGTGCGCTATGCCTATACTGCCCTATCACTAGATGTGACAAGCGCAAAAAGCAATTATCTGGACTATTTGCGGCATAAAGTTGTATTGTCCGTTAATCATGGCATTTACATCTGGTCAAAAGGATGTGTAGGTGCAACCTGGTCGCTCAGATGGCAACAACGTGAAGGCGCGTATGTGGATATTTACGGCATACCCGATAATCCTTTCCAGCCTGTATTATTGCTTGACGGAAGTATTTATCTGGAGTTAGCGCATATACGCATAGCCGCAGAGTGCACAAACATGACAAACCGGCATTATTACGACTATGGAGGAATACTTATGCCGGGTGCACACGGACAAGTTAGTATAACAGTTTCGCTATGAAAGACAGAAAGGAATATATTATCCGCAAAGCCATGGAGTTATACGCTCTAAAAGGCTTCCGGAACGTCAGTATTACAGATTTGCAATTCGCCTTGGATATCGGTAGAGGTACGCTGTACTATTATTTCAAAGACCAGGACGAGTTGTTTCTGACATGCATGGAGAAATATTTTCTGGAGCCCAAACAACGCGCCCTAAATAGCGTATGTGAAGATGCCGGCATAGAAGAAATGATTGCGGCGATGATGACTTATCTTCATAGTTTGGAAGAAGCCTTGATGACTTTCGAAGAAAAGGCGATAAATACGAGTAATGTCAATGACCTTATGTTTACCGCTTACAGCAAATTCCCTTCCCTACATCGCAAAGCACAACGCCTGGCGCTCAAAGAGCTGGAACTATGGCGGAAAGTGATTTATCATGACCAACGAACAGGCCTTATACGACGAGACATAGATCGTGAACAAGTCGCACTTATGTTTGCACACATCAAAAACAGTTATGACTCGGGACTTGGTCAGACGCAAATGGACTTTTCATTATTGGAAAAAACATATTCAGAATTTCATAAATTGCTAAAAATTTAAAGAAAAATTCAGTTTTCGAACAAACGTTCAAAAAATACAGTGTACCTTTGCACTCGGTTTTAGAAAAAGTGTATATTCACTTACTCAATAATAAAATTTAACATTTATGGCAACCAAACATTACCTTTCTTACTTACAAGAAACAATGCACACCAACTGGGATGATTTAGCAATGACCGACCTGGATGGTGAAAACAAATACACGTATGCTGAATTAGCAGCTGCAATTGCCAAACTGCATGTTACTTGGAAACAATTAGGAATTAAAGAAGGCGACAAGATTGCGCTTTGCGGACGTAACTGCGCCAACTGGGGACTTTTATTCCTCGCCATTGAGAGCTACAAAGCGGTGGTCGTTAGTATTTTACCTGATTTTACCGCAGAGGGCATTTATTCATTAGTAGATCACTCCGAAGCTGTGCTGCTTTATGTAGGACCGAACGTAAAGAGAAAGATTGACCCAACTCAGATGAAGGGACTGAAAGCTACAATCTTTATGGACGAGATGTCGATTGTAGAAGCAGATGACAAGTTCCGCAAGAAATACGAAGGCGCAGAAGCAGCCTTTAAGAAAGCATATCCGAATGGCGTATCGCTTAAAGATGTCAATTATCCTACGGATAACTACGACGATTTGGCCGTACTCAACTATACTTCCGGTTCAACAGGCAACCCGAAAGGCGTTATGCTGACTCATCTGAACCTGAGCGGTAACGTAGAGTTTGCGCACACGCGCATACCTCATCAAAAAGGAGATAAAGTGCTGTCGATGTTACCTATCGCACATATGTTCGGTTTGATGTTCGAGTTCCTTTATCAGATCTGCGAGGGAGCACAAGTGTTCTTCTTGACGCAAGCGCCTACCCCAACCGTTCTTATGAAGGCTTTCGCACAAGTAAAACCATTCATGATTTTAACTGTGCCATTGGTAGTTGAGAAAATTATCAAGAAAGGTGTTCTGCCCAAGATTAGCAGCCCGCTGATGAAAGTACTCTGGAGAACTCCGGGAATGAAACGCGTGGTACGCGGTAAGGTTAAAGAAGGTCTGGATAAGATGTTCGGTGGCCAACTCCGTTACCTGATCATCGGAGGTGCAGCTCTTAACGGAGAAGTAGAACAAGTGCTTCATGATATTAAATATCAGTATTGCGTAGGTTATGGAATGACGGAATGCGGACCGCTTATCAGTTATGAAGATTGGTTCAATTATGTTTTCCATAGCTGTGGTAAGCAGTTGC
This sequence comes from Paludibacteraceae bacterium, assembly GCA_017557345.1. Taxonomy (GTDB): domain Bacteria; phylum Bacteroidota; class Bacteroidia; order Bacteroidales; family Paludibacteraceae; genus Colicola. Next base: position 118,023 of record JAFYZR010000155.1, on the reverse strand, counting down.
CACAATGCCATGTACGTATTGATAGCGAAGACCCGACAAGCAAAGACGGAGAAATCCAAGTAAAAGGTATTAACGTCATGCGTGGTTACTATAAGAACGAAGAGGCCACCAAGGCTGCATTTACGGAAGACGGTTGGATGCGTACCGGTGACCTGGGTGTTCTCGATAAAGAAGGAAATATCTTTATCCACGGACGTTCAAAGAACATGATTCTTGGTGCTTCCGGACAGAATATTTACCCGGAAGAGCTGGAGGACAAACTGAATTCGATGCCATGCGTTGTTGAGTCAATTGTTGTAGACCGCGATCATAAGCTTGTTGCACTTGTATTCCCGGACACTTCGAATGAAGGAAAGAAATTATTAGGAACCAAGACTCTGACACAACAGATGGAGGAAAACCGCGTAGCGGTTAACAAAGACCTGCCACAGTATAGTCAGATTAGTGCTATAGAATTAGTTGCTTCTGAGTTTGAAAAGACTCCTAAGCGCTCAATCAAACGTTATTTATACAAATAACGTCCATCGTTATGGCGTGAGTAACCATAACGTTCTGTAAATAATTAAGTGAGTAAGTAGATTGGATTCCTTCGGGAATCGAGACATGCGCGTGACTGGGAAGCTACGCGCTTGTTTTTTGTGATATGTGTTTTAATGCCTTTTGTCCTTTACTTGCCACCGAGAATAACGCACTTATCGCGCACTAATAGCGCACTTATCACGCACTAATCACGCACTAATTTTTGCATGTGATTTCGTTAGTATTATATACGTAGTATATAATACAGGAGAGTTAGTACAAAAATGTTTAAAATGTGTCATTTTTTTAGAACATCTCTATTTTAGATAGAAAAATTTGCATATGTCAAAAAAAAGCAGTACCTTTGCGCCGCAAAGGTGTGAAGATAAAATTGGATTGAATATGACAAAGCATTTTTTACAATATCTGACAGAGGTGATGTCACATCAATGGAACGACGCGGCATTAACCGATTACAACGAAGATCACGAGTACACTTTCGGCGAGTTAGCAACAGAAATGGTACGTCTCCATATGCTTTTTGAGCAGTTGGGACTCAAACGCGGTGATAAGATAGCTCTCTGCGGGCGAAATTGCGCCAACTGGGCAGTTGCTTATCTGGCCATTGCTGCTTACGAAGGTGTTTGCGTCAGTATATTACAGGATTTTACGGCAAATGATGTAGCGCACTTATTGGATCATTCCGATAGCGAATTGCTCTTTGTCGGGCCGTATGTATGGAAGGACTTACAACACCAAAAACTGCCTGCCAAACTCAAAGCCGTTGTTTCTCTCGAGAATTGGTATATCCTGTATAAAGGAGAACAGTTGGCGAAAAGTAATGAAGAGTTATGGGAAGCCGTCGCCGAGGAATTCGAGACCAAATATCCGCATGGCATAGAAGCCGAGGACGTCTATTTCTCAGCCGATCCGGAGCCACTCTCGCTCATTAATTATACTTCCGGTTCAACGGGTTCGCCGAAAGGCGTGATGCTTAACGGCCGTTCTCTGAGCAATAATGTGGAAGTAGGCATGAAGATGTTGCCTGTCGATCCGGGTCAACGCCTTGTCTCTATGTTGCCGTTAGCACATATGTTTGGCCAGGTATGCGAACTACTCTACCCGCTCTGCTCCGGAACGCACATCTATTTCCTGACCAAATCGCCTACTCCGTCTATCCTTCTTAAGGCACTCGATGAAGTACAGCCGTATCTCGTTGTAACTGTTCCGCTAGTTATCGAGAAGATCTACAAGACCAAACTCGATCCGCTACTCAGCAAATGGGTAATTCGTATGTTCTGGCACACACCGGGCATTGGAGCCATCCTTAAAAACCGCGTAAAGACCGGTCTTCGCAAGGCATTCGGCGGTAAGTTACGTTATTTCATTTGCGGTGGCGCGGCTATGAATCCTGTGGTAGAGAAGTGTCTGATGGATATTCATTTCCCGCTGTCCATTGGTTACGGTATGACCGAATGCGGTCCGCTAATCGGAGGTAATCCGCCTAGGTACTTCAAAGCCCGCTCCGGAGGTGTGCCTGTCATGAACATGGATGTTAAGATCGATGAACCCAATAAAGCCGGCATAGGAGAAATACTCGTCAAAGGCGAGAATGTGATGTTAGGCTATTACAAGAACCCGAAAGCCACCAAAGCCGCTTTCACAGAGGATGGCTGGTTACGGACGGGCGACCTTGGACGACTTGACAGGCATAAGAATATATACATCAAAGGCCGCTGCAAAACGATGTTCCTTGGTGCATCCGGACAAAACATTTACCCTGAAGAGATTGAGGATAAACTCAATAACCAAGAGGCAGTAGGCGAATCGCTTATCGTGGAGAGAGAAGGCAAACTGGTGGCTCTTGTGTTCCCGGATGAAACACTCACCAAGCGTATGACGATCGAGCAGATACAAGCCATCATGAAGGCTAACCTGCAGAAACTCAACAGCCTTATTCCTTCCTACAGTAAGGTTTCGAATATCGAAGTGCAAGACAAGCCATTCGAGAAAACGCCTAAGCGTTCCATCAAACGATTCCTCTACAAATAATAAAAGCGCCCCGTGAGGCGCTTTTATTATTTACTATGTTAAACTATTATAACAGGTGATAGGTAACGGTAAGTCCGGCCATAACGATGGAGACCATTGACATCAGTTTGATGAGAATGTTCAGCGATGGACCGGATGTATCCTTGAACGGGTCACCTACGGTGTCGCCAACAACGGTTGCTTTGTGGCAATCACTACCCTTGCCTCCGAAATGACCTTCCTCGACATATTTCTTTGCATTATCCCATGCGCCACCTGCGTTAGCCATGAAGACAGCCAGTACGAAACCGGTTGCCAGGCCGCCAATCAACAAGCCAAGCACTCCGGCTACGCCGAGAACAAGACCTGTGATGATCGGAACGATAATCGCTAAAATAGACGGTAACAACATTTCATGTTGCGCGCCTTTGGTGGAGATGGCTACGCATCGTGCATAATCCGGATCGGCTTTGCCTTCAAGAATGCCTTTAATGGTTTGGAATTGACGACGCACTTCCTCAACCATCTTCTGTGCAGCACGTCCGACAGCATTCATCGTCAGTCCACAGAACAGGAATGCCATCATCGAACCGATAAAGATACCTACCAGCACTATCGGGTTCATCAAGTTAACATTATACGCGTCCATAAAGTCCACAAGCGTCGCTTTTGCGGCTTCCACGCCATTAGGCAACGCTTCGCCTGTACGGATAAGCGCAATCTTTATTTCCTCCACATACGAAGCCAAAAGTGCCAAAGCCGTCAAAGCTGCCGAACCAATAGCAAAACCTTTACCGGTTGCAGCAGTAGTGTTTCCAAGTGCATCAAGCGCGTCCGTACGTTGACGAACTTCTGCAGGAAGACCAGACATCTCCGCGTTACCGCCAGCATTATCTGCAATAGGACCATAAGCGTCTGTAGCCAATGTGATACCTAAGGTTGAGAGCATTCCGACTGCTGCAATACCGATTCCATAGAGACCCATCGAAAGGTTTTGTGCGCTAAACTCCACATGGAAACCATTGGCGCAGAGGTAAGCCAGAATGATTGCTACACCTACGGTGATTACAGGAATCGCCGTTGAGAGCATTCCAAGTCCCAAACCGCTAATAATAACTGTAGCAGGACCGGTTTGCGAACTCTCACTAACTTTCTGCGTCGGCTTATAACTCTGTGAAGTATAATATTCCGTTGATTGACCGATGATGACACCAGCAGCCAAACCAACCACTACGGACAAAGAAACTTGCCACCATTGGTTAGTCTCTGTACCAAACAGCCAAGCAAAAATACCAAATGTAACGCCAGCAATCAGCACAGCAGCTGTGTTCGTTCCAATAGCCAAAGCACGAAGCAATTCTTTCATTCCTGCGCCTTCTTTGGTCTTTACTAAGTAAATACCAATGATACTTAACAGCACGCCACAAGCCGCGATAAGCGAAGGAGCCAAAACGGCTTTTAATTGCATCTGTTCGCAGAAAGCAAAAGCAGATGCGCCAAGTGCCATGGTCGCCAAAATAGAACCGGCATAACTCTCATACAAATCTGCACCCATTCCGGCAACATCACCAACGTTATCGCCTACGTTATCTGCAATAGTGGCAGGATTGCGCGGATCATCTTCCGGGATGTTATATTCCGTCTTACCAACCAAGTCTGCGCCTACGTCAGCCGCTTTTGTGTATATACCACCGCCTACACGCGCAAAGAGCGCTTGCGTCGAAGCACCCATACCAAAGGTAAGCATTGTGGTGGTAATGGTAATCAAATCGCCATCTGCGCCAACAAGTTCAAGCAGTCCTGTACCATTCAATACAAGGAACCAACCTGCGATGTCAAGTAATGCCAGACCAACAACTGTCAGACCCATTACCGCACCGGAACGGAAAGCGACCTGCAGACCGGAGTTCAAACTTTTACGTGCTGCGTTAGCCGTACGAGCAGAAGCATAGGTTGCCGTCTTCATTCCGAAGAATCCGGCCAAACCAGAAAAGAAACCGCCTGTCAAGAACGCGAACCAAACGATTCCGTTCTGCAACTTGAAATAAGCCATTACGGCAAAAATTACAGCTAAAACGACGAATACAATCGTTACTACTTTGTACTGTTGCTTTAGATACGCCATAGCGCCTTTGCGCACATGCGACGCAATCGTACGCATCAGGTCCGTACCTTCATCTTTGCCCAACATCGAGCGATAGAAATAGTACGCAAAACCGAGTGCCAAGACTGAAGCTGCTAAAACAACATACATTAGAATAGTTAAATCACTCATAGAATTTGTGTTTTTAATTAGTATTTTTGGTTAATTCTGTTCAAAACCGGCTGCAAAGGTACAAATAATTTCTGATATATGCAAGAAAAAAACGCCTAAAGGCGATTTTTAATATTATAGATAACCGATCAACACCCGATATAATACCGATAAAATACCGATCAAACCCCGATAAAATACCGAGAGCTATTTGAATTGTAATTAAAATTTTAATAAAAAAATTATTAAAATCTTGCACATGTCATTTTTTTTTTGTAATTTTGCAGCGCAAAATGTGTGAATTATGAAAAACATTCGTTTCAGTTTCGACAATTTCATGCGCGCAAGCATTAAGTTTTTCACTTTAGCAGGCGTAGCAGTTACTGTGACAGCTTGTTATGGTCCTCCTCCAGGCGGATGGGACGACCCAAGCTATCAAGCTGATACTCAGCAAGTTGAGCAACAATTAACGATTGAAGAACAACCATTAGCAGAATAACACATCTATTAATAATTTAATAACAAACATGGAAAAGAAAAAAAGAGTTTACACCTTCGGTAACGGAAAGGCTGAAGGTAATGCACAGATGCGCGAGTTGCTTGGTGGCAAAGGCGCTAACTGCGCGGAGATGAACTTAGTAGGTGTTCCTGTTCCTCCAGGCTTCACCATCACTACTGAAGTATGTAACGAGTACTATCAAGTAGGTCAAGAGAGGATTGTTGAGGAACTGACAGAAGAGGTTAACGCAGCTGTAAAGCATGTTGAGGAGTTGATGAACTGCAAGTTCGGTGACCCGAAGAACCCACTGCTCGTTTCCGTTCGTTCCGGAGCACGCGCTTCGATGCCGGGTATGATGGATACAATCCTCAACCTTGGTTTGAACGACACGGTAGCTGAAGGTATGGTTGCAAAGACCAATAACCCACATTTCGTTTATGATAGCTATCGTCGTTTTGTACAGATGTATGGCGATGTTGTTCTTGGCATGAAGCCGGTAAACAAAACCGACATTGACCCGTTCGAGAAAATCATCGAGGAGGTAAAAGAGATTCGTCACATCAAATTAGACAAAGACCTGAACGTAGAAGAGCTCAAACTTCTTGTTGCCCGCTTCAAGACGGCCATCAAAGAGCAGACGGGAAAGGATTTCCCGGATGATCCGATTGAGCAACTCTGGGGCGCTATCTGCGCTGTATTCCGCAGCTGGATGAACGAGCGCGCTATCCTTTATCGTAAGATGGAAGGAATTCCAGACGAATGGGGAACCGCTGTTTCCGTTATGGCAATGGTATTCGGCAACATGGGCGAGACATCCGCTACGGGTGTTTGCTTCAGCCGTGACGCTGCAACCGGAGAGAACCTGTTCAACGGAGAGTACCTCGTTAACGCACAAGGCGAGGACGTTGTAGCCGGTATTCGTACCCCGCAACAGATCACTCTTGAAGGCAGCCGTCGTTGGGCTAAATTGCAAGGCATTAGCGAAGCTGAGCGTGCAAGCAAATATCCTTCCATGGAAGAGGCTATGCCGGCTCTTTATGCAGAACTGAACGCTATTCAGCAGAAACTTGAGGACCACTATCGCGATATGCAAGATATGGAGTTCACCGTTCAAGAAGGCAAACTATGGTTCCTCCAGACCCGTAACGGTAAACGTACCGGTACTGCGATGGTAAAGATTGCTATGGATCTCGTTCGCGAAGGTGTAATCAGCGAGAAAGAGGCTATCATGCGTTGCGAACCACAGAAGTTGGACGAACTGCTCCACCCTGTTTTCGACAAGAACGCTCTGAAGGCTGCAAAAGTCATCACGCAAGGTCTTCCTGCATCTCCGGGTGCTGCTTGCGGACAAATTGTCTTCCATGCTGATGATGCTCAAGAATGGCACGAGAATGGCCATAAAGTAGTTATGGTTCGTATCGAGACCAGTCCTGAGGACTTGGCAGGTATGAGCGCAGCTGAAGGTATTCTGACCGCTCGCGGTGGTATGACTTCACACGCAGCCGTTGTGGCTCGTGGTATGGGTAAGTGCTGTGTATCCGGTGCTGGTGCAATCCAAGTAGATTATAAAGCTAAGACCGTTAAGATTGAAGGCGTTACCTATAAAGAGGGCGATTATCTGTCACTCAACGGCTCTACCGGTCAAGTTTATGCAGGTGAGATTCCGACGAAGGCAGCTGAACTCAGCGGTGACTTCAAAGATTTGATGGATCTCTGCGACAAATATACCAAACTGCAAGTTCGTACTAATGCCGACACGCCACATGATGCACGTGTAGCTCGTCAGTTCGGTGCTAAAGGTATCGGTTTGACACGTACAGAGCATATGTTCTTCGAGGATAAGAAGATTCTCGCTATGCGTGAGATGATTCTTGCCAAGGACGCAGCCGGTCGTGAGAAAGCACTTGCAAAGTTGCTGCCGTACCAGAAGGCTGACTTCAAGGGTATTCTTGAGGCAATGGACGGTTGTCCAGTGAATATCCGTCTTCTCGATCCTCCTTTGCATGAGTTCGTTCCTCATGATATCAAGGGCCAAGAGCAAATGGCTAAGGAAATGGGCGTTAGCGTAGAGGAAATCCAGACACGTGTCGCTTCGTTGGCAGAGAACAACCCGATGCTCGGTCACCGTGGTTGCCGTTTGGGAATCACATTCCCTGAGATCACAGCTATGCAGACCCGCGCTATCCTCAGCGCTGCTTGCGAACTGAAGAAAGAGGGCAAAAACCCGATGCCGGAGATCATGGTGCCGCTGATTGGTATTCTCTATGAGCTCAAGCAACAGAAAGAAATCATCCAACGCGTTGCTAAAGAAGTCTTCGCAGAATATGGTATTGAAGTGGAATTCGAAATCGGTACAATGATCGAGATTCCGCGTGCAGCTCTGACCGCAGACCGCATCGCTACAGAGGCTCAGTACTTCAGCTTCGGTACTAACGACTTGACACAGATGACCTTCGGTTATAGCCGTGACGACATCGCATCCTTCTTGCCGGCTTATCTCGAGAAAAAGATCCTCAAAGTGGATCCGTTCCAAGTGCTCGACCAGAATGGTGTTGGTCAACTCATCAAGATGGCTGTTGAAAAAGGTCGTGCCGTTAGACCGGGATTGCGTACCGGTATCTGCGGTGAGCATGGTGGAGAGCCCAGCTCTGTTAAGTTCTGCGCACGCGTAGGCATGAATTACGCTTCTTGCTCGCCGTTCCGCGTACCTATCGCTCGTTTGGCTGCAGCTCAAGCCGCTGTAGAAGACGAACAATAATTGATACGTCAATATAAAAACAACGCACTCGATTGGGTGCGTTGTTTTTAGAACTATGTACATTCATCTGGACTGCAATAATTTCTTCGTGAGTTGTGAGTTAATCTCGCGGCCTGAATTGAAGGGAACTCCTGTCGTCGTAGCCAATGATAACGGCAACAACGGCGGTATTATTCTTGCCCTCAATCCCGAAGCAAAGGCAGTTGGCCTTAAACGTGGCAATCCGCTCTTTCAAGTTAAGCAAATTATTGAAGACCAGCATGTTACCGTTATTGATGTGCATCATCATCTCTATCACGAAGTGTCACATCACATTATGGATGAGGTACGCAAGACAGAGATGGTGTTGGATTTCGTACAATATAGTGTCGATGAATTTTTCGGTCAGTTGCCGGACGATGACCCTACCCGACTTCGCGAATATCTACAAACGTTAAAGGATTTAATACTACGCGAGACAAGCATTCCTGTCAGTTGCGGTGCAGGTCTAACCTATACGCTCGCAAAAACAGCCACTTGGTTTGCCAAGCATTACCCTGCGTACAAAGGCATTTGTGTAATGCCGGCAGATAAACGTGAACAGGCGCTTTCCAAAGTGCCTATAAAAGAAGTCTGGGGTATAGGCAGGCGGAGTATTAAGACAATCGCCCTACAAGGAATCAAAACTGCTCTTGATTACACCCATCAGCCCGAAAGTTGGGTTCATCGGAAGTTCGGAGTAGTCGGAGTGCGCACATGGAAAGAACTAAACGGTACTCCTGCGATAACCATCGCTAGCCACGAACAGCAAAAATCTATTATGTATAGCCGCACTTTTGCGCACACGACGAGCAATAAAACTGTCCTGATGCGTGAATTGAGCAATTATGCGAGCTCTGCTACCCGCAAGTTGCGTGAACAAGGTTCGTTATGCCATACAGTAACTATTTTCTTGGCAACGAATAGACATCGCGAAGATTTAGCGCAATATAATGCCGATGAGACAATCAAGCTGAGTACCGCGACAGACGACTCCACACAGATCATCCATGCGGTCAAACAATTGCTAGACAAACTTTTCCGCGAGAACTTCCAGTATAAACAAGCGGGAGTTATATTGGGGCAATTGCAGCAAACAGATAGTGTGCAATTAGATTTGTTTGCCACTAATCAAGAAAATGAAATCACGCGCCATAAACGACTGATGAAGGCAATAGATGGCATAAATAAGCGTTTTGGACGCAATCATATTCATTTTGCCGTACAAGGCACGGAAACAGAAATAGATGACCAGCCTGCCGGCTTTATGCGACCTACAATAGTTGAAAGTTTAGAAAATTAGCGTTTAGAGATATGAAGAAACCTTATGCTTTAGTTACCGGCGCCTCGTCCGGCATGGGAGTTGAGTTTGCACGCCAGTTAGCAAAACGTGGCTATAATTTGCTGATTGTCAGCAATGAAGAGAAAATAGCAGATGTTGCAGCAGAGATAAAGTCAAAAGAGATTGATGTTATCGGTCTCGTGCTGGATCTTGGGCAACAGTCTTCTGCGCGCGAACTATATGAATATACGCGCGCGCACAACATGGAAATAGAGGTGTTAGTCAATAATGCCGGCGTTTATCACGACAAGGATATACTTGATGATAGTGAAGGTTTCACTTCGCTCATTATGAACCTACATATGTACACGCCCGCCATGCTTTGTTATCTCTTCGGTCAAGAGATGAAAGCGCGTGGTAAGGGGTATATTCTCAACGTATGCTCCGTTACTTCCAAAATGGCGGCACAACGTTTGGGAACATATGGTGGGACAAAGGCATTCTTAAGCCATTTCACCCGCGCCCTGCATATCGAATTGAAGCCTTATGGCGTTTATGTGACAGATGTTAGTCCCGGAGCCGTAGATACCGGACTCTATTCTATTTCACCAGCCTTAACCAAACTCGGTAAGTGCCTCGGCATTATTGTGAGTCCAGAGACGCTGGCTCGTAGAGGTTTGCGAGCACTCTTTCATGGACGGGCTAAAACAACAATACCCACCATTTTCTGGAAGGTATTGTGCTTTATCATTTTATTGATTCCGACTTGGTTGTTACAGCTTATTCGTCGCCATGGTTGGTTTTAATCGCTTATTTTTGCCAAGTATCTAAAGTCGCTGTCAGTTCATCGAACGTACGGGCTTTTGCTTTGGAGCGGACATCTATAATCTGTTGATTTACAGCAGCATCGTAGGTTTCCGCTTCTACATTTCTTATCACACCTAAAGCTACAGGCAGACCATTATCTTGCCCCATGAGTGCCAAGAGTCGATGGAGTGTCGGGTCTTGCTGGTAAGCATCGTGTATAAGTACACGCGGGTCATCAGCCGGCACGATAACGATCTTCGGAACAAATGTTCGCGGGTCAATTTCTACCGCCAGACCTTTGTCCTTATTGGCGCCAAACAGCATTTTCTCGCCATGCTTAAGCACGATAGAATGCTCAGCGCGTTGCTCACGATCGGCTATCCATGCGTGCGTACCATTATTGAATATTACGCAGTTAACCAAACACTCTACTATCGAAGTGCCTTTATGCTGCTGTGCGGCCACCAAACAATCTACTGTTGTCGGCATATCAACATCTAATGTACGGGCAAAGAAAGTACCGCGAGCGCCAAGTACTAATTCTGCAGGAATAAACGGCCGTTCAACCGTTCCATAAGGCGATGATTTGGAAATAAAGCCCTTTGGGCTTGTTGGCGAATACTGTCCCTTCGTCAGACCATAAATGCGGTTATTGAACACACACACATTAAGGTCCACATTACGACGAATCTCATGGATAAAATGGTTACCTCCGATAGCGAAACAATCTCCGTCACCGGACATCTGCCATACCGTCAGTTCCGGATGGCTGGTTTTTACACCTGTAGCGATAGCACCGCCTCGACCATGAATCGTATTAAAGCCATAAGTATTCAGGTAATGCGGCATACGACTCGAACAACCGATTCCGGATATAACAGCCACCTGATGCGTCGGGATTCCTATTTGCGCCATGGCTTTCTGCAAGGCCATACAAATGGCATGGTCGCCACAGCCCGGGCAGAAACGTACGTATTGGTCTGATTTAAATTGACTTGCTTCCATAATTTACTATCCTTTCTACTGCAAAAGGTTGACCCATTATTTCGTTGTATTGCTCCATTGTGATGTCTGGGAATTGTGCGCGAAGGTAGTTTACAAACTGTCCGGTATTTAATTCGCACACAATTATTCGCTTATATTGACTAAGCACCTCACGGGTGTTTTTCGGTAGCGGATGAATATAATTGAACTGTGCCAACGCGCAATTTAATTCGTTAGCCGCCGCATGAAGATGACCTTCAGTACTGCCCCATCCAACCAATAAAGTATCACTCGAAGCGTTACCCTGGACTTTTAAATCTGGAATTTGCTCGGCTATGCGATTAATCTTTGCCTCGCGGATACGAACCATCTTTTCGTGGTTTGCCGGATTAGTTGAAATGGTACCTAACTGGGCATCTCGTTCCAAACCGATATTACGATGTTCAAATCCTTCCATTCCCGGGAATGCCCAATAACGCACGCCACGTTCGTCACGCAAAGCAGGATTGAAATGGCCTTTCAATTCCTCCGGTACACCCTGTGGGTGTATGGCGGGAAGTTTTGCCAATTTTGGTACACGCCAAATACTCGTTCCATTAGCCAGATAAGTATCCGTCAAAAGGATGACCGGCGTCATATTTTCAAGCGCCAAGCGGCATGCTTCATACGCAAAGTCGAAGCAATTGGCAGAAGTGGATGCAGCCAACACAACAGCCGGGCATTCGCCGTTACGGCCGTAAATCGCCTGCATGAGATCCGTTTGCTCAGTTTTGGTCGGCAGACCCGTTGATGGACCGCCACGTTGTACATCTACAATTACCAACGGTAATTCTGCCATGACAGCCAAGCCGATTGCTTCTGATTTAAGGCTCAAGCCCGGTCCGCTGGTCGTGGTACAAGCCAAATCGCCTGCAAAGGCAGCGCCTATAGCGGTACAAGCTCCTGCAATTTCGTCCTCTACCTGAATGGCCATCACATTTTGGTCCTTGCGTCCTGCCAATTCATGTAAAATATCCGTTGCAGGCGTGATAGGATACGAACCTAAGAAAAGCCGTTTGCCCGCTTTCTCTGCTGCTGCTATCAAACCCCAAGCCGTCGCTTTATTGCCCGCGATGGAAGTATACGTTCCATGCTCCTGAATTTCCGGACTTTCCGGATTCTCCAGCCGTATCTGGTGGATCGATAGGGCCATATTCTGACCGTAGTTATACCCATCAACCATCACTTTGGTATTCGGCTCGATGAGAGCGGGTTTCTTACGGAACTTCTCTTCGAGAAGATGGATGGCTTCATCCATCGGTTCATCAAAGAGCCAGCAGATAAGTCCAAGCGCGAACATGTTACGGCACTTTAGAATAGCCTTATTGTCCATTCCGGAATCTTTCAGCGCTTCTTTCGTGAGCGTTGTAAGAGCAACCGGCACTATCTGCACGGATTCCGGAATGCCCAATTCCGTGAAGGGATTATCTGTCTTATACTGCGCTTTTTCAAGGTCTTTGTCTGTCAGCGAATCAGTATCCACGATGACTATCGCATGGTCGTGATAATGCTTATTCATCGCACTCACTTTGAGTGCTGCAGCATTCATCGCGACAATCACATCTGCTTTGTCACCGGGCGTATAAACACGCGCGCCTAATTGAACCTGAAAACCGCTGACACCGCCTATTGTACCTTGCGGTGCGCGAATCTCTGCCGGGAAATCCGGCAAGGTAGAGATCTCATGACCCAGAATGGCACTTAACGACGAAAAGAGGTTTCCCGTCAGCTGCATTCCATCGCCACTGTCTCCACAAAAACGAACAACGATATTCTTCATTAATAGATATTGTATTAAATCGGCCGCAAAGGTACTGCTTTTTTTTCATATATGCAAATTTTTGCATATTTTTATGCTTTTATTTGTATATCTCATTTTTTTTGTGTATCTTTGCAGCCGATATGAAAGCAAAAGCGAATAAATGGATAAATGTATTGCTGGGTGCAATACTTGGAGCGCTTGGATACGGGTGCGATATTTGGATGTGTAAATATGGCTCCCCGTCGATTGATTTTGTCTTTGAAGGCGAAGTTAGTAACACAGAAGAAGAGCCGCTTGAGCATATCCAAATGGTACTGCAACGTGGTTTGTATGCAGGAGAGGATGATATATATTGGGAAGAATATGGCGATACCTTGTATACAGACGCGGACGGCCGAGCCGTAAGATCTTATCACTACTCATCGCCCGTATACTGTTATAAAGTCATCGCCAACGATACCGCAGGACTCTATGCCTCAGACAGTATTAATACTTTGGAGAACTATTCCGATAGTGAAGTTTTGTACAGTAGCTCCGATGAACTAAAAGTTCACTTTATACTGAAAAGAAATGAATAGGATGCAACTGAAACCTATTGGCCAATGGCTGTTTGCCGCCATCGTTTTTATCTGTAGCGCAGGTATATTTTCCTCCTGCAAAGGCAAAAACGTAGCAGAAAAACAACTGCTTGAAATATACGACGTTCATGGGAGTAATGCGAAAGCCCGCCTGACGATTGACGGGAAAGTGCTTTTCGTCACAGATGTGTTTGTTGGCAAAAACGGCATAGGAAAAACAAGTGAAGGAGACGCAAAAACGCCAATTGGAACACTTCATCCGCTAACTGCTTTTGGCATAAAGCCAAACCCAGGCACTTCAATGCCTTATTTGAATATAACACCATCCTCTTTTGCTTGTGACGAAGATTGCGCGTATTACAATCAGATTGTTGATACCGCGGTAGTGCATCATCCTTGCACGGGAGAGGCGATGTATTCTTACCAGCCGGAATATAATTACGGCATCGCAACCGATTTTAACAAAGAGTGCGTTTATCCCAATGGCAGCGCGATTTTCGTGCATGTAAAAGGGCATAAGACATATACCGGAGGTTGTATTGCATTTGACGAGGAACGCATGGTAGAAATTCTCCGTAATTGCGACATGTCTTTGGTCATTACTATTAAGGAATGATTATACTTCAGCTCTCATTCTTTTTAGTTTTAGTCATCTATCAATGTACTCTCCGCTACCTGTGAAACTATATACTTCATATAAAGCTCATATAAACCTCATTAAAGGCTCATATGAACTAAACGATAAATTTTCTAATCTCTGGGAAACTTCTTGAGTGCAGTTTTTTGCCTACCTCTAATCCTTTGCAAAGATACGAAAAAAAACTGATATATGCAAGTATTTTGTAAAAAAAAATGTACTAAAATATACAAATATTTGCATATTTAAAAAATTTTTCGTACCTTTGTCGCCGATTTGTTGTGCGCATACGTGAACGCGCACTTGTGACGTGTGTAATAAAAATTAAAATTGAGATAAATTATGGCAAATGAGAAACAACAGAGCGGTTCATTGTTCAATTCGTTGACCGCAGGCAGTAAGATTGTAGGAAACATCGTGGCAGACAGCGACTATCGTATCGACGGTTTGATTGATGGTACTCTGCAATGTACAGGAAAAGTGGTAATCGGTGAGGCAGGTCGCGTTAAAGGCACAATAGTATGCCAGAACGCAGAGATCCTCGGTTTGATGGAAGGCAAAATCACCTGCAACCAGCAGTTATCGCTACGTGCAAGCGGTAAGATCGTCGGCGATGTACAGACAAAGACTTTGATTGTAGAGCCGGGAGCTTTGTTCAACGGAACATGCTCGATGGGAGCAGCAGAAAAGGCAGCGCCTGCAAAATGAACAATGAATAATCATTAACAATATGAAAATCAAACCATTTAAAGGAATACGTCCGCCGAAAGAGTTGGTGGAGCAAGTAAGTAGTCGTCCGTACGACGTGTTAAACTCTGAAGAGGCACGCGCAGAAGCAGCCGGCAACGAGAAATCGCTGTATCATATCATCAAGCCAGAGATTAACTTCGCTCCCGGAACCGATGAACATGACCCGCGCGTTTATGACGCAGCCGTTGAGCAATTCAAGTTATTTAAAAAGAACGGCTGGTTGGTTCAAGACAAAGAGGAGAAATACTACGTTTACGCGCAGACGATTTTGGCAGACAATCCGCTCTCCGGAGGAAAAGACAAGACGCAATTTGGTTTGGTTGTTGGCGCTTGGGTTGATGATTATCTGGAAGGACGTATCAAGAAACATGAGTTGACGCGCCGTGACAAAGAAGAAGACCGCATGAAACATGTTCGCGTGCTGAATGCCAACATGGAACCGGTATTCTTTGCTTATCCGCATCGTGACGACTTGGATGCCATCATCGCCAACGTGACAAAGAGTGCGCCGGAATATGATTTTGTGGCTGCGCCGGAAGGTTTCAGACATACATTCTGGGTGATTAACGACAAAGTCGTTATAGACAAGATTACGGAAATCTTCGCTCAAATACCTGCTATGTATATTGCAGACGGTCACCATCGTTCAGCTGCAGCAGCAGGCGTAGGCGCAGAGAAAAAACGCTTAGCAATTAGCGATGAACGATTAGCGGAACGACCGGAATATGAGTTTTTCCTCGCCGTTTGTTTCCCGGATAATCAGTTGAATATCATCGATTACAACCGCGTAGTGAAGGATTTGAACGGCCTGACGGAAGAACAATTCCTTGATGCGCTACGCGCAGACTTTGAAGTTGAAGACAAGGGAACGGCAATTTATAAGCCGCAAGCGTTGCATAATTTCTCCTTATATCTGGGCGGAAAATGGTATTCGCTAACGGCCAAAGCCGGTCGTTATAACGATGCAGACCCGATAGGCGTATTGGATGTGACCATTTCCAGCAATCTGATTTTGGATAAGATTCTCGGAATTAAAGACTTGCGTTCCGACAAACGTATTGATTTTGTGGGCGGTATTCGCGGTCTGGGCGAGTTGAAACGTCGCGTGGATAGCGGCGAGATGAAAATGGCTTTGGCACTCTACCCTGTTACAATGCAGCAAATCATCGACATAGCAGACAGCGGAAATATCATGCCTCCAAAGACCACTTGGTTTGAACCGAAATTGCGCAGCGGACTCGTTGTACATGAACTAATTTGACGATTTGAAGATTTGAAAATCAGCAAAAACAACATATTAGTCTTTACTCTTTGCTCCTTATGCCTTATTCTAAGCAGTTGTAGCATTCAACAACGGATAAAGCGAGCGGATAAGAAGTTCGCTATCGGCGAGTATTACAACGCGGCGGATATGTATAAGTCGTGCTATAGCCGTCTGAGCACAAAGAAAGACCGCGAGTTGAAAGGTTACGTGGCATATCAGCAAGGCGAGTGCTACCGCTTGATCAATAACCCTCGTGCGGCAAACTGCTATCAAAGTGCATTACGCTGCAAATATCACATGCAGGACTCAACTATTTTCCTGCATGCGGGTCAGGTTTTACAATACCAAGGCAAATATAAAGATGCGGCAAAGAGTTATGAGCTTTATTTGCAATCGCATCCCGACAATTATCTTGCACAGGCCGGCCGATACGCTTGTTTAAAAATTGATGAATGGAAGAAAGAAGGATCGCGTTATAAGACCGCAGAGGCCAAGGAATTCAATCAAAAACGTTGCAGTAACTTCGCTCCTATGTTCATCGGCGGTTCAAGCGATGCGTTGATGTTTACCTCAAACCGTCAAGAGAAAGAGAAAGGTAGCACAAAAAAGATGAAACGTGCCAGCAGTGTGACCGGTCAGCAACTCTTCCAATTATACCAGACCCGCAAAAATGCGGCCGGAGAATGGGAAGATATTGAATTGGCGGAAGGCCTGTACGACTCACAAGAAGAGGAAACGCAAGAGAATGACACAACCGGCGGCAAACAAGCCGGCACAGCAGAAATGGGTGTGTGTTGTTTCTCAAAAGACGGCCGTACAATGTATTTCACCTATTCTAAGCCAATTAACGGACAAGATTTGGGCGCAAAGATCTATAAGAGCGAGCGAGCCAGCGGAGAATGGGGCGAAGCGCAAGAAGTAAAGTTATTTGCCGACAGTTCCATTACAGTTGGTCATCCTGCGCTAAATCCAACAGGAGATACGCTTTATTTTGTGAGTGATGCAATAGGCGGAGAAGGCGGCAAGGATATCTGGATGGCAGAATTAGACGGCAGCGATTGGGTTAATGCACAACCATTAGGCAAAGGAATAAACACCGAGGCAGATGAGATGTATCCGTTTGTGCATGAAGACGGAACGCTTTATTTTGCATCCAACGGTCATCCTGGCTATGGCGGTTTGGACATATACAAAGCTAATCGCGATACAACTATCAAAGACAGCGTTGTATGGGAACTATATAATATGGGACCGGTATTCAACGGCATAGGCGACGATTTTGGTATTACATTCGACGGCAATACACAAAACGGCTTCTTCTCTTCCAACAAAGGCGATAAGAAAGGCTTTGATAAGATTTATCGTTTCTGGCTACCGGAGATGGAATTTATTGCAGAAGGCTATGTTTCCGATGAAGCAGGCAATCCGTTACCGGAAGCGCAATTACGCCTGGTAGGTTCTGATGGAACGATTAGCAAACTGAATGTACGCAAGGATGGCTCGTACAAGATTAAGTTGAAACGCGATGTGAAATATGTGATGCTCGCTACCGCGCGTGGACACTTAAACGCCAAAGAACAATGGAATACGTTGGATCTAAAGGATAGCAAGACCTATGAGATGAATTTCACGCTCAATCCAATCAGCCGTCCTGTAACAATGGAAAATATCTTCTATGAATTTGGCCGTTGGGAAATTACAAAAGCCTCCGAAGAGGAATTGGAACGATTGGTTAAGTTGCTGAACGACAATCCGAATATAACCATTGAGTTGAGCGCTCATACGGACTTGAAAGGTAACGAGGAGTTTAACATGGATTTGTCTCAAAAACGTGCACAGAGTTGCTGCGACTTTCTATTATCGCATGGCATTGAAAAAGAACGCTTAACGCCGATGGGTTACGGAAAGACCAAACCGGTAGTTGTAGATAAGAAAATTAACAAGCAATATCCATTCCTTGCAGTAGATCAGGTGCTCGACGAGGCATATATACTTAGTCTGCCTGAAGACAAACAGGAGATATGTAATGCCATCAACCGTAGAACAGAATTTAAAGTGCTGAAAACAACGTACAAACTATACTAACATGAAACAATATTTAGATTTATGCAGGCGAGTGCTGGAAGAAGGCACCATTAAACATGACCGCACAGGGACAGGAACGATTTCCGTGTTTGGTCATCAGATGCGTTTTAACATGTCAGACGGCTTTCCTTTGCTGACCACAAAAAAACTGCACCTGAAGTCTATTATCTACGAACTGTTGTGGTTCTTACAGGGCGATACGAATGTCAAGTATCTGCAAGATCATGGTGTACGCATTTGGAATGAATGGGCAGATGAGAATGGAGAATTAGGTCCAGTTTATGGTCATCAATGGCGTTCATGGCCAGACTATAACGGTGGAACGATTGACCAAATCGCCAAACTTGTCGAGACAATAAAAAACAACCCTGACAGCCGACGTATGTTAGTCAGCGCCTGGAATGTAGCGGAAGTCGACAAAATGGCCTTGCCTCCTTGTCATTGCCTTTTCCAATTCTATGTAGCAGACGGCAAACTATCGCTTCAATTGTATCAACGTAGTGCGGATATTTTCCTTGGCGTGCCGTTCAATATTGCCAGCTACTCCTTGTTGCTGCAAATGATGGCACAAGTAACGGGCCTGAAATGCGGAGATTTTGTGCACACTTTTGGTGACGCGCATATTTACTTAAACCATTTGGATCAAGTTAAACTGCAACTGACGCGTGAGCCACGGCCATTACCGCAGATGAAGATTAATCCTGAGGTAAAGGATCTATTCAGTTTTAAATACGAAGATTTTGAATTAGTTAATTATGACCCGCATCCACATATAGCGGGTGTTGTAGCAGTATAAAGAGTTATGTTATCTATCATTGTAGCCATCGCAGAAAATTATGCCATCGGTAAAAAAGGTGACCTCTTGTGTCATATGCCGGCGGATTTGAAACACTTCAAAGAGATCACAAGTGGTAAAACCGTGCTTATGGGCGAACGCACGTTCTTCTCGCTACCGAAACATCCGCTACCCAACAGGCGAAATATTGTACTAACAGACGTACAAGGCAAAACCTTCGAGGGAGCAGAAGTAGCCTATTCTATCGATGAGTTAGTATCCAAAGTATCGAAGGACGAAGAAGCGTTTGTTATCGGAGGAGGAATGGTTTACAGACAAATGCTCCCATTGGCAGATAAGTTGTATATAACGCATATACATCATAGTTGGCCGGACGCAGATACATTCTTCCCTGAAATTGACCCGAAAATTTGGAAACAAATAAGCGCGAAACTCCACGAGGCAGACGAGAATAATCCATTTGATTATACCTTTGCAGAGTATGGCAGACGATAAAAAGATTATCTTTTCAATGGTAGGCGTTGGGAAAACCTTCCCTCCGCAAAAACGTGTATTAAATAACATCTACCTCAGTTTCTTCTATGGTGCCAAGATTGGTATCATCGGCTTGAACGGTGCCGGTAAATCAACCTTGATGAAGATAATTGCGGGTATTGAGAAAGAATATCAAGGAGAGGTTGTATGGGCGCCTGGATATACTGTCGGATATTTGGAGCAAGACCCTAAACTCGATGCAACAAAAACCGTTCGTGAGGTTGTCCAAGAAGGGGTTAAACCGATAATGGACATGCTCAAAGAGTATGACGAAATCAACATGGCTTTCGGGGAACCGGACGCAGACTTCGATAAACTCTTGGCGCGCCAAGCGGAATTGCAAGATAAGTTAGATGCAGCCGACGCATGGAATATCGATCAGAAACTCGACCGTGCGATGGACGCTCTGCGTTGTCCTCCTGATGATGCAAGTGTGACTACCCTTTCCGGAGGCGAAAGAAGACGTGTGGCTTTATGTCGTCTATTATTGCAACAACCGGATGTTTTATTGCTCGACGAGCCCACAAACCATTTGGATGCAGAAAGTATAGATTGGTTAGAGCAACACTTACAGCAATATGCAGGAACGGTTATTTGTATCACGCACGACCGTTATTTCCTAGACAATGTGGCAGGTTGGATACTGGAACTTGACCGCGGAGAAGGTATTCCTTGGAAAGGTAACTACTCTAGTTGGCTCGAACAAAAAACCGCTCGAATGGCGATGGAAGAGAAACAAGCTTCTAAACGCCGTAAGACATTGGAGCGTGAGTTAGAATGGATTAGAATGGCGCCGAAAGCTCGGCATGCTAAACAGAAAGCACGTTTGGAATCTTATGACCGCATGCTGAATGAAGAACAGAAAGAGCGTGAAGAAAAATTGGAGATCTTCATTCCAAACGGTCCTCGTTTAGGCAATAAGGTTATTAACGCTGAAGGCGTAGCCAAGTCATTTGGAGACCGACTACTGTTTGAAGATTTGAATTTCATGTTACCGCCTAACGGTATTGTAGGTGTAATCGGTCCGAACGGTGCCGGCAAGACAACGCTGTTTAGAATGATTATCGGTACTGAGAAAGCCGATAAAGGCACATTCTCTGTTGGCGAGACAGTTAAGATTGGTTATGTGGATCAGCAACATACAGATATAGATCCTAATAAATCCGTTTTTGAGACAATTAGCGGGGGAACTGAGTTTATTCGTGTTGCCGGACGAGAAATCAATGCCCGTGCTTATTTGAGTCGCTTTAACTTTACCGGTGCAGATCAAGAGAAAAAATGTGGTGTATTGTCCGGAGGTGAGCGAAACAGATTGCATTTAGCGCTCACGTTGAAGAGTGAAGCGAATGTATTGCTACTGGATGAACCGACCAACGATATAGATGTGAATACACTACGCGCTCTGGAAGAGGGATTGGAGAACTTCGCAGGTTGCGCTGTCATTATCAGCCACGACCGATGGTTCTTGGATCGTATTTGCACGCATATTCTAGCGTACGAAGGTGACGGAAAAGTATTCTGGTTTGAAGGCAGTTATTCAGAATACGAGGAAAATAAGAAAATGCGCTTAGGCGAGGAGGCCTCTGAACCAAAGCGGGTGAAATATAGAGGATTAATGGATTAGTGTTAAGACGCGTCAGTACATATATCCGGCAGCGGGAACTGCTAACAAAGGACCAAGCTGTTTTAGTAGCCATCAGTGGTGGCGCAGATAGCGTGGCACTGCTTGATGTGCTGGTACGTGCCGGATATAAGTGTATTGCTGCTCATTGTAATTTCCATCTCCGTGGCACAGAGAGTGACCGAGACGAAGCGTTTGTTCGGGAGTTATGTGCACAAATGAATGTACCGCTGGAAGTAAAGAGTTTTGACACTTTGTTTTACGCGCGCACACACAACGCTGGAATAGAGGTAGCTGCACGAGAATTGAGATATACGTGGTTTGAAGAAATAGCGAGAGAGAAAGATTGTCAAGCCATTTGCGTTGCACACCACCAGAACGATCAGGCCGAGACATTACTGCTAAACTTAAAACGAGGAAGCGGACTACGTGGTTTATGCGGGATGCGCCCCAAGAGTGCCAATCCAATGTTCCCAGAGGGAGTTCCAGTCGTACGTCCTTTGTTGTGTACTACAAGAGATTATATTGAGCATTACTTGCGTGACAAAAGACATCTCGATTGGGTGACCGATAGTACCAACAGCGACCTTACTATCAGTAGAAATGCTGTTCGTGAGCAATTAAAATCTTACTCCAAAGCAGAGATAGAACATATGGCTCAAACGGCTGAAATTATGCAAGGTTATGCTGATATGTTGGACGGTAAATCTTCTCGCGAAGAAGGAATTGTGCGACTATACGAATCTATTCGCGAGTGTGGATTTGCAGAAATAGATAAGATATACGATGCTTTGCAACGAGGTGAAGGAGGCAAAACGTTTACTTCCAAAACACACAAGGCAACAATAAAAAAAGGCAAACTATGCGTCACTACGGTATAATAGGATTTCCACTTTTGCATTCTTTCTCGGCGAAGTATTTCTCTGAGAAGTTTGCTCGTGAACAGATTGATGCGGAGTATTCATTATACCCTATTCCGGAAAATGAAACAGAGCGTATAAGAGAATATGTTGATACGCTGGATGGATTGAACGTGACCATGCCATACAAACAAACCGTCATTGCCTATTTAGATCGTTTAGACGACACAGCACAAGCTGTTGGAGCTGTCAATGTAGTGTATAAACGTGTCGGCTATAATACGGATTGTATGGGATTTATGGAATCGATACAACCTTTGTTGAGGCAAAACGACAAGTATGCACTGGTTCTAGGTACCGGCGGTGCATCGAAAGCGGTGTGTTATGGTTTGCGAAAATTAGGAATAGTCCCTACTCTCGTTAGCAGAATGCCGAAAGAAGGGATGTTGAGTTATAAGGATTTGACTGTAGAAGTTATGGCCGCACATACGATAATAGTAAATTGTACGCCACTGGGCATGCTACCGGATATAGATAGTTGTCCGCCTATCCCGTACGAGACCATAACGGCACAACATTTGTTATTCGACTGTGTTTATAATCCCGAAGAGACTTTGTTCTTGCAGAAAGGCAAAGCACAAGGCGCGACTATCAAAAACGGTATGGAAATGTTAGTCGGGCAAGCAAAAGCAGCATGGAAAATTTGGAATATATGAAAAAGTATTTTTTAGTGCTCATTGGAGCAATTATGGTAAGTGCGCTAAACGCACAAGTTGTGGAAGAAGGAGAATCGGCCTTGGTATATTATTCGCCAAAGACTGCCATTAATTTGGATTTCACCTATGTTGTAATAACGCAGGAACGCGGTGAGTATTCAGAGTTCGCGGAGGCAATGTTGGGTGTTGATAACGCTGTAACAGAAGACCAGACGACTTACACTTTACGCGATGTTCGTATTCGGACAACTACTTCGACTGATTATTCCCGTCCACATAAAGTTACGGCAGAAGGTGGCATACCGATGTTACTGAGCATCAACGAGAAGGGTTTGCTGAAAGGTTATAATATTCCTAACGAAACCACAACAATAGGTAAAAACCAGGATAAAACCAGCACAAAACCACGTTCATCAGTTAACAAAAAGGAATCAGTGGAAATTGCGCCATTTCCCGAAGAAGTATTGGAAGCTGCTACGCCTTTAGCACAAGCCAATGCCATCGCTAAGCAGATTTTCCATTTACGTGAAACAAAGATGTATTTGCTGAGCGGTGAAGTAGAACATGCACCGGCTGACGGTAAGGCGATGCAACTGGTATTGGAAGAGTTAGATCGCCAAGAACAAGCATTGACCGAACTCTTCATAGGCAAGCAAAGTGAGCGTATAGAGCATAAACACATAACTTTTGATCCTACAGAGAAAGAGCAGTATTTATTCTTTTCTGAGGAGAATGGCTTCACGGACGCGGAGAATATCGATGCGGATACAATAAAAGTGAATATGGTATTGCATAAACAAACTCTCACTCCGGCTGATGATACAAAGAAAAAGAAAAAAGGCACAGAAGTGACGCAAATCGTATATAACCTACCAGGAAGTGGCGATGTAAATGTAACGTTCGATGGACGTGAATTAGCCAAAAGGACATTGCCTATTGCACAACTTGGCGTGGATGTGCCTTTAGCAAAAGATCTATTTACGGGCAATGAATTGCCGGTGATTGTAATTAGCGAGAAAACCGGAAATATTGTATCCATTTCAAAATGAGAAAAGTAGCTTTTATAGTCGGCTTGTTGGTTTGTGCTTATCTTAATGCACAAGAACTCAAGTGCACCGTTACTGTCAACTCTGAGATGATAGAGGGTTCCAACAAACAAGTATTTGAAACTCTCAAAACGGCCATCGAGGAGTATATGAATAGTAACCGCTGGACCAATATGACCTATGCAGAGCACGAAAAAATAGAATGCAGCATGCTACTGGTTGTTAAAGCATACCAAGATAATATGTTTGCATGTGAAATGACACTTCAAAGCCGTCGGCCTGTATATGGAACAAATTATACCACCCCATTGCTGAACTTCAAAGACAATAATTTCAATTTTACATATCAGGAGTTCGACCGGATTGAGTACCAGCAAAACCAGTTTACGACTAATCTAACAGCGATGTTGGCGTACTATTGCTATTTGATCATAGGTCATGACCAAGATAGTTTTCAACGCTTAGGCGGCACACCCTTTTTTCAAGCATGCGAGGATATAGTTAATGCTTGTCAGTCCGCCAGCATGGAAAGTACAGAGCAAAAAGGATGGCTCGCTTTTGACAGCAACCGTAACCGTTATGCACTGATTAACAATTTGTTAGACGAAGCATTCAAAAAATATCGCAATTATTACTATGAATACCATCGATTAGGGTTGGATGAAATGAGCGGTAATGTAGCCAATGGCCGGGCACGAATCGCGGAAGGCATGCCGGTGCTGAAAGAGGCTTATCGAGCACGACCTGCCACGTATGTCATAAACACTTTCTTAGATGCCAAAGCGGATGAATTGGCGGATATCTTCCGAAAAGGCACAGATAAAGAGAAAAAGGCTGTTTATGAGTTGCTGATGGACATTGATCCCACACGGCAAAACACCTATGACCGAATAAATGAGAATTAAATGCTGAAACATTTACACATACAAAACTACGCACTAATCAGTCATCTGGATATTGATTTTGGTAGTGGCTTTTCAGTACTAACGGGCGAAACGGGTGCCGGTAAGAGTATTATTCTTGGCGCCTTGTCTTTGGTGCTTGGTGCACGTGCTGATAGCAAAGCAATCACTGATGGCGAAGACAAATGTATTATCGAAGCCGAGTTTGACGAGGGTATTATTCGTCGCGAACTCTATGCAAATGGTAAAAGCCGGTCTTTCGTCGATGACTCCGTAGTCACACTACAGGAATTGAAAGTGCTGGCAAACAAACTAATTGACATTCATTCCCAACATGCTAATTTGCTTATTGAGAACGCCGATTTTCAATTGGAAGTAGTAGATGCCATCGCACAAAATGCAGCCATTCTGGCAACGTATAGCGCACAATATGAGCGTTATATGGTAGCATGTGAGGAACTGGCAAAATTACAAGCACTCGCAAAGAAAAGCCAACAGGACGCAGATTATATTCAATATCGATTCAAATTATTAGATGAAGCGAATTTAGAAATCGGAGAATTAGAGGACTTAGAACAAGAGCAGTACCAACTAAGTCACGCGGAAGACATTAAGACGGCATTGCAGACAGCCGTTGAGGCATTAAGCGGTGAACAAGGCAGTGCGATAGATGCCTTACGGACTTGTCGCTTGGAAGAAGCGGCAATGGATTTGCAAGAACGTATAGACAGTGCCCGTATTGAGTTACAAGACATAGCAGAAGAGGCTGAGCACAAACTTAATCATATTGAGATGGATCCGGCACGGTTGAGCTGGGTGGAAGAACGGATGGACACGCTGAACGGATTACTGCATAAATTCAGCGCTGAGAGTATTGACGAATTGATTAAGATGAGGGATGAGTTAGCCGAACAAGTGAATCGCTTGGATTCTTTTGATTTTGATATAGAACAAGCGCAAAAGAGAGTTGCAGAAGAAAAAGCAACACTGATAAAAGAGGCTACGCGGTTAACGGAGAGTCGTAAGTCCGTTGTGCCGCAGATTTGTGAAACGTTAGTAGAAGGCCTTAAACGACTTGGCGTAGCACATGCAAAAGTGGAGATTCCTGTTTTGGCAACGGAAGATTTTACTCCACGTGGTTGTGACGAAGTGCAAATACTCTTTGCAGCAAACTTAAATCAAAGTTTACGTAACGTCAGTGAGGTAGCGTCCGGTGGTGAGATAAGTAGATTAATGTTGTGCGTAAAAGCGCTCATTGCCAGCACCAAAGGTTTGCCTACTATTATCTTTGACGAGATAGATACGGGTGTTAGTGGAGATATTGCGACTCAAATGGCGGCTATTATGAAAGAAATGGCAACTCATCGACAAATTATTGCCATTACCCATTTGCCCCAAATAGCCGCACTTGGACAGACTCATTACAAAGTATACAAAGCAGACACCCAAACTCGCACAGAGACACATATCAGCCGTCTCACAGATGAAGAACGAGTTACAGAAATTGCATCCATGTTAAGCGGTAAGAACGTTACTGAATCTGCACAAAAAACAGCCAAAGAATTACTATGTTACCATTAGCAGAACGAATGCGTCCAAAGACGCTGGACGAATATATAGGTCAGAAACACCTCGTAGGCGAAGGTGCTATCCTGCGACAGATGATTGAAAGCGGTAACATCGCCAGTTTCATTCTTTGGGGCCCTCCAGGTGTTGGCAAAACGACGCTTGCCCGCATCATTGCGCACCAGTTACAACGGCCATTTTATACCTTGAGTGCAGTAACAAGTGGCGTTAAGGAAGTGCGGGATGTTATCGATAAAGCCAAACGGAATGCATCACTAAATAGCGGCCTTTTTACACCTACGGATAATAGAAGTCCTATTCTATTCATTGATGAAATTCACCGTTTCAGCAAAAGTCAGCAAGACAGTCTGTTAGGAGCTGTGGAAGAAGGAACTATCACACTTGTAGGCGCTACGACAGAGAACCCTTCGTTTGAAGTGATTACTCCCCTACTCAGTCGCTGTCAAGTTTACGTACTCAAGTCATTAGACAAGGACGATTTAATGGAACTCCTCCATCGTGTTCTGACAAAAGACGAGTATATTATGTCGCTCAACTTGCAAGTAAAGGACACTGATGCGTTGCTGCGTTACAGTGGTGGAGATGCACGTAAATTGCTCAATATCATTGAGTTAGTAAGCAATAGTGGTTCAAGAGTAATAGATAATGAGACCGTAACAAAGCAGTTACAGCAAAATCCTGTGGCATACGACAAGGATGGAGAAATGCATTATGATATCATATCCGCTTTTATCAAATCCGTTCGTGGAAGTGATCCACAAGCCGCCATTTATTGGCTCGCTCGGATGATAGAAGGCGGAGAAGATCCAAAGTTTATTGCCCGACGACTCGTTATCTTGGCCAGCGAAGATATTGGATTGGCCAATCCTAACGCAATGCTATTAGCAAATACATGTTTTGATGTAGTGAATAAGATTGGTTGGCCAGAAGGACGTATTCCATTAGCTGAAACGACTATTTACTTAGCAACGTGCAAAAAAGATAACTCGGCATATCTGGCCATTGACAAGGCATTAGAAAAAGTGCGTGAGACAGGAAATCTGCCAGTACCTTTGCATTTACGAAATGCGCCCACAAGCCTTATGCAGGAACTTGGTTATGCTGACGGTTACAAGTATCCACATGATTTTCCGGGCCACTGGACAGAACAGCAATACTTACCGGACGAGTTGTTAGGAACTATATTTTGGAAGAAAGATTAGAGGATTTGTGGCAGGCATTTATATACATATTCCATTTTGCAAAAAGCGTTGCCTGTACTGCGATTTTTTCTCCACTACCATCTTGGAGCGCCAGGAGGAATACATGAAAGCGGTAGTGCGAGAGTTAGAAATGCGACAAGACGAAATCGAAGAACCTATTGAAACGATTTATATAGGCGGTGGTACTCCAAGTACCCTACCAATCAGGTTAATCATAGGTCTTAATAAGGTAATAACCCCGTTCAACAACCGAGAGTTCACTATGGAAATCAATCCTGGTGATGTTACGGAAGATTACTTACACGGACTGCGTGAAATTGGCATTAACAGGCTCTCCATCGGCATTCAATCCTTTCAAGATGAGTTGCTACAACGGATTGGCAGAAGGCATAACGCCGAACAAGCGATCAAGGCTGTGCAAATGGCTCAAAAAGCGGGGTTTAAAAATATATCCATAGACTTAATGTACGCTTTGCCGACGCAAACTGTACAACAATGGAGAGCAGATATTAAAACGGCTATTGATTTAAGGGTGCAACATATTTCGTCTTATGGGTTGATGTACGAAGAAGGCACTATTTTGACAAAACAATTGGAATCCGGCGAGATAAAAGCCATCGATGAAGAAACAGAGAACGCAATGTATGATCTGCTTTGCGAGCAAATGAAGCAAGCAGGCTTTGTGCATTATGAAGTGAGTAATTTTGCGCTCCCGGGTTATGAATCAAAGCACAACAGTAATTATTGGAATGGCACACCATACATTGGAATAGGAGCCGGCGCACATAGTTTCGTGAACAATGTACGTAGCTGGAATCCGAGCGATTTAGATGCCTACATAAATGGAATTAACGATGGTACATTAGTGCGAGAAAGCGAGAATCTAACCGAAAAAGACTTGTACAATGAGCACATTATGTTAGGTTTACGGACTTGCAGGGGCATCTTTAGAAAGGAAATCAAAGCAGATCTGGAGCATTGGATTAATAACAATATGGTGCGTGAAACGGAAGACGGAAGAATCGTTGCGACACAAAACGGCCTGCATATATTAAATTTGATAATTGAAGAATTGATGATATGAAAACAAAAACGTGGTATAAACCCTTCTTATTGTGGTTTTGGGGACTTTTTATTGGAGGTTTGCTATTAATATGGTTTATCATGTGGCTCATCACCCGCGGTGCGTTAGGATACTTGCCTCCGTTGGAAGAATTACAAAACCCAAAGAACACCTTCGCCAGTGAAGTTATCTCATCGGATATGCAATCCCTTGGACGCTATTACCGTTTTGAGAATCGAATTGGAGTCAATTACACAGACCTATCTCCGAATCTCATTAACGCACTTGTAGCGACGGAGGACGTGCGCTTCTACGATCATACCGGAGTGGATTTCAAGTCTATGTTTCGTGCAATTCTCAAGTTAGGCCGTGCCGGTGGAGGAAGTACTTTAACTCAGCAACTCGCCAAACAGTTATGGTCGCCGCGAGCGAATAACATTTTCGAGCGCGCCATGCAAAAACCTATTGAGTGGGTCATTGCCACCAAATTGGAACGTCTTTATTCGAAAGATGAAATCCTGCTCATGTACCTTAATCAGTTTGATTTTCTCTATAATGCTGTTGGTATTCAGTCTGCGGCGCAGGTATATTTCTCCACCACGCCGGCGGACCTTAAATTGGAGCAAGCTGCGACATTAGTCGGCATGTGCAAAAACCCTTCTCTTTATAATCCTGTTCGTCATCCGGAGCGTGCCACTAACCGTCGAAACACTGTTCTCGGTCAAATGGAAAAATACGGCTATATAGATGAAGCGACACGGGATTCCATAGCTGCTATTCCGCTGGAATTGCATTATAGTTCCGTAGATCACAAGCAAGGCCTAGCACCCTATTTCCGCGAATACCTTCGCGTTTTATTAACTGCCAAAGAGCCCAAAGAGAGCGATTATTCTGAATGGAACCAACAGCAATATAAACTCGATTTATGGCAGTGGGAGAACAACCCGATTTATGGTTTCTGCGAGAAAACCCGTAAACCTGACGGCAGTAAATATGACATTTATCAAGATGGTTTGAAGATATATACCACCATCGATTCGCGCATGCAACGCTATGCCGAAGAGGCAGTGAGCGAACATATGCAAGCACAGCAGAAATCTTTCTTCAATGAACTCAAAAGAAAGAAGAATGCTCCATTTTCTCGTTCACTCACACAAACAGAAATCGACGGAATTATGAATCGCTCAATCCGTCAAACAGAGCGCTGGCGTAACATGAAACGGGAGGGTTATAGTACTGACTCTATTTTAGCCACATTCCTAACACCACGTGAAATGCAAATCTTCACCTATGAAGAAGGAATGATTGATACCCTAATGACTCCATTTGATTCTATCAAATGGCAAAAGAGTTATCTGCGTTGCGGTTTTATGTCAATGGACCCGCATACAGGTCATGTGAAAGCTTATGTCGGAGGGCCTAATTTTGCACATTTCCAGTACGATATGGCCACAAAAGGTCGTCGTCAAGTGGGATCTACTGTGAAACCATACCTTTATACGCTTGCCATGGATGAAGGAATGTGGCCTTGCGAGACTTGGGTGTATGATTCCGTGGTAGTCATTTTGCCTAACGGTGACCGTTGGGCTCCGCGTGACACCCACGAGAAATACCAAGGCGACACAGTCACGCTTTGCTGGGGACTCAAAGAATCCTCCAACTGGATGGCGGCATATCTAATGTCACTTTTCACTCCGGAACAACTTGTTAAAGTAATGCAATCCTTCGGTATTCAGGGACAATTGGACCCTGTAGTATCTTTATGCCTCGGTCCGTGCGAAGTGAGTGTGGAAGAAATGGTGGATGCCTATACTACTTTCGCTAACAAAGGAATCCGAACCGAGCCACTCTATGTTACACATATAGAGGACAACAACGGTAACATCATCGGTTCTTTCTCACCTCGTACACATGAAATCATTAGTGAAACAACAGCATATAAAATGATTTATATGCTTCGTGCCGTATTGGACCACGGAACCGGTGTACGGATGCGCTTCAAATATGGTATTACTGCCCCGATGGGAGGAAAGACAGGCACGACGAACAACAACTCAGACGGATGGTTCATGTGTTTCACCCCTTCGCTTGTCAGCGGTTCGTGGGTTGGAGGAGAAGACCGTGGCATACATTTTGATAATATGGCAGAAGGACAAGGTGCTTCCATGGCTTTGCCAATCTGCGCGCTATATATGCAAAAGATTTTGGCTGACCCCGATTTAGGTTATAGTCCTGCTGAACAATTTGATGTGCCGGCTTGGTTTGACCCCAATGAAGGTTGTAAGTAAATACATATTAGTCTGTTGTCTTTGCGTTTTGTGCTATACTCCTGCAAGAGCACAACTTAATACCGATCGTATTACGGCCATCGGGCGGAATGCTTTGTATTTTGAGGACTATGTGCTATCTATTCAGTATTTTAATCAAGTTATTCGATTAAAACCTTACTTGGCAGAGCCCTATTTTTATCGAGCAATCGCGAAGATACAATTGGAGGATTATCAAGGTGCCCTTCATGACTGTAATGCAGCTATAGAACGCAATCCTTTTTCTCCTGGCTATTACTACGCACGAGGATATATCTACCGGCAACTTGATCAGTTAGGGAATGCCGAATCGGACTATACAGAGGCTTTGCGTTTTTCTCCGGAGAACCGCACATATATGTTGCTGCGAGCTGATACGAGGGCACAAATGGAGCAATACGATGAGGCACTGGAGGATATACAACAAATGCTTAAACGCGAACCACAATCAGCAACTATATGGAGCGAAAAGGGACGTATTTCTATTCTTAAGAAGGATACTATAAGTGCACTGGAAGCTTTCGAACAAGCCTCTAAATATGATAAATTCAATCCTGCCGTGTGGTCTGCATTGGGTGTGACGAACCTTATGCTGGAGCATGAAGATGAGGCGTATGTGCAACTCACACAGGCGATTAATCTTGGCTCTAAATGGGCAGGAGATTATATCAATCGTGGCGTTATTCATTATCGCAGGCATAATTACCGCGGTGCTTTAGCGGACTATGATCAGGCAGTGAAGATTGCGCCACGCGATGCGGATTGTTACTATAACCGCGGTGTAATGAGACAAGAAGTTGGTGATTACAATCAAGCCCTAACTGACTTTAATACAGCCGTCGATTTAGCGCCAGAGCGAACGGAGTTCCTATACCAGCGAGGTCTGGTTGAATTACAGCTCAAGCAATGGAAAGAGGTAGTGAACGACATGAACACTCTCATTGCCCGTTACCCTTATTTTCTGCCCGCTTATTACGTAGCGGCACAGGCGGAGACCCAGCAAGGCCATACCAAGGCGGCTTATCAATACCGTCAGAAAGCATATGACCTCGAGCAGCGCAAGGATGAACTACAAACACAACAAAATCAGCCTAATACGGACGTGCTAATTGCCCAAGCGCAGCCACAGAAGAAAGATCATCGTAAAGAATTTTCCACTTCCACGGCACAAAACCAAAACGACCTGCCAGAGGAGGAACAGAAATACGAATCACAAACACGCGGAACAGTACAGAAACGCCACCAGGATGTAGTCAACGAGCCTAATGTGGTACTTAGTTATTATAGTCAGGACTTGAGTCTTAGAAGTACAAACTACTACCATCCGCTAATAGATCAGCTCAATAAAAGTGGAATGCTGCCGGCTGCTCTACGTTTTACCAGTCAGGAGATTGCACTTACGGCCGAAATGGTCGATTTCCATTTTGCAGAAATAACGCGTCTCTCGCAGCAAATAGATGAATTTCCAACGGCCGAACTCTTCCTTGCAAGGGCTGTTGAATTTGCTATTGTACAAGACTATGCGAGTGCTATGGACGACTGCACTAAAGCGCTATCGCTCACGAATAACGCTTCTCCTCTCAATGTTATCTTAACTTTCTGTAGAGCCAATTGGCGTTACAGATTGCTCGAGTACCAGCGGGCTACAGGCGAACAGGAGTCCACGATGAACATGGATTTCGACATAATGTTGCGGGATTATGATCAGGTACTGCGGCTACAACCGGACTTTATCTTTGCGCTATATAACAAGGCAAATATTCTTTGTGCACAGCGCGAATACAAGGATGCAATCAGGTACTATACCTCGGCCATTGAGCAAGACAATGAGTTCGCGGAAGCCTATTTTAATCGCGGTTTGACTTATGTGTATATAGGTGAGAATGAGAAAGGACTGGTTGACCTCAGTAAAGCCGGGGAACTCGGTATATACCAAGCATATAATATGATTACAAGATTTAAATGACACGCCTTAAATACATAGTTGTCTTTTGTTTTTGCGCTATGATACTTGTTCCCGCAAGAGCACAACTCTTGTACGAAATCAGCCAAGGAGGCGCGAAACAAAAATCGTATGTGTTAGCCATCAATCGCTATGTACCTTTGCAGTTCATTGACACTATACCGAATGTTTTCAATTGTTTTGGTAAATGCGATAAGGTGATCACCGAGTTTGCGATGCAAGACTATGAGGCTCTCGCGGCACTTAGACAAGCTGCGCTCCTACCAGACTCCATTAAACTCAGCAATTTTTACTCCAATAGCGAGTACACTTATATTGATAACACACTGCAAATTAATCTGGGCATGGGGTTAGACAAACTATGCCGCATGAAACCATCGTATCTCACTGAGATGCTCCGTAATGAAGTGCTGAAACAATGGTTGAAATACGATGAACAGACTTCCATGGAAGCCTTTTTCGAGACCATCGCAGTTGAAAGAAATATGCCTGTCATTGGACTGGACAACATTGGTGAGACAATGTATATGTTATTTGACCGCGAACCTTTCCAATGGCAGTGCAAAGAGCTGTTGAAAGTCTGTGAATTCCCGGAAAATGAAGTGCGGCAGGAACGTACGCTGCGTGACATGTACCGCGATGGACGGCTGGCAGACATGTCCTTCCAGGTTGAGGGACCGGATAACAATACTTCCATTTCTTTCTCTGATTATAAAGTATACTGTCAACGCAACGAGCAATGGGTCAAACGACTCAAACCATACCTAACCGAAGGTAAAGCCTTCATTACGCTGAACGCTATTTATTTGGGTGGAGAAAAAGGGCTGTTACAACAACTTCGCTCTGCCGGTTTCCGCGTTCGGCCTGTGAATAGAAAATTCCAAAAATCCAAATCATAAATGATAAATCATAAATACCGCTTCATATTCGTTGTCATTCTTGGTTTTGTATTCCTAACTCCCGCACACGCAGTTCTCGGAATGCAAGAATTGGGTGACTCGCTCTTTGTCTGGACCGGTTTCTCTCGTGTCTGGAGCCCTAACGTACGTATTAAACAAATGCGTGTAGATGGCGATAAGGTCACTATAAGAACCAATGCCACACTCAAAGACGTACACTGGACGCCGGAAAACATTGCTGAAATCAAACGTAAAGTGAGCCGCTGGACTCTCGGTCATGAAAATGGTAAAGTGACCATCTACACCGCTAAAACCGACATTGAATCCCTTATCACCGAATGTGCAAAAGCCCAGTCTACAAAAGGTAAAGCGCCTACCGGCAAAGCAAGCGATTTGACTGACAGAAATATTGCCCTCTGGCCTTCTCACGGCCTTTATTTCAATCGCGAGAGGAACGAATGGATTTGGCAAAGGGCTGCTTTGTGGACTACGGTGGAAGACCTGTATAGTCAAGAGTATGTAAGGCTTATCAAACGAATGTTGGAAAATGCCGGTGCAACGGTTTTGATGCCTCGTGCCGGTCTAGAAGAGCAACAACTCGGGCCATCCGGTATGCCGCGATGGACGGAAGGCGCACGGTACTGGCTTATTGATCAGGGGTCGGATGCTTCCATTTGGAATCTATACGAAGGAGATGAATATAAAGATGACATGAAATGTCGAGCTATGTGGGTGAATAGTCTTAAGACGCCCGTAGATCTCTGTTTAGCCCTGCACACCGACGGACTCGACAGCGGCAACGACTCTACGATCATCGGAACACTGGCTATCTATACCGCCAAGGATGATGACAACCGCACAAAACTACGGGACGGACGAGACCGAGAGAATACAAACCGCAATCTTGCCGACTGGGTTCAGACATCCCTTACTGATGATTTGCGTCACTTAGCTCCGGAATGGACACGCCGCCAACTCAAAGAAGCCAATTACTGCGAAAGCCGTGTGCCTGTCGTGCCGAGTATGCTACTCGAGGTGCTCAGTCATAAAAATATGGCGGATATGAAATATGGTCTCGATCCTAACTTCCGTTTTACTGCGGCACGAGCCATCTATAAAGGTTTGCTACGTTACCTCAATGGTCCTCATGCCATTGTGCAACCACTCCCGGTGCAAGAAATTGCCATTCAAACGAACGGATTATTAAAATGGCGTCCTGTTAAGG
The DNA here is from genome assembly GCA_017557345.1 of Paludibacteraceae bacterium. Lineage (GTDB taxonomy): Bacteria > Bacteroidota > Bacteroidia > Bacteroidales > Paludibacteraceae > Colicola. The sequence goes on along the minus strand of JAFYZR010000155.1, from coordinate 83,036 downwards.
ATAGTTTGGAAAAAAGCGCTACACCAAGTTACTACATGGTTTATATTCAGGAGAACGACGGAGAATGGGATGTGCAGCAAGTAGAAAAAAAGACTGAGTTGCAACTCACGCTCAAACCCGGTATTAAATACAACTACTATGTAGTTGCCGGTAACGACGGCGGCCTCTCATTCCCATCGCCTATTGTGAGTGCTTATTTAGCTGATGAATCATCTGCACCGCAGGCACTGATCGTGGATGCTTTCAACGATAGTTACGGGCCGGAATGGTTTGCAGACTCAACGTATGCGGGGATTGTTCCTAATTCTTATGCATGCGAGAACTATTTCTCTTGCGCATATATTGGTCAGCAATGGGATTTCACGCGCAGTCATCCATGGGTTAATGATGATAACTGCGGTTTTGGAGCGTGTCATCGCGACCACGCAGGGCAGTTTACCGTGGGTAATACGCATGACTATGCCGCCTTGCATGGCCATGTGCTGCGGAAAATGAAAATCAGTTATGTGTCTTGCACCGCAGGAATGCTATCCAATCTCCAATCTCCAATCTCCAATTTCCAATTGTTAGATGTCATCTGTGGGCGTAATCGCATTCCATTGTCTTCTGAAAACTTATCACGGATTTCTGAATACTTAGACGCAGGTGGTTCCCTACTTCTTAGCACCGACCATATCAGCGCTGTCGATCCCATCTGGGCGAAACGATATCTGCACACCTCTTTCCGCGCTGGGAATGCTACGCATTCAGGACGCATTGCAGGAACGCGGCATCGCCTGTACCAAATCTTTTTGGAACCCAATGAAGAACAACTCTTTACCGCACATTCCGAAGCTCTCAAACCGGAAAAAGAGGCGACCGTTTGGGCTACGTATGAAGACCTCCGTTGTCCTGCAGCCGTAGGAACAGATAAGACTTTAGTCTTCGGCTATCCGCTCGAAGCCACAATCGATTTTGACAAGATCTACAAACATGCCATTGAATGGCTCACCAAACAACCCGAAAATTAACAGAAATAAAACGTGAAGAGTTTACGCAGTATAGGATTAATCTTGTGTGTGATGGTGCCCATGGTAATTCATGGCAAAATTCGCACAGAATATGGCGATTCTACCAAGACACACATATTCACCCTTAAAGCACAGCTAATGACTCGTGGTGAATACGTCCAGGGGGCATTGCCTAATAAGGATGAGACCTTTGCGGCTTTTGTTTTGGAACGAACAAGACTCTTTCTTAACTACAAGCAGCCATATTTGGAAGTACAAATCACACCACAGCATTCCGGTGTTTGGGGCACTACTAATGGCGGCACGTTCAGCATGCGCGAAGCATGGGCGAAGACTGACGTAAAAGGTTTCTTCGCGCAACTCGGACGGCAATTACTTACTTATGATGACGAGCGTGTAATAGGTCTTGATGATTGGTCAATGACCGGTGCGTATCATGATGCGCTCAAGATTGGTTATGAAGGTTACGGGCATAAACTCCACCTTATTGGGGCTTACTGCCAGAATAACACGAATATGTGGGGTGGAACGATTTATGTCGGAGGAGTGCAGGTGTATAAAAACATGGAAGCACTTTGGTACCACTACGACTTTAAGCGATGGTTTAGCGGTTCACTCCTTTTCACCAATACCGGTATGCAGAGTAAGTTGGAGAACAAGCCGGACACTACTTTCTATCAACAATTGGTAGGAACCTATTGGCGCTTCTATTATCCTTCACCTACTACTGATCAAAACCCTAACCCGTCATGGTGGATTGATATAGATGCTTCTTTCTATTATCAGTTCGGTAGAACGGAGGCTAATCTTCCTATAAATGCATGGATGGCTGCTGTGGAGGCAAAAGCGAAAATAAACGATTGGTTCCGGCTTAATTCAGGTTATTTTCACCTCAGTGGTGACGAAAACTATACCGTTCCACCTCCCGGTTCAATAGGCATGCAGCAACATACTCACGATCATTCATTCAATCTGCTTTACGGTTCAAAGCACCAGTTTTACGGTGCAATGGATTTCTTCTACCTACAGTCTTATTACGGTGGTTATTCGCCCGGTATGCAAGATTGGCACATTGGTGGTACGTTTACATACAAAGACATATTTGACTTCAAAGCAGAATACCATAATCTCGCCACCTCTATGAAGGTACATAATTCACCCGGACTTATGCTAGGCCATGAATTAGTGTTAACTGCCAAATATCGCCCAGCTAAATGGGTATCTATCTGCGCCAATTATTCTTTTATGCAAGGAACTAAAACAATGGAGATGGTTAAGCGTGCTACTGACCGCAATCAGTCTCATTGGGCCTATTTATATGTCATCATTGATCCCACATTCTTAACTGTCAGATTCTAAAAACACACTATATGAAAGCACCATTATCGAGAGCACAATACGGTTTGTATGTAGAGTGCTTACAACAGCAAGGAGAGCCGTGTTATAACCTTCCGTACCTGTATGTCTTAGACGGAAGCCTTGATGTAGATAAACTATGTAGCGCCATTAAAGCCGCGGTGAATAATCACCCCACGCTCTTTACGCGCATTGAATTAGATGCAGAGGGAGAACCGGTACAGATTGTAGAAAGCGGAGAGTTCCATATTCAATGCGAAACAATCCAAGACATCGAGGCTGAAAAGAAAAAACTAATCGTGCCTTTCGATATTCTTAAAGACCGATTGTTCCATATTCGGTTACTGCGCGACAAAGAGCATTTCTATTTCTTCCTTGATATCCATCATCTCATTGGCGATGGTACTACACTGAAAGTGATGCTTGGGGATGTAGATAAAGCTTACCATGGTGACACCCTTTTGCCGGAAGAGTTAACGATGGCTCAAGTAGCCTTAGAAGAAGCAAAAGCTCGTCAAACAACTGCTTTTGAAGAAGGCAAACAATGGTACGCGCAGAACTTTGATTGCAGTGAATGTTATACTCCATTGCTACCGGATAAGGAAGTTCCTGAGCATAGTGAAGCCAGTATGGTTCGTACGCTCGATATTGAAATGGAGCAAGTGGACACTTTCTGCAAAGATAATGGTATTTTCAAAAGCAATTTCTTCACGACGGCCTATAGTTTTCTGTTAGCTAAATACAACAACGAACAAGAGTCGCTTTTCACCACCGTTTACAATGGCCGAACGGACAAACGTTTTATGCACTCCGTTGGCATGACCGTTAAAACACTGCCGGTATATGCCAAGTTTGACAATGAGACAACCGTATTAGACTTCCTTAAAGCGGGCCAAGAGCAAATGAGTGGTTGCCGTCAGCATGATATATATTCTTTCAGTGATCTGGTGCATGACATAACATTGCAAAGCAATTCAGCGTTTGTTTGGCATGGTTTACTATTTGCGGATGAACAATTGTGCGGAAAACCAATGAAGACCATTCGTTTGTGCAATAGTACACTGAGTGACTCGCTTTATTTGAAAGCCTTTATTCTGAACGGGCATTATCAAGTGAAAGCGGAGTATAACAGTAACGAATATTCAGAGAGTTTGATCGCTCAATTCCTCGAGAGCTACGAGGCTGTAGTGAAAGGTTTTTTAAGTGAGAAGTATTTGCGGGACATTACATTATCCACTCCGGCACAAGTGGCATTATTGGATAGTTTCAATGAGCGCTTTGTTGAATACGACGACAGTCAAACCATTGTGTCTATCTTCCGTCGTCATGTCCAGGCCACCCCGGATAAGATTGCCGTTGTTTATAAGGACAATCAATATACTTTCCGTGAGGTGGATGAGATAAGCGACCGGATTGCTACGTATGTCGCATCAAAAGGGCTGGGACGTGAGGATGTGGTATCTATCTTAATCCCTCGCTGCGAATGGATGGTGATTGCCTCGTTAGGCGTTATGAAAGCCGGGTGTGCTTATCAACCTCTTGATGCCACCTACCCTGCTGAACGGTTGAATTTCATGATGAAGGACGCAAACGCACAACTGCTTATCGCAGACGAAGAATTGCGCTCCATTGTCAATGAATACAAGGGAGATGTATTACTTACCAAAGACATAAAAAATCTAAAGGACAGTAAGGATCTGACAGCAAGTGCACCGCGTCCTGACAACCTCTTCATCCTCCTATATACTTCCGGTTCTACAGGCGTGCCCAAAGGCGTTATGCTGGAGCAGCGCAACCTGACTGCTTTCTGCGCCATGCAGGTAAAAGCCGGAGGGATAACCGAGCAAACCAAATGGGGCGCGTATGCCAGTTTTGGTTTTGACGCGTCCACAATGGAATTATGGGCTACACTTTATGCGGGAGGAACGGTGTATATCATTCCGGAAGAGTTACGGTTTGACCTCGTCGCACTCAATGATTATTTCGAGCAGAATGGTATAACGCATTCGTTTATGACTACCCAAGTAGCTCGCCAATTCGTCAACGACATTGACAACCATTCGCTGCAGGCATTCATGACAGGAGGAGAGAAACTGGTTGACGTAAATGTACCGCGTTATCGCTTCTTCAATGGCTATGGACCTACGGAAACAATTTGTTTTATCACCTATTATCCGGTAACCAAGAAGGAGAAAAATATTCCTATCGGTAAGGTAGTGGAGAATTCGCGTCTCTACATAGTGGACCCGCAAGGTCATCGTATGCCGGTAGGTGCTTCGGGTGAATTATGGATTGCAGGTCCACAAGTCAGTCGCGGTTACCTTAATCGGCCGGAAAAGACGGCTGAGGTGTATATCAAAAACCCCTTTACGGATGAACCCGGCTATACACGCATTTATAAAACGGGCGATGTTGTACGGTACTTACCGGACGGCAATTTACAATTTGTCGGCAGACGGGACGGACAGGTCAAGATTCGTGGTTTCCGCATTGAACTCAAAGAGATTGAGTCGGTTATTCGGTCATTCGAAGGCATTAAAGACGTTACCGTGCAAGCCTTTGATGAAGAAGGCGGTGGGAAGTTTGTAGCTGCGTATATTGTCAGCGATCAAGCCATTGACATCGAGGCGTTGAATGCGTTCATATTGGAGCAAAAACCGCCCTACATGGTACCGGCGGTAACCATGCAGATAGACAAGATTCCTTTGAATCAGAATCAGAAAGTCAATAAGAAAGCACTTCCTACCCCTGAACGAAAAGCCGAGACGCAGGAAACAAACGTAGAGAGCGCTCCATTGAATATGCTGGAAAAAGAACTGCACGAAATGATTGCCAAGATTGTAAACAATGAGGATTTTGGCATCACAACCGTGCTCGGGTATGTCGGATTAACGTCCATCTCTGCAATCAAACTGGCCGTACAAGTCAACAAACGTTTTGGTGTGGCGCTCGATTCCAAGGCACTTGTCAAGGGAGGATCGATACAAAGTATCGAAAATGAAATCCTCGCACACCTGCTCACAGGCAAAGATCCTCTGGATAACCATGCGAATAACACCACCAAGCAGCCTGAAAATATCAGTAGTCCTTTGTCTTTTGCCCAACTCGGTGTTTATTTTGAGTGCCTGAAGAACCCTACTTCCACCATCTATAATATTCCGTACCTGCTGCATTATCCGACCGGTATAAAGGCGGAGCAACTGGCTGCAGTGGCTAAGCAAGTGGTAGAGGCTCACCCTGAATTGAGTGTGCATTTCTCCACGGAGGGGGACACCATTATACAAACGCTGGACAACCGTGTACCGGTGAAAGTACCTGTTTCTGAGATGACGGACGAGCAGCTGGCTGCTTATAAGAATGAGTTTGTCCGGCCGTTTAATCTGCAGAAGCCGCCGCTGTACCGTCTGGAAGTAGTAAAAACCGAAAGTGGAGTCCACTTGCTGATGGACGTTCACCACTTGGTTTTTGATGGTGGCTCTACGGACCTGTTTATTCGCCAGATCAATGCGGCCCTGGAAGGGAACGCCATTGAGAAAGAAGATTACACTTATCTGAATTTTGTCGTTGACCAGCAAAAAGCCACTGAGAGCGATGAATTCAAAGCGGCGCAGGCTTTCTTCAAAGAAAAACTGCAAACCTGCGAGGGAGCCAGTGAAATCCCTGCAGACTTACCGAAGACTGACAATCAGGGATTTATCGGCGAAGCCGTTTGTCCGTTTGATACTGAGAAAATCAATGCACAACTGGCGGTATTAAACGTGCAGCAATCGTCCTTAATCACCCCGGCGCATCTATTCCTGGCGGCGGTCGGATATGTCGTTTCGCGCTACACCAACAATCGTGAGGTTTATCTAAGTACCATCAGTAGCGGCAGGGCTAATCTGAAGATTGCTGACACGATTGGCATGTTCGTCAACACCCTTGCTCTGGCGCTGCAGATTGACGATACATCGGTGACGAACTATCTGCAACAGGTAAGCCGGACGTTTGATGAAACACTGCGCCACGAGGACTATCCTTTTGCCCGCATTGCTACCGATTTCGGTTTTACACCGTCCATCGCTTATGCATACCAAGTGGGCGTCGTATCCGAATATACCGTGCAGGGACAATCCATTGCACAGGAATTGCTGGAGTTGAATGTGCCTAAGTTCCCTATTAATATCAAGATTGAGTCCCGCGGTGTGGTAGTGCAATACGATGACGCACGTTATTCGGCACGTGTCGGGCAAGGTTTGGCGGAGAGTATTGTAGCGGTAGCAGAGCGCATGATTGCTCAGCCGCAAACGAAAGTCCGCCAGCTGTCTATCGTCAGTCCTAACCAGGAAGAGGAGCTCTCTCACTTGCGGCAAGTGGCTACCGGCGATGCGCCGTTTACGTTCTTCCATGATTGTATCACTTATTTCGCTAAGAAACAGCCTGACCAGGAAGCCTTGGTTGCCTGTGATGCGACCTACACCTATCGGGAAATGGATGAACTGACCAGCCGCATTGCCCATGGACTGAGGCAGCGCGGTGTACAAACAGGCGATCGTATCGCACTCTTACTACCGCGTACCAGCCGTCTTATCCTTTCTTTGTTTGGCGTGCTCAAAGCCGGTGCGGCCTATATCCCTTGCGATCCCGACTACCCTGCCGATCGTGTCAAACTGATTTTGGAGGATAGTGAAGCAAAAATGATCATCACACCGGAACTGGCGGAGGAACTGCTGCAGTCACCCATCACCGATGAGCCGTTGGCTGTCGGCCTTACCCCGGATAACCTCGCGTACCTTATTTATACCAGTGGTTCTACCGGCCGGCCAAAGGGTGTTATGCTACGCCACGAAGGTATATGCAACTATCTGTACGGGCACCCGGCAAACGTCTTCGCCAACGCCGTGTTAACGGATGCCACGCGCATCATGAGCGTCACCACGATCTCGTTCGATGCAGCTCTGCAAGACATTGGAATGGCTTATTATAACGGAAAAACGCTGATTGTCGCTACGGAAGAACAGGCCAATAACCCGCTGGATTTGGCGCAACTGATCAAGCAGCAACGCATCAACATGGTAAGCGGTACTCCTTCCCGTTGGCAAACATGGCTCACAAGCGATGATTTCTGCCAAGCCATCAGCCAGGTGAAGATTTGCCGTGCCGGAGGAGAGAAATTCTCCGATCAGTTGCTCTCCCAGTTACGCGCGGTAACCAAAGCCCGTATCTTCAACTGTTATGGTCCTACGGAGATCACGGTGGCTTCAAATAATGCGGAACTGACGAACGCGAAAATCGTTACTGTCGGCAAGCCGCAATTGAATGTCAAGGAGTTTATCGTAGATACAGACGGCAATGAGTTGCCGGCAGGCGTAGTGGGTGAACTGTACATCGGCGGACGAGGTGTGGCAAAGGGTTACAATAATCTCGATGAGATGACCCGTGAGCGTTTTGTGGATTATCACGGCGAGCGCATCTACAAATCCGGTGATTACGCCAAATGGCTGCCTGACGGCAATGTGATTATCCTTGGGCGTACCGACCATCAGATCAAACTGCGTGGTCTGCGTATCGAGTTGGGCGAGATTGAGAACGTAATGCTGAAAGTGGAAGGCATGAAGAAAGTAGTCATTCTCATCCGCAAGCTGAACGACAAAGAGCACCTGTGCGCTTATTACACGGCGGACCGCGAGATCGCCCCGGACGCCTTGAAAGCGGAGATCTCTCGCAGCCTGACGCAATATATGGTCCCCACAGCCTATCTGCAACTCAAGGAAATGCCGATGACCCCCAATGGCAAGACCGATGTCAAGGCTCTGCCGGAACCGCAATTAGCCATCAGCTCGGCGTACACGGCGCCTGTGAACGAAACGGAACGGACTTTCTGTGACATCTTCGCATCCATACTGCAGCTCGACAAAGTAGGAGCAACCGATAATTTCTTTGAACTGGGCGGTACATCCCTGGTAGTTACACGGGTTATCATCGAGGCGGATAAAGCCGGCCTGCACGTGGCCTACGGCGATGTGTTTGCCAACCCCACTCCGCGCAAACTCGCGCAACTGATAACGGGTGAGACGGTCGATGAGGAAATGGATCCGACGACCAAGGAAGTGACGAACTTCGACTATACGGCTATCAATAATTTATTGCAACGCAATAACCTCCTCTCGTTCCGTAACGGTGAGCGGCAAGAATTGGGCAATGTACTGCTTACGGGCGCTACGGGTTATCTGGGCATTCACATCCTCCGCGAACTGATTGATTCCAAGGCCGAGCATATTTACTGTCTCGTTCGCGGTAAGACCGTACAGGCCGCGGAAAGCCGTCTGCGCACCTTGCTCTTCTATTATTTCTCAAGCGCGTTCGAAGAACTCTTCGGCAAGCGGCTCCATGTGGTATTGGGCGATGTGACGGAAGATCTGACGCAACTGCCTGTTATCAATGAAGCGGCCATCAACACCGTTTTCAACTGCGCGGCCATCGTCAAGCATTTCAGCGAGGGAACGGAGATAGAGGACGTGAACATCGGCGGGGCACAGCGGTGCGTAGAGTTCTGTATCAAGAACGGAGCCAAGCTCATTCACATCTCCACGGCGAGCACGCGAGGACTGTGGGTCGGAGAGATCAAGGACGATGTTTATACGGAGCAGCGGCTGTTCATGGGGCAATACCTGGGCAATCAATATATTTATTCAAAATATATTGCGGAGCGCATTATTCTGGATGCCATTGCCCTGCACGGCTTGAATGCGAAGATCATGCGTGTGGGTAATCTCGCTGCACGTTCTACGGATGGAGAATTCCAGGCGAATTTCTCTACCAACTCATTTATGGGGCGTATTCGCGTGTACCAGATGCTAGGTTGCTGCCCGTTCGACATGCGGAATAAGAACGTGGAATTCTCGCCTATCAACGAGGTGGCGCAAGCGATCGTTCTCCTGGCTACCACGCCGAAAGATTGCACTGTCTTCCACCCCTATAACATTCACAGCCAGTTCCTCGGAGATGTGCTGGCAGAACTGAAATCGATAGGCAAAGGCATCCGGTTCGTGGAGCAGGAAGAGTTCCAGAAGGCCATTGACGAAGCCGGCAGTGACCCGCAGAAAGCCAAGCAGTTGTCGGCCCTACTCGCTTACAAAGACATGGGGCACGGACAGAAGACCGCGGATGTAAAGCGCGACAACGACTATACGACGCAAGTGCTCTACCGCCTTGGTTTCGCATGGTCGCCTACCTCTTGGGACTACGTTGAGCGCATGCTCACGGCCATTGGAGGATTCGGATTTTTTGAATAAGCAAACTATGATTTCGGAAGAAAAGAAGGCATTTAACAAGGAGTTCTGGCTGTTCCTTTTATCGTCTATTCTCATTGCCCTCTCGGCATGTCTGGGTAACGTGGTGGACTCGATTATCGTGGGTCATCTGATTGGCGAGGACGGTGTGAGTGCGATTAACCTTACCAAGCCCGTCACGCAGTTCATGTTCACGCTCAGCATGCTTGTGGCCACGGGTGCCGCCATGCTCGTGGGGATGGAACTCGGGAAGAAGAACACGGAAGGTGCGTCAGCTATCTATTCGCTTTCGTTCTATGCGAGTGTGATCATCGGCGTACTCTTGACGGTCCTCGGACTGGTCATGCCGGAAACGGTTGCTGGTTGGCTGTGCAAAGATGAAAGCCTCTTCCCGCTGGCCAACGACTACCTGCGCATCGTGTTACTCGGCGCACCGGCATACATGATTTTCTGGTGCATCAACATGATGATTGGTGTGGACGGCAGTCCCAAACTGGTCTCACTGGCCATCGTCATCGATAATGTAGTCAATCTTTGCCTGGACATCGTTTTCATCCGATTCTGCGGCTGGGGCATCACCGGTTCATCTGTGGCTACTGTCATCGGCCACTTAGTCGGCATTGCCATCATGTGCAGGCATTATTTCTACAAAGACAACCACCTCCATCTACGTATAAACGTCCAACATCAAACATCAAACCTCTTCCGCAACATTCTCTCCCAGGGTTTGCCGTTGGCCATGGCATCCATCTGCCTCACGGCCTTGATGTATTGCGCGAATAGTATTGTACTCCATTCCATGGGACGCGTGGGCATCTTTGCTTTCTCCGTCTGCATGAATCTCCTTTATATCTATAATCTCTTTCTATCTGGCACTTGCCGCACCATGCAGTCGCTCGGCTCCATACAAGTGGGCAAAGGCGATAACGAAGCGTTTAAGATGGTTATACGCAAGTCGTTCCGATTCATCACGATTGCCATGCTCGTTACGTGTGTCGGCATTTGGCTTTTCCCTGAGGAAGTGACCCGTTTCTTCGGCGCGGATGAGCAGGACCTGATTGACGAGAGTGTTCGGGCGTTGAGGATTTTCGCCTTGAGTTTTATGCCTTTCTGTTATATCTACGTGCTGATGATTGTTTACAAGCTGTACGGTTATCATAAGATCGCGCTTTTCATCTCCATGGCTCTCTCGCTGACCGTTATCCCGGTGTTGTGGGCAATGGCCAAATGGGCACCCGAACAGCTCTGGTACAGCTATCTCATCGCTTATGCGATGGAAGCGGCACTCATTGCCCTCTGCCACCGCCTCGCCCATGCACGATTTGAGTTGAAATAGAAAATTTTGTTTCTGCCGGCCTTTGGGCTGCACCGAAATTTGATTTCGGAGACCGTTTTGCCTTCGCGGGACTGGAGTCCGCCAAACTCGTTCCGCCTTCGTCGATAACAAAGGTTCCGTACACTGTACACCCTACACTGTACACCGTACACCGTACACCGTACACCGTACACCCTACACCGTACACCGTACACCAAGAAAAAGGAGCCCTTCGGGGCTCTTTTTTTACGAAAAAAGATGCGTAATTTATTTTTTCGTCCCAAATATTTGTATATTTGGATTTTTTTTACTATCTTTGTCGCGGATTTTATGTTGTACATAAAAATGATAATTGAAATTAACCAAAAACAACAGATACAATGAAAAAGAAAATCTTCTTCTTGGCAGCAATGTTCTGCGTGATAGCGACCGGTATGTGGGCACGTAGTTGGACACCCGTGGATTCAATTCCGGCAGAAGTTTATCTGAAAGATCTCCGGTATGACAAACAAACCAAGGAGTTACAATTCAAGGATCTGTTCCATGCCGATAAGTATTTGACCCGCATTTACGCGATTTATGTGTTTGCCCGGGATGAAGAGACTACGTTCTATCTGGACCATGGCTTTTTCCCGCACGATACCTACATGTATGGCTATTGCAAGGACGGAGCCCATTATTCTTCGGAGATAAATTTTACGAACATAGGCATGGGGTATTGTACCTTTTATACAGCTACTGATATGACCGGAGGAGCGAAATACACCGACGGGCTCTTCAATGGCAGTAAGAAATTCCCCACTTTCAAGGCGATTCTGGATAGTTGTCTAAAAAGGGGTTATCCCTCTATCCGTGTAGCTATCTGTCCCCAATATGAACGGAAAGCGGCTATAGAGGATTATAGCATTCGCGTGTCCTACTACAATCCGGAAGGCGGGTTAGGCGCTTATGATACGCAGAAATGGCTGATTAACTATGTGGATATAGACTTGGATGTAGATCCGACGAATGAGGTGATTGTGCCGGAAGAAGTCAAGTTTGGCGAGTTTTACGACGTGAAGCGCGTCATAGCGGCCGCCGGCAAGACGGATTATAAGTTCCAGGAGAGTAGCGATAACCTCAAATGGCACACCATCGAGTCAGGTCAGTTGAATACCGCCCAGGCACGTCATGGCGATACCTTGAACGTGGAACTGGCGTTGGACGCCTATCGTGTCGGAAAAACAGCTGCGTACTATCGCTCCATTGCCACCAATGTGAAGACCGGCAAGGCCGATACCTCGGCGGTAAAGAAAGTGACGTACCTCTATAAGGCGCGATTTGAAGGTGAGGGGGAAGTAGCTGAGACCTATATCCCTGCCGGCTTTGAAATCGAGGTGCCTGACCCTTCCGAAGAGCCATGCATTGACTTTGCGTACACAAGCGATCTTCCGGTACAGATAAGTAAGGCAAAAGGCGACTGGAAAGTTACTATGCCGGCCTGCAACCTTACTATTGCCCAAGTCACACCCAAATATACGGTTAAGTTCCTCAATGCCGATTATACGCTGCTCAAGACCGAAGAGGTGACCTGCGGTGAAGCGGCTACAGCGCCGGCTACGCCCTCTATGGAAGGAATGACCTTCAAGCAATGGAGCCGCGACTTCAGCGAGGTGAAGAAGAACATGACCGTCATGGCGCAGTACGAAATGGGTGATGACTATTTCTTCTATGATATCATGACCTCGCACACCAACGACCGCTACAAAGCCCCGGACTTTGCGGGCAGCACCAAGCGGGCGATGATAGGCGACTCGCTCACCTTTACCGCGGAGATACGCACACCTCAAGAATCGACACTCCGCTACCAGCAGGGACTGCGTGACGCGGAAGGCAACTGGACCTGGGGTGACCCGAAAACGATTGCTACATACACCGCAGCGGACGCAGCCAGTGGCGAATCCAAGACCTTCACGCTCAAAGTGGCAGCGGCATACGAATATTACAACGAGATGTATTCACGTTACGGCGAAGCCTACCGCTTCAACCTTTATTGCGCAGGCTCTACCCTGCTCTCCGAACCCTACGAGTTCGATATCTATTATCCGCTGTTCATCAAGAGCCGGATTAAGGAAAGCGAGACGATACAGGGCACACCGATCTATGAAAGCCTCACTTTGGAGAACGCCGCCGGCGATTTGGGTTGGAGTGACCTCAGTGCGCTCTTCCCTGCCCGTCGTGACGAGAAAGTGCACATCTACCGCGACAACGGAGGTGCAGGCGTTTGTATGAAGTTCGCACGTATTCTCAGACCGGAGTCTTATTACAAGCTTGAAACAGGGGAGGACAAAAAGGGCACGTATATCATTGCCCCGGGAGAGATAGATACAGTCCACATAACGGTTGCCAAGAAAGCCGTGGTCTTCGACGGAGCACAACCGACACAAGCCTACGACTTCACGTCGGAAGGTTGCGGTAACTGGCCGCATGCATACTATGCCGAGGTAGTCAACTGCGGCGGTAGTATTCAGAATGTACCGGCAGATCCTGTTTCCAACACCATGATCTTCAAGGGCTGGGAACCCTGGGATAAGACCGCCTATGATAGTGTAGCGTACCTCAATGTGCCTGCGGTCAGCGATAACTTTATCGGTTTCACCGCGCAGTGGGAAGAGATTCCGGTCATCAAGACCTTTACCGTTCGTTTCTTTGAGAAAGACGGCACGACGCAGATAGGCGCAGACCAGATCGTTAATGAAGGCGAGAATGCCGTTCCGCCTTTGGCGCCCGAAGTGGATGGCTTCTATTTCATCGGTTGGGACAAACCGTACACCACCATCACCGCAGATGTCGATATCGTGGCCGTTTACGGCGAGAATAAGTTCTGGACGGTTACCTATTATGATGAGGACGGCACGACCAAACTCGGCGAAGAGACCGTAGCAGACGGCATGAGCGCACAAGGCAATCCCGTCTCTAAAGATGGCTATAACTTCCTCGGATGGTTCGATATGAGCGACAATCCCGCGGACTTCAGCAAGATCTCTGCCGATATGTCCGTCAAGGCTAAATGGGAGAAGATTATCCTTTATTTCAAGGTCACCCTCAAGGCTGAGCACGGAAAGATTGCTGTGGTAGAGACAGGTATTGACCTGAAGAAAGTACAAGAGAACACCGTTCTCCATTTCACCGCTACCCCGGACGATGGTTACCAGTTCGTGGAATGGAAGAACTACGACCCGGACAAGGGACTCACCGTGACCGAAGATATCACCGTTACCGCAGTCTTCGAGGAGATTCCGCCTGCTACCTACAAAGTGACACTGGAGGCCGAGCACGGAACGATTGAGGTTGTCGAGACCGGCATTAACCTCAACAAGGTGGTTGCTAACACCGTACTCCACTTCACCGCTACGCCGGACAAGGGATATCTGTTCAAGGAATGGGTGAACTACGACCCGGACAAGGGACTCAAAGTGACGAAGAATATAACCGTTACTGCGGTGTTCGAAGAGGAGCCGCAACAAGGACTGAACGATATTCATGATTCGGAAGTCCGGATTCAGAAAGTAGTTCGTGACGGACAAGTGTTTATCCTGCGCGACGGACATGTATATAATGTTTTAGGCATTGAAATTCAATAAATTACAAAGATATGAATATGAAAAAGATTCTGATTATTATCGCAGCGCTGGCGTTAATGATGCCGGTGAATGCACAGTTCTGGAGACAATTAGGTCATGCAGCTGAGAATGCTGCCAAAGATGCAGCGATTCGTAACACCGAGCGTGCCACGGAACGCGTGATAGATACCGCCGTGGAAGGTGCGCAGGACGAAGCGTACGACGCAACGAACGAGGCTATCAACGAGTCCAAGAGCAAGAATAAAGACAAGAAAAACAAAGAGAAGAACGAGAAAGAAGCCGGCTGGACTTGTCCCGCTTGTGGCGCTACCGGTCAACAGGGTAAGTTCTGCACGGAGTGCGGCGCCAAGAAACCCGAAGGCGACGGTTCATGGACCTGCCCCGCTTGTGGTGCGAAAGGTCAGAAAGGCAAATTCTGCACCGAGTGTGGCGCCAAGAAACCCGAAGCCGGAGCACCTGCACAGAATGCAAATGCCGGGAATCAGAATGCAGACGAAGAGCAAGCCGCTCAGCAACCTGCTAAACCGGCCGCTCCCAAAGAGAACGCACGCGCAGTTTCCGAATGGAATAAGTTTGATTTCGTGCCGGGCGATGAGGTGATTTTCTACGACCAACTGGAAGGCGAGCAACTCGGCGAGTTCCCGAGCAAGTGGGAATTATTAGAAGGTGAGGCCGAGATTCAGAAAGTGAACGGCGAGAACGTCATTGCCATCATGAATGGTGCACGAATCATGCCGCTCATGAAGAACACATGGAACTACCTTCCTGAAGTTTATACCATCGAGTTCGACTATTATGAGTTTTTGGAGAAAGAAGGCGAAGACTATGGTGAACTTATGCTAAAGACCATGCCTTCCGACGATCACGGTCTGCACTGGAGCTTATGGGAGATTAATATCCATAATTATATTTCTGAATCTAACCACTCCTACTGGAAAGATGATAGCAAGGATATTCGCACCACTTTCGGGGACGAGGCAATAACTACGGGTAAAGGCATAAGCAACACGAACCACTTGGACAAGGTAGAAATCAATGCTTGGCATCATATTTCCATTTCGGTGAACAAACGCGCTGTGAAAATCTATTATGACGAAACACGTGTACTGAATGTGCCGAACTACAAAAACCCAAATAGCGGCTATTTCGGTTTCCACTACTGCTGTGCAGAAACACAATATCCTGCTTACATCAAGAATGTGCGCTTCGCTAAAGGCGCTGTACCTCTGTACGACCGAATGTTGACGGATGGCAAGTTCATCACTTACGGTATTACCTTCGATGTAGGCAAGGCAGTCATCAAACCCGAGTCCATGGGCGAGATTAACCGCATTGTGAACCTGATGAACGAGAACCCGGATCTCAAATTCGAGGTACAAGGCCATACGGACGCCACGGGTAATGCCGCTTCTAACCAGACGCTCTCTGAGAAACGCGCACAGGCCATCGTGGACAAACTCGTGGAGATGGGCATCAGCGCTGACCGCCTGACGGCTGTAGGTAAAGGTCAGACTTCACCTATCGCAGATAACTCCTCCGACGAAGGACGCGCAAAGAACAGGCGAGTGGAGTTTGTGAAATTGTAGTATTCAGTATTCAGATTTCAGTATTCAGATTATAATGATGCAAAAGATTTTAACGGCACTGATGTGCATCGCAGTGGGTCTGTTTTGGACCGCTTGTGACCCCAACAATCCGGGCAACCCGGGTAATCCGACGAATCCTATCGACCCGTCAGAAGATGCAGGTCTGGACCAATGGCAACGCGTGCTTAAGCATATTAAACCCGGTATTTACCGCGGCCTGTCCGATGAGGAACTCAACGCAGGTATGAGCATGGGTTACGATAAGTGTGTGCTGGCTGTTTGTGGTGACGGTACCGGATTCTATATCAAAGATATAGAGACTTCCAATCCAATCCCGGAAATCATTGCTTATGACAACGATTTGACTTTCTACACCATCAGCAGTTCCGAACCGCAAATAGGCGTCTATAACTACGACAAGAAGATTACCGTCTATTCCCGCGAGCAACTGGAAGGCCTGTCCACCTCGATGTGCGATATTGCCAAACAACGCCAGTTCTACGCAATAAACTTCGGTTTCAGCGAGTACCAGACAGGTACAATGATCGGCAACTGCTTCCGTAAGATAGATGATGCTCCGGACTTCAAGACCGCCTACGAGAAGATCTTCAATTATGTGAAGACCAAAGGCGAGTACGTGCCGTTTGAGAACCTCTTTATCTACGAGCATACCATCTTCGGTAACGGTTGGCACAGCGAGCTGTATCCTTCGGACATGGATGCCAAAAGCTGGGTGATTCCGTACCGCGGCAAAGGCAAGATTGAGCGCTTCTCCGTTTACCGCCAGCGTAACTGGACCTACGACCCCAAATGGTATATGTTCTACGGGCCATGCAACTACGAACTGGTGACCTACGTAGAGTGCGACGTGATTTGCGAGGAAGCAGATGCCATCGAATGGTTCAACAAAGTGACCGCTGAAGCTAAATACAATTACGTATACGAAAACCAAACCGGTATCGTCAAGTCATGGAACAACGAGGATGAGGTCGTTTCCGTGGGATATAATTACTCTTGCACGGACGAAGGAATGGACCTCGAGGGGTACAACGGTTACGTTCACCCGTTCTATGAAATGCTTTGGGAAGCGTACTTCAAGCAGATGACGATTAAGTTCGGCGTTGGATGGGTTACGTTTGTTTAAAGTTAAATTAACGAATTAGGGATTTTCGAATTAGCGAATTAGTATATGATTTACGACGGAAAAATACTATTGGGTAAGGGCGACAAGCAGGTCTTCCTAAACCCACGCATGGCAAACCGCCACGGACTGATTGCCGGCGCCACCGGTACCGGTAAAACAATCACCCTTGAGGTGCTGGCGGAAGGCTTCTCCGACATAGGCGTGCCGGTCTTCCTCGCCGACGTGAAAGGCGATATCTCCGGAATGTGCCGTGCCGGACATATGAATGAGAACCTACAGAAACGCCTCGCAAAAATAGGCGTGGACTCGTTCTCCTTTAAGCAGTTCCCTGTCCGTTTCTGGGATGTTTACGGCAAGGCAGGCCACCCTGTTCGCACGACAATCAGTGAGATGGGACCGATGTTACTGTCCCGCCTCTTAGGCCTGACCGAAGTGCAGCAAGGCGTGCTGAATATTGTCTTCCGCATCGCCGATGACCGCGGACTGCTGCTCATTGACATGAAAGACCTGCGTGCCATGCTCCAGTACTGCTCGCAGCATACGAAAGAGTTCATGACCGACTACGGCACCATGACCTCGCAGTCTCTCGGTGCTATCCAACGTGCCCTGCTCGAACTCGAGAACCAAGGCGGCGAGTTCTTCTTCGGCGAACCGAATCTCGACATATACGACTGGATTCAATGCGACCCGACAGGCAAAGGATTTGTCAACATACTCAACTGCGTGGAACTCTTCCAGCACCCCATGCTCTACTCTACCTTCATCCTCTGGCTGCTCTCCGAGCTCTTTGAGCAACTGCCCGAGGCGGGCGATATGGACAAGCCGAAGATGGTGTTCTTCTTCGACGAGGCACACCTCCTCTTTGCCGACGCACCAAAGGTGCTGGTACAGAAAGTGGAGCAAGTGGTCAAACTGATCCGTTCCAAAGGCGTAGGCGTTTATTTCATCACGCAGAGTCCTTCCGACCTGCCGCCTACCGTCCTCGCGCAACTCAGTAACCGCGTTCAGCATGCGCTTCGCGCATACACCCCGAATGAGCTCAAAGCCGTGAAAGCGGCTGCACAGTCTTTCCGTGCTAACCCTGCTTTCGATACAGAGACGGCAATCATGGACCTGGGCGTAGGTGAAGCACTCGTTTCCTGCCTCGATGATGAAGGCAAGCCGACCATCGTAGAACGCGCCAAGATCATCTGCCCGCAGAGTTCGATGAGTGCCATCAGCGACGAGACACGCCAGCAGATCATCGAGTCCAGCAGTATTTACGGCAAATACGACAAGGCCATCGACCGCCAATCAGCGTACGAGGACTTGCAGCAGATAGAGAAAGCCGAGCAACAGCAACAGGCCTTCAAGCCCTGGGAACCGACCACTACGGCCAAGACGACCCGTCCGGTGAGCGCTCCGCGGCCTTCTTATACGCCGCCGAGACCTACCTATCCCACCTATACACAGCCGCGACGTACCACTTATACAACGCGCCGCAGTGCTACCCCATTCGATTCCGTAGCAGGCTCCATAGGACGTGAAGTGGGACGCGCTTTGGGACGCGGACTATTGGGCGTTCTTAAGAATCTGTTTGTCTTCGCTCTTCTTCTCGCGTTGCCTCTCGGCATTTCTGCCAAACCCAAAGCTCCACAGAAAAGTATTGTCGTTCTCTATGAGAACGATGTACACTGCGCCATTGACGGATACCAGAAACTGGCAGGCTTGCGTGATGCGATTGCTGATACCGCTTTCGTGGCGGTGGTTAGCAGCGGAGACTACGTACAAGGCGGTACAGCAGGTGCCATTTCCCGTGGCCAGTACATCGCAGATATCATGCGCTCCGTAGACTACGATGCCATCACGCTTGGTAACCATGAGTTTGACTACCCCGTGACACACGTAGCAGGACTACTCAAGCATATCGACGCACCGGTGGTGTGTGCGAACTTCTACGCCATGGGCGCCAAGAAGCCTGTGTACGCACCGTTTATCATCAAGCAGTTCGGTAAGACGAAGATTGCTTTCGTCGGTGCTGCCACGCCTACGGCGTTCTTAACCGAGACATCTGCGTTCTTTGTCAATGACAAGCAGGCTTATCACCTCTGCGAGCAAGACTGCTATGCAGTCATCCAAAAGGCAGTGAACCAGGCACGCAAGAAAGGAGCTAAATATGTTATCGTCCTTTCGCACCTGGGCGAGGACCCCAATCAGACGAACGTAGAGTCCCACGGACTGGCAGCCAACACAACGGGCATCGATTTCATTTTTGACGGTCACACCCACTCCGTTGTGCCGCACGATACCATTCTCAATGCTGCCGGACAACCCGTGGTGATTACGGAAACAGGAACAAAGTTCCTGAATATAGGCAAACTGCTTATCACACCTGACGGCAAACTGCATAATGAGTTAATCCCTACTAAAGAAGTTACAGCCGTTAGTCCGCGCGTAAAAGCCACTACAGACAGTATAAAGCAACTGATGAGCGAACTGACTCAACGCGTTGTTTGTCATAGTGACGTGCGCCTGCGTATACTCAACGAACAAGGCAAACAGCAGGTCCGCATGGGCGAGACGAATCTCGGCGACTTGGTTTGCGACGCTTACCGTATTTATTCCGGTGCGGACATCGCCCTCGCTAACGGAGGAGGCATCCGTACGGAGAAACATGCCGGCGACCTTACCTACGGCGACATAGCAGACATCCTGCCTTACGATAATAACTTGTGGGTAGTGGAAGCCGATGGAGCGACCATTCAAGAGTTGCTTCGCAAGAACTGCTCGTTCCTGCCCGTTGAGGACGGCTCGTTCCCGCAAGTATCCGGTCTCCGCTTCACGGCTCGCGTCTCTGACCATTCGGTATTCGACATCGAAGTGCTCAACAAGCAGACCAACGAATACGAGCCGCTTGACCTCAATAAGATCTATACCATCGCAACCATTGACTACTGCGTAACAGGCGGCGGTTTCTACGATGTACTCAAGAATACCAAGGTCGTTCAGCGATTTGACATACTATACCGAGACGTACTCGTGGAATTCCTCGAGAAGAACCTCGGCGGCAATATATCCAATGATTATTTGGAACCACAAGGAAGAATTAAAATAATCGAAAACTAAAATGTTTACAGTTATGAAAAAGATTTTAATGGCACTATTGTGCGTATTAGGTTTGGCTTCCTGCTCCATGTTTGATGCAGTGAAGTATTCAGAAGAAATCAGCGCTGGCACACAGGACGATTTCGATCGCTACCCCGGCATGAACGTCAGTGAACTGCCCCTCACCGGCAATGTTTTCACATGGCCTGCCGCCATTCGGATGAACGGCATTATTACCGGTCAGCAGAACCAGAGCGAAGACGAAGACCAAGATGAGGACCTCAAGATTACCGATGACATGTTCGGTAGCGGTCTGTTCGTCATCGTCACCCTCGAATTGGAGAACCTTACCAACGAGCGCCAGGTACTGCTTCTGCCGCACGGACTGCTTCTGCAATCGACATCCAACTCCTACCAAAACGGTATTTTGGTAAAAGATGTGGAGATTCCTTTCGAAGCCAAAGAACTGCGCAAAGTGAGTGTTCGTTTCTACTGCTTGAATGCGAGTGCTTCGGGCTCCAGCGCCTACTCCGAGTACGCACCAATCGGTTTCGTAACCAACATTCCTGCCTTTGAACCGCTGTTTGATGTATGCGAGGGCAAGAAGCTGAATATTGACCAATACAAGTCAATCAGCCTCCTCGGCTACTACGGCGCATGTACGACCGTTCAGGAGATTGTTTGGGCAATTACCAAAGGTAAGACCTTCACAACAGCAGAGATTAAGAAATATCTCAAACATGTGAAGAAGGATTAACGAGTTAGGGAATTAGTGATTAGCGATTTAGTGATTATGAAACGCAGTTTATTCATGGCATTTGCAGCTCTGCTGCTATGTATGCCACTGCTGGCGCAAGAAGAGGAATATCGTTACTCTGATATGATGGTCAAAGACCTCATGTATGTCGGAGGTTCATTCAATTTGGAAGGCGTAAAAGCCGCACGTACACCGCAGACAATCGAAGAAGCCGTTGCTGCTCTTCCGGAAATTCCCGCAGTAGAAACGGTGATGTCGTTGGAGGCGAAAGAGAAAGCTATCCGTGCAACGTATCAGCCGTACAAGATGGCCCTTGAGCAAACCATGCGTCGTGTGCAGAACAAAGATGCAGAGATTCGTGCACGCATGGATGCCGCCCATCAGAAACAAGCGCAACGTGGCCAACAGGCTATGCAACAGTACCAAAGCAACGTTAACGCAGGGTTGATGCCTTCGCAAGACGAAATGATGGCACTCTACATGTCCGGTAAGATCACAGAGAACATGTCGGACGAGCAAATGATGGACGTTATGGCCGGTGAGTTCGCTAAGAAATGGGGAATCTCCAAAGAGGAATATCTCAAAATCATGGGCATGGCCAACTCGAACCCGAAGCAAGCCGAGGCATACATCAAATCGAATCACCCGGACCTCTACAAGCGTCTCTACGCTGCCAACGCCGGCTATAACACACAAGAAGTGGCTGACGATCCGCGTGACAAACGTTTTGGTGAAATAGGAGAAGCATTGACGAAAGCCTTGGAGGAGTTAGAGGCTGTCACAGACGAATATACTAAGATTCAGGTGAACAATGGTAGTGTAGTACGTGGCAAATTTGATGCCTTTTTCGAGCAATTGTACACCGAATGGCCGAAGAGCAGCGAGTCGCATCAGATAGATGCCATCGAAGCGGCATTGGAGAAACGCGTAGAGGCTTGGTATCAGACGCTACCTCCGAGCAATACAGAGACTCCTTTCCCTGCATGGTGGACCGCTGAGAGGAAGAAAGAGAATGCTCTCATCGACCAATGGAACCGCCGCGGTGCCGAGAAATGGCTGGCTCGCGCGCGCGACTATCAGGGCAAATACAAAGCTGTCTTTGAGAAAGTGGCTGCACTGGAGGCTGAAAACGAGGCGCTCAATAATCAGGGCGCACCGGAAAACTTGATTTATCTGCAGAACTTGCACCAGATTAACGTATTCTATGGATTGCTCTTTGATCTCTCAGTGCCAATGCAAGACGCCTTCGGTTTCCCATGCATTGAGCATGTAGAGACGGACGGAGCCGCTCACCTTGGCAAAGGATAAACAACTCAAAATCAACATAATAACCATTTAATTCAACGAGTTATGAAAAAAGTATTAGTTACAATGGTGGCTGTCCTGACGGCAGTAAGCACCTTCGCTATCAAGCCTCTCACGCTTGAAGGCAATTTTAACGTAAAGAAAAACAAAGGCGCTGTAGCTGTTTATACCCTTAACTGGGATAACACGCAAGTAGGCGAAATCGACGACGGCGTATTTGTAAAAGGCAGCACACCTATTGCTGAGTGGCTCGCTGCTCAAGATGCAAAGAAAATAGAAGAAGGCAAGCCTGAAGATGCCAACTTCGTAAAGGACTGGGATGCTATCAAATCAGAAGCAGACAAGTACTTCAAAGAAGAGTGGAACGATGAGTTCGCTAAGAAAGGCCTCAAACTGACCCACAATGAAAGCGAGGCTCAATACCGTTTCGATGTCATCATCGAAGGTCTGGACTGGGGTAACTTAGCAGGCTCTCTCTTCGGATGGGGCAATGCAGGTGGTGCAATCATTACCGGTCGTGCAGAAGTTAGTGACATCAACACTGGTGACCACATTGCTACCTATAAGATCAACCACGTACAAGGTTCCGGCCATTTCACAGACCGTTTCCGTATCTTACTGGTGATCCACGCTCTTATTGATGAGTTCGACGATCTTTAATGAATGTTCCGTGGGTAAAAAGAAGAACTTACCTATTATTGAGAATGTAGAGATCACGGGCGTTGCCGCTGAAGGCAAAGCTCTCGTGCGAATCGACGACGTCGTTACGTTTGTACCGAATTGTGTACCGGGCGACGTTGTCGACTTGCAGGTGACCAAAAAGAAGCATTCATTCATGGAAGCCAAAGTGCTCCGCGTCGTACAACCCAGTGCTGTGCGATGTGAGGCAAAATGCAAGCATTTTGGCGTCTGTGGAGGATGCAAATGGCAAATCCTTCCCTACGAAGAACAATTGCGCTACAAGCAGCAACAGGTGGTGGATAACTTGACCCGCATCGGGAAAGTGGAACTGCCGGAAATCTCGCCTATATTAGGCTCTAAGCACATTTACGAATATCGCAACAAACTGGAATTCACTTTCGCGGATCGTAAGTGGTTTCCTTGGGAAGTAATAGAGAAGGCTGGCGGGCTGGATAAAATAGATAGCACTTACGGGCTTGGTTTTCATATCCCGAACGCTTTCGACAAAGTGCTGGACATCGAAGAGTGCCACCTCATGCCGGACATCAACAATCGGATTCGTAACTCCATCCGCAATTATGCGCGTGAGCATGAACTGACCTTCTATAACGAACACAGCCATACTGGACTTCTCCGAACACTCATTCTCCGTACAAACCATAAAGGCGAGTTAATGCTTATTGTGGTATTTGGAGAAAAAGTCGAAAGTCAAAAGTCTAAAGTCGAAAGACTATTGGAATACCTTCACATGGAGTTTCCGGAAATTATCTCCCTACTCTATGTAGAAAACCTGAAGTTTAACGATACCATCGGTGACCAGGACGTGCAGGTCTATTTTGGGCAAGACCATATTATGGAACAAATGGAAGACCTGCAGTTTAAAGTTGGCCCGAAATCATTCTACCAAACCAACACCGAGCAAGCTTACGAATTATACAAAGTAGCACGCGAATTCGCTGAGTTAAGTGGCGATGAGCTCGTCTACGACTTATATACCGGAACCGGAACTATTGCTAATTTTGTGGCACATCAGGCACGACAAGTCATCGGTATTGAATATGTGCCGGAAGCCATCGAAGATGCGAAAGTAAACTCTGCCATCAATGGCATCAACAATACACTCTTTTTTGCCGGAGACATGAAAGATATCCTCAACGACGATTTCGTTGAGCACTATGGCCGACCGGATGTCATCATCACAGATCCCCCTCGTGCAGGAATGCATGAAGACGTTGTAAATGTGATACTTAACGCTGCACCAAAACGCATTGTTTATGTCAGTTGTAATCCTGCAACGCAGGCTCGTGATCTGGCACTTCTCGATGCGAAATACCGTGTAACAAAGGTACAACCTGTGGATATGTTCCCGCATACCCAACACGTAGAAAATGTAGTACAATTATGCTTACGTTAATCATCCTGCTAAATATCTATTTTGTCTCTTTCAAAGACAAGCCGGAGAAAAGTGCAGCCGCACTATCGCCTCGAGCAATAGAGCAACGCGCTCAGTGGAATATTCCGACCGATGAGATGGACTACCCCGTTTCGCCTATGTACCAAAACGAATTGCGTGACTTAGGGGTTAAGATTCATCATGTCAGCCGCTGGTTTAATGGTGCAACATGTGAGATGGACGAAGAAACGGCAAAGAAAGTGGAAGATCTATCCTTCGTTACCGCTGTAGAGATAACGCGTGACGACGCTAACTCCTATCATTCCCCTGCCAAACGACATATCGAACAACGGCAATACACGAATTGGGATACAGGAGCAAAACCCACCGATGACCAATTACGGCTTTACAACCTGCTCAAACTGCACGATGCAGGCTTTGAAGGGCAAGGGATTTTAATGACTGTGTGCGACGGAGGTTTCGGAAATGCAGATCAATTGGATTGCTTTAAAACGGAAGAGAGAGCAGATCAATTCTTAGGATATTTTGATTTCACAGACGATCCATACGATTTCTTTGACGCAAATACAGGCCTTCATGGTACCGCTTGTCTCAGCTCTATTTCTGCCATCGACGAACAACTCGGTTATCGCGGGGCAGCGACCAAAGCCAAGTACTATCTCATGCGCTCTGAAGAGAACGATACGGAGTCGCCAAAAGAAATGGATAACTTAGTGGCAGCGCTGGAGAAATCGGACTCTTTGGGCGTGAATGTATTCTCCGTTTCGCTGGGTTATTACTATTTTGACCACTCTTCGTGGGATCTTCCCAAGAGTGCCTTAAACGGCCGTACAACGCGTGCCAGCCAGGCTGCAACTATCGCGGCTCGCAAAGGCATGTTAGTGTGTGTAGCGGCAGGTAACGAAGGCAATAAAGCATGGCGAACCATTAGTGTACCGGCAGATGCTGATAGTATTCTGACGGTTGGAGCAGTGGATATTAACGGAAATATAGCGAGCTTTTCCAGTAACGGCCCCTCAGCCGATGGACGCGTTAAACCGGAGGTGTGCGCTGTAGGTTCCAATGCCGCGCTAATCAACACCGAGGGATATCTTATCAGTAGCAGCGGTACCAGTTTTGCTACGCCTCTCTTGGCAGGTATGGCTGCGAGTCTTTGGTCTGCACTCCCAAAAGAAAACGCGATGCAGATTCGTGAGCGAATTATTCGTTCGGCGGACCGCTATGATAATCCCGATACGAAATGTTACGGTTACGGCATTCCTGATGCATGGAAGGCTTATGGCAAAGATCAGCGGTTAGGGGATGAATGGATGAGTGGATTAGAGGAAAACAAACCACAAAAGATTATTCGTGGCGATCAGATTCTCATCATCCGCCACGGACATATCTATAACTTAGCCGGACAAAGGCTCGAATAAGGGCACAAAAAAAGGGTAAGCGATTTACATCGCACCGCTACAACCTCCTACCCTTGCTCCGGTCAAGGCCTGGGGGAGTTCAGAGGGAGCTGATCGTGTAAGACTTACCCTAAAGCGGGTGCAAAATTACTGCTTTTTTTTCATATACGCAAAATTTTTATTAAAAATAATCGTTTTTTAGTAAAAAAAGAAGAAATTATTCATTAAAAATGCTTTCGGAATTCATTATCGGACGCATAAAGGCCGAATTACCCTTCGAGCCAAACACAGAAAAGGACGGTTTATTAGCCGCCCTTGGCGCGTTTATTGTATCCCGTGAAGAACGCAAAGCATTTATCTTACGAGGCTATGCCGGAACGGGAAAGACAAGCGTGATGAGTGCTTTAGTGCGCGCCATGAAAGGCCTGCAGCAACCATGCGTTCTACTCGCCCCTACCGGTCGGGCAGCAAAAGTGCTTGGCCGTTATTCCGGCGAACAAGCCTACACGATTCATAAGAAAATCTATCGCCAGAACAAATTAGGACAAGAGGCGTTTTCGTTAAGCGATAATTTGCATGTCCGGACACTTTTTATCGTTGACGAGGCATCTATGCTCTCTGGAGTTCGCGATAATCCTACTTTTGGCAGCGGCTGTCTGCTGGACGATTTGGTCAAATACGTTTATAACGGCAAAGGCTGCAGTCTTTTGCTTGTTGGCGACGATGCCCAGTTACCGCCGGTAGGAAGCCTCAAAAGTCCTGCACTTGATGCCGATTATATGAAAGGTTACCAGCTTTCAGTCGTCAGTTATCAGCTCTCGCAAGTGGCACGTCAAGCGCTGGATAGTGGCATTTTAAGCGAAGCAACAAAACTCAGAGAACAATTACAAATCGCTGATTATAAGTCAATTAGCATCTCGCCAAACGGACGTGACATCATCAAAGTGCCGGGAGAGGAAGTGCTTGAAACGCTGGAGAACAGTTGGCGGGAAGTGGGCGCAGAAGAAACGCTTATCATCACACGCAGCAATAAGATGACCAACCTATATAATCAAGGCGTTCGGGCAAGAGTGCTGTACAAAGAAGATGAGATTTCCAACGGTGACCGGCTGATGGTAACGAAAAACAACTATTTCTGGGCAACGGAATATCAAGACCTGGAATTTATCGCCAATGGCGATATGTTTGAGATAGAACGTCTCCATCATCACCATGAGATGTATGGTTTCCATTTCGCCAAAGCAAGTCTGCGTTCGATTGATTACGACTGGGAAATAGAGGCGCTTATCTGGCTGGATACGCTTACTACAGATAGTCCGGAAGCCAATTATAGTCTGCAAAAAGAGCTCTTTAGTCGCATCGCTGAGGATTATCCGGAGATTCGCAATAAGCAGGAGTTGGTCAAAAAGATCTACGAATCGCCCTATTATAATGCGCTACAAGTCCGTTTTGCCTATTGCGTGACGTGCCACAAAGCGCAAGGCGGGCAATGGAAGCATATTTATATCGATAACGGATTAGGGGATGAGTGGATTAGCGGATTAGATGAAACGGAACGCCGGGAATATCTCCGCTGGCTTTATACTGCCGTCACTCGTGCCACAGAAAAAATCTACCTGTTGCGATAGGTTGTTACTCGGTATTTCATCGGTATTAAGTCGAGGTTTTATCATTTTTTTTACCAAATATTTGGTAATTTCATTTTTTTTTACTACCTTTGCACCCAAATTTGTGTAAAACCGAAAATCAATGAATAAAATCATGCAATTAAAGCACGTATGCGCAATTATTGCGTTAGGAGGAATGATCTCCTTTACCGGTTGCCATTCGGATGTTGATTTAGAAAATATCGACACCCATGCCGAAGTGCAAATGGGAATGGCAGTTCCTGTAGCGACCGCGAGTGTCACGTTAGGCGATTTCTTCGGAGACGGCAAGATGGTTGAAGCCATCCAAGTAGGTACAGGAACCGACAGATCAGCAGGCGAGAACGGCGTAGAGAAAGGTGTGCTATTCTTTCGTATCCTCGATGAAAGCGACAAGGACTACCACCAGATTGACCTGAAGAACTACATGCAAGATGTAAAAGCAGAGTTCAATATTAGCGAGCATTATACAGCCGGCGTTATTCCTGCCAACAAGACCACCGAGATCACTTTCCCGCTTGTGATGAACCTAACCGGCATTAATGACGGCGATTTAACGGAGGAGCGTTTGGACAAGATGACCATCAGCGCCGCTAACTTCATTTCGAAGATTACACTCAAGGACCTATCGCTGACCAAGAACGATATTCAGAAAGTGGAAATCGTACTCCCCGGCTCTAACCGTAACAAAGGAAAAAGTCCGAGCCAGATTAAGCAGGGATTCTTTGAGGTGGAAAAGAATTCGCCTAAGTCCGCAGACTATGTTTTTGAGGTAGAAGGCTTTAAGGAGCAAGGCTTCGGAGCAGAGATTCCTATTGAGATAGACAATTTTGACATCTACTTGATGAAAGAGGTTAAGGAGAGTTTCAACAGTCAGTATGAAGCCAATCAAAATGCGGTTCACCAACTGGCCTTCGAATTCAAATTCTACATCAAGCCGAAAACCAATATTGACATCACAAGCACTTCGGCCTTTAAATACGAATTCATCATCGACTTCTTGCGTTATAGCGCGCTGTATGGCTTCTTTAAGCCCAGCAACTTGATGAAGGATATACAAACCTATGACATCGCCAATGAATGGCACGAATGGAAACAGCTGAAGAACATGCAGCTGGCACTCGCAAAACCGCGTATTGATTTGGCTATCACCTGTGCCGTTTCTGCTCCGCTTACGGTAAAAGTGAACTCCATATACGTTGAGACAGAAGAAGGCGAAAGACGTGACGCAACCTTTGACGAGGAAAGAACACGCAAAAACAGATATTTCGATTTCTATAATGTGCTGGATATCCATTCCGATTTCGATGCAACCATCACCAATTCCTTCTACCTAAACGAAGAATTCACGCGAGGCAAATTGGATTACTTGTTCTTGCTTCGCCCGGATTATGTACATTGGGACTACGAGTTGGTGATTCGTAACGATGGCGAAAAGCAACAGCACCGTTTGACGGACAATACCATTATTCATACCGACATGACAGCAACCGTTCCGTTCCAATTCATGGAAGGAATGAAAGTTGATTTCACCGATACCACCGATATCAACTGGGCCGGCATGTCGCTTGATTCACTCACAGCAAGTACCGGTATTATCGATTCGCTGGGCGCCAGCAACGTTAAAATGCGTCTCAAGATAGATAATACTATTCCATTGGATATCCGCTTCAAATATGCTTTCCTGGATGACCATGACAGACCGATAGATCTGAGCGGTTTGGAGATAACCGAGGAAGAGAAGACGGCTTCCGACTCGATTTATATCAAGGCAGCCGAAAACGTAGAAGCCGGCGGAAACGTAACCAGCATAGATGGCAAACAAGTGGCAACGAGCACAACGATTTGGATGAATCTCTCTGCCGAGCAATTCAACAAAATCACTCAAGCCTCCAAGATGGTTTATACCGCTACGCTCAACACGTCAGACCAGTCCTTCAAGGACAATAAATGGGTGAATGTTCGCAACGTTTCCGGCCTGAAGATTCAATTGGGTGTAGCTGCCAATGTGGACGCGTTCCTCAATTTTGACTCACAAGAAAATAATGAAAACGACTAATAGGAGAATACAGCCATGACAAAGATTATTAGAAAAATTGCTCTGAGCACCGCTATTCTCCTAATGGCAACCGTTGCAACCGCGCAACAGGTAACCACTATTTATTTCTTGGAGAACGCTCCGATGCGCCATACAATCAACCCTGCATTCCAACCGGTAAGTAACGGTTTCATTAACTTCACTCCGCTGGGATGGATGAGTTTTGGATTTGGCAATAACTCGCTGACAATGAGCGATGTATTGTATATTGACCCCGTGACAGGAAAGACGATTACTCCACTCTATCCGGGTGCCGACAAACAGAAATTTATGAAGCAATTCCGCAACATGACCTTTATTGGCGGAGACGTGACATTAGGTCTGTTCAATTTCGGTTTACGCATCAAAGATGTCGGCTACCTGACTATCGGGATTAACCAACGTATGACAATGGGTGTAACGATGCCTAAGTCTCTATTCACGTTCCTTTTGGATGGCGGAATGAAAGACTTAGACGGAGGAATGAATACCATCAACCTAACGGGCATGGGTCTTGGTGCTACGGCTTATACCGAACTAAGCGGCGGTTACAGCCATCAACTGAATGACCAATGGACCATCGGTGGTAAATTAAAATTGCTGTTTGGCCAGTTCTACGCAGGTTTTAATAGCAAGAACTTCGCAATTGATGCCGGAATCGAAGAATGGCGTTTGCATGGGACAGCGGCTTTGAATATCGCCGGACCGGTTAATTTCACTAAACTGCCGCCAATGGATGGCAGAACAGTGGAAGAAGTAGTTAATGACATCCAAAACGGCGATTATCAAACGGAAGATTTCTTTGATTATACAAATATTCCCGCTTTAATTGCCCCGTCTGGTGTCGGTGCAGCAATTGACTTCGGTTTTGCATGGAAACCTATTGAGAATCTGCAAGTTAGTGCCGCACTTACCGACCTTGGCTTTATTTATTGGTATCGAGGCAAGAATGTTTCTTGCTCCGTTGATACAACGTTCACGGGTGTGGGCGAATTCAATTACGAAGATTATGTAGACGACGACGGCAAATTTGACGGCAACCGATTAGCGGATACCATTAGTTCCAACATGATGGGTTTGGTTCAAGGATTCCGTCTGCGTGACGGCGTAGGCACTAAAGCACGAATGACGTCTGCTCGCCTGAACGTAGGTCTGGACGCTAATTTCTGGGAAAATCGAATCGGTATTGGCATTGTTTCCGCTACGCGCCTCTATAATGCACGCTTGTATGAGGAAGTGACATTCGGTCTGGCTTTCCGTCCTGTGAATTGGTTCAACATCGCGATGTCCTATTCGCTGCTAAACAACGGAAAATATAGTAATATCGGTGCTGGTATCAGTCTTATGCCTTATGACGGAATTAACATGACGCTGGCAATGGATTATATGCCGACGAGTTATGCCGGTCTGCCTCGCGAGGGACATACACCGCTGTACGTTATACCTGACAAGATGAAGATGTTTAACATCGCGTTGGGCTTCTCCATTTGCTGGGGTTCGAACCGTCGTGATAAAGATAAAGACGGTGTTTGGGATAAGATTGATATATGTCCGGATACACCGCGTGGCGTACAAGTGGATGAACAAGGTTGCCCATTGGACGAAGACCATGACGGTGTACCTGATTATCTTGACCACTGTCTCGGAACGCCGGCAGCTGCTATTGGATTCGTTGACTCGCTGGGTTGCGAACTGGATACAGATGGTGATGGTGTAGAGGATTATAGAGACCTCTGCCCGAATACACCGCAAGCGGCTTGGGGTAAAGTAGATAGCTTAGGTTGCCCGATGGATACAGATGGTGACGGTGTTCCTGATTATCTCGATGAGTGTCCTGAGACTCCTGAGGCTGCTTGGACGATGATTGATGCTAAGGGTTGTCCTATCGATAGTGATGGTGACGGTGTTCCTGATTATCTCGATGAATGCCCGAACACACCGCAAGCGGCATGGGGATTGGTTGATGAGAAGGGTTGCCCGATAGATAGTGACGAAGATGGTGTTCCTGATTATCGTGACGAATGTCCGAACACGCCGAAGGAAGCTATCGGACATGTTGATGCACGCGGTTGCGAACTGGATAGCGACGGTGATGGTGTGCCTGACTATAAGGACGCTTGTCCGTACGTTCCGGGATTGAAGAACAACAAGGGTTGTCCGGAGGTTAAACGTGAGGTTCGTCAATTGCTGCAAAAAGCAATGCAAGGTATCGAGTTTGAGACAGGCAAGGCAACTATCAAGAAGAAATCCTTCCCGCTCCTCGACCAGATTGCTGCTACATTCGTTGAGAATAGCAATTATATCATCGAGGTACAAGGTCACACCGATAACGTAGGTAAGGCTGAATACAATATGAAACTATCTGACGACCGTGCAAATGCCGTACGTAATTACCTCATCAGCAAGGGCGTTGAATCTACACGTATGACTGCTAACGGTTACGGAATGGAAGTTCCTATTGCAGACAACAAGACCAAGGCAGGACGTCAGAAGAACCGTCGTGTTGAGTTCAAGATTAGTTTTGAGGAAGTACATGTTGAGACTATCCTTGACCATGCGGATCCTGAAGAGACTCCGGCAGAAGGAAACACTGAAGCAAATCAATAATTAAAAATACATACTACTATGGGTAGAGCGTTTGAATATCGCAAAGCGACTAAATTGAAAAGATGGGGACACATGTCCCGTACATTCACGAAACTGGGTAAAGAAATCACAATTGCTGCTCGCGAGGGCGGCGCAGATCCTGACTCCAACCCTCGTCTGCGTACATTAATCCAACAATGTAAGCGTGAGAACATGCCGAAGGATAACATCGATCGTGCAATCAAGAAAGCGACCGATAAATCATCTGAAGGCTATAAGGAAATCAATTACGAAGGCTACGGGCCACATGGCATCGCTATCTTCGTAGAGACCGCTACGGACAATCACATGCGTACGGTAGCAAATATCCGTTCTTACTTCACAAAGTTTGGCGGTACGCTTGGCACACAAGGTTCGCTGCAGTTCCTCTTTGACCGCAAGGCTTGCTTCACCGTTACCATGAAGGATGGCATTGATTTGGAAGAACTGGAACTCGAGCTTATCGACTACGGAGTTGAAGAACTCGGTGTGGATGAAGAGGAGAACACGATTGTTATCTATTCGGATTTCAACGAAGCTATCAATTTACAGAAATATCTGGAGGAGAACGGCTTTGAGATTCAATCGGTTGAATTCGTACGTATTCCGAATGATACAAAGCAACTTCCTGAGGATCAACGCGAGTCAGTACAGAAACTCATCGATAAGATTGAAGAGGACGAAGACGTACAAAATGTATTCACTAACCTCGCAGATTAATTTAACTGCTTAATGTTGATAACTGATTACTTCAAGTTAACCGATCGTCAGGCTGAGCAATTCGCTCAGCTTGACGCCCTTTATCGCGATTGGAACAGCAAAATCAATGTCATCTCCCGCAAAGATATAGATAATCTATACGAGCACCATGTACTCCATTCGCTGGCCATTGCCAAATTATTGCCATTCCAACCAGGAACGTCTATAATGGATGTAGGCACAGGAGGTGGTTTTCCCGGTATACCATTAGCTATTCTTTTCCCGGAGTGCCAGTTCATGCTTATTGACTCAATAGGCAAGAAAATAAAAGTAGCATCAGAAGTGGCGCAAGCATTAGGTTTGACGAATGTCATCTGTAAGCAAGAACGCGCAGAGCAAGAAAAACAGAAGTTCGATTTCGTTGTCTCGCGTGCCGTTATGCCCCTACCCGATTTGGTTAAGCTGGTGCGTAAGAATATTTCCAACAAGCATCGTAATGCCATGCTAAATGGTATTATCGTTCTCAAAGGCGGAGATCTCAAAGCCGAGATTGCGCCATTCATAAAAACTGCAGAGATTACTCCCTGCAGCCAGTGGTTTAAGAATAGTTGGTTTGAGACCAAATACGTAATTTACTTGCCTTTCTAGGCGGAGGCCGCTGTAAGAAGGATTCAGTATTCAGTATTCAGTTTTCAGTAATCAGTATTCAGACAAAAAAAAGAGCCCTTTCGGACTCTTTCTTTTTTTATTGGAATAATAATTATTCTTCCTCAGTCTGCGAAGCAGCGTAAGCAGCCAATAGTTTCTCTTGTACATCAGCCGGAACAAGTTGATAGCTATTAAACTGCATTGTGAACGTTGCACGACCTCCGGTCAAAGAAGACAAAGTTGTTGAGTAGCTTGCCAACTCTTTCAAAGGCACTTGTGCTTTGAGGCGAGTGAATGATTTCTCTGTCTCCATACCCATCACCATACCGCGGCGACCGTTAATATCAGACATTACATCACCCATAATCTCAGAAGGCACGAATACTTCGAGGTCATAAACCGGCTCCAATACTTTCGGGTTTGCCTCTTTGAAGGCTTGAGCGAAAGCATTACGTCCTGCCAGACGGAAGGAGATTTCGTTCGAATCAACCGGGTGCATCTTACCATCGTAGATGATTACGCGAACGTCACGAGCATAAGAACCGGTCAACGGGCCTTGCTCCATACGATCCATAATACCTTTTACGATAGCCGGGATGAAGCGTGCATCGATAGCACCACCGACGATGGAGTTGATGATAATCAACTTACCGCCCCACTCAAGGTTGATTTCCTGTTGATCCTTAACGGAGATCTTATACTCCTGGTTACCGAATTTATAAGTATCCTTAACCGGTTGGCCATCCTCATACGGCTCAACGATCAAGTGAACCTCACCGAACTGACCTGCACCACCGGATTGTTTCTTATGACGATAGTCTGCGCGGGCAGCCTTAGTGATAGTCTCACGATAAGGAATACGCGGTTCCTCATAGTTCACCATCATCTTATCGTTGTTCTCCAGACGCCATTTGAGTGTACGGAGGTGGAACTCACCTTGACCGCTAACGATCATCTGGCGCAACTCTTTCGATTGCTCAATGATCCATGTCGGGTCTTCTTCGTGCATACGTGTGAGAAGAGCAGCCAATTTCTCTGCATCGCTCTCTGTCACAGGCTTGATAGCACGGCGATAACGCGGTTGCGGATATTGAATCGGTGCATATTGGTTTTCGCAACCCTTAGCATTCAACGTATTGCCGGTACGTGTATCTTTCAGTTTTACGGTAGCTGCGATATCGCCTGCTGCTACTTCATCAACCGGTACACGGATAGAACCTGCAACGCTGTAGAGCTGCGAGATACGCTCTTTCGAACCACGGTCGATGTTCTCTAAGTCATCACCATTGTGAATGGTGCCTTGCATTACGCGGAAATAGTTCACCTCACCGATATGCGGTTCAACGGATGTCTTGAAGATGAACATCGAAGCCGGAGCCTTTGCGTCTGCTGTCACTTCCTTACCATCAACAGTCTGAGGTTTCGGAGCATCAGCTACTGCCGGAGCCATATCACCCAAGAACTCCATGAGACGACGAACACCCATGTCTTTTGCGCCACATGCGCAGAGAACAGGATATACGCCAGCTTCCGCAAATACAACTTTGAGACCACGGATGGTATCTTCTTCGCTCAATGTGCCTTCTTCGAAGAATTTCTCCATAAGAGCTTCGTCTGCCTCGGCAGCCATCTCATGCAAAGCGCTAAGCAGTTCCTCTACTTTTCCGGCTTCCTCTGCAGGAATGTCCTTCAGTTCAGGAGCACCGCCTTCTGCTTTCCAAACGAGCATTTTGCCCTTCAGTACGTCGATAACGGCATTGAAGCCTGCACCGGCGTTAACAGGATATTGAACCAAGCAAACTTTGTTACCAAAGTTGTCTTTCAGTGTCTCGATAGTACGATCGAAGTTAGCGTTTTCATGGTCGCATTTGTTTACAACAAACACAATCGGTTTCTTGGCTTTCTCTGCCAAGCGGAAGTTGTTTTGAGTACCTACTTCAACACCGCCATTACATGTAAGAACGATGGCAGCTGTGTCTACTACGTGGAGGGCTGTTACAGTACCGCCGCAGAAGTCATCCGAACCGGCGCAATCGATGATATTCAACTTCTTGCCACCAAACTCAAGGTTACAAACGGTCGAGAAAACTGAATAACCGTACTCTTTCTCTACAGGGAAATAATCGCACACGGTGGATTGTGCCTCAATCGAACCGCGGCGTTTGATCACCCCGCACTCGAACAACATCGACTCCATCAGAGTCGTTTTACCAGATCCGCTGCCGCCCAACATA
Source organism: Paludibacteraceae bacterium (assembly GCA_017557345.1). GTDB lineage: Bacteria > Bacteroidota > Bacteroidia > Bacteroidales > Paludibacteraceae > Colicola. The sequence goes on along the minus strand of JAFYZR010000155.1, from coordinate 47,164 downwards.
GCGACATTCTTGATCTCATTTGCTTGAAAAACTTTAGCCATAAAGCAATTTTAAATTTTACGATTTATATTGATATTTTTTAGATTTTCGATGTGTATATTCCCAATTAAATACTACGCTCTGCGTTTTTTGCAAAGCGTACTTAGCAAAATCGGGTGCAAAATTAGTAAAAAAAAATCAAATATACAAATATTTGACGAAAAAAAATAATTATGCTTGCATATATTTGGAATTTAGAGATTCATCGGAGACCCCAAAGTAAAGAAAAATAGAACATTTTTCTAAGAACAAATTAGGTCAAAACCTCGACATAATACCGAGCAAACCTCGAAGACCCGTAAAATTGAACATTTTGAGGAAATACAAGCAAAAAAGATACAGGCTAGAGACCTGTACATAGAACAAAGAGAATCATAAAAAAACTAAAATGTCTGTGAAATTTGCATATGTCGATTTTTTTTAGTACCTTTGCAGCCGCAAAGGTTTTGCAATTTATGGCAAAGGATGAAGGTAAAATAGAGGTCATCGGTGCACGGGTGCATAATCTGAAGAATATCAGCGTGTCTATACCTCGTAAGCAGCTGACGGTCATCACGGGTCTGAGCGGCTCGGGGAAGTCATCGCTAGCCTTCGATACGATCTTCGCCGAAGGGCAGCGCCGGTACATGGAGACCTTCTCTTCGTATGCCCGTGGATTCATCGGTCAGATGCAACGCCCGGACGTGGACAAGATAACCGGCCTAAGTCCTGTCATTTCCATCGATCAGAAGACAACGAGCAAGAATCCCCGTTCTACCGTAGGTACGGTGACGGAAGTCTATGACTTCCTTCGTCTGCTTTTTGCGCGAGCTGCTGTGCCCTACTCTTACCTTTCCGGCAAGCCGATGGTGCATTATACGGACGATCAGATAATAGACCTTATTATACGCGAATACGCGGGTAAGAAAATCCTATTGCTGGCACCGATGGTCAGCGGGCGTAAAGGGCATTACAAAGAGCTCTTCGAGACGATCCGCAAAAAAGGCTTTGTGCATGTGCGCATAGACGGCGAAGTTCATGAGATCGTAGCGGGCATGAAAGTGGATCGATATAAGATTCATAACATTGAAGTGGTGGTTGATCGTCTCAAACCCAAAAATAACGGGACAGAGGAAGATGTACGTCGCTTGCGGCAATCGGTGGATCGCGCCATGACACAGGGAAACGGCATCATGATGATAGTTGCCAGCGATAATCCTTCAACCGTCAGATATCTCAGCCGAAATCTCATGTGCCCGGAAACGGGTTTGAGTTATCAGGAACCGGCGCCGCATACCTTCAGTTTCAATAGCCCGTCCGGATGGTGTCCGTGCTGTAAGGGATTGGGGAAAGTGAAGAGTGAAGAGTTAAGAGTGGAGAGTGATGAGAAGGTAGATGAAATCATTCGGCAGGATAACTGGTGGGAACAAATTACCGGATTAGCGGATGAGGGGATGAGTGGATTAGAGGATGAAGATGAGGAAAAAGAGGAATGGATTGAATGTCCTGAGTGCCATGGCAAACGATTGAGCAAAGAAGCGCTTAGTTACCGTCTGGGGAAATACAACATCTCCGATTTGGCGGAGATGGATATAGAGGAGCTGCTTGCAACATTTGAGGGATTGCCGGTTGCGAATGACGGGTTATCGGAAAAGCAAAAGGCCATTGCAGAGCCGATTCTAAAAGAGATTTGTGCGCGATTACGATTCATGCAGTCCGTAGGACTGAGTTATCTGAGTCTGAACCGTAGCAGCGAGAGTTTGTCAGGAGGAGAGAGTCAGCGTATTCGTTTGGCGACACAGATCGGTTCGCGCCTCGTGAACGTTCTTTATATCCTGGATGAGCCATCCATTGGCTTGCATCAGCGTGATAATCAGCGTCTTATCTCCAGTCTGAAGGAGTTGCGCGATATGGGAAACTCTGTCATCGTCGTCGAACATGACGAACAGATGATGCGCGAGGCTGACTGGATTGTGGATATCGGTCCTAAAGCCGGACGATTAGGCGGCAAAGTGCTGTTTAGCGGAAAGCCAAGCGAGCTTTTGAAGACAGAAACGCTTACTGCGCAATATCTGAAAGGAGATAAGACCGTGACTGATGTCACTGAAAGAATAAAGACCGTTTCACTAAAAGACCGCTCCGCTGAAAAATTCATTACTCTCAGCGGCTGTACAGGCAATAATCTCAAGAAAGTGACAGTACAGATTCCGCTGGGTAAGATGGTTTGCGTAACCGGTGTGAGCGGAAGCGGTAAGAGTTCGCTTATCAATCAGACACTCTACCCCATTTTGAGTCAACATCTCTACCGCAGTAAGACCCAGCCGCTGCCGTATAAAGAAATCAAAGGCATCGAACTGATTGACAAAGTGATAAACGTTGACCAGTCGCCTATCGGCCGCACGCCTCGTTCCAATCCTGCCACTTATACAAATGTTTTCAACGACATTCGAGATTTGTTTGCGCAATTGCCCGAATCAAAGATTCGCGGATGGAAGGCCGGACGATTCAGTTTTAATGCCAAAGGCGGGCGTTGCGAGGAATGTATGGGAAATGGCTACAAGACGATTCAGATGCATTTCATGCCCGATGTCTATGTGCCATGCGAAGCATGCGGCGGACAGCGATACAACCGCGAGACACTGGAAGTGCGATGGAAAGGAAAAACGATTGCCGATGTTCTGGATATGACGGTTAACCAGGCCGTGGAGTTCTTCGAACCACAGCCGAAAATACTGCGTAAGATAAAAACCATTCAGGATGTGGGTTTGGGATATATCAAACTCGGCCAGGCCTCAACAAGCCTCAGTGGCGGCGAGAGTCAGCGTATCAAACTGGCAACTGAGTTATCGCGTAAGTCAACAGGCAAAACAGTCTATATTCTGGATGAACCGACAACCGGTTTGCATTTCGAAGATATCCGTGTGCTGTTAGGCGTTTTACGCAAATTGGTAGATGCAGGAAATACGGTGATTATCATTGAGCATAATACAGATGTCATCCGCGCTTGCGACTGGATTATCGACATGGGACCGGAAGGCGGTCGCGGAGGCGGAAAAATAGTTGCTACAGGTACAATAGAAGATATTAAAAACAATCCTAACAGCATAACAGGCAGATTCATATGATTACCAACCCGCTCGTTATCATAGCCATCGTTTTGGCGACGATTTTATTGGTCCCGATGGCTTGCCGCAAAGTTCGCATGCCAAGTATTGTGGGCTTTATCATTGTAGGAATTATCGTCGGCCCGTATGGGGCACATCTGATTGATGGAGGCGATGCGATACAAGCGTTGGGCAAGATTGGTATGCTGTATATCATGCTGCAAGCGGGTATTGAAGTTGACATCAATGATTTTCGGCAGCAACGTACACGTTCCGTTATCTATGGTTTCTATTCATTCATCTTTCCGTTTGTCTTAGGTCTTGTAACCAGTCTGCTTTTAGGGTTTGACGGCGTGACGAGTGTGCTGATGGGCGCCATGTACGGTAGTCACACGCTGATGACTTATCCTATCGTAAGCCGCTACGGCGTACAGAAAAACCCGTCCGTGCATATCGCTATCGGTGGTACGATGCTTTCCATCACCTTGGCGCTGTTGGTTTTAGCCATTCTGAAGAGTAATTTCGTCTATACCGGCCAATTGAGTGCATGGCGGTTAATCGGGCGAATTGTTCTGACGCTTATATTGATTCTTGGCGTCTTCCCTTGGCTGGCGAAACGTTTCTTCAAGCGCTGGTCAGACGCTACAAGCGGATTTCTAGTAGTCATGACGTTGATGGTCTTTTCGGCCTTATTGGCCGACTGGGCAGGTCTGGACGGTATTCTCGGAGCCTTCCTTTGCGGCGTCTCGCTTAATAGATTAGTGCCGAACTTAAGTCCTGTGATGCAACGGATTAACTTTGTCGGTAACAACCTCTTCGTGCCGTTGTTCCTGATGGGCGTTGGTTTCATGATTGATATTACGCTGCTCTGGGACGGATGGATGACGATTATCATTGCCATCGTGATGATCGCTACTAAGTTAGCAGGCAAATGGCTTGCGGCATGGCTGGCACAGAAGAGTTTCCAATTGCAACCGGTTGAACGCCAACTCATGTTCGGTTTGACGCACGCAACAGCAGCCGGTACGCTTGCCATTGTAACCATCGGTTACGAATCGGGCATCTTCAGCGCAGAAATCCTGAATGCCGCCGTGCTGATGATTCTTGTGCTTTGCACATCCGCTTCGTTTGTTACCGAATATGCAGCTAAACGCCTGGCATTACAGGAAGAGGCGCGTCTGGAGGCGGATAAGACGGATAATAGCTGGTCGCTGATGACGGTTGGTGAAAACAGGCACTATGAATTGAAGGAGTTAGGCGAATTAAGCGAACTGCTCGATCCGGATATAGCAAGCCAAGAAGATTGGACGGAGGCTATGAATATGATTAACCATCAAAGCAAGGCTTCTATCATTTACCATCCGAATCAACCGATCAACACGATCAATCGTCTGTTGGTCGCTGTGCCTCGTTATGCGGAGAAAGAGCATGATTTCATTACTTGTTTTGGCCTTGTCCGCCGCTTAAGCAGCCAGATTGGCGCTAAAGTGGTATTCTTTACGAATGAAGATACGCAAAAGACCTTGCAGGCTTTCTGTCGCCGTAAAGGAAAGTTCTTGCGCGCGTCTTATCGGGAAATGGAAGATTGGGAGGATGTACTAATGATTGCCAAACAGATGACGCAAGACGATATGATTGTGATGATTAACGCCCGTCCTTCTACTCCATCCTACAACCCGCTCTTTGAACAAGTGCCGGATATGCTGTCGCGCTTCTTTAGCGATCATAGCTACATGGTCGTTTATCCTGAGCAGGCAACAGGTGCAGCCGTTCCTGATCTGCTTACGGGAGACCAGACGCAAACAAGTAGAATGTGGAAAATCGTCAGCGCTGTGAAGCGTTGGGTCTTATCTTTTCAACAAAGAGGACCCAAAGACCAAACAACATAGCGTAGAACGCGTATTTGAAGATATAATCGTGCAAAATCGGGAACCACCCAGGATGGAACTCGATAAAAAGCGAGATTAAGAATATACGCAGTATATTAAACGCATGGCAGCAAATCCAGCCGACAGGAATAAACCATAGTTTATGCAGCCATGTGACGTAAGCGGGTTTGGCTTTTCCTGACCGCACGGTCAAAATCAAGCACATCCAGATAAACATTTGCTTCAATCCCGAACAGCCCCAGATGATGGTTGTTCCGCTTCCTGAGTCGAAACGGATGGTATGTTCCCCTACCATATATACCGTGTCGCGGAATAAGCCGACAAGCCAATAGACCGCGGCTGCGATATGGCACGACATGAACTCAAACGGCGCGGTTACATCCAAACCGAACCATGTGACCAAATCTCCATATTCATCGCCTTTCATCGTGAACTTCCAGAAATAGTTCGCTACAAGTAGCGTCACCATGAAAATGATGATGTCGATATAGGGTTCAAATTGTCGTTTTAGCGAATGGAACTTCATCTATATTGCAAAAATCCTTGTCTAAATATTTGAAATATCCGGCCTGACAAACCATGGCTGCGTTATCCGTCGTAAAACTGAAAGGCGGGATAAAGACATTCCAGCGATAACGCTTACCGTAATCGAGAAATGCCTGGCGCAAAGCGCTGTTTGCACTCACTCCTCCTGCTACGGCTACTTGATTGATATTCAAGTCTTTAGCCGCCTTCTTCAGCTTGCGCATTAGGATATCGATGATGGTGGCTTGTAACGATGCGCACATATCTTCGCGCAGGTTAGGAATGATAGCCGCCAGTTCGTCAATCGTCTCTACATTATGCGCTTTGAGCATATCGCGAAGCGTATAAAGGAAGGAAGTCTTCAGACCGGAGAAGGAATAATCGTAGCCTGCCAGATTCGGCTTGGCAAAAGGATATTTGGTGGCATCGCCTTGCTTGGCCAGTTTATCAATCCACGGACCGCCCGGATACGGCAAACCAAGCACTTTAGCGCACTTGTCGAACGCCTCTCCTGCCGCATCGTCTATCGTCTGACCGATAATCTGCATATCATTATAGGCATTCACGCGCACTATCTGACTGTTTCCTCCGGAAACAAGAAGGCACAAGAACGGAAAAGACGGATGATTGAGACCCGTGCCATCTTCCACAAAATGCGCCAAGACATGCCCCTGCAGATGATTCACATCGATAATCGGTATGTTCAGCGCAAGCGCCAAACCCTTTGCGAAAGACGTGCCGACAAGCAACGAACCTAATAATCCCGGTCCGCGCGTAAAGGCTATCGCAGACAGATCATCTTTAGTGACATTGGCGCGTTTGAGTGCCGTATCTACTACCGGCAATATATTGAGCTGGTGCGCACGGCTGGCCAGTTCCGGCACAACGCCGCCGAATTCTTCATGCACTTTCTGGCTCGCTATCACATTGCTACGCAATATTCCGTCCACGATGACCGCCGCGGATGTATCGTCGCAACTCGACTCAATCGCTAATATAACTACTGGTTTTGCCATTTTTCAAAATCGCCTGCAAAGGTACTACAAAATTCGCACATATGCAAATTTTAGTGCTTTTTTTTGCTTGACGGAGGTGGTTGGGCTCGGTCATAGGCGGATTAGCCCCTCGCCGCCACTCTCTATGTTCGGGCATTTTATCGCGAGAACGTCTCGCGATAATCCCTAATTCGCTAATCGCAAAATGCAATTTATCATTCCTCTGGATAAGAAAATCGCATTTTTATTTGCATATATCAAAAATTATTTGTAATTTTGCACGCAAAATTGAAATCCTCGCTCGTAGGAATAATTGCAAGCCGTCAGATCTTAGACGTTAAATGGGATGACATATTGAAAATTTAGCGTTTGCTTTATTTGAGGATTCATTCAATCTACCACATTGAAAAACTTCATTCCGAGAATAGGCGAAACGCTCACGCTAGTGCGTGGGCTTTCTGTGTATATTGGATGAAGTGGGTGTGGTAGCCCGAATGAACCAATAGCAGTTGGCTCACGTTTTTGTATGTATACAATTCACAAACTTAACAACAATAATCTATTAAAACCGACGTGGCGATGGGATATAACCGCCAACAATTATCATGAGAAAACTTTTTACTTTCATCCTTGCCCTCATCGCAGGCGCAGGAACACTGTTTGCCGAGAGCGGCACATGTGGTACGAACCTTACATGGGACCTCACCGGCGGCGTACTTACCATCTCCGGTACAGGTGCCATGACAGATTGGGATAATGTTGATGAAGTCCCATGGTATTCCACTAAATCGTCTATCCAATCGGTGGCAATAGAAAATGGTGTCACCAGCATTGGCAAATATGCTTTCCGTGGTTGCACAAATTTAACTTCTGTGTCTCTCCCCAATACCGTCACCAGCATTGGAGCTAGCGCTTTTATGAATTGCTCCGCCTTGACCTCCATCAATCTTCCCGGTAGCCTTAAAACTATTGGAACGAGTACTTTTTTAGCAGCTGGTTTAACCTATGTGCATATTCCCAACTTTGTCGCAAGCATTCCGTTTTCTGCTTTTCAAAATTGCGCCAATCTGCACTCTGTCTCCATCGGCTATGCCGTCACAAGCATTGGAAAATATGCTTTCGAGAATTGCTCCAATTTGGCAATTATCAACTGCAATGCCGCCATTCCGCCTACTTGGGGTGAAGATTGTTTCTATGATGTGCCCACGGACATCACTGTTTGGGTGTTGAAAGGGCAGAAATCGGCTTATACGGCACCGGGAAGCCCATGGAACTACTTCGACGATATTAAAGAAAGCAGTATGCTCATGGGCAAATGCGGCGCAGAGGGCGATAGCACGAATCTCGTGTGGGATTTGACGGAGGACGGAATACTTACCATCTCCGGCGCCGGTAAGATGGCTGATTGGAATAGCGGTGAGCCTTCGTGGCAAGCATACAATGTGCCTATCAAAACATTGATAGTAGAAAACGGTCCTACAAGCATAGGAATGTATGCCTTCAAGGATTCCACGAATCTGAAATCCGTAACGATTGGTAACGCAGTTGAAACTATTGAATCCAGAGCTTTCAATGGCTGCACCGGTTTGACATCTCTGACACTGGGCGACGGACTCACAGACATCAGAGGCTATGCTTTCATGGGTTGCGAAAATTTGAAATCCGTCACTCTTCCTAATAGCCTCACTAGAATTAGAGAGTGTGCTTTCCGCGCTTCCGGTTTGACCGCGATTGTCATTCCCAATAATGTCACCCACATCGACAACCAAGCTTTCTATGCCTGCTCTGCTATGACCTCTTTGACGATTGGTCATAGTGTTGCTAACATTGGAAACAGTGCGTTTAAGAATTGCAGCGGTCTGGAGTCTATTACCTGCCAGCGCATCGATCCGCCTACCTGCGGCAATACGTGTTTTGATGGCATAACCAATACCATTCCGGTCTATGTACCGAACGGAACAGTGACGGATTACCAAAACGATGCCAAATGGAGTTATTTCACAAATATCCAGGGCGCCGATCTGCCTACCGGTATTGATGAAGTTACCGTTCCGGATAACGGACAAATCACCAATGACCAATCACCAATGACCAATAAGTTTATCAAAAACGGTCAACTATTCATCCGTCGCGGAGACAATATTTACACCGTAACAGGACAAGAGATGAAGTAAAATCATTCCTAACTACTCTCCAGAAGATACAGGTTTCCCTATAAGCCTGTATCTTTTTTTGCTTGTATCTTTACAAAAATAATACAGGCTATTCTCGCTCTTTACTACCTATGTACCTATTGTATTTCCTCTATAGCCTGTATCTTTTTAGACCTGTATTTTTACAAAAAATAATACAGGCTATTGCATATGTCAAAAAAATATTGTACCTTTGCACCGGATTTGAATTACAAATAGTTTAACATCAAATATTATGACTAAAATCGTAGTTCTCTCTACACCTTCTCAAAAGGCCCAAAACAATCAGAAACTGGTGAGTAGGTTTTTAAAAGGAGCCAAAGATGTTGGACATGAAGTGCAGCTTGTATATCTTCAAGGCAAGACTATGCACGAAGCGTACGAGATGGGCAAAAATCTGTTTACTGCACCTAAAGAAACTCCCCAAAAACCTCAACCGAAACCGAGCGATAAGATTGACGAACGCGTTTGGAAACTAGTGCTGGTTATGGGAAATAAAGTTCTGCCAAGACGTCAAATAATGGCAGACTTGGGGCTCAAGCAAAATAGTCGTAAAGTGTTTATCGATAATTACCTCAAGCCGGCCTATGCTAAGGGGTATATCACATTCAGGTATCCATCTTCTCCTAGCAAACCCGAACAAGCCTACCATCTGACAACCATCGGTCTAAATCTGTACGCGCAACTAATCAAACAGTAATATCACCAAGCATAGCCTGTATCTTTTTTGCCTGTATTTTTACAAAAAAAATAATACAGGCTGATAGTAGATTAGTGAATTAGCAATTTATGATAAAGATTGGGAGTCTTACGGCTCTCATTCTTTTTTGTTTATTCTTCTTAATTCTAGTCACCTCTCAATGTTGCTCCCGCCACCTATGAAACTATAGACTTCATATAAAGCTCATATAAACCTCATTCAAGGCTCATATGAACTAAACGATAAATTTTTTAATCTCTGGAATTTTTAATCAGCCCTTATTTTTCCGCCGATTTCTTTGCTAAATTCAGCTCGTGGCGGATAAAATCCCACAAGCGGGGATAAGTGTATTCGCCCTTTTTACGAGCTTCTTGCTGAAAGGCTTTGTGACGTTCTTCCCATTCCGCACGACGAATAGGATCATGATAGATGGCCTGCGCTTCTGACATTACTGCGTTAAAACGCTTAATTTGTGGACGTTCCGCCATCTTTTTGCGCTGAACCTTTGTATAACGCGGTTTACGGCAAACCGCCATCACTTTGGATTTGTCTTTTACCAAAGTCCGCAGGTATAAGTCGTCATCTAATTCGCCTTTGTACCATTCAAAAGCGGCGCTCATCGATATTCGTCTTCCAGCCATAAATCTTACTCTTAAATTTTGTGCAAATATACAACTTTTTTTTGAATTGTGCAAATTTATTAGTATAAAAATGTACAAATATTTGCATATATGCAAAATTTTTCGTACCTTTGTGCCCGATTTAGTGTGATTAAAAATAACAAACAAAAAAAATATATTATTATGAAGAAGATTATTACTCTCTGTTTAGCCTTAATGACGGCTGTAACATTCGTATCCGCCAAAGACTATCAACATAGTATCGGTATGGTAGCAGGCTTAGGAATCGGCGCACAATACAAGACGATGGTTATGCCGAACTTTACCATCCTCGCAGAGATTGGCTATTGCACCAATCCCGATGGCGGAACAGGTTTTGGCTATGCCGGTGTGCCAATCGCAAATGGCGTGTTTGCTTATCAGACGAATCCGCTGGCAGAAGGCGATGGCATCAAGATGAGCATCTATGCAGGTGGTCAAATGAAACTGGGTTACGTCCTGGGCGATGCCGGAGTATTCGGTTTTGGTGCCGCAGCAGGTATTGAGGCGAACATGAAAAATGCGCCTATTGCCTTCTCGTTCGATTTCCGTCCGGGCTATGCGTTCCTTTTCACAGGCGGCTGGGCAGGCGGACATATGTTCGACTACTCCTTCAACCTTGGTGTACGTTATACGCTCTAACGATTAGCGAGTTAGGGATTTTCGAATTAGGGATTAGAGATTTTGAGCAAAGAGACAAATCATAAGGCAATGGCATTGTTTCGCGGTCAGCGTACGACGCTTGACACGGAGCATCGCGCTATTTTAGAGAGCAATCACGGCGCAGTATGGATTCATGCGGCCTCTGTGGGTGAGTTTGAACAAGCCCGTCCTTTGATAGAGCGCTTGCGGCATGAGCAACCCAAACAGAAGATTGTTCTGACTTTCTTTAGCCCTTCGGGCTATGAGTTGCGCAAGAACTACGACCAGGTAGATGCCGTGCTGTACCTGCCATTCGCTACGCGAAGAAATGCCAAACGGTTCATCGAAATGCTGCAACCGAAAATGGCCATTTTTGTGAAGTATGAGTTCTGGCCGGCATTCTTGCTGGAATTGAAGAAACAGCAGATTCCTACTTATAGCATCTCAGCCATCTTCCGTCCGGGACAGCGTTTCTTCCGTTGGTACGGAGCAAGTTCATTACGCCTGCTGCGCTGTTTCACACATATCTTCGTGCAAGACGAAGACTCGCAGCGTTTGCTGGCGGAGCATGGCATTCATAATGTATCTGTTTCCGGCGACACGCGATTTGACAGAGTGAAAGAAATAGTCGAAAGCCAACAGTCAAAAGACCGCTCCGCTCAAAGCCGTCTGAGACCGATTGAACAGTTTGTAGATGGCTGTGAGCAAGTCATCGTGGCCGGAAGTACCTGGCCGAAAGATGAGGAATTGCTGGAACATTTCTTGAAAATCCGGAATTCAGAATGCGACGGTCAAGCTAAACTTATTCTCGTGCCACATGAGATTAACGAGGAACATTTGCATTTTATCTTTAATCTCTTCCAAGGCCGGATAGTAAAATATTCCGCCGCCTGTGGTCCATTACCGGCCGTCAGCCTGCGAAACATACTCCAGCAAGCGCAAGTGCTTGTGATTGATACAGTTGGCCTACTCTCCTCTATTTATCGCTTCGGACACGTAGCGTACATAGGCGGAGGATTTGGCGTGGGCATCCATAATACGATAGAAGCGGCTGTTTATGGCTTGCCGGTTCTCTTTGGACCGAATTACATGCATTTCCGCGAAGCAAAAGGACTGATTGCAGCAGGTGCAGCAAGAAGTATATCGAATTATGAAGAATTAGAAGCGGCTCTGAATATCGCTTTGAAGAAACATTATGACATAGGCGAGAAAGCCGCAGCCTATGTGGAATCAGAATTAGGAGCCACGGATCGCATTTATAGTGCGATATTTTAGATTTTCGAATTAGTGAATTAGGGAATTAGTGAATTATGGCACAGAAACCAAGTATACCAAAAGGAACGCGAGACTTCGGACAACTCGAAATGGCTCGCCGCAATTATATCTTCGATACCATTAAAGGCGTTTTCTCCCTGTTTGGTTTTCAACAGATAGAAACCCCTGCGATGGAGAATATCGGCACGCTGATGGGCAAGTATGGCGAGGAAGGCGACAAACTGCTCTTCCGCATCCAGAACAGCGGAGAGAAAGCCGACTTGGCACCGGAGAAAGGATTGCGTTATGACCTTACTGTTCCTTTTGCGCGTTATGTGGTACAGCATCGCGAGGAATTGAGTTTTCCGTTTAAGCGTTATCAGATACAGCCCGTTTGGCGTGCAGACAGACCGCAGAAAGGCCGTTATCGTGAGTTCTACCAATGTGATGTAGATGTGATTGGTAGCGATAGTCTGATTGGAGAATTAGAACTGGTGCAGATTGTAGAAGAGGTATATCGCCGTTTGGGCATCCGCGTGTGCCTGCATATCAACAATCGTAAGATTTTAGCCGGAATAGCCGAAGTGATTGGCGCGCCGGATAAGATGGTGGATATAACCGTTGCGATTGATAAACTCGATAAGATTGGCGTAGATGCCGTAAATGCGGAATTGGTTGAACGCGGTCTTTCGAACGAAGCCGTACAAGCGTTACAGCCTATTCTCAACCTATGCGGCACAACGGCCGATAAGCTCACAGCCTTGCGCGGCATATTGGCAAACAGCGAAGTGGGCCTAAAAGGCGTTGACGAATTGGAAGAGCTCTTCGGACTGATTGACATGACCGGTGTGCAACTGAATATCGAATTGGATTTATGCCTTGCTCGCGGCCTAAACTACTACACCGGTGCTATCTTCGAAGTAAAGGCGCTGGATGCGCAGATTGGCTCAATAACCGGTGGCGGACGGTATGATAACTTAACAGGTATATTCGGCTTACCGGGCGTTTCTGGCGTAGGAATTTCCTTTGGAGCTGACCGTATCTACGATGTTTTAACAGAGTTAAATCTCTTCCCGAAAGAATTACAGACCGCTACGCAGGTACTCTTCGCTACCTTCGGACAAGACGAATTACGCTATGCCTTGAAATGGGCGAAGGAATTGCGAGCGCACGGAATGTCCGTAGAAGTTTATCCCGAACCCACCAAGATGAAGAAACAGATGAGTTATGCGGATGACAAGCAAATTCCATTCGTAGCCATCGTAGGCAGCGATGAAATGGCACAGAACAAAGTAATGCTCAAAAATATGACAACGGGCGAACAAAAACTCGTAACAATACAAGAATTATGTCACGTAGAATAAACATCCTATTTGCCGGATTATTATTGGCCGGCCAACTATTTGCCGCCGTAGTATCTCCGGAAGAGGCGCAACAGATTGCTCAGAATTATATAGGGCAACAGAAGTCCTATAACGGCTATCGCAGTCCATCTCAACGCATGCAACTAAAAGCTACTCGTTTGAAGAACAACTCAGACGAGCTCGCCTATTATGTTTTTGGTGCAGAAGAAGGAGGCTTTGTGCTCGTTTCTGCAGATGATCGCTTACGTCCGGTTATCGGTCATGCATACAGAGGATATTACGATGAACAACATTTCCCGGAAAACATGCGGGAATGGTTGGATTATCTAACGGAGCAGATTTCTAATTTGCCGGATACATATTTTGCCGGTCCGCGCAAACAGAAACATTATACGGAAGTAGAACCGCTACTTGACAAAATAGAATGGAACCAAGGCGAGCCATACAATAATGATTGCCCGAGTGTAGATGGGAAAAAATGTCCGACGGGTTGTGTGGCAACAGCAGCAGCACAAATAATGAAATATTATGAATATCCTGAGAAAGGTCGCGGTAGTCATCAGTACAAATGGGGATACAAAGGCGATACAACTGTTCTCAGTGCCAATTTTAACCACTACTACGATTGGGATAACATGCTTGCCTCATACAAAGAAGGTGGTTATTCTCAAACGGAAGCCGATGCCGTTTCGCAATTAATGTCTGATTTGGGTATTGCTTTTAATATGGGGTACGCTCCCGGTGGTAGCGGTGCTAACGAATATGTGGCTGCGCGGGCAATGGTCGAGTATTTCAAATATGATAGTGCGGCACAAGTGATCAGTATGGATTTAATCGGGGCTGAGAAATTTGAAGAGAAGGTAGCAAAAGAATTGAAGTTTAATCGTCCGGTAATGATGAGTGGCCGTTCAGACAGCGATTCCGGCCATGAGTTTGTTTGCGACGGAGTAAATAGTGACGATCTTTTCCATATTAACTGGGGCTGGGGAGGAAGATTTAATGGAGATTTCGCCCTAACAGCTATGTATCCGGACGGACAAGGAATAGGTGGTGCTTTGGATGGAGAAGGTTATACACATAATGTAAGTGCTGTTATCGGTATTAAACCAGACAAAGGGAATTCTCCTGTACCACAACTGATGCTTAGTAGCATTACTGTTCGGGAAGGGGTTGCAGAAGTAGGTCGTAACGAATCCTTTACGTTGCAGTTAGATACATTTATCAACCGAGGGCTATTCCCTTGGAGCGGTTATTTCGGTTATCTAATTTACGATGAGAATGACGATATTATCGACACATATTATTTGTATTCGAGCGAAATGCTTGAACTCAATCCGTTGAGTTATTATTCATACATCTACTTCGCATCGGTTCCTGTTAGCAATAATGTTCCTAATGGCGAATATAGAATCGTGCCGGCTTTCACTCCTTCGCTGACAAATAAAGAGTGGACTCCAATATGCTTGACAACTGGAGAAGTGGCAGGATTGGATATCCGTGTAACTAGCAGCTCTGTCATTTTTACCGGAATGCAAGAAGAGAAAGAGCAAGCCGAGAAATATATTGGGGAATTATCAATGCAGAAAATGGGCCAGGAATCTATGCGTTTCAAATGGACTGCACCTACTTTAGCCGATCATTATGTAGTCAGTGTATATGCAGAAGATAGCGGTCAAAGATATTTATTCAGTACGGATACAGTCTCTGACTCTAAAGTAACGGTACAATTCTATTATCCGGCTAAACTAACATATATTTGGTCTGTTCGGGCATTTGATAGTAATAATAAAAGACTCGCAGAAAAGTATGGCGAAGAGTTTGTTGTTGAAGTAACCACCGACTATTCGCCGTATAGATTAAAACATGAGGTACAAGAGGATGGCATTTTATTCTCTTGGGCAGGCGAAGCACCCGCGTATCAATTTGAACTTGCTTTTGACGGACAAGTGGTAGTACGCCAATCCACGACTGACACAAAATACTTTATCCCTTACAAAGCCGACGGTCTCTATGAATGGAGTGTGAGAAGTCTTTGTCAGTCACAACTTATCTACATCTCTAATGCCGTTAATGCCTCATTCTCACTACCTTCAGACCAAGGATTAGAAGAAACACTATCGGACAATAACACAAGCAAATATATACAAAACGGACAATTGTATATTCGCA
Source organism: Paludibacteraceae bacterium (assembly GCA_017557345.1). Taxonomy (GTDB): domain Bacteria; phylum Bacteroidota; class Bacteroidia; order Bacteroidales; family Paludibacteraceae; genus Colicola. The sequence continues at coordinate 31,653 of JAFYZR010000155.1, read as the reverse complement.
AGAATGACAACATTTATGACGTTTTAGGACGATAATTATGGCAGATACAAACAAACAATTTGACCATGTAACGGCAAAATGCCGGCAGATATTTATTGATAAGATGCAGGATTATGGCGCTTCGTGGCGTATTTTCCGCTTGCATGGTATTACAGATCAATTGTATATCAAGGCATGTAACATCCGTCAACGCCAAGAAACAGGCGTAAGTCTCGTGGGCGATGATATAGAAGGTAACCTGCGCGCAATCATCAATTATGGCATTACCGCTATTATCCAAGTACGACAAGGATATGCCGATGCCATTGATATGAGTAATGAGGAAGCCGCTAAACAGTATGACATGGTACTGAATGAAGCGAAAGAATTGATGTTACGCAAAAATCATGACTACGGCGAAGCATGGCGAGAGATGAGCAAGGAAGGAATCGTGGACATGATTTTGGCGAAGATAATCCGTATTAAAACTATCCTTGAACATGAAGGAAAAACAATTGCTTCCGAAGGAGTGGAAGGCAATTATTTCGATATTATCAACTATGCAATATTCGACCTCATTCATTATGAAGGCTAAACACATAATAGGCAGTATAAGTCGCACATTATTAGGACTGACGTTCCTTTTCTCAGGATTCGTGAAAGCAGTCGATCCGCTGGGAACGGTTTATAAAATTGAGGATTACTTAAAGGCATTTGGTGGTTGGTTTACCGATCTTCTGCCTTTGGCAGGCGCTGCCGCGGTTTGTCTAATAACCGTGGAATTTCTGCTGGGTGTTTGCATGCTCTTTAATGTTCGCACGAATTGGACTGTATGGCTTTCTTTGGCATTCTATCTGATTATGACTCCGCTTACATTATGGATTGCGCTTACGAATCCTGTTTCGGATTGCGGATGTTTCGGAGATGCTTTGGTATTAACCAACTGGCAGACTTTCTGGAAAAACATTATTCTGTTGAGTCTGGTTATTGTACTGCTGATATGCCATAAAGCCATTCCACAAACTTTCACCAAATGGCCGGAAGTAGTGATTGCCGGGTTAGGTTTGGCCATTGTGGGTGGAATCATGGGATATGCGATTACGCACTTGCCTCCACTGGATTTCCGTCCATATAAAGTAGGTAATAATATCCCTGCGTTGATGGAGATTCCGGATGACGCTGAACCGGATATATATGAAACTACGCTGATTTATGCAAAAGATGGCGTAGAGCAAGAGTTTACGCTGGAGAACTATCCCAAAGGCGATCCGGAATGGACTTTTGTTGACCAGAAATCCGTACTTGTGAAAAAAGGCTATGAGGCGCCTATTCATGACTTTGAGATTTTGACAATGGATTATGAAGATATTACGTATGATATCCTCGAATCCGAAGAGCCTGTGACCTTAATCACGGTATATGACCTGAATAAAACCGACCGTGACCTATTAGGCAAAATCGAATTGGTTTACTTCGGCTGTATGGCTCGCGGCGAACAATGTTATTTACTGACGGGTTCGGGAGAAATGGATATATACACGTTCGGCGACGAACTTGGATGGGACGTAGAGACCATAGAACAAGCATTCTGCACAATTGATCCTGTAACGCTAAAAACCATCGTACGCGCTAATCCTGGCATGTTTGTTGTGCAAAATGGAACAATTATCGAGAAACATAACTTAAAACAACTATAATAATATGGCAAGAATTAAAATGGTTGCAGGCAACTGGAAAATGAACAAGAACCTGCAAGAAGGTGTAGCTTTGGCTACCGAATTGAAAGAAGCAGTAAAGAACCCGAAATGCGCCGTAGTTATCGGCACGCCGTTTATTCACTTGGCTACTGTAGCTGAGTTGCTGAAGGGCTCTCCTATTAAAGTGGCAGCAGAAAACTGCGCAGATCACGAGAAAGGTGCTTATACAGGCGAAGTGAGTGCAGAAATGGTAAAATCCACCAGCGCAGAATATGTTATTCTTGGTCACTCGGAGCGTCGTCAATATTACGCTGAAAGCTATGAGATGTTGGCAGAGAAAGTTCGCTTGGCACTCGCAAACGGATTGAAGGTCATCTTCTGTATCGGCGAAGTGAAAGAGGAACGCGAAGCAGGCAAACAGAATGAGGTAGTGAAAGCACAACTCGAAGGTTCTGTATTTAATCTGAGCGCCGATGAGTGGAAAAACATCACTTTGGCTTATGAACCGGTTTGGGCAATCGGTACAGGTTTGACCGCTACTCCCGCACAGGCACAAGAAATTCACGCATATATCCGTGGTCTCGTAGCAGAGAAATTTGGCAAGCAAGCTGCTGAAGATACAACAATCCTTTATGGCGGCAGTTGCAATGAGAAAAATGCAGCTGAATTATTCGCTTGCCCGGATATTGACGGAGGTCTGATTGGTGGTGCTGCACTTGTAGCAGAGAAATTCTTAGCAATCATCGCTGCTCGCTAATATGGCTTTAATAAAAACCATAAATAGAAACGGAGAGATTCTTACTCCGCGTATCGCTGACGATGTTTTTATGGCAGAAAATGCAACAATTGTCGGTGATGTAACCGTTGGAGAAGGCACCAGCCTGTGGTTTAATGCCGTGTTACGAGGCGATGTGAACACAATCGTCATCGGCAAGCATTGTAATATCCAAGATGGAGCCGTGCTACACACTCTTTACCAGAAATCGACCATTAAATTAGGCGATTATGTGTCCGTAGGACACAATGTGACGATTCACGGCGCCGATGTCGATAATTACGCCCTTATCGGCATGGGTGCTACCCTACTCGATGACGCTCACGTGGGAGAAGGAGCTATTGTAGCTGCAAACGCACTTGTGCTCAAAGGAACGCAGATTGGTCCATACGAGATATGGGGCGGTGTGCCGGCAAAATTCATCAAGAAAGCCGATCCGGCTCAAACGGAAGAAATAAATAAAAAAATAGCGAACAACTACGCCATGTACGCTTCATGGTACAAGGAATAAAACACTATGTTTAAACGAATACTACTTAAATTGTCCGGCGAAAGTCTTGCCGGAGAAACCAAGCAAGGCATTGATACCGAGCGCTTGAGCCAGTATGCCGAGCAAGTGAAAGTCATTGCCCAAAAAGGCGTGCAGATAGGTATCGTTATTGGAGGCGGAAATATTTTCCGTGGCCTAAGTGGTTCCAAGAAAGGTTTTGACCGTGTAAAAGGCGACCAGATGGGAATGCTGGCTACAGTTATCAATGCGCTGGCGTTACAATCCGCTTTGGAAGCTATCGGTCAACCCGCACGCGTTCTAACTGCTATTCGCATGGAACCAGTAGGAGACTTTTATTCTCCAGCAAAAGCCCAACGTTTGTTGGATAAAGGAAACGTAGTTATCCTTGCCGGCGGCACAGGTGCGCCCTATTTCACCACAGATACCGGTTCTTCGCTTCGCGCCTTGGAAATTAAAGCCGATGTGATGCTGAAAGGTACACGCGTGGACGGTATTTATACCGCTGATCCGGAGAAAGAACCAAAAGCTACCAAATTCGATGAGATAACCTATGATGAAGTTATACGACTTGGTTTGAAAGTGATGGATCTTACTGCAACTGCCATGGCAAAAGAAAACGGTCTGCCGATTTATGTATTCAACATGGATAAGGTAGGCAACCTTGAAAAAGTTATTAACGGAGAGCCTATTGGGACTCTCGTAAAGCCCTAAATATTATGGAAGACGAACTTGAATTGTATGAATCTGCAGCAGAAGAACAAATGCAGAATGCCGTTGCTCACTTGGACGATGTGCTTCAGCACATCCGTGCAGGAAAAGCCAATCCGCGGTTATTAGATCCTATTAAAATCGATTATTACGGCACACTGACACCATTGGCTAACTGCGCTACAGTCATCACACCGGACGCCCGCACAATTGCTATTACGCCGTGGGAGAAGAAACTCATCAACGATATTGAGCGCGCGATTATTAACTCAAATATCGGTCTGGCACCCTCTAACAACGGAGAGACTATTCGCTTAATCTTGCCGCCTTTGACAGAAGAACGTCGACGCGACCTCTGCAAACAATGCAAAGGTGAAATGGAAGAGGCAAAAATGTCTATCCGCAATGCTCGCCGAGATGCTATTGAAGAGTTTAAGAAACTTGTAAAGAACGGCCTAAGCGAGGATGTTGAAAAAGATGCAGAAGAAGATATCCAGAAGGTGCACGACAAATACATCGCTAAAGTAGAAGCCCTCTACGCAGCCAAAGAAAAAGAGATCATGACCGTCTGATGCGCGGACTGGTAATTAAATCTACGGGTAGCAGTTACATCGTTCGAATGGACGATGGGTCGGATGTGGAATGCCATATTAAAGGTAATTTCCGCATCCGTGGTATTCGTAGCACCAATCCCGTTGCCGTAGGAGATTACGTTCAAATAGACGACGATTGGATTGTTGATGTGGAAGAAAGAAAGAATTATATCATTCGGCGCTCCACAAACCTCAGCAAAGAAAGTCATATCTTAGCAGCAAATATCGACCAAGTGGCGTTAGTCGTAACTATTAACCACCCTATTACGTCCACCATATTTATTGACCGCTTTCTTGCTACAAGCGAGGCTTATCGCATTCCTGCTTTGCTGATTTTCAACAAGTTAGACATCATGACCGACGAAGAATCTGCTCGTATAGATGAACTGCGTGAACTCTATGAATCGATCGGATACACCACGTTGGCTATCAGTGCTATTAGCGGTCATCTATCCGCCATTCAAGATCAACTTTCTGGAAAAGTTACGCTTTTGAGTGGTAATTCCGGAGTTGGAAAAAGCACTCTTCTTAATGCCTTATTCGGAAAAGAGATGACACGTACGGGCAAGATTTCTGATGCGCACGACAAAGGTATGCATACCACTACATTCTCAGAAATGTATTTCTTAAACGATGGCGCCATCATTGATACGCCGGGTATTAAGGGATTTGGTTCGGTAGACATGCAACGCGAAGAAGTAAGCCATTATTTCCGGGAAATCTTCCGTGTTGGAGCAGATTGCCGTTTTGGCAACTGTACACATACTAACGAACCGGGTTGTGCTGTTCAAGAAGCACTTATAAAAGGAAACATAGCGATTTCTCGCTATGAATCCTATCTTTCTCTCCTCGGTGATTGCGAGGAAAGCAAATATCGCTAATCGCGGTTTATTCCAATATATAATCCACTGTTGTTACTACACGGACGTGCTTTACCCACGGCTGATATTGGTCATCCTCCACACTGAATTGTCCTTGGCTGGCACGACGAATAGAACCTAACGAACATTGAGCATCGTCTGCAAATTTCTGTGCTACGGCACGAGCGTTACGGGTAGCTTCTTCAATCATCAGAGGCTTCAATTCCGATAAACCGTTGTATTGATAATCAACGCTCCATTCTGCTCCCTCTACGATTATGCCTTCCTTAAGCAACTCCGATTCCTTTCCTAAACTCTTCACTACCAGTTGTACTTTATCCGTCGAAACGATAAGCGAAGTACGCAAGGTGTAATGATACTCGGGCTTGTGATCGGAATAATATGCCCAGTTGTCATTTACGGAAATAGGTCCTTGACGGAAATCTGAATCCTCAAAGCCCAGATCCTTCAAGTGTTTCTTTACGCGATCTGTTACTTGCTCCAACTTGTCATACAACCAAGGCAAATCCTGCCCTTTCCAGCCATAGGACAATGGCCAAACGACATAATCGGACTCCACTTCGCGTGTACTCAAACCTTTGACGGTAACACCACGGTCTTTGTTCGCGAATGCTTTAAAGCCCAGATAGATAAACATGCCACCAAGGCATAAACCCAGCGCAATCAATGCGCCTGCCAATACATTTTTAGTCATAATCATTTATCGTGTTTATGTTCGTAAACTGCTTCCTCTACATTGATGATGTAATCACCCATCTTTTCCAATTCCAGAATAATATCCATATAGTTGACACCTACTGAATAATCATATTCCTTGTCTGTAATTGATTGCATATTCTGGTTCTTGAGTTCATCACGGAAATTGTTGATTTCATTTTCCATATTCGTCATATCGAAGAACTCTTCTTGGCTGATATTCACGCGTTCCAATGCTTCCACCATCTTGGTCTGAGCTCCGGAAAGAAGATACATCATCTGTTCTACATTTTTCTCTTGATTCTCGGTAAATTTAATCTTATCCTCAAATTTATGACGGATATATCGAGATAAGTTAAAGTTCGCATCTCCAACGGATTCCAATTCAGAAACGATACGAAGCATCTTATGCACCTCATGTTTAGATTGATCAGACAAACGGCCATCTGCTACCTCATTAAGGTATTGGGCTATCTCATATTCCATTCGGTCGCAGATTCCCTCATATTTCTCGATACGAGTAAAAATCTTCGTAAACTGGGTAGTATCTTTTTCGTAGAACAAGTCATGAACCATACCTATCATACGTTGCGCACGAACGGCAAAGACATGTACCTCTTTCCATGCCTGAAGGATAGACAACTCGGACGTTGACATAAGACCGCCGGAAATGAAACGCAACTGACTGTCCGTATCTTTTTGTTCCGGTTTGGACGGAATGATTAAGATCACCAGTTTCTCAAGCAATGGAATAAACCCTATTAACACGCACGTATTCAATACGTTAAAGGTTGTGTGGAAGGTAGCAAGGATTGCATTCAGCTTATCCGGAGACACATCACTCGGTACACCCGGTTCAAAATCTACGCCCCATAGTTTACAGATTCCGCCTACAAATGGACGGAACAGGCATAAAACCCAAATCACACCAAACAAGTTGAATACCAAGTGCGCCATAGCCGCACGCCTTGCTTGTACGGAAGCCGAAAGAGCTACGATATTTGAAGTAATTGTTGTACCGATATTCTCGCCAAGCACAAGTGAAATTCCCATATCGATAGGCAAAACGTGCGTAGAGCAAAGCGTCATCGTGATTGCCATGATGGCCGCAGAGGACTGGACTGAGAAAGTCAATATGCCGCCGACCAGCAAATATAGGAAGTAGCTGCCGTAGCCCCAACTGGAAGTAGCCACAAAGAAATTGCGCACAGGTTCCATCTGATCCAGGTGCATTTCGGTCGCGTTTATCTTCAAGGTAGTAAGACCTAAAAGCAACAGAGACAAACCCATCAGGAAATCGCCCAAGTTCGCATTTTTCTTTGTATATATCAATGCAACAGCTAAAACTATCGCCGTATAAACAACCAACCGCAAGTCAAACGAACCGCCACCAAGCACCATAATCCATGCCGTAAAGGTAGTTCCGATATTTGCACCCATGATGACTGAGATGGCTTGAGCAAGGCTTAAAATGCCGGCAGAAACAAAGCTGACCGTCATTACCGTTGTTGCCGTTGATGACTGGACTGCAGCCGTAATAAAAGCACCGGTCAATACGCCTGAGAAACGATTGGTTGTCATCGTGCCAAGCACATTGCTCAGTTTGCTACCTGCCATCTTTTGCAGACCTTCACTCATCACTTTCAGTCCGTACATCAACATCGCTACTGAACCGATGAGTGTGATAATTTGTAGAGCTAATTGCATAATATTGTTTATTGTAAAAATGTACTATTTTTAAGATTTTTCCATCATGTGATGTGCTCGGTATCTTATCGGTATCATCTCGGTATTATGTCGAGGTTTTTACCTATGCAATACCTATGCAAGAAATGTACGATTTTTAAGATTTTACTTTTTTATCAATGCTTTGTTACTAAATCCGTCAATATACATTTCTAATGGTTTCTCGAGCCGCACATGACGCACCAATTCTGTTTCTTCAACTGCAGGAAGTGCATTTAGCACAGCTTCATCATATAAATCTTCAGAACGAGCCCAAGGATCGACATTGATATAACCCACATTAAAGGATGTCAGATTTTGGAAGAAATGACTGCCTTGCGATGGCTCTATACGGAAATTCTCGAGGCTACATTCTGCAATGGCTTTAGCTTCGCTAATATCGCTCCATTGCACAGGAACGCCAAGACTGGAAATCTGCGATCCCCAACGGCCATAGCCAATCAACAAGTACTGCTTGCCTTCCTGGCGCATTTTATTGTTCCATTCGCGAATAGTTGCTGCCATCTCGCGCGTACGCAATATATCAAAGGTGTCACGACGCAAATAAATGATATCTTGCACCTCTTCTATTTTCCCAACGCCTAAAGCATTACCGGAACGCAGGAAACTGCCGGATTCATCGATATTTTCCCAGTCCACTTTGGCCGTTAAAGAGTCCGATGAAATCGGGCGAATCTGCAATACATGGAATATCTGCGGCTTGTTCTCTAAATTAACAGCGAATTCTATTTCCACCGGACATTTCATCTCTTGCTGAGCTATTTCAAGCAGCGTTTTTACAATTTCTGCCAATGGGAAAGTGTTGAATTTCAACTGTTGGGCGAAAGTAATGATTCGAGGACCATCCGGATAGCAGGAATCAACGATGCGCATATTCTCGCGGTCGAAAGTAGATGCTACCATCTTCAGCGATTCAAACTGCTCGCATTCATGAATGGAGAAACGCTCAAGATTAACTGCATCATCAATGGAAGTCTTGAATTTCTCAGGGCTGAGCGAAAGAGCCAACATCGATTGTTGCGTCTCTCTCATGGCTAAATCAACAGTTGAAGTTTGCAGGATATTCTTCGGATATTTTGGTGAGAAACGTAGCACTTGTTCGCCATCTACCACCGCTTTTCCTAAGCCGTATGCCACTTTAACGATACCATCTTCCGGTTTTTCTTTGCCGACCGGATAGAAATTGATGCTTCGTGCCACACCGGAAATGACCGGAAAATAATAATTGCCTTCCGGTTCACCGCAGACTTCTTGCAGAACAATGGCCATTTTTTCTTCGCTCGGCACATTTCCCGTACTTACGATATAACCTCTCGAAGCAGCATAATAGACAGATGCATAAACGGATTTCACCGCCTTGCTCAACATTCTCAGCTGCTGATCCTCGTTCTCTGTATGAGGAATCATATAGGTGCTATAAACTCCCGCAAACGGCTGATAATAGTTATCTTCCAGTTTACTGGAAGAACGAACAGCTATCGGACGATGTGCCACTCGAATGAAATGCCGCAAAGCATCCAGCAAATCGAGCGGTAACATGGCTGCCACGAATTCGGAGAGAATCTCATCGTCCGTCAAATCGGCATTAATAACGTATTGAAGTCCGTTATCATGGATAAAACGGTCAAAATACTCCGTTGTGATGATCATGGTTCGCGGCACAAACACGCGCAACTGAGGCCATTTGTCGTAGAGATCATGTTTCTGCAACATATGGTTAAGGAACGCAAGTCCTCTACCCTTTCCGCCCATCGCGCCGTTTCCACAGCGTGCAAACCAAATCGTGTTATTATATGTTTCCGGCGAATATTTCGCAACCACGCCCAACGCTTGATTGATGCGATAGTCATGAATCAAGCGAATATTTGTCTGACGGATATTCTCAATATCCGAATCGTCATGGATCTGCAAAGCGCTTACCGGTCTTCCAACGGAGAACAGACCGCGAGCAAAAAGCCATTTGGATAGATAGTTATTATCGCTTAATCGCCTGAAAGCCGCCGGGGAAATTGTGGAAATAATGCGTTCAAAACCTTCCAGATCGCTTGCTCTGGCAATCTCTCTGCCGGTTCGCGGGTCACGAGCGATGAAATCTCCAAATCCAAACTCACTCTCTATATATTCGCTTACTTCCTGCGTTAACGTCTTGGAACTCTTGATAACAAAGCCAACTTTCAGTTGGCGCGCCACAGATCGCATGGATTCCTGTGAACTCTGCATCAAGAAAGGCATGGTCGGATTATCTTTACGAATCAGTTTGCATAAATCTACGCCCGCATCGAGCTTCTCTGTCGATGACAAATCGCCTTTATGCAGCACAAAACCGATATCAGAAATGACACCTATCATGTTCTTTCCAAAACGTTTGTGCAAATCAACTGCCTCGTCATAACATGTTGCCATCAAGACCTTTGGTCTTGCACGCTTGCGAAGTAGTAGCTGTTTCTCATTCAGCGCATCGCGAATAGCAATACTATTCTGCTGCAAGACGAGTTTATAGAGAAGCGGCAGGTATGTCGAATAATACCGCACACTATCTTCCACCAGCATAATCGCCCGCACGCCTTCTTCTAAGATATCATGCTCGGCATTCAAACGGTCCTCTATCAGCTTGATAATTGCGATAATGAGGTCCGTGGAATTATTCCAATGGAAGAGATAATCGATATTTCGCTTGTCTTGGCGTTCTATACGGCGATATACCTCTTTGCTGAAGGACGATAGTAACACTAACGGGCAGTTTGGCTGTATTTCTTTGGCTTTTGATGCAAAATCCCATACTTCCGTTCCTCCGGCACTATAAACCAACAGAATAAGGTCAAATCCTTCCTGTCCGCCATTCATCAGCGTCAGAGCCTCTTGAGGCGTTTCTGCACGTATGATGGCAGGAGGATTACTCAGATTGAGTTCTGCGTACTCTTGCGCAATCTGAACGTCAATACGTCCATCCTCCTCCAGCGCAAAACTATCATAGTTATTGCAAACGAGCAGTATACGCCTAACGCGCTTCTGCATTAATGTTGTATAGCTATTGCCCTCGACTTGCATAGGTAATTAAACCGTTTCGTTTATACCAGGCCTTGCTCAACCATCGCATTAGCAACTTTCATAAAGCCGGCGATGTTAGCTCCCTTGACATAATTGATATATCCATCTTCTTCTGTGCCATATTTGAGGCAAGCAGCGTGGATATCCGCCATAATGGTACGCAGACGTTGATCTACTTCTTCAGCAGTCCATTTGAGACGCATGCTGTTCTGCGTCATCTCCAGACCGCTGGTAGCCACACCACCTGCGTTAGAAGCCTTACCCGGGCTGTATAGAATCTTCGCCGCTTGGAAAACAGCGATAGCTTCCGGCGTGGAAGGCATGTTAGCACCTTCGGTGACGCAGAAGCAACCGTTCTTAATCAAGTTCTCTGCATCAGCTTTTTCTATCTCGTTTTGGGTAGCACAAGGCATCGCAATATCACACGGAATACGCCACGGACGTTCTCCTGCAAAATACTGTGCTTGCGGGAATTTAGCGGCATACTCTTTGATACGTCCGCGACGGATATTCTTCAGTTCGAAGACATAGTTCATTTTTTCTTCATTCAGTCCTTCCGGATCATAGATAAATCCATCAGAATCGCTGAGTGTCAGCACTTTAGCGCCGAGACGCATAGCTTTTTGTGCAGCAAATTGCGCCACATTACCTGCTCCCGAGATGCACACTCTTTTGCCTTCACACGACTCTCCGCGAGTAGCCAGCATGGCCTCTGCGAAATAACAAGCACCATAACCTGTAGCTTCCGGACGCATAAGCGAACCGCCCCATTGCTGACCTTTTCCTGTCAGCGTGCCTGTAAACTCATCACGCAAGCGCTTGTATTGACCGAACATATATCCTATCTCACGGCCACCAACACCGATATCACCTGCCGGCACGTCAGTATCTGCGCCTATGTGGCGTTGTAATTCAGTCATGAATGATTGACAGAAACGCATTACTTCCGCATCGGATTTGCCACGAGGCATAAAATCCGAACCACCCTTAGCACCACCCATCGGCAATGTTGTAAGTGCATTCTTGAAGGTCTGCTCGAAAGCAAGGAACTTCATAATCGACAGATTAACAGAGGCATGAAAACGAATACCGCCTTTGTACGGACCAATAGCACTATTCATCTGCACACGGAAACCGCGATTAATCTGTACTTCGCCTTGGTCATCCATCCACGGTACGCGGAACATGATTACACGCTCAGGCTCTACAATACGTTCCATGATTTTCTGTTCGCGCAAATACGGGTACGCCATAATCATCGGCGCTACGCTCTCTACAACTTCTCTAACGGCCTGGTGAAATTCATTCTCACCCGGATTCTTTCTGATGAGTTCAGCCATAAAGGTCTCTACCCATTGTTCTGTTTGCTTATCCATAACTAATACCTATTATATTGTGTAACAATTTGTATACTTAGCAGCTCTCGAACTGTCTGAGGAATCTCACGTCATTTTCCGAGAAGAGGCGCAAGTCCTTCACGCGATATTTAAGGTTGGTGATACGCTCCACGCCCATACCGAAAGCATAACCGCTATAGATTTTACTGTCTATGCCGCATGCCTCGAGCACATTCGGATCCACCATACCGCATCCAAGGATCTCCACCCAGCCGGTGCCTTTGCAGAATGAACAACCCTTGCCGCCGCATATATTACAGCTGATATCCATTTCTGCACTTGGTTCCGTAAACGGGAAATAGGAGGGACGGAGACGAATCTTCGTCTCTGCTCCAAACATCTCCTTAGAGAAATAGAGCAAAGCCTCGCGCAAGTCAGCAAAGCTGACGTTCTTATCCACATACAATCCCTCAACCTGATGGAAGAAACAATGCGCACGGGCAGAGATAGCCTCGTTACGATATACACGTCCAGGGCAGAGGACACGAATCGGCGGTTTCTGACTCGTCATGACACGTGTCTGAACAGACGAAGTATGCGAGCGAAGAAGTACATCCGTCGGCTTTTGTACACCGATTTCTTTCTCAATAAAGAAAGTATCTTGCATATCACGTGCCGGGTGCTCCGGAGCGAAGTTCAGCATGCCATAGACATGCTTATCATCCTCCACTTCCGGTCCTTCTGCAACCGTAAAACCGATACGTGAGAAGATATCGATTATCTCCTCGCGCACGAGCGAAAGCGGGTGACGCGTACCTAAAGCGATAGGATCAGGCGTACGAGTCAAATCCAGTCTCTCCTCTCGCGATTCTCTACTCTCGTCTAATTTCTCACGCAATTCATTAATGCGTTCTTCGGTTTGTTGCCGTAATTGATTGAGCAACTGTCCTAATTCGCGTTTCTGGTCAGCCGGCACATTTCTAAACTCATTGAACAGTGCCGTAATCTCGCCCTTCTTACTAAGGTACTTGATTCGTAACGCTTCCAGTTCCTCTGTGTTCGCTGCTTGCAGTCCGGACACTTGCTGTAATAATGTTTGAATAGTATCTTTTAATGCCATAATTCGGGATTTTACAAAATCGGCTACAAAGGTACAAAAAAAAAATTATATGTGCAAGGGCATCCATATTTTTTTTTATATTTTGCAAATATTATTTGCATATATAGTATTTTTATTGTAAATTTGCAGCCAAATTGGATTAGTATGAATTTTACGCATTTACATGTTCACTCGCACTACTCGTTGCTGGATGGATTATCGAAAGTGGAAGAGATAGTGGATAAATGTCTGGCGACGGGAATGAATGCCGTGGCGCTAACCGATCACGGCAATATGTATGGTATCAAAGACTTGCTGGATTATTGCAAAAGCGTCAACAAAAAACGCAAAGAGGATGCCGAAACGAACGGCACCGAATATATTCCCTTCAAGCCAATCGTGGGAACGGAAGCGTATTGTGCCCGGCGTGGACGCCTCTCCAAGACCGAAGATAAAGCCATCAACGGAGAAGGCCGTGCGTACACCATTGACCGATCCGGCTGGCATCTTATCTTGTTGGCGAAAAACATCATCGGATACCATAACCTCTGTCGTCTCGTTTCTGCGGGCTATATGTCCGATGCATTCTATCACACCGCGCGCATTGACAAGGAATTACTTGAGAAATGGCATGAGGGGATTATTTGCTGCTCCGCTTGCTTAGGCGGTGAGTTGCCACAGAAGATACTCGATGGAATTGCAAAAGGAGGCGATTTTAGCGAGGCAGAAGAGACGGTGAAGTGGTTTAAAAACTTGTTCGGAGAGGATTATTACATTGAGTTACAACGCCATGAGACGCAGAAACCAGGTGCAGATGTGGAGGTGTATGAGCGTCAGAAACAAGTTAACCCTGTTCTTATCGATCTGGCCCGCAAATATAACGTTAAACTAATCTGCACCAATGATAGCCATTTCGTGAATGAAGAGGATGCAGAGGCGCATGACCGCCTGATATGCTTGAGCACAAACCACTATGTCAATGATGTCAACCGCATGCATTACACCAAGCAAGAGTGGCTCAAGACTCCGGCAGAGATGGAAGAGATCTTCGCAGATATCCCAGAAGCACTTGAGAACACACAGGAGATAGTGGATAAGGTGGAGATCTACGACATCGACCATGGACCCATCATGCCTAAGTTTGATATTCCTGCCAGTTTCGGCAAAGAGGAAGATTATCCTGACCGATTAGCATTCGAGAGTGCATACCTGCGCCACCTGACGATGCAAGGCGCCATCGAACGTTATGGCAAAGAGCGCGTGGAGAATGACGAGGAACTGAAAGAGCGAATCGAATTTGAGCTCAACACCATTATCTCCATGGGTTTCCCCGGTTATTTCCTAATTGTGATGGATTTTATCCGTGCCGCTCGCGAAGATTTAGACGTTTCTGTTGGGCCGGGGCGTGGTTCTGCTGCCGGTTCTGTGGTGGCATACTGCTTGAAAATAACGGATCTTGACCCGCTGGAATACGATCTCCTTTTTGAGCGTTTCTTGAACCCAGACCGTATATCTCTACCGGATATCGATACCGACTTCGAAGATTGCGGACGCGGTAAAGTGCTGGATTATGTGAGTCGTAAATACGGAGAGACACATGTAGCACATATTGTGACATACGGCAAGATGGCAACAAAGTCCGCTTTGGCGGATGTTGGACGCGTGCAACAGATTCCTTTACCAAAGGTAAACGAATTGAAAGGGATGATTCCTGAACGGGAGTTTCCTGATAGCGTAGGAGTCGATGCCAAGGGCAAGAAACCAAAAGTAAACCTTCGCAACTGCTATAAATATATCGAGGATCTGAAGCGCGAATACGAGACGGGCGATGCCAACATACGTTCGATGCTGGAGTACGCCGCACGACTGGAAGGAACCATCCGGCAAGTGGGTGTTCACGCCTGCGGCGTAATTATCGGCGCAGATGACCTGACGAACTTCGCTCCCCTATCTTCGGTGGAGGACAAGAACAGCAAAAAACGTGTTCTCGTGACCGAATACGATGGGCATGTAGTAGAGTCTGTCGGACTGATTAAGATGGACTTCCTCGGACTTATCACCCTGACCATCATCAAAGAGACCTTACGCAACATTAAGAAAGCACGAGGTATCGACATAGACATCGATCATATCCCTATCGACGATGCAGAGACATACAAGCTATTCCAAGACGGACGAACAGTAGCCGTGTTCCAGTTCGAGTCCGGAGGTATGCAAAAATACCTGCGAGAATTGAAACCGACTGTCATCGGTGATCTCATCGCCATGAATGCACTTTACCGACCGGGACCTATGGATTATATCCCGCAGTTCATCAAGCGTAAGCAAGGTTTGGAACCCGTAACGTACGATATTCCCGTAATGGAGAAATATCTAAAGGACACCTATGGTGTCACCGTCTACCAAGAGCAAGTCATGCTCCTGAGTCGTCTGCTGGCAAACTTCACACGCGGCGAGAGCGATAAGCTCCGTAAAGCGATGGGTAAAAAGCAAGTGACCGTTCTGCAAGCGCTCAAAGGTAAGTTCATGGACGGAGGCAAAGCAAACGGCTATGACCCTAAAGTGCTGGAAAAGATATGGAAAGACTGGACTAAATTTGCAGAATACGCCTTCAATAAATCACATGCGGCATGCTATTCATGGCTGGCGTACCAGACCGGCTATCTGAAAGCGCACTACCCTGCTGAATTCATGGCAGCCAACTTGACCGTTCATAAAGACGACATCAAGGAAGTGACAAAACTGATGGACGAATGTAAAGCGATGGAATTGAGTGTGTTAGAGCCGGACGTAAACGAATCGGAACTCAACTTTACCGTTAACACAAAAGGCGATATTCGATTTGGTTTAGGTGGGATCAAGGGTGTTGGCGAAGGAGCCGCAGAAACCATCATCTCCGAGCGAGAGAAGAATGGCAAGTACAACGGCATTTTCGATTTTTTAGAGCGCGTGAACCTACAATCCTGCAATCGAAAAACAATTGAGAATCTGGCGCAATCCGGTGCATTTGAGTGCTTCAACGATATCTACCGCGAGCAGTTCTTCGGCATCGATGAGAATGGGCTTTCCGGATTGGATATGCTGATGAACTACGGTAATAAATGGCAGGCGGACAAAGTGAATAATGCCAATTCGCTATTTGGAGACTTAGAGTTTGCCGTAGAAATCAAGCATCCGGAGTTGCCGCAAGTGGCTCGTTGGGACAATATTGAGCGACTCAATAAGGAGAAAGAGCTGATTGGCATCTATCTCTCCGCACACCCTCTGGATGAGTACGCATTCGAAGTCAACGAGTTATGTAACATCTCGGCGCACGATCTCTCACTCTTCGATAACTGGCGCGAACCCGATGCCCGTCGAGAAGCAGAAAAAAGCCTGAAAATGGAACAATTAGAGTCAGACGAAGAAATACTCCTTCCTTCGGAATTCCTGGCTGCACATAAAAACCAAGCTTGTCTCTTGGGCGGTTTGATCACCGAGGCGGAACAGTTGCGCAGTCAAAAAGGCAATCCTTACGGGCGCTATACCATCGAAGATTATACCGGCAGTTATCAGTTTGTGCTTTTTGGTAATACTTATGCTCAATTCGGACACTTGTTGCTCAAAGACATGTACGTGCTCGTAACCGGTGTCGTGCAACAGAAAGGTGCCGGCATGAAATGGTTCCGCGAAGCCAAAGATGAGGAGGCGGAATTTGAATTCATGGTACAGCGTGTGGACATGCTCAGCGATGTTCAGGATATGCGTGTGGAGGGACTGAATATTCGCCTGCAACTAAATGCTGTGACTCGAGAATCAATCGATGAATTGGCAGACGCCATCAAAGCCAACAAAGGGCAAGAAAGACTGCATGTATCCGTCTATAACCCAATGAACCGGCAACAAGTGACGCTAACCAGCCGTTCAAGCGCCGTACGCGTGACTCCGAAATTCTACAAATGGCTTTGTACAAAACGCATGGAAGGGCTGCTGGAGTTTAATGTGGTCACCAAAGAATAAATCATCAACTAACCATTGTAAATCATCACTTACAAAGATTCCATAGAATATTTGTACTCCTCTCGTCCGCCATTTCATATGGTCGGTGGTGCAGCGTATAAACCCGGTTTGGAGAACACTTTGCGACTTATGGCGCATGTGGGCAATCCGCATGAGCATCTGCGCGCGATACACGTAGCCGGCACCAACGGCAAAGGCTCAACCAGCCATCTGATTGCCGCTGCGTTGCAAGCATCCGGGCTGCGAGTAGGACTATTCACCAGCCCGCATCTGGTCAGTTTGACAGAACGAATCCGCATAAACGGAGTACCTATTCCGGAGGCAAAAGTTGCCGATTTTATCGAGCAGAACCGTGCTTTCTTGGACGAGCTGCAACCGTCTTTTTTTGAGACCATGACCGCCATGGCTTTCGATTATTTCATGCATGAAAAAGTCGACATTGTTGTTGTGGAAGTGGGTCTGGGCGGAAGACTCGACAGCACAAATGTGCTCACTCCAATCCTTTCCGTCATCACCAACATCGGCCTCGACCATACCGAATATCTTGGCGAAACACTTGCACAAATCGCACGAGAAAAGGCTGGTATTATCAAGACAGGCGTGCCTTGCGTCATAGGCGAATCACATCCGCAAACGATGAATGTTTTCCTTAATAAAGCCCGCGAATGCGGTATTTTAGGCGATGGATTGGAGACGACCAACTGCCGTATTTGGTTTGCTGACCAATGCGGTTATCTGCGTTCCCGTAGACTGCATGAAGCGCCTGACTGCGAATTAAAAGGCAACTACCAAGAGCAAAATCTACAAACCGCCTTCGTGGCGCTGAAGGCATTACAATATTCAGGGTTCAAGATTCCAAAGTCAGCTATCAAAGAAGGATTTGCGAACGTATGCCGACTCACGGAATTGCGGGGAAGATGGGAAACTTTAAAAAACAAGCCATTGACTATCTGCGACACGGGACATAATAGTCACGGACTGCAATACGTAGCTCGTCAACTCAAAGAGTTGGACACATCCAATATTTGGATTATCTTCGGCATGGTGAACGATAAAGATACAGACGTTGTGATGCATCTTTTGCCGACCAACCAACAAATTTCCAGCAATAAGAAATACCATTATCTTTTTACGACCCCGAATACTCAGCGTGCTAGAACAGCACAAGAAATGCTGCAAATGTGGCTAACCATCCACCCAAATGAGAAGGATTTCGCTATCGCCATAGACAATCCTATTGAGGCAATTCAATGTGCGCAAACTCAAGCAAAAGAGGAAGACGTGATTTTCATCGGCGGCAGTAATTATCTCGTTGGAGAGGCCTTAAAACTATACCAATAAGTCCAAACTCAACTATATTTTTCAAAAAAAACGCCGCAAAAACGTATTTTTTTGTTAAAATATTTGCACAATTCAAAAAAAAGCAGTACTTTTGCACCCGCTTTTGACAAAACGATATATTGTCAAGCGTCAAATACCTTGGTGCTATCGTCTAGTGGCCTAGGACAACGGCCTCTCACGCCGTAAACCCCGGTTCGAGTCCGGGTAGCACTACCGAAAGAGATTTATTCAAACGAATAATCTCTTTTTTTTTGTGCATAATAGCAAAATATTAGTAATTTCAAAAAACTTTTATTTTTTTTACGAATAAATTTGCACATGTCGAAATTTTATTGTAATTTTGCAACGTATTTTGTGTAACCATCTATGCAACGCCTGATAAAACACACATTTCTAACTTGTTCTATTCTTTTAGGACTGCTGTTTTATGCGCCTGATATGCAGGCTCGTCAAGGCGTTGACCGGGTTGTTTGGAGACAAAAGCCCAGTTCGCACACAGGTCTTTATACCACCCAGAATTATTTCGTCACCCATGGTATCAGCCTTAGTTTCGCTGGTATGTATTATTACGGAGATGCTGATAATATGGGCGTCGCTTTTAACGGAGGATTTAACCCTAAGAACCTTAGTCTGAGTGGCGGTTTAACTTTTGCGTATAATATGCCGTTAGGCAACCATTGCAATTTGCGTGCAGCCATTATGGCTGGTACGTTGCAAGGCAATAACAAGGAAAAATTTGAGAAAATAGATCGAGTCGATTTCCGCAAATTCCATTCCTGGGTTGTTTCGCCTTCCGTGGGTGTAGAATATTATCCTTTCACAAAAGCTGGATTTTTCTTATACGGAGGTTTGTCTGTTACGGCTAGTATTATTGATGAATACGAGTATTGGCATACTATCCGCGAAGGCAATAATAAAGTACTGAAACCTGTTTCCGGAGGCAATATTTTCGGTATCTTGCCGATGCTTCAATTGGGGCTTGGATATAGTTGGCGCTTATCAGACTCGTGGACGCTAAGCGCAGAATTAATGGTACAAGAAGGCTTAATTGATACGCAGTTTATGAATCTGGACGGTATTCCAATGGACCCGAGCCAGAATAGTTATGGCGTAGCTATCGGTAGCAGTTTTGGCACATGGATTGAAACTTTGCCTGACGGTAGAGAAATTAAGCATATACACTGGAATGACGGATGGTTCCAAGTCGGAATCACCATTTCTTATCGTTGGTCTAACTGCGAATTCTGTCGTAATAGCGCTTACTACGGAAAGATTCGCGGCCGCCGCTAATTTTTCAGAATTTATAATCGAGACAGCTGCGCAACTCCGTATTCGGGCGCACTACTCCATCAGCCACAGCCACATGTGCCGGATGCACGGCATAGCCTTTGAGCGACTCCTCGGAATCGAGTGTGGAATCTAGCATGATATCTACATTACTGCTGTCCAAACGACCGTCGATCTGCACGTGAATGTCTAACAAACCGGGTATCTGGCCTTTTAAACTCTCAAGTCCTTGTTTGATAGCAAGTGCTTTTTCGCGTTTCTCTTCTTGGCTCAATTCTGAGCGCAAACGCCATAAAATAATGTGCTTTATCATAACGATTTAACGATTTAACGGTTTAACACCAACATAAATAGTTGCTATCCCAAAAGTCAGCGGCATAAAATGCTCTTCGCGAAAACCGACATCATGCAGGTGTTGCACAAATGCCTCGCCCCAACAAAAAGATTTCACGCTCTTATTCAGATATGTATAGGCAGTCTTATCGTGGCTCACCATTCGTCCAATTGCAGGTAGCACGCGCGTAAAATAAAAATCGTACAGCGCGCGTACAAACTGGTTTGAGGGATAAGAAAACTCCAATATTGTCACTTGTCCGCCCGGCGTAAGAACACGAAACATCTCTTTAAGGCCTGCATCAAGATTACTGAAATTCCGGCAACCGAAAGCGCATGTCACGGTATCAAAGGAAGCATCCTCAAACGGCATTTCTTGGGCATTTCCGTGAACAAATGTCACTTTCGTCTCTCCACTTGCTATTCCGGAGCAGAATTTCTCGACTTTTTTCTTACCAATGGCCATCATTTGGTCTGACAGATCCAAGCCTGTCACCTTTTCGGCTTTGCCGCGACGTAATATTTCGATGGTCAAATCAGCCGTTCCTATTGCTACGTCTAAGGCATGCTTGGCGGGTTTCATCTGTGCCACTGTCCGTCGACGCCAATATTTATCAATATTGAGAGACAAACCATGATTTAAACCGTCGTATGTTCGTGCTATGCGGTCAAAAAGTTGCCCTATTTGTTGTTTTTCATCCATAAATCGCTTGCAAAATTACAAAAATTATTGCATATATGCAAATTTTTTTATACCTTTGTCGCCAAATCTGCCAAAATGGCAGTATTAGTGCCTTTGGCACAAACTTTGTCGGTAGGCTAACGGGGTTTGATCGGTATTATTACCTGGTCATTACCTGGTTAACACGTACCATACAACCATTTTGAAACAACAAATAAAACAACAATACTATGAGTAAAATTCAACCATTAGCAGACCGTGTGCTTGTTAAGCCTGCGGCCGCGGAAGAGAAGACTGTCGGTGGCATTATCATTCCGGACAGCGCAAAAGAGAAACCGCTACGCGGCGAAGTACTCGCCGTAGGCGAAGGAACAAAAGATGAAGCAATGATCCTCAAAGCCGGTGATCAAGTCCTTTATGGCAAGTATGCCGGCACGGAATTGGAACTCGACGGAGAGAAATTCCTCATCATGAGACAAAGTGACGTATTAGCTAAAATTCAATAACCATGGCAAAAGATATAACATATAATGTGGAGGCGCGGGAAGCGCTGAAACGCGGCGTTGACCAATTGGCAGACGCAGTTAAAGTGACATTAGGTCCGAAAGGTCGTAATGTTGTCATCGATAAGAAATACGGAGCTCCGCACATCACCAAAGATGGTGTTACGGTGGCTAAAGAGATTGAGTTGAAAGATCCGGCTGAGAACCTTGGCGCACAACTTGTTAAAGAAGTAGCTTCCAAGACAGGCGACCAAGCCGGTGATGGTACAACAACTGCAACCGTTCTGGCACAGGCTATTATCAACGTAGGTCTGAAGAATGTAACGGCAGGAGCTAACCCACTCGACCTCAAACGCGGTATCGATAAAGCTGTTGCTGCAGTCGTGGCTGAAATCAAGAAGAATGCCGTAGTGGTTGGCAACGATTTCGATAAGATTGAGCAAGTAGCTACCGTTTCCGCTAACAACGATGCAGAGATCGGCAAACTGATTGCTGATGCGATGCGTAAGGTTAGCAAAGATGGTGTGATTACTATCGGAGAAGCAAAAGGCATGGATACTACGATTGACGTTGTACAAGGAATGCAATTCGACCGCGGTTATATCAGCCCGTATTTCGTAACGAATACCGAAGAGATGCTCGTTGAGATGGACAAGCCGTACATCCTTATCTATGATAAGAAAATCTCAAACCTCAAAGAGTTACTGCCTGTTCTCGAACCGGCCGTTCAGAGTGGTCGTCCATTGTTAATCATCGCAGAAGACGTTGATAGTGAGGCACTTACAGCACTTGTTGTAAACCGTCTGCGTGCGCAACTCAAGATCTGTGCCGTTAAGGCTCCGGGCTTTGGCGACCGTCGTAAAGAGATGCTCGAGGACATCGCTATCCTGACAGGTGGTACGGTTATCAGCGAAGAGAAGGGCATTAAGCTCGACCAAGCTACGCTTGACATGCTCGGTACAGCGGAAACCGTTACGGTCAACAAAGACAACACCACGATCGTTAATGGTGCTGGCGACAAAGAGAATATTGCTGCTCGCGTAGGACAAATCAAGGCACAAATCGCTGCCACAAAGTCCAGCTACGACAAAGAGAAACTTCAAGAGCGTTTGGCTAAGTTAGCCGGTGGTGTAGCTCAACTGAACGTAGGTGCGGCCAGCGAGGTAGAAATGAAAGAGAAGAAAGACCGCGTAGATGACGCACTCTCAGCTACCCGTGCTGCCATCGAAGAAGGTATTGTTCCGGGCGGAGGTGTAATGTATATCCGCGCACAAGCTGCTCTCGAAGGACTGAAGGGCGCCAATGAGGACGAGCAAACCGGTATCGACATCGTACGCCGAGCTATCGAAGAGCCACTCCGCCAGATTGTCATCAACGCAGGCGAAGAAGGAGCGGTAGTAGTCGATAAAGTACGTGCAGGAAAGGCTGACTTCGGTTATAATGCCCGCACAGACCAATACGAAGAGCTTTACAAAGCAGGCGTGGTTGATCCGGCCAAAGTTGCCCGTGTGGCATTGGAGAATGCAGCTTCCGTTGCCGGCATGTTCCTTACTACCGAATGCGTGATTGTGGATCATCCGGAAGAGCACCCGGCTCCTGCTATGCCTGCCGGCGGCATGGGAGGAATGATGTAAAGTAGAAAGTTAAAAGTCGAAAGATAAAAGACAAAAGAAAATCGGGCAGGAAACTGTCCGATTTCTTTTTTAATGGAGTACTACTGCTTCCAGTTGTGCGATTTGTTGACGGAGAACGGGATCGAACTCTATTTTCTGCTTGATTATTTCAATCGAGTGCAGAACAGTAGCATGCGTTCTTTTGCCCAGTTTGAAGCCGATTTCTGCTAATGAACTCTCCGTTAGTTCTTTGCTCAAGTAAGCAGCTACGTGGCGTGCATAAGTAACATCGCGTGAGCGAGTTTGCGCAACCAAAGCTTTTTCCGGTAATGAGAAATAGTCCGCAACGGCAGTCAGTATATCGCCAACAGTAGCTTTCTTCGGCTGAATAGCCACTATGTGGCTAACAACCTGTTCTGCAAGCGAGAGATCAATTTCCCTATCCGTAAGCGTTGAGTGAGCCAGCAAAGAAGCTAAGATGCCCTCCAAATCGCGTACGGAATCGCGAACGTTATTCGCAATGAAATTAACCACCTCGTCATCCAGTTTAATACCATCTCGATGCATCTTACTGAGCAGAATATTCCGGCGCAAATCGAAATCGGGACGCTTAATCTCCGCAGACAGACCCCATTTGAAACGGGTTAGCAAACGTTGCTCGATGTCCTTCAGCTCAATCGGTGGGCGATCCGAAGTAAGAATCAATTGCTTACGGCTTTGCTGCAGATAGTTGAAGATATGGAAGAATGTATCTTGCGTGCCTTTAAGGCCTGCGAAATACTGGATATCATCCATAATCAACACATCTACCGACTGATAGAAATTGAGGAAATCGGGGATACGGTTATTCAGCGCAGCGTCCTGGTATTGCAGTTTAAACGTGTTCGCACTCACGTACAACACGCGTGCCTGCGGGTTCATCGCGCGCACTTGATTTCCGATAGCATTTGCCAAGTGGGTCTTTCCTACTCCGCTTCCACCGTAGATGAAAAGCGGATTAAAGGCGGTATATCCGGGTTGTTTGGCAATTGCCACGCCTGCAGTACGGGCCAACTTATTCGGCTCACCGGCCACGAACGAGTCAAACGTATAGTTTGTGTTCAGTTGGGTGTCGAAATGCGTTACCTGTTTCTGCGTGATAACCGTGTTTGCCTTTGCCTGTGTACCGCCTGAAGGAAGCATCGTAGCGGCTCCGGAAGTGGAGTCAATCAGCACTCGGTACTCCAGATGTGTTCCTTGACCGAACACGCGCAGGATAGTAGCGGAGAGCAAGGAGATATAATTCTCTTCGATATACTCCGCTACAAACTGCGATTTCACCTGTAATACTAAAATGCCGCCCTCAAACTGCAACGGGATAATCGGCGCGAACCAAGTCTGGTAAGCGCTGCTCGTCAAATTATCCGCTAAGATAGCTTGACATTCGGCCCATTGTTGTTTGAGTTTTGATTGCATTTTAATATATATATTTTTTTAATAAGGTGTCAAAAATTTTCGAGCCGCATGACTCGAAAAATGTTTTCAATAATCGTCCGGTTAAACAAACGTTTATTCGAAAAACAGTGCAAAGGTACTGCTTTTTTTTGATATATGCAAATTTGTCAAAAAATGTTGATTTTTGCCGTTCACGTAACTAACGCATTTTGAGCGAGTTACGTTTAAATAATTGAAAATCAATCGATTACGAGATATAAAATTTCATAACTTATTGATTTTCAGCGGGTTTGATATATGCAAGAGTTTTGCAATTTTTTCTTAAAAAAAATGCGCAACGTATGAAAAATCGATACATTACGCAAAAATGAAAATATTTACAGATTAGAAAATCTACAAACAGTGGAACAATTGTTCCCCGGAAATTTGCTACATTTATTTGTCTTTTTTCCCGCCGAAAACAGTAACGTTGATGTAGCGTTTCGGATTGGCCTTAATGTCCGTCACGAGACTATCGGCTGAGACAACGGTTGCATCGATGTGATTATAGAGCGATTTGTTGTATAAGAGCTGTCCGAGTGTACCCTCTTGCGAGCGCACATCTGCTATAAGCAGATTGATTCCATCCACAGCCGTATCCACGCGTGCCACGGTAGCTTTGAGATTAGCCGATTTGACGTCCGAGACAATCGTATTGAGGTTAGCCAGGGCCGTATCGGCATTATTGACGATTCGCGGAACCTGGTTATTCATCAAACGTTTCAAATCTGAGGAAACAGTCGTCAAATCTCCGGAAATGCGATCCACGTTATTGAGTGTCGATTTGATATGATTGCCGTTCACTTGTCCGCGCAGTTCGGACACTAACGAGTCCACGCCTTGAATAGCCTCATCCACATGCGCCAGCAGTTCGCCT
This sequence comes from Paludibacteraceae bacterium, assembly GCA_017557345.1. GTDB lineage: Bacteria > Bacteroidota > Bacteroidia > Bacteroidales > Paludibacteraceae > Colicola. Next base: position 6,475 of record JAFYZR010000155.1, on the reverse strand, counting down.
TGCAGCGATTCCACCAGTCCCGGAACATAGGTGGTAGGCAGAAAACTGCCATGGTTTATCGCTTCGCGGTTAGAGGCTTCGCCGTTTATATCTTCGTGTGTAGGCAGAATCAGTTCCACAGCCATTCCGCCGAGCAGGCCGTCGGCCACAAGCGCCATTTGTGTGCTTTGAGGAAGGGATATATCCTTGCGGATGGAGATATCCACGGTAAACGCACTATCGCGTGTGAAGTCATAATGGATGGCATCGACCTGCCCCACCCGATGTCCGCGGATATAAACGGCTGCTTGCTCTTCCAAGCCATGCAGGTTATAGAAGACGCCGTGATAGGCATTGGTCGGAGAGAAGATGTTCACTCCCTTCAGGAAGTTAAATCCAAAGAACAGGAGGAAGAGACAGATAGCGGCTAAAATACCCACCTTTATTTCTCGAGCATGTTTCATAAGAGTATTCAGTATTCAGGATTCAGTATTCAGTATTCAGTATTCAGGATTCAGGATTTATTTTTCAAATTTGATGATCCAACAATCAGGGAACAGTTTTTTCAGTTTCTTCTGCGAGGCCTCGACATTACTGCGGATAGTGTCCGCGGCGGTATAATACTTATACCACTCGCCGTTTCGAATGTACTCGCACGGCTGTCCTTTGAACTTCGGGTCTGTCGGTTCGAGGTATATCTTCGCGGCACAGATCTGCACGGCATAATATGTTGTCAGGGGCTGTGGCGGCGGAAGTGTATCCACGCGCAGGCTGTCTGCCTTTGCGGTCGTGTCAGGCAACGCTTGTGGCGCTACGATAGGTTGTACAGGCTTGGAGGACTCGATGATGAGTGTCTCTTTCTTCACGGCCTGCTTGTGCGTGTAAGCGCCGAAGGCGTTAACCAGCGCATTGGCCATCTGGGCGATGGAGGCATCCTCGTTGAGGAATCGCTCCTCCTCGGGATTCGAGATAAAACCCATCTCGAAGAGCACGGACGGACAAGCTGTCTTGAGCAGCACCCAGAACGACGCCTGCTGCACGCCTCGGTCAGAACGGTTCAGATGGCCCACAAAACGTTTCTGGATCTGCTCGGCGAACTGCAGGGACTGGTCCATGAAACTATTCTGCATCAGTTCGAACATGATATACGAGTCAATGGAGTTCGGGTCGAAGCCCTGATAGGTCGTTTTATAGTCCGCCTCGAGTTTCATCACGGCATTCTCACGCATGGCGACGTCGAGGTTTTTCTCCACTTTCTCCGTACCGAGGATAAAGGTCTCCACGCCTTTGGCATCCTTGGCCTCAGAGGCATTGGCATGCAGCGACAGGAAGAGGTCGGCACCGTTCTTATTGGCTATGTCTGCACGTTCCTGCAAGGGGATAAACACATCCGTGGAACGCGTATATACCACTTTGACGTCGGGATACTCCTCGTTGATGAGTTCGCCCACAGCCAGCGCCAGCTTGAGGTTGAGGTCTTTCTCATAAGAGAACTTACCTACAGCGCCCGGGTCTTTGCCTCCATGCCCCGCGTCGATGACGAGGGTATAAGGCTTCTCCGCGGCCAGCATCGGCAGGCAAAACAGGAGTGTTAAAAGTATATATAAACCTTTACGCATATTTATCCAAATTACAATTCGGGTGCAAAATTACTACTTTTTTTTGACTTATGCAAATTTTTTTCGATTTTCGATATTCGATTTTCGATTTTCGAATTAGAGAATTAGGGAATTAGGGAATTATGGGATTATGGATTATTACTTACGTATAATCTAGAAACAACCTACTAATAACCTACTAATAACCTACTTATCACCTACTAATCACCTACTCAAATAGTAACGAGATGAGGGGAGGAAGGTGTATGGTGTATACAAGTCAAACAAAAAAAAAGGACCAAGAGAAACTTGGCCCTTAATATATAAAGAATGATTGATTATTTCACCTCTTGTCCGGTAATGGTATATACCTTATCTCCACGAAGGATGAAGAGTTGATTATCTTTGATAATCTTTGTGGTTTGTGATTTGTCATTTGTAATTTGTTCGATGCCTGTAGCATCAGAGATAGTGAAATCAGTACTGAGATACAGAACCGGAACACCTTCCCATCCTCCGTGCACTTGGTCAGGCGTTTCGCCATTGACGGTCGCTGTGATCTTCGATACGTCTGCGATATTGAGGTCGGTAACAGGGAAGACAAAACCGCTCTTTGGTTTGATACAAACGTTAACTGCGTATAACCCCGGCGTGAAGATGTCAGTAGGATCGCCCGTCCATAAGTCTGCATCATCTATGAATCGCCAGTCTTTAATCTCATAGTCAGCATCTTCCGCCACAGAAGCAGCAAAGGAGTTCTCGCCCCTGGTCTCGTTTAGTTTCGGGAGCTGCGAGATGGAGAGTTCCACATTGGTAATGAGCTTGTTGAAATACGCGGTAATGGTGGTATCACGGTCCACATTGATGGTGATTTCTGCATCCTTGAGGCCGTTGCTCCAGGAATTGAAGACATATCCCTCGTCCGGCGTAGCCAAGATGGTTACTTTGGAGCAATCAGCAGTATCGAGAATAGCCACCGAGCCGTGCGTAGCAGCGTGAGCATCTACATTCCAAAGGAATTGCTCAGTAAGGCTAGTAATGTTTTGGAAATTATTCTCGTTTCCTCTCCAAGCGTTATAATAGTCGTACAATCCACAGCCAACAATAACGTCACCTTTGGGAGAATTGCGCCAATCGCCACCGGTTGATGGCCATGTCGGTTTTATCTCACTATTGATAAAGAGTGTTCCTTCGAATTGATAGAAGGCAGCATACAACACCTTTGTAACCGTTGTCGGAACATGTACTTCAGCCGTTGTCAGACCGATAGGCAGGCCGTAGATTTGCGTTGTATCTTTGCTGTACAGCACATTATCTACTGCCACGAAGTACGGATTTTCCTCGTCGCAAGTAATGGTTGTCGCATGGTCGAACAAATCGGTTTGGTCAGGAATAGTTTTCAGCGACTTAGTAATATGTACCAAAGCAATATTACAATCCCAGAAATTTGTCGGTCCGCTCAATGTTACCACATTCTTGAAGTCAATAGTAGTCAAGGAGGTGCAGCCCTTGAAGCAATAACTATTAAGCGTAGTGATATAATCGCTCAAGGTAACCTCAGCAAGCGCCGTACAATCCTCAAAACCGTGTGCCGTGATGTATGTTAAGCCCTTGTTTTCCGAGAAGTCAACCGAAGTGATGCCAGTGCAGTTTCTAAAAGCGTTACTATACATATATGCCACAGCATATTTTGTTCCTTGCCAGTCCTCAACAGAATCAGGAATAACCAAAGCACCTGTCGGTTTATTGCTTTCCGTCCATGCCATTGCGGAAGTGCCGTCATTGACGATGGTTACTTCTTTTAAAGTTGAGTTCTTGTAAGTAATCATGTAATAGAGGTTGTTGCCTTTGTACTCATATTGTATCGTATCGCCCACGGCGGGGATTTTGCGGAAGTTGGCCGTAACTTTAAAGTCCATAGTTACAGTTTTCTCAAAGCTGGTCTCGGTCTCGCCATTACTCCAATTGATAAAAGCATAGGCGGGATCAATATTCTCAAGCGAAATAGTTATATTTTTGCATTCGGCAGTATCAATCTTAACGTCTGCATGCTCCGCTATTACATCAATGTCGTACACCATCGTATCTTTGATATTCGCAGCAAAGCCGGAATAGTTGGATGTTCTTCCACAAGGAACATATACCGTAAGTTCTGAATGCGTATAATCAAAAATTTGGGTTCCTAAAGTATTTGGTTTTGAATACCTTTTACAAATAACGGATTTCAGATTTTTGGCATAATAGAAAGCTTGGTTATCGATATAATCCACGTTTTCAGGAATAGTAATGGTCTCCAAACCAACCGCACTTGAAAATGCCTGTCGTTTTATAGTTGTGAGACTTTTGGGGAGTTGGATATTGGCCAATACTTTTGCATAGTAAAAGATACCTTCGTCCAAAACAGTAATACCTTCTGGAATATTGATTTCCGTTAAAGCCGTATCATAATTAAACGCGAACGATCCAATAGTCTCTATGGTAGCAGGTAAATGAATCGATTTAATATGATTAGCATGATCAAAAGCTCTGCTTCCTATTGCCGTAACGGCATATTCTTTTTCATTGTAGGTTACGCTTGATGGGACTACAACATCAATAAGAGCTGAATAGTTTTTGTCGTATTCAGAAGTGTACTTTTCGTACGTTACTGTGGCTTTGGAATTGGCATCATCCAAGTTGTAATACAAATCTCCAATTTTATCGGAGGCCATCATTGTTCCTGCGCATAGTAGCGCAACAAAGAAAGTAAAGATTTTACGCATAATTGTTTGTTGTTTTATGTTGGTTATCAAATAAATCACCTTTGCGGGTGCAAAGGTAGTGAAAAATTTTTATATACACAAATTTTTTACGATTTTCGAATTAACGATTAGCGAATTAGGGATTAAAATCAAGAAAAATGACAAAAAAACGCGCGCGTACTTGCGTATATGAAATATTTTTTGTAATTTTGCGCGGTATTTTGGCATGCTATGCAAGAAAATGTGTTCACACAGGAAGAAGAGCAAATGATTCAACGCGAGTTTGAAGCGTTGCTGGATGATTATGCTCACACTCCTCACAGGCAAAAAGTGGAGCTGATTACGCATGCGTTCAATTTTGCTCACAAGGCTCACTACGGCGTCCGTCGTTTGAGTGGCGAACCGTATATCATGCACCCGCTGGCGGTAGCGCGTATATGCGTTCGCGAGATAGGTCTGGGTAGCACGAGTATCTGTGCGGCGCTGTTACACGACGTAGTGGAAGACACGGATTATACAACGTCGGACATCGCGGGCCTGTTCGGAGACACGATTGCGCAGATAGTGGACGGTTTGACGAAGATCAGCGGCGGTGTGTTTGGCGATCAGGCGAGTGAACAAGCGGAGAACTTCCGCAAGCTGCTGCTGACTATCTCTGATGACATCCGTGTGGTTCTGATAAAGATAGCGGACCGCCTGCATAACATGCGTACGTTAGGCGCACAGCCGAAAGACAAGCAATATAAGATTGCGGGCGAGACGCAGTATATATACGCTCCGCTGGCTCACCGTCTGGGTCTTTTCCCCATCAAGACCGAGCTGGAAGACTTGAGTTTCAAATACGAGCATCCGGATACATGGGAAGAGATACACCAGAAGTTAGAGGCGGTCAAGATGCATCAGATGGAGAGCTTCGAGCAATTCGCCGTACCTATCCGTGAGCGCTTGACGAGCATGGGTTATCAGTTCACGCTGAAAGCCCGTATCAAGTCGGTCTATTCGGTATGGAAGAAGATGATGCGTCAGCAATGTGCTTTTGAGGATGTATATGACCTGCTGGCCGTTCGTATTATCTTCACGCCGAAAGACTCTCTGAGCGAGAAAGACCAATGCTGGATGATTTATTCGGCGATTACCGAGTTGTACCGTCCTCATCCGGAGCGCATCCGCGACTGGATATCCACGCCGAAAGCAAACGGGTACGAAGCGCTTCATGTGACGGTGATGGCGGCTGACGGCCAATGGGTGGAGGTGCAGATACGAACGGACCGTATGCATGAGATAGCCGAACGCGGTTATGCAGCACATTGGAAATACAAGACAGGCGAGGCGGATGACAGCGAGCTGGATAAATGGCTGCGGGAGATAAAAGAGATCCTCGCGCACCCGGAGAAAGATGCGATGGAGTTCCTGGGCACCTTTAAGCTCAACCTCTTTGCGCAGGAAGTATTTGTCTTCACGCCGAAAGGCGAGATAAAAACCATGCCTCAGGGCTCGACCGTTCTGGATTTTGCCTTCCTACTCCACTCGGAACTGGGCGAACATTGTATCGGCGCGAAAGTGAATCACGCGTTAGTTCCGCTGTCCTACCGTTTGCGTGGCGGCGATCAGATAGAGATCTTGACCTCCAACAGCCAGCATCCTCAGCATGAATGGCTGGATATGGTAACGACAGCCAAAGCACGCAACGGATTACAGCAGTATTTCAAACGCGAGGAACGGCGGTATATCAAGCACGGCGAGCGATTAGTGGAGGATGCCATCAGCATGGATGCGCAGTTGGCCGCTAACCACGACCAGGCTTTGGCACGATTATTGAATTACTATAAAGTAGCGAACCCGACGGAGTTGTACGCGCATGTAGGGCAAGGCGTGATACGTCTGGATAATATCCATGAGATCGTATTCCCGAAGCGCGGCTGGCGTTCGTATATACCGTTTATAGGGAAAGGGGAAAAAGAAGAGGCGAAAGTAGAAAGTGCAAAGTCGAAAGAGGAGAGCGGAGAGTCGAGAGTCGAGGGTAAGAAAGGAGAGAAAGGAAAGAAGAAAGGCCCACACTCGATTGTGCTGACGGATGAGAACTTAGGGACGCAATATATACTGAGCAACTGCTGCCATCCTATCCCCGGCGATGAGGTACTGGGTTATCTGGATGAG
>JAFYZR010000154.1 GCA_017557345.1 Paludibacteraceae bacterium | reverse complement strand
GACATCGCTCTCGCATCCCGGGCTTCTTGTTTGATTTCACCGACAAAAATACCCTTCGCCTCAAGCCATTTTGTAATACTACTGTAGCCTTTTACATCAGTGATACCATACTGACGACAGTATTGCTTGAAAGAAAGGTCGGGGGTATCTTTAACAGCTTGTCTATACTTGTCGATGATCTTCTGATAGAGATCATTCTTCTCCGTCTTCTCGATAGGGAACATCTTTTTTTTGCAAAGATAGCCCCCATCTTTCCGCATGTCAAGACGTAACTCTGGAGACGCTTACCCGGTGCGGCTAAGGACAGGGCGAAGAAGAACGTGGAGGCGTACTTCGACTTCTTGACGAAGGAAAAGAAAGAAGCAGCTGCGCACTTCGCGACGCTATACACGCAGCGCACGTACCCCAAGGCGGTGTCCTTCATCGCCTGCGAGTGCAAGTTGCTTACGATGTCTATGTGCGTCTACGTCAACGGTATCCGCGTATGAAGCAGCGCATCAGCGATATCCTCGAGCGGTGGTTCCTCTCCGATCCGGCACTCTTCCAAGTGATGTGTACGCACGACATCGTGGAGAACGGCAACATGGCTTGTGCCGTGCGCACCGGCAAGAGGCGTTTGGAATACAATCCTGCCTTCGTCGCCGAGATGGGCGACGAGGCGTTGGATCAGGCGCTGCGCACCGAGGCCATCCGCATCCTTCTCAAGCATCCGTACCAGCGACGTCCCGAGGGCTGCAGCCAGCAGGCCGCGGCTGTGGGAAGCAACATCACGGTAGGGGACAATTACGACATGCCGAGCTTCAACATCGAACGCCCGAAGGATTTCGGGTTGTCCGCCGGCGAGGCGTATGAGTGGTACTCCCGCCGCATCCAGGAGATGGTGGGTCATGAAGAGGAACACGCAGGACCCGGCTGTCGTGGCGTACGCGATCTCCGCGAGAACGAGGAGCGCAATACGGCGCTTTCGGAGTTGTGGGATGAGGATGAGATGACTGTGGCGCTGATTGACGGCATCATCGAGGGTGTGCGAAACTGGGGTACCGTTAAGGGCGCCTTTGCTGAGAAACTGACGGCTTCGACACGGGCGCGCATCAACTGGCTCAACGTCCTGTCGGGATTCCGCGGGAGCATCCTTTCCAGTAAGCGCCGCCTTACGCGCATGCGCCCCAATCGCCGCACTGGCTTCGATAACATGGGGTCCATCCGGCGGTTTGACACACGGCTCCTCGTGGCCGTGGACGTCAGCGGCTCCATCTCATCATCGGACCTGGCGCACTTCTACGGCGTCATCAACAGTGCCTTCCGCTACGGCTTTACCGCCGTCGATGCAGTGCAGTTTGACGCGGGGGTGCGTGTGGTGCAGTCCCTGCATAAGGTGACGCGTGACGTGGCCGTCATCGGGCGCGGAGGTACTTCCTTCCAAGAGCCGATAGACTATGCCGCTGAAAACGGCTACGACGGGCTGGTGATGCTGACCGACGGCTGCGCCCCCGAGCCGCGGGTCCCGGACCGGATGAACGGCCGCATTGTCTGGGTGTGCAACAGCCAGGGGAGCTACGACCACGCGCATCGCTGGATGCAGAAGTCGGGGCGCGTATGTGTAATGGAACTCAAATAAATACAGGCATATGAAGAAACTTAGGGAAATGACGGAGGAGGAGATCCTCAAGGATGCGATGCTGGTAGTCCCTGAATACAGGGATCATGTCCGCGATTCCGGAAAGTTTGTCATCGAGGACTGCGTCCAGAGGGCGCAGAAGAGAATCGAGATGCTGTACCGTGCCAATCGTGGCCTGCGGCCTGCGGCGGCACTCAACAAAAACGAAGGCCGTGAACTGGAGGCCCTGATATCGCACTTCCGCCCCAAACTCATCGAAGCCATACGCCCAGTCCAGCAGAAATTCCTGCAGCGGAGGATGGTGGCCAATATCAACGGCATCACGGCAGGGGAACTGATTCCCGCAGCGTTTGCCGAAGCGGGGCTCTTGGCGAGGGTCGAAGGGCAGACCGTCCGGGCGAAGGTGCAGGTGGACCTGGGGGGCGGCCAGAAACTCAGGTTCTACGTCCGATACAGCGACCTGAGAAAGCGGGAGGATGCGGTCGATAATGCTGTCAAGGCCGTCCAGGATCTCAAGGACGCCGTGTCGCGGCTTGGCTATGGCGTGGTCATCAACAAGAAAGGCTAGTTGAACTAGTTTTTTAGCTAAGAGAATGAAAGGAAATTTAGAAAGATCAGTATATATAGTATAAAACAATTGTGTCATGAGCTTTATTATTGCGCCAACCGACCTCGAATGGTTTGATTTTCAGAGGCAGAACAACTTCAACGAAAACATTAATTTCTGGACTCCCACAGACTGGCATTTCAAGTCTATCCGACTTGGTGATAGGGTTGCCTTCAAGATGAAGGGTGCTGGAGCTGCTAGGATTGGAGGTTATGGGACTTTCCTGGAATATAAATTCCAGTCTGTCGATGATGCATGGAGAGAATTTGGCCGTAGGAACGGATTCAACGACAAAGATGCCCTCATTCGAGGGGTGGGTTTGCATAATACTTTTTCTCCTGATAGCGGAATCGGCTGTTTAGTACTTGGTGACGTGGTGTTTTTCGATACCCCGGTGTTGTTATCGGATTATGGCTTTGATTTCAGTACGAACATTGTCAAGTATAAGAAGTATGACTCCGTTTTCCCTTTTGAAAACAGAAGCCATAAAGCCACTGAATTTATTCTGGTGGAGAAAGGGGCTAAGAAAAAGCGAGTACAAAATGTGACGCAGAGAGAAGGACAGGCCCAATTCCATACCGATGTATCACGAGCATACGGACATAAGTGCTGTATTTCGGGTGAAGGGACCCCGGAATTGCTTCAGGCCGCCCATATCCAAGATTACATCAATCAGGCTTCCCATGATATTCAGAACGGCCTTTTGTTGAGAATCGATTTGCACACATTATTCGACAACGGTCTTCTTGCAATTGATACTGATTATATGGTCCACGTTAGCCCGCTGGTCGAATCTGAAGAGTATCGAAAGTATGACGGCAAAAGGATAGCGCTTCCTGGTGATGTGAATCAATATCCGTCGAAAGAGGCCTTGATGCTGAAGTTGAATTCCTTTCGAGACTAATAGCAGTAACTGGGCATATACGAACTGACTTGCTAGACTAATGTCGTTCTGTGTAGAAAAGCATGTAAGAAAATGGGAATTGCAAAGTATATATAGTATCAAAGTGATATGTTATGCATGAATTGATTTGCCCTAACTGCGGAAAGCCGTTCCGCGTTGACGAAGCTGACTATGCTTCCATCCTTAATCAGGTTAAAGGCGCCGAATTCGACGCCGAAGTGACCCGCCGCATTGCGGAGTTGCACAAGCAACACGAAGCGGAGGAGCAAGCTCGCGCTGCTGTCGCAGAAAAGCAGCACCAGAGCGAACTCTTCCAGAAGCAAAAGGAGCTAAGCGACAAGGACCTCGAGATTGCCCGCCTCAAGGCTCGGATTACTTCCGATGAAGATCGGAAGAAACTCGAGATCGCGCAGGCCCTTTCTGCGAAGGATCAGGAGATAGCCTTGCTGAAAACCGCTTCCGAGCTGGAGCGATCTAAGGCCCGCCTGGAGGAGAAATCCATCCGCGAGGACTACGAGAACAAGCTTCGCGTGGCCCAGGAGCAGGTGGACTACTACAAGGACCTCAAAACGCGGATGTCCACAAAGATGGTTGGCGAGACGCTCGAGGCCCACTGCAGCACGATCTTCAACGGTGAAATGCGGCCGATGTTTCCGAATGCTTATTTCGAAAAGGACAATGACGCATCTGGAGGCAGTAAGGGCGACTTCATCTTCCGCGATTTCGAGGATGGTATGGAATACGTTTCCATTATGTTTGAGATGAAGAACGAGATGGACGAGACAGCCACAAAGCATAAAAACGAGGACTTCTTCAAGAAGCTTGATGCCGACCGCACTGCCAAAGGCTGTGAGTATGCCGTACTGGTTTCCCTGTTGGAGCCTGACAGCGAATTGTACAACGGTGGCATCGTCGATGTCTCTTGGAAATATCCTAAGATGTACGTCATCCGCCCGCAGTTTTTCAAGTCGATGATTACGCTGCTGGTCAACGCTGCCAAGAATACGATTGGCGTAAAGAAGGAGCTCGCACTTGCCCGGCAGCAGAGCATTGACGTGACGAACTTTGAGAACCAGCTGCTGGATTTCAAAGAGAAGTTTTCCAATAACTACCGTCTGGCCAGTGAGAAATTCGGAAAGGCGATCGAGGAGATTGACAAATCGATAGACCATCTGCAGAAAATCAAGGAAGCCCTCCTTGGTTCAGAGCGCAACCTCCGTCTGGCCAACGACAAGGCCGATAGCCTGACAATCAAGAAGCTTACCCGCGGCAACCCCACGATGCAGGCGAAGTTTGAAGAGGTGAATGGGTAGATGACGGGGAGCTATTCATGACTGGGCAAGGTCTCGCGTATGTACGGGACCTTGCCTTATTCCGTATGACGAAAAAAGCAGTAAGAATAGTTTTTTTTTGGGGGGGGGGATATGTAAACATCTGTATAATAGCTGATAATACTACTTGTATCTAAAGAGGGTGCTTGTATGATTTGCTTTTTCATTTATTTTTGGTTAAATTCGAGACGAATAGGATTACAAGACGTTGAGTTACCCATTTGTTCGGTATCTAAAATGTTTAATATGTCAAAACAGATAAAATCAAAAGCACGTGTCGAGGAGCGTGGTGAGGTATTTACAAACGAGAGAGAAGTCACCGCAATGCTTGATCTTGTTTCTGCTGAGTGCCTTCGTCCTGATTCTCGGTTCTTAGAGCCCGCATGTGGAAATGGAAACTTCCTGGTCGCTATTCTGGAGAGAAAACTTGATGAGGTGAAAAGAAAGTATCGTTCAGCGCATAGAGACTATGAGAAACAATCAATTATTGCTATTGGTAGCCTTTATGGTGTTGACATTATGAAAGACAACGTAGAGGAGTGCCGAGTGCGGTTGTTTGATATCTGGGATAAGAGATATAAGACCATTTGTAAGAAAGACTGTTCAGATGAGGCCAGAGAGTCAGTTAGATTCATTTTAAGGAGGAATATCGTTTGTGGTAATGCTCTTACTTTGAATTGTGTGGACGAGAATGGAAATGATCTTTTAGACCAACCAATTGTTTTCTCAGAATGGTCTATGATTTCCGGAACTCAAATGCAGCGAAGAGACTTTACTTTTGCCGAATTGCTCGCCAGGAAAGATAACGATGTCGCTCTTTTCAATGGAGAAGCAGAAGGTAAGTTTGTGGATCGATATATTACTCACTATAAAAACCTGCAGCCTAATGGATAATGGATTATATGGTAGCGTTTACAATCCAGACGTTTTGTCATGCATAGCTAACTTAAGCAATGATGAAGTGTTTACATCTCCAGACATTGCCAATAAAATGCTCGATTTACTCCCTCAGGAGTTATTTGAGAATCCAGATACGACATTTCTTGATCCTGCCTGCAAAAGTGGTGTGTTTCTGCGTGAAATTGCCAAAAGGCTTATTGTTGGCCTTGAAAAGCAGATCCCCGATCTTGATAAGCGAGTTAAGCATATCTTTACCAAGCAGCTTTTCGGGATTGCTATCACCGAGCTTACTAGCCTTCTTTCACGTCGCAGTGTTTATTGTAGTAAGTATCCCAATAGTGAATTCTCTCTTGTAAAGTTTAATAATCCCGAAGGGAATATCCGGTTTAAAAAACTGAGACATACTTGGCAGGGGAATAAATGCAAGTATTGCGGCGCTACGAAGAGTGAATATGATCGTCCTGCCACACTGGAATCGCATGCTTACCAGTTCATTCACCTTTTCAAGATTGAAGACATTTTAGGAAATACAGTTTCGGATAATATGAAATTCGATGTAATAATTAGCAATCCGCCTTATCAGCTCAGTGACGGAGGCAATAGCAAGAGTGCCAAACCCATTTATCAGCTCTTTGTTGAACAGGCGAAGAAGCTCCAGCCAAGATATATTACAATGATTATCCCTTCAAGGTGGTTTGTTGGTGGTAAGGGTCTTGATAAGTTTAGAGAGGATATGTTAAATGACCATCGCATTTCAAAACTTGTTGATTACGAGAACTTTAAGGATGTTTTCCCTGGTGTTGACCTTGCTGGCGGTGCCTGCTATTTCTTATGGGATAGAGACCGGTCTTCGGAGGAGAAAGAGTGTGAGGTTACCAACTTCGGCATAGCGGGATCTATGTCTCGCCCTCTAAATGAGTTTAGTACATTCATTCGCCAAAATATGGCAATTGATATAGTAAAAAGGGTTCGCAAAAATTGTGGAACGACCACTTTTTTAAATGAAAGAGTCTCTGCAAGAAAACCGTTTGGGCTGGATACCACTTATCAGCCTAAGGATACTGGTATCCCTTGTTATTTTATACAGAGGATTGGTAAAAAGTTTGCCGACCCTACCGATGTGATTGATAAGGGCTATAACAACAAGTGGAAGTTTCTTGCTCCGATGGCTCCAATTGCGGGACAAACAGATTTCTCAAGTGCTGTTGGCTTTTACTCTGATAGGAATACTATCATTGCTGAACCAGGTGAAGTCTCAACAGAGTCTTTCATTGTATTGGGAGCATTTGATTCAGAAGAAGAGACACGCAACTTTAAGTCTTATATTTTCACAAAGACTGTACGCTTCCTACTTCTTCAGGCAGTTATCTCTCAACACGTTTCCAAAGAGAATTTTTGCTTTATTCCCGATCTGGGGACATATGATAGAGAATATACTGATGAGTACCTCCGCGATCTTTGGAACATTACCGATCCAAAGGAATGTGAGTATATAGACTCAAGAATTAGAGATATCGAATAAGAATGACTGAGGTTGTGTTTTTTCCACAACGTCCTGCGGCTGTCCCGACAATCTATGCATTTAGCCTTCCTGGGGTAGAGTCTCATAAAGGGTATCTAAAGGTGGGCTATACTGATCGTGATGTTGAATCTCGTATCAATGAGCAAATGCATTCATCGGCTATTCCGTATAAGATTGAACTAAAGGAGTCAGCCATGCGTCCTGACGGAACCTGCTTCATGGATCACGATGTTCACGCTATCCTTCGCAAAAGAGGTTTCGTCCAGATGAATGCTCTCGACGATCGTAACGAGTGGTATAAGTGCTCCGTCGAGGATGTTCTTGCCGCCATCGTAACGCTTCGTTCAGATTCGGCAAACTCTGAGAACCGTTCTCGATCTTTCGATATGCGACCTGAACAGGAAAGGGCCGTGAAGAGGACGATGGATTATTTTATTCAGGCGGCAGCAACAGATCCCGACCATACTCCCAAGTTTCTCTGGAATGCTAAAATGCGTTTCGGAAAAACTTTTGCTAGTTACGAATTGGCAAAGAAGATGGGCTTAAGGAGGGTTCTTATTCTCACCTTTAAACCAGCCGTAGAGTCAGCCTGGCGTGAAGACCTTCTTACACATGTGGATTTTGAGGGATGGCAGTTTGTGTCAAATAAAGATGCAAAGAATAATAGCCTAATTATTGATCAAGAATACAATCAGGCAGATAAAAGTAAACCGATTGTAGTGTTCGGTTCGTTTCAGGACCTGTTGGGTACAAACGATGCCGGTGGTATCAAGGCAAAGAATGAGTTCATTCATACTGTGTCATGGGATTTAGTGATATTTGATGAGTATCACTATGGCGCATGGCGAGCAAAGGCTAAAGACCTCTTCGAAAAAGAGGATGAAGAGTCAACGGCGGATTTCGATCCGGATTCATATTCTAAAGATGAAGCCGGTGATGCTATCAATGAGTCGTGGCTTCCTATCTCATCCCGTTATTACTTATACCTTTCTGGTACTCCGTTCCGTGCAATCAATAATGGTGAGTTCATAGAGGAGCAGATATTCAACTGGACATATTCAGATGAGCAGAAGGCAAAGGCAGAATGGAGAGGTAGTAATAATCCTTATGCTGCTCTCCCAAGGATGGTCATGCTGACGTATAAGATCCCAGAGGAAATACAGGAGGTGGCTAAAGACGGAGAGTATGATGAGTTTGATTTGAATGTTTTCTTCAGTGCGGAGGGCTCAGGTAACAATGCCCGCTTTAAATATGAAGCTGAAGTCCAGAAATGGCTCAGTCTTATTCGCGGTGCATATTTACCATCCAGCAAGGATGATCTTAAACTCGGGCAAGACAAAAGGCCTCCCATGCCATTCTCGGACATTCGCCTCTTAAACGTGTTGTCACACACATTATGGTTCCTTCCTAGCGTGGCATCATGTTATGCAATGGCAAATCTTCTCGCTCAGCCTCAGAATGTATTCTTCCATGACTATAAGGTCATTGTATGCGCCGGTATCAAAGCTGGGATCGGCATTGATGCTTTAGAGCCGGTCAAGAATGCTATGGGTGATCCTCTTGAGACGAAGACCATCACTCTCTCTTGCGGGAAGCTTACCACCGGTGTTACTGTTAAGCCGTGGACTGGTATTTTTATGCTTCGAAACCTCAAGAGTCCTGAAACATATTTTCAGTCTGCGTTCCGTGTCCAGAGCCCGTGGGAAGTAAAGGGAGATAATGGAGATAATGTGATCATTAAGAATGAGTGCTATGTGTTTGACTTTGCTCTCAATCGTGCGCTCCGGCAGATCTCCGACTATAGTTGCAGAATGAATCCAGATGGCTCCGATCCTGAAATAAAGGTTGGCGAGTTTATTAGTTTCTTGCCTGTTCTTGCCTATGACGGTATGTCCATGAGGCAGATTAATGCCCAGGATATCCTGGATATTGCTCTAGCTGGAACGTCAGCGACTCTTCTTGCGAAGAGATGGGAATCTGCGCTTCTTGTCAATGTTGATAATGAGACGCTTAAGAGGCTTCAGTCTAATCCCGAGGCTATGGCTGCCTTGATGAATATTGAAGGCTTCCGCTCTCTTAATAGAGATCTCGAAATAATCATTGCGGCAACTAAGAAGATCAAGGGCGCCAAGAGTAAGGATACTAAGCTTAATGAGAAGGAAAAGAAGGAACTCACCCAGGCCGAGAAAGAACTAAAGTCGGCACGGCGGCAAATCCAGGAGAAGCTTATTAAGTTTGCGACCAGGATTCCAATCTTTATGTATCTTACAGATTACCGCGAGAAATGTCTGAAGGATGTCATCACTCAGTTAGAACCGGGACTGTTTAAGAAGGTGACCGGCCTGAATGTGGAAGATTTCAACATGCTCTGTTCGCTTGGGGTTTTCAATGCTTCTCTGATGAATGATGCCATCTTCAAATTTAAGCGATATGAAGATTCCAGCCTTGTTTACACCGGTATTGATAAGCACCAGAGTGATGAGGTCGGCGGATGGGACACAACCATTCGCCGAGAGGAGTATGAGCGGCTTTTCTATAACCAGCAGAGTTCGATGGTTTCATTTATCGATTATGGGACTTACATTATTGACGAAGGTGAAACAGAAGGTCACGAATTGCATGATGACACAAAGGTCGAATACGGCCGGAAGAAGGAGAAAGACACCAACGAAGATCTTCAGCAATCATTTTATGATAACCTCATGGAAAGAGCTAAAGAAGGTGCGCGTGTGGCTCATTCTAAATTTGGAGAAGGTGTTATCAGCAAGCTTGACAAGCGTGGTAAATATGTAACCATTACATTTGAGAATGGTGGCGAGAAAAAATTCATATTTCCAGATTCGTTTATTAATTTCCTTAAACTCGTATGACAGATATCGAAAGGCCCAAACTAGGCACTATCATCTACGATCTTCCTGAAGATATCGTTCCTAATACGCACTATACTCAGGTTACAGGCGATGTGGATCTTGTAGAATTGTTTAAGGCAAAGAAACACGATGAGACCTTTATTTTTGAACATGAAGGATTGGTTCGTAAATGGTTGTCATTTATTTGTGGCAAACATGAGGCTTCAGAAGGGAAAAAACTACCATTTAATGATAAGGACCTTCGCAGAAAGCTGAACCATATCCTTTGGGTGTTGCCTTCGAGAGAATCTTGCAACGCTCTTGTTTCTTTACTTCAGACTGGAACAGAGGCAGAAGCAATAAGGGATTATTCAGTCATTAACTGTGGAGATAATGACTGTGATTTCAACGAGAAGGCGTTTGCTCTAGTCCAGGAAAAGGAGGGAGGGAAACTGGCCGAGAATAAAACCCTAACGTTGTTGAGTAAAGTTCAGGCTAATAATATTCGTTGCCCATTTTGGTCGGGCATTTTTATGCTCTGCAACTTCAGTTCTAATGGTTATGCCGAGTACTATCAAATTGCTGATGTTGTAGCAATACCATGGCGAGATTCTGTTGATAATATCAAGAAAGATAGTTTCGTCTTCTCTTTTTCCTCTAAGAAATCCTTTCTCTTCATTAACAACTTGTTCGCAAAAGAGTATCATAATAAGTATTTTAGCGAAGATGTTGATTCTATCAAGAAATACTTCCGCCAGAGGCTAAAAGAATCCCCTGTTGAATACTGGTCTCTTTTGGGGAAAGAAGCGATTGATGAAGATGTGATATATGAAATTGACCCAAAAGAATCGCGTTCTCTTTGGAAATCTCACCGCTTGATCAACGATAGTGCGCTATTAGAGTTCATAAAAGACAAAGCGCACAGGAAGGCTTTAAAAGTATCCGGGAAAAAAGATAGCGAAAAGCTTGAGAAAGCCGTAGAAGCTATTAAGAGCATTTGTTCGCAAATTCCTGCTTATTTGTATATGATGGATAATAAGAATGTGTCACTTATTGACCATCTTAAGCAATCAGCACAAATGAGTTCTTGTTCAAAGACGAAAAAAGGAGGCTCCCGCAAGAAGCTTTCCCAGGCCGATATTGCAAAATTGGAGCTTATAGATTTTGAGGTTATTACTGGTGTTGCACCTAGTCTTTTCCTCGAACTTGCCGAGATGGGGGTTTTGAAAACAGATGCAATAGACAGGCTTGCATGTGACTTCCGCGCCGCCGAAATCATCCCTTTTGTGTCCAGCCAATCTGTTAAAGCTCGCTCTATTTGCCCCCAAGATGTGGGTCTTGTTTTTAAATCTATGACATGGCCCGATTTTAAGTATCAATATAGGGAGGTCGATGTCTGGGATCAGCTTCTAGATGAATTATGTGATCAAGATAATGAAAACGAGGATAGCATCAGAACCATTACTATGCTACTATGCTATCTCCAATTGCTGAGGCCGATTCTAATTGAAGGCGAGAGCTCATTTAACATAGATTCCGAAGCGCTTAGAGACCAGTTTCTCCGCGTGGTATCTGTAAAGGAAGACTCAGATGACATAATGAGCGATTTTCAACAGAAAGATCGATATGATTTATGGGATTTCTCGGATTCTTCTCTGGTTAGCGTAAATGACCTTTATAAGGAAAAGATTTCAGATATTAACTATCTCGAGCATCTGATAGATGATATTCGAGTTAGGTCAGATAGAATGATTGAGCACTATAACTCATCTCACTCATTCAATAGATATCAGAGGGCGAACGAACCTTACTATTCAGATGACAAGTCCATCCTTTTAAATGTTCCGCAGGGCGAAGATGAATTTGTGGTAGAAAAAGGAACTGTTGTTATTGGTCGTAACGCGTTCTTGAATTGTTCTGGCTTAACTAAAGTATCTTTCCCAAAATCAATTCAGATTATTGAGGATGGCGCTTTTCACGGTTGTAGTAAACTGGACTTAATTGAATTCCCGGAATCTGACACTGGCAACTGGCAAGTCGTTTTTGATAAACAGATTAAGAAGGTGGCTCATAATTCCTTCTCTGGTTCTGGATTAGAGTTGTCCGATAAGGACTTTTTTGAGAAACAGTACAAAACTAAGCCCTTCTTTTATCAAGGTACAGAAACGTCTAAGAGTATCAAAGTCTGGTGTGTCAATGAGAATGGGGACTATACTGATTCAACAGGCACCAAGCATAAGGTCGCCGAGGAAGAAGGTATCACTCTATCTTGTATTCATTCCAATTTCAAGGATAATGAAGATGCTCTGAAGACAACCGTTCGAAACTTTCTGCAGAGTGTTCAGTCTAATAGTGAGGTCTTCTATGATGTGGCCCCCATTTTTCTCACCGGTTCTGAAAAGGAGATTGATGAACGGAAGCGCCAAATTGCCTTCCTGTTTTGTGCAACGAGATCGATCAATGCTATTCAAATAGGCAATCTCCGCTTTGATGAAGACCTATATAAGTTAATCGGTAAGGTAATGGATGAAAGAGTATCCCGATCATCCGTTGGGGGTACTATTTATTTGTCATTCGATATTAATTCTGCTGAGTTGAACAACCAGGAGTTTGCTGACTTTTTAAAGATATATTACAGCAAACGAGAGAATGTTAAAGCCGATCTTGTGAACTTTTGTCACAAGCATAATATCGGAATGACTTTCTATCCGAATACAGGTGTCTTCATTGACGAAGAGGAAACGGATCCGGATAATCAAATGAAAGTCGAAGAAAACAGCTACACCATCAAGATTATATATGTTTCCAGTTCAAAACTTGATAGTATTGCGGAAGAACTGTGTAAGACATATTATCAACAATCCGTTTTGGTAGAGGATGAAATTAACAATCGGGCGTATTTTAAAAAGCATCCATTAGTCCAGCCAAACATGGATACTCTAGAACAGGATAATAGTGTACTATATGAGGCATTTAAAACGTATTGTGAGAATAAATAAGGTATAGATACCATATTTACATTTTGAAAGACATCCCATTTGGGTACTTTTTCTAATTCGTAGTTGCCGGATAGTTTTTTAATTCTGGTATGGTTTTTGTAATATAAATCAAGGGGTTCCGATTTAGGCTTTTCCTGCGGGGCCCTTCATTGTTCTTTGAAAAATAGTCAGGTATGCGTGCCTGACAGGGGATAGGATCCATATCCATCACCCAGAGTAGCCTGATACCGCTTGCGGCATCAGGTGACGCCAACCGAGTCCGAAATGACCACGGTGGAGCATTACGCGAGACGTTTTACGTTTAAAATAAACTAGTTATGAGTTATTCTCATTCTCTTTCCGCTGCTGAGCAGCACAATCTCATCTCCATCGCGAACATCGCGGTATCGCGTTGTGCAAAAGCTTTTTCCGACAAAATTGGCGTTAAGGGTTTCTTCCGTCGTGAGGAAATTGAAGATATCGCTGGAAACGTCGTGTATAAAGCTTGGCGTTCGCTTGGCGGTTATGACCCGAAAACGGCGAATCTTTCAACTTGGTTAGGAAAGATTGCTTTCAATTGCGTGAATGACGCCATCGACTATAAGATGAAGCGTCTTCCCATCTCGTACCCTTTGTATTCCGTGAATACCGACGAGGGGGAAGAATTCGATGCAACTGAATACTGTCCCCCCAGTCGTGTTTTCAATTCCGAGGAGCAGGTACTCTTTAGCGAGTATGGCGCAGACAAGGGCATCATCGCTCGAGAGTTTGCAGAGACCGTCAGGGGAGAATTTGGTAAATTGAGTGAGAAGAACCAGCGATTCGTATCGTTGCTAGAAGCGGGGTATACTCCTAAGCAAATGGCTATTGTAGAGGGTTGCACTGCTAACGCCGCATCAAAGCGCATCTTTGATATCCGCCGTGTATTGAAGGCATCTCTTGCAGAGGTCGCCCAAGAATTTGGATATAAAATTGCTTGCTAGTTTTCTGATATTTAATCATTTGAGATATGAAAGAAAATACATTCTATTATGAATTATGCCTAGGCTATGAATGCTGTGGCTGCGGTGTGTATGTCGATGTTGAGGGTGCTGTTATGCTTGAAGACGAACAGGTAGAACAACTTGTCGCCCTCATCAAGGAAAAAGATGGCGAAACAGATGTCGAGAAACTACAACTGGAAGAACGGTACCCGGATATCTACGAAGCTTTGGAAGATGCCTGTAGGGAAGCCGCTGAGCAAGCATGCTATGCTCATTGGGTTAGTGAGTGCTGTGGCAATGATGGGGAAGAAGAACCCGAAGAAGATATGGATCTAGTGGTTGATTACGAAGTCGTGATCCCTCAGGATATTATCACGCTCGCCCAGGAATAAGAAAATTATTACTATATTTGTTAACAATCTTCAATTTATTTCGCTATGCAAAACAATTATGAAGTTGGTAAGACATACGACCTACCGGTTGCTGGGACTATCTTCAGGGATGGGAGCATGTATATTGTTGTCAAGGATGAAGAGAGAGAATATACAGTCAGGCCCTATGACTATCAGATGGAGTACTCTTCATACCCCAGTGTCCTTACATGTTATGTCAGGAAAATCGGTTTCACTGGATTGCCTTATTTTGAACAGTCCAAGGAATCTGCTCTAAAGGACCGGTATTATCAACTCGGTGATTCGCATCAGTTTGTTGTCACTGAAATCCAAATGGATACCAATACGGGAAAGCAATTCTATATCCTATCGGATGAGTATGGAATCCAGCATCGCTATTATCCTGTTGATGGTGAAGAGTTAAAGAGAAGAGGGGAAAGTATTACATTGATTGTAAGGAGTGTTGTGCCAGCAAAGGATGGGAAAAACAATGCTAGACTGGATTTGGTCGCCCCTGGGACTGATAAAAAGACACATTTGGCTGCTATCAGACCCGTATATCCTCAGAACGAAGGGAAAAAGAATTTCGGCTTTGAGGACGAACAAAAGGAGTTTAAGAGCTCTATTGTTTTTCCTGCGGGCGAAATTACTCCGGACATCGACAAGCAGTTGGGAATCATCTGTCGTACGATTGCCGGATTCATGAATGCCAAGGGAGGAACGCTGTATATCGGTGTTTCTGACAACGGATACATCTGTGGCATTGAGAGTGATTATAGCCACTTGAATGAAGGAGAAGATGATTTTCCGGATAAACCGAACAATTATAAACCGAACGATGACTGTTATCTTCAAAAAATCACCAATCGGCTTTGTTCGCTTCTAGGCCGGACGGCGGGAACTTTGGTGAGTATGGATATCATCGATGAAGACGGCAAGAAATACTGCAAAATCGAAATCAAGAAGGCATCACGACCTATTTGGTTCTCTGGTAATAAACTGTTCGTAAGAATGGTAACGACGAACCGTAAACTTTTTGGTGACGAAATTACGCAGTTTGTGCTTGACCGGGTTTCCAAAGGCGCGTTTGTCAAACAAACGGAATCGGAGGTTCCTGTAGAGATATCTTCATCATCGGAAGAGGAATCGGGCTTAACAGGCATTACATCGGTGGCGGTGCCTGAGACTAAACATAATGCCTCAAAGGATAAGAATCGTTCTAAGGCATGGAGGTATATTTCTTTCTATAACAACGGGGAATGGTCTTTTCAGAAGAATGAACTCCAGGGAGAAGATGTGGTCTGTACGGCTGCTGTCCCCAGTGATGCAAAGCAAAATAATCACATTCTGGTCATAGCGTATGAAAACGGGCATATTGAAGCCACCTATCTTAAGAAGGTTTTATACGGGAAGAATGGATTGCTTCCTGAAGGAAAACGGCGAGGACAAGGCCTCTGCATTGAAAACGGGAAGGTTGTTGCGGTGTTCTGCGTCCATAAGAAAGACATGCTTCTGCTTAAGAGCGAAGTGGCCGGCGATACTTTCGTAAAAGCCATGGATGTGGATACTCTGGGCATTCATGATAAGATGGGTAAGGGTAACGGTATTGTCCGGGAAAAAGGAGGCGTATTGGTGAATGTTATCCCGATTCCGTACGATGAAGGCGCCCGTGTGTCTTTGATGGGAAGTGGTATCTTCATTGAAAAGAACCAAAAGTACACCAAGGGCGGCGTGAAACTTATTACTCTCGCTCCAAATTACCGACAACTCATTGCTGGCTTTATCGAGTCTGTAAAGTAGGATAGTATTGTAGCTAAAACCCTTTTGGTAAGGATCG
>JAFYZR010000153.1 GCA_017557345.1 Paludibacteraceae bacterium | reverse complement strand
GGCCATAGTGCTGAGGCTAAGGGCGCAGAGAAAGCAGCAGAACTGGATGTTCCCGCATGTATGCAGTTTGATACATGGAGTGCTGACTTGAGTAGCATTACCGAGGAGATCTTCGTTTATCCGATTTGGAAAGATGCAGCCTATACGGTTATCTTCAAAGATGGTCTGACGGATGAGATTATTATCACGAAGTATAACCGCGAATGCCACGAAGATGTTGAAGCTCCGGCTGCTCCTGAACATGCCGGATATACCTTCACCGGATGGGATAGCGAGGCATACAAGAATGTCACAAGCGATCTTACCATTACTGCCCTGTATGAGGAATCTGTGGCTACAGGAATGGGAAATATGGAGGATGCAGAAATCAGAGTTCAGAAAGTTATCCGTGACGGCCAATTGCTGATTATCCGTGACGAAAAGGTTTATAATGTCATGGGCGAATTAGTGAATTAGCGAGTTAGTGAATTAAGGAATATGGCAAAAGTAGCTTTAATAACGGGTGTGACGGGACAAGACGGATCGTACTTGTCGGAGTTTTTGCTGGACAAAGGATACGAAGTCCACGGTATCATTCGTCGCAGTTCGGTGGATTACCGCGAGCGTATCGCTCATTTGGAGGGATTACCGCATTTCCATTTGCATTATGCTGATATGAGCGATTCCATGTCGCTGGTTAAGTTAGTCGGCAAAGTGCAACCGAATGAGATCTATAACCTGGCTGCTCAGAGTCATGTACAGGTTTCGTTTGATGCTCCGGAGTTTACTGCCGATGTGGATGCTGTAGGTGTTCTGCGTATCCTTGAAGCCGTTCGTACCAATCACTTGGAAAAAACATGTAAGATTTATCAGGCTTCGACGAGTGAGCTGTACGGCAAAGTGGAAGAAGTGCCACAAAACGAAAACACGCCATTCCATCCTTATAGCCCATACGCTGTAGCTAAGTTATACGGCTATTGGATTATTAAAGAATACCGCGAGGCATATGATATGTTCTGCTGTTCCGGCATTCTGTTTAACCATGAGTCAGAGCGCCGCGGAGAGACTTTTGTAACACGCAAGATCACATTAGCTGCCGCACGAATCGTTCACGGCAAGCAGGATTGCCTGTATTTGGGTAATCTGGATTCGTTACGCGACTGGGGCTATGCGAAAGATTACGTGGAATGCATGTGGCTGATGCTACAGCAAGACAAACCGGAAGATTTTGTGATAGCTACGGGCGTTCAACATTCCGTTCGCGAGTTTGCAACGCTTGCTTTCCATCACGCAGGTATTGAACTGCGCTGGGAAGGTAAAGGCGTGAATGAGAAAGGAATCGTGGAACGAGTTAGCGATGAACGGATTAGCGGATTAGTGGGAAAAACAGTTGTGGCTGTAAGTCCTGATTTCTACCGTCCGACGGATGTGGTTAACTTGCTTGGCGATCCATCGAAAGCAAAACGCGAATTAGGATGGAATCCGCAGAAGACCAGTTTTGAGCAATTGGTGGAACTGATGGTAAAGCATGATTTAGCTAAAGTGAGAAGCCAGCATGTGAACCTTGCCGAGTATTTGGAGAAGGGAATAGTTAAATAGGAAAGTACCGACAAAACCTCGACATAATACCGATAAGATACCGATAAGATACCGATCAACAACCGAGCGTAAATTCAAGGAAATGGAATTAAATTCGAAGATATATGTAGCAGGTCATCGTGGCATGGTAGGAAGTGCCATTGTGCGTGAGTTACAACGCCAAGGCTATACCAATATCATCACTCGGACGCATAAAGAACTGGATCTTTGCCGTCAAGAAGCCGTAGAAGCGTTCTTTGAAGCGGAGAAACCGGAATATGTGTTCCTGGCAGCTGCCAAAGTAGGTGGTATCGTGGCCAATCAGAACGCTTTGGCGGATTTCATGTACGATAACATGATTCTCGAGATGAATGTTATTCATGCTGCATGGAAGAACGGCTGCAAGAAATTAGAGTTCTTAGGCTCAAGCTGCATATACCCGCGAATGGCACCTCAACCGATGAAGGAAAATTGCTTGCTGACCGGCGAACTGGAGAAAACCAATGAGGCATACGCCTTGGCAAAGATAAGCGGACTCAAATATTGCGAGTTCTTGAATCGCCAGTACGGCACAGATTTTATTTCCGTCATGCCGACGAACCTATATGGCCCGAACGATAATTATCATCCGGAGCATAGCCATGTGCTGCCGGCTTTGATTCGTCGTTTCCACGAAGCCAAAGAGAGTGGAGCAAAAAGCGTGACATGTTGGGGAACAGGAAGTCCGTTGCGCGAGTTTCTGTATGTTGACGATCTGGCAAACCTTTGCGTTTTCCTGATGAATAACTATTCCGGCAACGAGACCGTAAATGCAGGAACGGGCAAGGAATTGACGATAAAACAGTTGACAGAATTAGTGGCGAAAGTTATAGGCTATACGGGCGAGATTAAATGGGACAGCACACGGCCGGACGGCACGCCGCGTAAATTGCTCGATGTGAGCAAAGCAACGGCACTCGGTTGGACCTATAAAACCGAACTGGAAGACGGTATACGCTTAGCGTATAAGGATTTTCTTGAGAACCCGATGCGGGCAGAGAGATGAAAGACTTTAGTCTGGACATATATAGGGAGTTGTTAGAAACCTTGCAGCGGCAAGGATATCAACTAATCGGATACGCCGATTATTTGAAGTTGAAAGTTGAAAGTCGAAAGACAAAAGACGAAAAGTTTGTTATTCTGCGGCATGACGTAGATGCCAAACCGCTAAACAGTTTGAAAACCGCTCAGATAGAGCACTCTTTGGGAGCAAAGGCTACGTATTATTTTCGTAAGCCTACCTCTGACTCCTCCCTAAAGGGAAGAGGACTTACAGAACCCGAGATTATTCGCGCTATCGTGAAATTGGGACATGAAATAGGTTATCACTATGAGGATTTGAGCCTTTGCGACGGAGATGCGGATAAAGCGTGGGGACATTTTCAGACTTGGCTGGATTATTTTCGCCAGTACTATGCGGTTGATACTATCTGTATGCACGGATCGCCAACAAGCCAATGGGATAACAAAGATCTTTGGAAAAAATACGACTATAAAACATTAGGTATCATCGGAGAACCATACTTGGATACGGATTTCAGTAAAGTGTTCTATCTTACGGATACAGGTCGTTGCTGGGATGGATACAAAGTATCCGTACGCGATAAGATACCGACATACCAAGATAAATGGACAAGTAAAGGACTGGTTTGGCATACAACGGCGCAGTTGATAAAAGCGATTGAAGAGAACCGTTTGCCGGCAGACGTGATGATAACTACTCACCCGCAACGCTGGACCAATGATGCAAAAGCATGGTACTTGGAACTCGTAACACAAACCGTGAAGAATTGGATAAAAAAACTATGGATAAGAAATTAAATTTTGCCTTGATAGGTGCTGCAGGATATATTGCTCCGCGGCATATCAAAGCGATTGCAGACACGGGAAATAATCTGTTGGTGGCCTACGATAAATTTGATTCTGTAGGTCGTCTGGATAGTTCTTTCCCGGATTGTTCTTTCTACACCGAGAATGAGCAGTTTGACCGTTTCTGCTCTAAACAGATGCGTACGGACAATCCATTGCATTGGGTTTCTATATGTACGCCCAATTACACGCACGATGCCTTTATCCGTTATGGATTGCGTCTTGGCTGTGACGTTATTTGCGAGAAACCGCTGGTGCTCAATCCCTATAACATCGATAACTTGGTGGAACTGGAAGCGGAAACCGGGCATAAGGCATATACTATTCTGCAACTGCGTTTGCATGATAAGATCCGGGCGCTGAAAGAGAAAGTGGAGAACGGACCGAAGGATAAGATTTACGACGTGGATTTGACGTATATCACGAGTCGCGGTAACTGGTATTATGCCAGTTGGAAAGGCGATGTGCGAAAATCCGGTGGTATTGCCACAAATATAGGCGTCCATTTCTACGATATGCTTCAATGGGTCTTCGGGCCGGTGAAGAAAAATATTGTTCATGTGATGAGCTTTGACCGTGTGGCCGGTTATTTGGAACTGGAGAAAGCACGTGTGCGTTATTTCCTAAGTATCAATGCCGATTGTTTGCCGGCAAATGCTGTACAAGGTGAAAAACGCACCTACCGTACGTTGAATATAGATGGCGAAGAGTTTGAGTTCTCGCAAGGTTTTACGGAATTGCATACAGAGAGCTATAAGCAAATCTTGGCAGTTAAGGGATTCCGAATAAGTGAGGCCAGACCGTGTATAGAAACCGTATCGGAGATTCGTCATGCCGAACCGATAGGTCTTGTCGGCGATTATCATCCGCTGGCTAAACTGCCGTTAAGTAAACACCCGTTTGGATGGGACGAGAAACGATGAAGAAAATAATCTATATAGTGTTAATGGGCTTTCTGCTTAGTTCCTGTGTGACTGCGCGGAAAGTGAATTACATGCAGGAACCGGATCGGCAAATTCCAAGTTATGCCGACACACTGAGTTTCGAAGATTACCAGCTGCGCATAAACGACCGATTGTATGTTTATGTTTATTCGCTGGACGAGAAGATACAACAGATGTATAACTCCGGTGGCGGTAACTCAGCACAAATGCGTCAGCAACTGGGGCAGGGAAGTACATACGGTTCGTATGACTTGTATACCTACCTGATTGACGAAGAAGGAAATATAGACTTCCCGACCATTGGAAAGATTTATGTGCGCGGAATGACGACTCGCGAGGTGAAGCATAAATTGGAAGATGAGTTAGGAACTTTGCTCAAAGAGATTCCGGGCTATAGCACGATTTCCGTGGAAGTGAATATTGTGAATCGTTCTTTCTCCATCATCGGTGCTCAGAGTGGCCGTTATATGATTAATAAGGAGAAAATGACCATCTTTGAGGCACTTGCAATGGCTGGCGACTTAGGAGAATTCAATAGCCGTAAGGAAATCAAACTGGTGCGCGAGAAAGAAGGTGTAACGACCATCAAAACTTTTGATGTGCGTTCTAAAGACCTTGTAAACTCGGAATATTACTATATTGAGCCGAACGACATTATCTATATTCGGCAGATTCCGGGATATAGTTTCGGAATCAACCATGTAACGACAGTGATTGGTGTAACGGCTGCAACTATCTCATTTGGCGTATTTATCTATTCGATAGTTCAAACGGGTATTAACCACGTAGAGAAGTATAAAGGCGGAAGTAATGAGAATTCGGCACAGGAAGGAGGCGCAAAATGAAAAAGCTATCTATTATAGTTCTTAGCCTCGTTGCTTTGTTGATGTCTAGTTGCTATAGTCATCGTGTAATTGGTTATTTGCAAGAACCGACAAAGGGTAATAAATTGCCTGTATACGATAGTGCGGCTTATGAGCCATATCGCATTCGTGTGAACGATGAAATCATTTATCGCTTGATTACACTCGATGAGACAATGTCTAAGATGTTAGGTTCCAATACCAATGTGGGTTCTCAGTATGCTAACTCATATCGCGTTTATCCGGATAGCACCATTGATCTCCCGTTCTTACCGCCTGTTAAAGTGGCCGGTTTAACGGAAATGGAAGCGCAAGATACGCTACGAGTTGCATTCCGTGAGATTATACCTGATGCAGATGTTAAATTAGCGCTGTATAACAAGTATTTCTCGGTTATAGGAGATGCAAATGCCGGCAGGTATTACATTTATAAGGAGAAGATGAATATCTTCCAAGCACTGGCACTGACCGGAGATGTGATGAATAGTGGCGATCGCAGACATATTCGCATAATCCGTCCGCGCGATGGTGGACAAGAACCGGAAATCCTTGAATTTGACATCCGTACAAACTCAATCATTGATTCGAAGTATTATTATATTTATCCGAACGATGTGATTTATGTGGCGCGTACGAAGGATAGTTTCTACAAAGTACCGACATATTCGGGCTTTATCAGTTTGATAACAAGTAGTGTGGCACTTCTGACAACGGTGCTCAACTACGTTGCATATATGTATAAATAGGCTTATGGATAACAACAACCAATATTACTCACAGGGAGGTAACAATAATTATTACCAACCGGGTGGCAACAACAACTATTATCAGCCTTATGGTGGCAACCAGCAATACTACCAGCAGGATCCGTTGCAAGGAGGAGACGACGAGGATAACTCGATGAACTTTAACCCAATCGAGTGGCTCTTTACCTTCCTGCACTACTGGTATCTGTTTGTTATAGCACTGGTAATTGCGTTAGGTTTTGCAATGCTCAAGAACCGCCGCTGGATACCTACCTATTATTCGCAAGGCACTATCGTTATCAAAGAGAGTAGCACGTATGGCTCTGCCTCCGTGCTGATGAGTGGTTTCGGTGTGGACGCCGGATATAAGAACGTGAATAACCAGATGATTATGCTCGGCTCTTACGATTTGATGAGTAGAGTAGTGGATTCTTTACCGTTCCTGAATGTGGAGTATATAACGCAGGGACGCTTTAAGACTCGTCAGCTATACCGTCAGACTCCTGTTATCGTTGAGTACACTCGACTTGATCCCCGGGCATACGGTGTTCTGTATCAGCTTAATTTTAACGGAGATGGGAATATGCACATCACTTCTACGGATGAGAATACTCCGTTGGAACTGGATGTTCACTATGGAGAACCTGTGCATTGTCATCTCTTTGATATCACTGTTTGGCCTACAGAACTGATGGTTAATAGCGGTAAAATATTTTTCCGTTTCCGCAGTCATGAGTCTTTGGTGGATGAATTTATGGGGCGTTTGCAGTTATCGTTTGTAACGGAAGGTTCTACGGTGTTGGCATTATCTCTGGTGAGTGAAACACCGCAACGTGACTGCGAGTTTATTGACGAACTGGCAAAGATATATCTGCTGCAAAACCTTGAACAGAAAAATGAGGTAGCAGAGAACTCTATTCGATTCATCAACGAGCAGTTGGATAATTTGCAGTCCTCCTTACAAGTGAGTGAGGGAGCCATGACGGATTTCCGTCAAGAAAATAAATTCGTGGATGTCAATTCGTATGCAGGTCAGTTGATGGGACTTATATCCGGTTATGATCAACAAAAAATGGAACTGCGCTTACGAGAGACCTATTTCGACTACTTGATTAATTATATTAATCAAAATATAGAAACAGGGGCTGTTATTGCACCTACAACGATGGGAATTAATGAACCGATGTTGATGGGACTCGTACAGCAACTAAATGACTTGCGTATCCAGCGTGGTGAGTTGACAGAAAAGAATGTTTACTATGCAAAATATACTAAGGACATTGAAAATGTCAAGAAAGCGATAGAAGAGGTTGTTACATCGATGAGAGCAAGCCTTGAAATTGAAAAACAAGACTTGGCAAACCGCTATAAGGAGGTTGAGAAATCCATCAAACAGCTCCCTGAAAAAGAATTGCAGATGGTAGCAATTGAGCGTAATTATCGTATCGATGATAACTACTATACCTTCTTCCTTCAGAAACGTGCCGAGGCAGAGATTCAAAAGGCATCCAATACACCGGATAATAGCATCATGGATAAAGCTCGTACAACAGCTATCATGAATGCGAAGGCAAAGAAGAAAACGACCAGCACGTATCTAATTATAGGTTTCTTAATACCTTTGGTATTAATTATCTTGAGTGAGTTGCTTAATAATAAGATACGTGCTCCAAAAGATGTAGTAAAACTGAAATCATTCAGATTGATAGGAACATTACGTCATGCCAAGAGTCAGAACCCGACATTGGTACGCGCTTCACCGCGTTCCAGTTATGCCGAAATGCTTCGTGCTATCCGTACGCGTATAGAGTTCGTTCTGCGCCGTAAGTACCAAATGGCTATTTGTGTTACCTCTACGGAGTCGGGAGATGGTAAGACATTCCTCTCCACTAACTTGGCGGCACTCTATGGTATGACTGGTAAAAAAACCTTGCTTATCGACCTGGATCTCCGTAAACCGAATATCCATACCAAATTAGGATTGGAGAACGGCGAGGGTGTTTCTAACTACCTCATTGGAGACTGCGAATTGGAAGATACATTGGTAACCGGTACGCCATTTGGCTTTGATTTTATGCGAGCAGGTACTATTCCTCCGAACCCGGGCGAATTAGTGCACTCCGACAAATTGGTGGCTATGATTAATGGTCTCCGCGAAAAATATGACTTTATCGTAATGGATACGTCACCTATCGGCTTGGTTCCGGATGCTTATGCAGTAATTGAACAATCTGATATGTGCTTGTTTATTATACGTTGTATGCAGACTAATAAATCTTTCTGCAAGCAGACATTAGAACAAATGCAAGAAGTAGTAGAAGCTCCGGAGAAGGTACAAATAGTGCTTTCCGATATCCCGACAGAAGGTCGTCACTCATATGGCTCTGGTTATGGTTATGGCTATGGAGGTTACGGCGGTTATGGCTACGGCCACTTTGGCTATGGAGGTTACGGCGGTTATGGCTACGGTTACGGTGAAAACAACGGAAATTCCAAACATTACGGTAAGTTGTATGGCAAGATATATGGTCGTCTCATTAAGGATGATAAGGCTTATCGCTCTTACCACTACTACCATCATGATGAGGACGACGAAGAGTCGCAAAACGAGAAATAATAGGAGGCAAACATGGCTTTAGCTTTTGATAACGACAAATATATTCGGATTCAATCAGAGTGTATCCGTGAACGAATAGAGCAGTTCGGAAACAAGCTTTACCTTGAATTAGGTGGTAAGTTGTTTGATGATTTGCACGCAAGCCGAGTGCTACCAGGTTTTATGCCTGATAGCAAATTGCGTATGTTAACGCAATTGCGTGACTCATCGGAGATTGTAATCGTGATTTCAGCCGAAGATATTGAGCGAAATAAGATTCGGCAAGACTTAGGTATTACCTACGATGAGGATGTTCTTCGTTTGCGTGAGGAGTTCATAAAGCGTGGATTTATGGTTTCATCGGTGGTTATTACGCACTATACCGGTCAGCGTTCTGCCGATGCGTATCGTCAGCGTCTCGAGTGGCAAGGTATAAAAGTATATTACCACTATATTATTGAAGGATATCCGCACAATGTAGAGTTAATTGCTTCAGAAGACGGCTTTGGCCGTAATGACTTCATAGAAACAACCCGTCCTTTAGTGATAGTTACGGCTCCAGGACCGGGAAGCGGTAAGATGGCGGTATGCTTAAGCCAATTGTATAATGAACATGCGCGCGGACGCGAGGCAGGTTATGCAAAGTTCGAGACCTTCCCCGTATGGAATCTACCGCTTAAACATCCGCTGAATGTGGCTTATGAAGCAGCAACGGCAGATATTCAGGATGTGAATATGATTGACCCATTCCATTTGGAGGCATATGGAACGACTGCTGTGAACTACAATCGAGACGTAGAGATCTTCCCTGTATTAGATGCGCTCTTTTGTTCCATTTATGGCGAAAGTCCTTACAAATCGCCTACGGATATGGGAGTCAACATGGTTGGTTTCTGTATTCGTGATGATGAGGCAGTACGTGAAGCAAGTAAACAAGAGATAATTAGACGGTATTTCCATGCATTGTGTCGTTTGGCGAATGGGGCTTGTAATGATGCAGAGATTCAGAAACTGGCTTTGTTGCAAAAGCAAGTAGGTATTAATACTGCATATCGCAAGACCGTCATTGCTGCACGAGAACGCAAAGAACAAAGCGGTGGAGGAATGAAGCCTTTTGTTCATGCAGCTGCACTTGAACTGGCCGATGGACGTATTATAACTGCTCATGCCAGTGATTTGCTGGGTTCATCGGCGGCATTACTTATCAATGTGATGAAAGAATTGGCAGGCATAGATCATGAAGTGCGACTCATTCCGCAAAACATGATTGAACCGATTCAACAAACGAAGATCGAATATTTGCACGGGCATAACCCGCGTTTGCATACAGATGAGGTGTTAGTGGCACTTTCCGTCATTTCGCTTCAAGATGAAAATTGTCGTCGTGCTTTGGCTACATTGCCCCAATTAAAAGGCTGTCAAGCACACTCGACGGTAATGTTAAAAGACGTTGATTTAAGAACATTTACAAAACTGGGCATCGACTTAACATCCGATCCCAGTCGCAAATAGGATAAGGGAACGCGGGTGCAAATCCCGGACAGACAGGCTACTGTGATTGCTTCGGCATAAGTCAGATCGCTTACCTTTTTGCGTGTTGATAAGTCCTCCTGTAACAGGACGAACAATGACAAAAAGGATATTTTTCATACTAATTATGGCACTAAGTGCCGGCTCTGTACTTGCTATAGGCGAGACAGAGTTAGACTCGATATATAACGACTTCCGACTTTCGGAGGTCGAAGTTACTGCGCGTCGACGCGAAGAGCCGGTTATCCCTGTTCAGAAACTGGAAGGTAAACGCTTGGAAGGTTTAAGTACCCAAAGCGTTGCTGATGCCGTGCGTTATTTCTCAGGAGTCCAAATCAAGGATTACGGTGGTGTTGGTGGCATGAAAACGATTGACGTACGTTCAATGGGTTCAAACCACTTAGGCGTTTTCTACGATGGTATAGAAATAGGAAATGCGCAAAACGGCACGGTCGATTTGGGCAAGTTCTCTATGGATAATATAGAAGAGTTAGCGCTTTATAATGGTCAGAAGTCCGAAATATTTCAACCGGCCAAGGATTATGGCAGTGCCGGTACGCTTTATATTAAGACGCGTAGGCCAAAGTTCTCTCCGGATAAGCCCTACAATGTTGCCATCACCATGAAGGCCGGTACATTTGGTCTTGCTAATCCTTCCATTTTATATGAGCAGAAACTAACGGATAATATTCATCTGTCAGCGAATGCAGAGTATACTTATGCACATGGTCGCTATCATTTCCGTTACCGAAAAATATTACCGAATGGTTCCGTTGCATGGGATACGACGGCAGTGCGACAGAATGGGGATGTACAGGCTTGGCGTGGAGAAGTAGGACTCTTTGGCTATTTGCCTGAGGGCAAATGGCATGTTAAGGGTTATTTCTATGATAGTGAAAAAGGAATTCCAGGGGCGATTGTTAATAATGTATGGAAAAATAGTCAGCGACAATGGGATAGGAATGCATTTGTGCAAGGCAATTTTACTAAAACTTTTGTGCGCGGGTACGATTTCCAATTTAATGCCAAATATAGCAATGATTGGATGCGTTACCTCAATCCGGATACCACTTTAATGTATATTGATAATGAGTTTACACAGCAGGAAATATACCTCAGTATGGCTCATCGTGTAGCCTTATCCGGAGGACAAGCCGTGATTGAGAAATGGCGTCAGACAGCAATTAACTGGGATATATCTGTGAGTGCTGATTGGCAATGGAATTACCTTGAAGGTAATTTGGCTAATTTTGTATATCCGGAGAGAAATACAGTGCTTGCATCAGCGGCTACACAATTCTATTGGAAGTATTTCAAAGCGCAGGCAAGCGTATTGGGCACTTTTATATTTGATAAAATCCATCAGCCCTCCCTTACAACGCCAACAGCAACAAAACAGCGCCCACAATTCACGCCGGCAGTATTTGTCAGTTACCAGCCTTACCTCAAGGAATTGCTTTACCTGCGCGCGTACTACAAGCGTATTTTCCGGATGCCGACCTTTAATGACTTGTATTATACTGACGTGGGCAATATTGCGTTACAACCGGAATATACAACGCAGTACGATGGTGGTATTCAATATGACAAGCAATGGGAAAGAGGTACTTTCCGTGCCGTAAGTGTAAAAGCAGACGGCTATTTCAACCAGATAACCAATAAGATTGTCGCTATCCCGAAAGGAAACGGTCAGTACCGTTGGCAAATGATGAATATCGGATATGTGGAGATCCGCGGGTGTGATTTGAATGCCTCAACCACCATTCATTGCGGCAAAGACGTGTTCATTACGTTTGCCGGTGCTTATACGTACCAGAAAGCCCAAGATTTTACAGATCCGAAGGAAATGACATACGGAGGGCAGATTGCTTATATTCCTTGGCATAGTTGCAGCGCAACAGCCAATCTAATGTGGCATGGACTATCGTTTAATTATGCTTTTATCTATGTTGGCGAGCGCTATCATAACTCAGCCAATATACCTGCTAACCATGAGCAACCATGGTACACCCATGACGTATCCGTATCCTATGAATTGAATTTGAATGAGGTGATGCGTCAAATTAACTTACCGCGGTTGTATTTCGCGATTGAAATTAATAATATGTTAAATCAACAATACGATGTAATTCTTAATTATCCTATGCCGGGTATAAACGGAAAGGGAATAGTAAAAATACTTATTTGATATGAAAACAAAATATTCAGTATTTACGTTATGTGCCTTGCTCTTTGCATTCACCGGTTGTCGCCACGATGAACCTGTCTTGCCTCCGGAGGAGGAACAAGTCGGAACACAAGATACAACGGAGATTGTAGGGTTCTATCTGCTCAACGAAGGCAACATGGGCAGCAATAAGGCTACGTTGGATTACTATGACTATACGTCCGGTATCTATACGCGTAATATCTATGCGTACGCTAATCCGGAAGTGCCGATGGAGTTAGGTGACGTAGGTAACGATTTACAGGTGTATGGCAAGCGTTTATATGCGGTGATTAATGCTTCTAATAAGGTGGAAGTAATGGACGTGCTGACGACTAAACGAATAGGGCAAATAGATATTCCTAATTGCCGATATATATGTTTTAAAGGCCAATACGGCTATATAACGTCGTATGCAGGTCCGATTTCGTTAGATGCTTCGCATGCACAAATAGGTTACGTAGCGAAGTTCGATACGGCTACCCTGCAAATTATAGATACTTGTCATGTGGGGTATCAACCGGATGAATTGACGATTGCGGGCAATAAACTCTATGTTTGCAATTCAGGTGGATATATGGTGCCAAACTATGACCATACGGTTTCTGTCATTGATTTAAACA
Organism: Paludibacteraceae bacterium; assembly: GCA_017557345.1. Taxonomy (GTDB): domain Bacteria; phylum Bacteroidota; class Bacteroidia; order Bacteroidales; family Paludibacteraceae; genus Colicola. Next base: position 14,516 of record JAFYZR010000153.1, on the reverse strand, counting down.
CATTTAAAGAGATCAAACGAATCGATGTGGAGATTAATTTGCATCGCGCTCGCGTTGACCAGTATGGTGCTCTATGGGTTACATCGCGTGGAGATTATTATGATGAGCGACCGAGACTTTTCTGTATAGATACGAACTCTAACGAAGTTGTGGCTGATTTTGACTTCCCTGTCTCCGATATGGATATAGTAGGTGATTCACTCTATGCATGCTCGTCGGGATTTGATTATGTAGAAATGGATTATGTGATGTCATATAAGATAATGAACGTGCGCACGCGTGAGGTTGTCTCCGAGAAATTCATATCTGATGGTACGGACGAGCAGATACAATTGCCGTATGGTATTAAAGTGAACCCACGCACACGTGAAATATTACTGACCGATGCCAAGGATTATGTCACACCGGGATACCTTTATTGCTTCTCGCCGGAAGGCGTGAAAAAATGGGACGTGCGTACAGGCGATATTCCTGCGCATATAGCGTTTGTAAGAAAATAAGCGACTATGAAACGATACATTTTTATACTATTTATGCTTGCCTTTGCGCTTGCAATTAAAAGTGCAAATTCTCCCTATCTATCCAAAGTATGGGAATATGTGCCTGCACCGGGCCAGTTTGTTAATACCATGCCCGAATATGAGGAGGGAGATAATGCGGCTGCTATGTGCCTTAAGGTGGAAGAGCGTATAGCCAATAATGCTCAATCCATGATTACCCTTGGAGGATGGGGTGGATATGTAGTGTTCAGTTTTGATCATCCGGTGGTAAATGTCAAAGGGCAAAAGGATTTTATTGTGGAAGGCAACGCGTTTTATACGAATGCCACTTTGGGTGCTGCGGGAGGCGGATCATGTGAACCGGGAATCGTTATGGTTAGTTATGATGCGAATGGAAACGGTAAACCCGATGATCCATGGTATGAACTTGCAGGCTCGGAATATACCAATCCGAAGACCATCCATGACTATCGTGTTACTTACACGCGGCCGGCAACTAACCATGTGGCAACACCGGATCCTGTACAGAAATACCGCATTGACACGACGCACGTCAAATGGACGGATAACAAAGGAAACAGCGGGTATATCGTCCAAATATCCTTTCACAAACAAAACTATTATCCGGAGTGGATTAGTGCCAATCAATTGACTTTAACCGGTTCTCGTCTTCCGGACAATTACGAGTATAAAGGCAACCAGTTCGTCCTTTATCCGTACGACTATGGTTACGCTGACAATCATCCGGATACATGTCGCCTGGCTCAATTGGATATTGAATGGGCTGTAAAAGCAGATGGTACGCCTGTTCATCTTGGTTGTATCCATTTCGTCAAGGTATATACGGCCTTGCATCAGCAATGTGGCACGATTGGTGAGACTTCCACGGAAATCAAGGGTGCACGAGATTTACACCCGAATGCAGTAGCTCCGACGGATATAGAGAGTGTACCACAAGACAATGTACAATGTATAAAGATGATCCGAAACGGACAAGTAGTAATCATTCGAAATAAGCAAACATATAACCCATTGGGGCTATTAATTACCAATAACTAACAATTTAAATTTTTTAAAATTATGAGAAAGTTTTTCTTATTTGGAGCCATGCTTGCTATGTGCATGCTGGCTAATGCAGAAGTGATTCGTCTGGATCTGGAGCATCCAACCAATCCGGAGGCGTTTACCTTTAATGAAAACGGTATGTGGACGGAAACATGGAATGAAGACGCCACGTACACTTTTTTTGAGTCACAAGCCTATGCTTTTTCCCATCTTCTTGGTGGAAATTCTTGGGGTGGAACCTACTGGACAGGATTTACAGTAAGTAAAGCGACTAAAGATGGAGATGGCACCGGCTATTACAGCAACGTAGCAAAAGGTGGCATAAGAGGCAAAGGAAGTCCTTATATGCTTGCATATTATGACGAATGGTGGTTAATGGATGATAACAATGATGATATGATGTCTTCCAACCAAATCCTTTTTGGCGGCGAAGCCTACTATCCTCGTTATGTGTATTTGAACAATGCATTTGCAAGTTACGATAATATACTTCATGGTGGCGGTGCAGCAAGAGCCTTTGCTCAAGGTGATAAGTTCGAGGTTTGGATTCAAGGTATTACCGAGGATTTGGATGAGACGACGGACGAGAAAGTGGTTTATCGTTTGGCCGATTATACTTCAGATAATGAAGATGAGTGGTTTGTTAATACCGAGTGGGCGAAAGTGGACTTGTCTGCGTTAGGACAAGTATATGGTTTGGCCTTTACCGTCGTTTCTACGGATCAGGGTATGTATGGCACCAATACCGCTACTTACTTTGCTTTGGACGGTTTGACCGTTACCACTACTGCTGATGAGATTATTCCTGAGCCGGTAAAAGTTGCTACTTTCGAGAACGAAGAGGGTGGTATCAACCTGACAACGGAAGAGAGTAACTGGTTCGGCGCAGACGAACATGACGCGGAAGTACAGTGGTATAATTGGAAGAGCGGCGACTTTATGTTCCAAACCTATGCAACTCCTGGTTATAAGTCCGCTTGGGTTGTTACCAATGAGACTTCTACTACGTTCTCCGATTATAACGATGCTTATCGTTCGGCTTCCGGTGGCGCATTTGAAGGTGATAACAATGCTGTTTGGAATTTGAACTACTATGGGGCAGACACACTCACGTTTGATGCACAGGTAGTTGACGGTTTCTTCATCAACAACAACACCTATGCTGTATCTTCTATGTGTAATGGTGATGGCTTTGCGAAGAAATTCGGTGAGGACGATTGGTTCAAACTGACTATCACCGGACTGAAGAACAAGACGGCTGTTGGTACAGTGGACTTCTACTTGGCTAACGACGGTAAGTATGTAAATGAGTGGACTTATGTTGATCTCTCTGAGTTAGGCGAGATAGAGGCTATTACTTTCGGATTAACTAGTACAGATAATGGTGATTATGGCATGAACACACCGACTTATTTCTGTATGGATAACTTCGGTGCAGCTAAACCTGCTGGTTATGAGGCTCCAGAGATGGCTGAGTTCCCTGCGGATGCAACAGCAATTAACAACACCAACGCTGCTGTTAAGGCAACAAAGATGATCCGCAACGGACAAGTAATTATCATCCGTGATGGCAAGGCATTCAATATTTTGGGCGCTGAGCTTTAATGTTCTCTTACTTTGCTTCGCCGGGTGCGGAAAGCACTCGGCGGAGCAGGGTAGTGTTCCTGCGGGTAATAAGTACGCCACCGGTTTCCAAATCACACCTACCGATACTGGTGTTGTTGTGGCGGTCTTCCAGCCTTACCAGCAACTTTGCATAAAGGAACCGCTGCGCCGGCTCGGTACGATGAGTACCGTGCAGGTGGGTTTTCTGTATGCTCTGGATGCGATGGATTGCTTGGTGGCAGTATGTAACCCTGAACTCATTTACACCCCTGTAAAGGGCGATGAAATCGATTTAGGGGACTCTATGAAGCCCAGTGCTGAGCGAGTTCTGCAAGCAGGGTTAGATGTGCTGCTAGCCGTCAATTATGGCCAGTATGACAACCTGGAAGCCACGCGTCTGGAGAAACTCGGTGTGCCGATTATCTATATTAACGAATGGCAGGAAGGCTCACCTCTCGCGCGGGCTGAGTGGATTCGTGTGCTCGGTGCGCTAACGGGTCGTCTCCAACAAGCTGACTCCATCTTTAATGAGGTAGAGAGCAAGTATGAGGCCCTAAAAAATCACCAATCACCAATCACAAATCACAAATCCGCGAAAGTTATGTCCGGTAATAATTTCCGCGGCACCTGGTATGTGCCAAGCGGCAAGAACTATCTGGCCTATCTCTTCAAGGACGCAGGCGCGGACTATCCGTTTTACGATGACGAGCGGGCAACTTCCATTCCACTGACTGTTGAAGAGACGCTCCGTTATTTCCACGACGCGGATGTATGGCTTGGCGCGGGTGGCAACAGTTTAGCGGAGTTAGCTGAGATGGACGAGAAACACACCTGGTTTAAGGCCTACAAAGACGGTCGCGTTTATAATTGGCGCAAACAGGTTAAGGCAGGAGGCCCGAATAATTTCTGGGAGCGTGGAGTAGTGCATCCGGAAGAAATGTTAGAGGACGTTATTCATATTCTGAATAACGCCCCCGATTCAACATTGCATTTCGCCAATAGATTATACTAATCGCTAATTCGCTAACTCTCTAACTCGCTAATCACTAACTCGTTAATCGCTTCCAGGCACTGCCGGCAGAGACAATCCTTATAATGCGTGCGCAAATAAGCGCGCGCATTTTCATTTAATGTAATCCCCACGCATTGACAGAACTCGTCGTGGGTGCATACAAAGGAAGCTCCGCAACGCGGGCAGGTTTTGTTCATTTCGTCAATTTAACGATTAATGTGCCCAGTCCGGGAACCTCAATGTCCGTGCGGTTGAGATCTACCTGCTCGCCCGTCAGCGGGTTAATGCCTTTGGCATTATATCTGCCTAAAATCTCTGCGTAATTCTCCGTAGGAATGATTCGTGGCTCTTCTGACGCGTTAGCGAATACGAATACCGCCTCGTTGTCATTGTAGCGGAAATAAGCGTAGGTGTTGTTACGCGCCAGGAAATGCATGGTTTTGCCCGAATGCAGTACAGGCTCGTTCTTACGCCATTGGAAGAGTTGGCTCTGGAAATCGAACATATCTTTCATCTCCGCCGTTACTTCCTCGCCTTGCGGCAGTGGAGCACGCAGATAGCTGTGGTTGTTCGGGTCTTCGCCCTTTGACGTCATAGCATACTCATCGCCGTATAGTACCTGCGGTATACCACGCATCGTAGCCAGCAGCACATATCCTAACTTCACGCGGCGCGGGTCTTTATCTTTCACTGCGTCGGTAATACGACTCATGTCATGGTTGCCGAGGAACGTGAGCAGTTTATTGACATCCGCGTACATATAATCCATTGTCAGCGCGTCATATACACGCGTCAGACCGCCGCCCCAGAAATTACCGTCATTCTCCAATGCTTGACGAATAGCCTCTTCCGTCGGGAAATCCATCACGGTAGGCAGGTTCGAATCAAAGCCGTCGAAGTTCTTTGTACCGCTTTGCCAATAAGCGACAGCAGGCGCAGGACGAGTCCAGCATTCACCTACAATATTGATATTCGGGAACTCATTACGAATCGCTTTGAGCCAATCCGCTCCGGGTTGTTTCTCAATATACGGATAGGTGTCCACGCGCAGTCCGTCCAGGTCAGCGTATTCAATCCACCAGATGGCCCATTGCTGGAAATACTTCAGCAGGTCGGGATTCTCGAGGTTCATGTCAGGCATCGGACTATCGAACCAGCCGCGGTTACTCAGTTTACGGTCGTATTCCGAGGCATTGATGTCATAGTTGGCTGTGAACACATTATTGGTGGCTGTGAACTCCGGGAACTGATTAATCCAATCTTGGTACGGCAGGTCTTGCATCCACCAGTGCGCTGCACCGCAGTGATTGGGCACCATGTCCATCAATATTTTCAAGCCTTTAGCGTGCGCTTGCTGAACCATCTGTGCGTAGAGTGGGTTAGAACCGTAGCGCGGGTCGATGTGATAATAATCCGAGCAAGCGTAGCCGTGGTAGCTCCATGCCTCTTCGTTGTCACCTAACATCGGTGTGGGCCAAATAGCGGTACAGCCGAGTTTGGCAATGTGGTCGAACGAATTGATAATTCCTTGGATGTCTCCGCCCCAGCGGCCGTTGACGTTACTCTTATCGCCTTTCTCGCGGGTGTCTTTGGTGCTGTTGTTCGACTCATCGCCGTCCACGAAACGGTCACTCATAATCAGATAGATCACATCCGAGGCATCGAAACTCTTGCGGTCACGACTTCCCTCACGGCGCTCGGCTATGGTGTAGTCAAAGCTGGCTTTTTTCTTGCCTTTCTGGAGGGTGATGCGATAAATGCCCGGCTCAAAAACGCCGAAGTCCACAAAGAGATAGTTCGGGCTTTCTGCGTTGTGCTGGCTGCGAGGAACGAGACCATGGCATGCACCACGCATGGCTTTGCCTTTCACTACTTGCTGCACGCTTACTTGAGCGTCCTTTAAATCCTGACCATGGAACATCACCGTCAGAGGTGTTTCCATATTCGTCCACCAGTTGAGCGGTTCCACATGTTCAATCTTCGGTGCAGACCAAGCCAGCATGCTGACTATTAACGCGCCTGCTAAAATAATACTCTTTTTCATATTTCACTAATTAAAATCTTGTCAAATGAATTGCCGGTCTCTTTCAGTCGCTTATAGTTCTCCCAGAAGGTCTTCATCTCGTCCGATGGTTTCTGCAGGAATAGTTCGGTACCTTGCTTGTCAATGCGGCTGATGACCATCCCTACGCTTATCTTATGCGTGTCGAGTGCAGGTTGGAAGGTCTTCTCCTGCACGCCCTCTACATACACCTCGCGGAGGATGCCCGTTTCGGTCAGGCGGCCTAAGAGCTGATTCACCAAACGGATGGGCAATCGGTCGCGAATAGCTAATTCGTGTGCTGTTAACGGGGATTCGTCGTTCTCAAAGCGCTTGATGATAACCGACAGCAGGTATAGCATAATAAAGTCTTTGTAGCGGCGGGACATGCGATTGAGGTCCTGCTCGTACTCAAATTCTTCGTTGTTCTGGATGGCATAACTCATCTCTGCGCCAATCAGAATGAGCAGGCTCGTGTATTGCAGCCAAGTCATCAGGATAGGCACCGTGGCGAACGCTCCGTAAACGATACTGGTGCGGCTCAACATAGCTATCAAATAGACGGATAGCATCTGCAAGAGTTGGAAGAGCGTACCCATCAGAATACCCGGAATGAGGGCACTCATGAAGCGCACTTTGGTATTCGGGATGGCCACATACATCACGGTAAACAGCAGCCAGCACATGACGAACTGCAGGAATTTCACGCCGCTGGTACGGAGGAAATCATGAAGGGCCTCGATATGAATCGTGCTCTCTACAGTTGTATGCACGAAGATGTTTATACCCGCGGAGCAAACGATGAGCACAGGAATGAGCACTACAATGGCGATATATGTTGTTGCCTGGCGGAGGATAGAACGGGAGTTCTTCACGTTCCAGATCTTGTTAAACGCCGTTTCTACGGACTGGAAGAACGAATATACGGCCCATAAGAGGATGAGTATACCCACGCCGATGAATACGCCGCCTTGCGCGGTCTCGAGGTAACGCTGCACCATGGCCATGATTGTCGGCACCATGTTCGTCTCGCCCAGGAACGAGGCGTTCAGCTGCTGTTCAATCACATCGGCTACACCGAAACCTTTGGCTACGGCCACTACCATTGCCAGGATAGGGATGATGGCGAAGATAAGAGAGTAGGTAAGGCTTTTAGCCTTATCGTTCAGGTTCTTGCTGCCGAAACCGCGCACCACCAGCACGATGGTTCGGATGATCTCGTAGCCCCAACGCTTGAAGGTATTGTCTATCTCCTTCGTTGTCACGCGCCACATGTCGTAGCGGATAAAATGTATGATGGAAAATTTCTTCATGGTCTCACTAATCGCTAACTCGCTAACTCACTAATTCGCTAATTCGCTAATTCGCTAACTCGCTAATTCGCTAACTCGTTCATCCCCCGAAGGGGCAAGCAGGTCTATAAGCCGGGTTCTGTACCCTTGCGGGTGTCTGTCATTAATCTCGGGTCGCGTGTTACCACGTGCCTCTCTCGCTTCCTACCCTCCGGCTCACGCGAGCAGCGCTCGAACGCCGGTTTACTTGGAATTGCAGCCCACAGTGTGCTCGTTTCACTTCACTCGTCTCTGTAGCAGGGACCAAACATTGCTGCCTGGCGGCCGTTAACCGCTGTGGTGCTCTGTGCTGCCCGGACTTTCCTCACCTTTAGGCGCGGCAGACCGACCTACTTGTTATCCTTGTTGTACCCCCTTCTCTTCTATGGGGGCCCCCGCAAATTTTAATTTGTGGGGAGAGCGGGAGCACGGCGAAAATTCATACGAGCAACGTGGTTGCGAGTCGTATTGAGCCGTAGCTCACGCGAAGAGCGGTGTACGGGAATCGAACCCGCCTCCTCGGCTTGGGAAGCCGATGCACTACCGATGTGCTAACACCGCAAACTGACTGCAAAATTACTGCTTTTTTTTGATATATGCAAGTCTTTTGGCTTTTTTCTTTCTACTTTTATCAGTAAATTTCCACAATCTCGCGTTTTACGCGACGCGTTATCTGCGATTTCTTCAGCGGCTGGACATCTTTCGTCTCCAGGCCCGTCACGCGTTGCGTCGCCTTGACATGAAGCGGTATTTCTGCTTTCTGCGTACCCAGTATATCTGCGTCCGCAATCATGTTTTTCTCCAGAAGATAGACTTTTCCGTCCACGCGCTGGTAGATCGTATTCAGGTCCACTACGCCGTTCATCTTACGCAGCCGGAATTTCTCAATCGACTTGTCGTCCATGTTCAGCAGGTTGAGCATCTGCAGCTGGTCTTCGTTCAGTTTATACCCAAAGGGTATAGTCACTTTCACTTCGGCGTGCTCGGAGAACCGGCGGACGGCATACGTGTGCGAATCGACGATATAATGGCGCTGGAAAGTCATCTTAAAGCAACCCAGGTAGCGGCTCTCGGTATGGGTGTGTGTCAGCACCGTTTCGCCCTCGCTCTCGTTGCTCACTATCCAGTGCTTCGTGTCCGTCATCGCCTGCTCGAAGTCATACCGCATATGCCCCATGGCAAAGAGCGCCTGGTGCACCACTACGCCGCTGTCCACGGCATTGGCGGCACGACGGATGAATTTCTCTTTCTGTCCTTTCTCCAACCGCTCTATGGTCTCCCCGGCAAGGATGGAATCGGCCTGGGCACGCTTGCGGGCATCGAAGAAACGCTTGCAGTAACGTCCCTGGAACTGCACGCTGTCACGACCTCCGGCTCCACGTTCCGGCAGCACAACGATGTTCGCTATCATCTGTTCCATGCCCCAGGTGCTGTTGTTGTTCATCATACGTACATCGCTCACCACGCTGTACTGCGCGTTATTATCCGGGAACTCCTCTTCCAGCTTGACATAAACGGCGTGGAGTAGGGCGGCCATCTCTTTGCGTTTGTTCTTCTGCTTGCTCGCCTTGGCGGCCACCACCGTCTCTTGTAGCGCGATGGGCTGCTCACGTAATACAATGACCTGTAGACTCTCGTCTCTCGTCTCTACACTCTCCACTCTTAACTTTCCACTCTCCACTGTCACTTTCTCATAACCGATGTACGAAACGATTATACGGCTGTCCTTGGTCAGGTTCGCCTCAAACGAGAAATAGCCGTCGTTATTCGTTGCCGTGCCCCATTCGGGAGCTATCTCCGGATACACCGTGGCATAAGGAATCGGTTCGCCTTGCTGGTCCAACACCCGTCCCGCGAACGTACTCACCAATGCTAATATGAGCAATAAACTCTTCATCTTTATTCAAATCGACCGCAAAGATAATATAATTTTTGCATATATGCAAATTTTGTAATGATTTTTTTGCCGATAACTTATCGCTTACGTCTCGTTTTCTCTCGCCCGCCCGTCTCGCGATAATCACTAATTCCCTAACTCACTAATCGAAAATCGAAAAAAAATTTGCGTATGTCATAAATTTTCACTACCTTTGCACCCGCAAAGGTTTTTGAAACAAAAAATTTATAAATTATAGATGGAAAAGCTACCTTACGATAAAACATCAGCCGAGAGTATTTGGCAATATAGTGCGGGCTTGTTGGGGCACACGCTCCGTGAGTTTGCACCTGTTGACTATATAAAGAAAGGAGGAGGCAAAGGTTCGCTGGGGCAAATGGTTGAAGAACTCTATTTCATGATGGAGAATAACAGCCGTCCAGAAGCCGATTTCACAGAAGCCGGCATGGAACTCAAGTGCACGCCTCTGAAGAAGGGCAACAAGGAGCAACTGCTCATCAAGGAGCGTCTCGTCTGCAACATGATTAACTACATGGAGGTAGTGAACGAGGACTTCGAACACTCACATTTTTATCTCAAATGTCAGTTAATGCTATTGCTCTTCTATCTGCACATACAAGGTGCTGATAAGTTAGATTTGGAATTTCTCATCTCTATCCTTTGGCGTTTCCCCGAAAAGGATTTGGAGATTATAAGGAATGACTATGAAACTATCATCAATAAGATAAAAGCGGGTAAGGCGCATGAACTGTCCGAAGGAGATACTCTCTATTTAGGAGCTTGCCGTAAAGGTCAAAAAGATGATACCCCTCGCGACCAACCTTTTAGTGCTGAAAAAGCAGTAGGTCGTGCATTCAGTCTCAAATTGGCAGCATAATTCGAATAACATGAAAGAATTAACAAATAAAGACGTTTATGACTTCTTGGAAGAGGAGATTGCGTGTCACCCGAAACTATCGGATAAGTTCGGCGGCAATCTTAAGGAGCATGAAGGTGATGATGAATTTTGGGAAGAGTTAAGCGAAAACTTAGACTGCTTTACTATCTGTGATATTTGTGGCAAGCCAATGATTGAAGGTTACATAATGAACGGTTCACACTACTGTTCAGATGCTTGTCTGCATGAGGATTTTTCGGATGAGCAAATTGCAGAATTATGCACAGAGGACAATGATGAGTGCTATTATACCAATTGGTACGAAGACTCTATAAGTTATAACAAGCATTAAAAAATCTATACTATATGGCTAAAAAACAAAACACGGCGAAGAATTGCCCACCGTTTCATTTCTTCTTCATTCCAACGCTTAAAGCTTTGGATGAACTCGGAGGCTCAGGTTCTAACGAAGAGATTTACAAGACGGTTGTCTCCATCTCTAATCTGCCAACTGAAGTGCTTGATGAAATGCATAGTTTCACCATAACAGAAGTTGAATATAGACTTGCATGGGCTAGAACGTATCTGAAAAACTTTGGCGCAATTGAAAATAGCAAACACAGAGTATGGTCGCTTACTACAAAAGGTGCCAAAATGCTGAAAGACAATGATATTGACGCCAAGGAGATTTGTAATTTTACCGCTAAGAAACATGGCAAGTCAAACGCTTCTTCCGATGAAGAATTAGTAGCGGCTGAGTCTGTTAATTGGCGAGACCAAATTACGGATATTCTTCAGCATTTAGATCCATATGCTTTTGAAAGATTAGCACAACGTTTGCTTCGCGAATGTGGTTTCTCTGATGTCCAAGTGACAAAGCGTTCTGGCGATGGTGGAATTGATGGCACAGGAAAGCTTCGTATTCAAGGAATATTTAGCTTCAATGTTGCTTTCCAATGTAAGCGGTACAAAGGACAAGTAGGTGCAGCAGAGATTCGTGACTTTAGAGGCTCTTTGGATACGAACATTGAGAAAGGAGTGCTCATTACAACAGGAGCCTTTACAAAGGCAGCAAAAGAAGAGGCTTCTTGCCCCGGAAAAAGACTTATTGACTTAATGGACGGCGAGGAGTTGATAAACAAGTTAGCGGAGTATGGAATTGGCTTAAACGAAGTTAAATCCTATGAGGTTGATGAGGATTTCTTTAACTCTCTCGTGGAATAATATATGGCAAACGAGAATTGGCATTGGCAAGAGGTGGGTTCGGCTTGGAGGGGCGTAGGAATATATCACGTCACGATAATTGTGCCATCTCGTGAACCTTTGCTAGGAAAACTTATCATTCCCCAAGACGACCCTAAACAAGCATATGTCCAACGGACAAAGCTAGGAAACGCGCTAGTAGAGAAACTACTAAACCATCCCACATACTACCCCGAGGTGCAGATAGTTCAGTATTGCCTTATGCCAGACCATCTGCATGTGATATTGTATGTTAAACGGCCGATGAAACAAACGTTCAATACAGTCGTGCGAAGTCTATGGCAAGCAGCAAAGAAACTCGGCAGAACATATACTCCGTCCATTAATCCCGAATCGGATTCGGGGCTAACTAACGGAGAAAACACCGATGCGCCATTTCCAATCTTCACAGAGCGTCCGTTTGTGCGTCCGATGTCGCGGCGAGGACAATTACAGACGATGATACACTATGTGCAGATGAATCCTCAGCGCCTCGCTACCAAGAAGCTGACACCGGAGTTGTTCTGGGTGCAGGACAATATAGAAATAGCCGGGAGGATATATAAAGGCGTGGGGAATGCCGATTTGCTACAACGAGCACGGTATGTGCCAGTACATGTGCGAAGTATGATGGTGGATGAGGCGCTGCATGGGGATGATAAGCGTCTGCGGGATTATATGAACGGCTGTGTATTGGCAGCAAGACAAGGAGCGGTGATGGTATCGCCGTTCATATCGGAGCAGGAGAAAGCCGTGATGGAGGTGCTGCTAAAAGAAGGTTTGCCGTTCATCTACATCGCGGATAATGGATTCCGCGATTATTACAAACCGCAAGACAGCCTCTTTGACGCTGTTGCGAGGAAGCAGGTGTTGATATTGACTCCGTGGGAATATGATGCAGGAAAGAAGCGTGTGAGCAGAGCGGAGTGTGTAGAGATGAATAAAATGGCAGAGGAGATTTGCACTCCGTCTATTAATTCCGAATCTGATTCGGAGCTAACTAACGGAGAATAAAAATATAGTTTAATATCAAAGGCAAAGGTGTGAAGGACTTGTATCTCATCAATATTGCGCGTATCGGGTCAAAGGCAGAGGTTCATCCGTCAAGTAAAGACAAAGAACCACGCCTCGTCTTTGATTTGGAACTCATCCACCAATTCAAGGACTACAAACCCATCCAACCTAACATCTTCCATACCTATAGAGATACAACACTTTTAGCTGTGGAAGACAAGTAAATAGTATATTTCCTTATCCATAAGTCGCCTGCGAAAGCGGGCGATTTTTTTGTATCTTTGTGCCCGTTTTGGATTTACTTTCCCAAAACAACGCACAAATGAACAAATATGAACATTTACTCGAACTTCAAGCGTCAGGCGAACTAAAAATTCTGATTAAAGAATACAGTTTTCCGCCTCATTTCCTTTCTTGGATGGACATTTACGCTTATCATCTGGAACATCCAAAGTTAAGTCAATTCCAAGTAGCACTAAAATTTAATACATCCAAACACAAGGTTTGGCGTGTCTATCTGTTTATGAATGAGCAGATTACGGAGGTGTGAATTTTTCGTCCCGCAAATGCGGGTCACTCAGGTCAACATAAACCTCTACTTTTGCACCGCATTTCCCAATGAGTTGCCGCGTTGGCGCTCTGTAACAGGGAGTGCGATGCTTTATGAACACACCTTTTATCAAACTCGTGCCGCCCGAGGCAGTTGGCGGTAAAACGCTCTACGTCAGCACAGGCGGCGATTTCTTCTCCGCTAATGGCAATCGCCTAAAACCCGCTTTCAGCCAGGCAGCGCGAAGAAAAAGCTGGCGCAGTAGCAACGGAATTTACGGCAGCAAATACCCCGTTATGCGGAATTTCAGCAACCGGATGTGCCATCACTTGGTATGGGAGACCTTCGTCGGAAAGCGCCATAAAGGCATGGAAATTGACCACATTAACGGCAACAAACTCGATTGGTCGCTCGACAATCTCCAAGAGGTCACACCCCAAGAAAACCGCCGCCGTTCCCGTTATCTGCGCGTCTTACGCGAACATATTCCCGCACACTGGCAGGTCTTCAACCGCGAGGATTATCTCGGCTTTTACTCCATGCCTTTCGACGAGTTCAAGGCCATGATGGAACCCATCCACTACGAACCCGGCTACGGCGACAAATTAATCGAATACGAAATGACACATCATTGTGAGATGTGAAAAATCGTGCCCTTGTGGCTAAGAACTTTCACATCATTGTGAGATGTGAAAAATCGTGCCCTTGTGGCTAAGAAATGACTCATCACTGCGAAATGTAGCTTGTCTATTTTTTTATGTTTAACTTGTCTATTTTTTTTGAATTATGGATACCATCGAATTAAGAAAAGCCCTTTACGAGGGCGTGGTGCTTTTTGAGTTTATCAAGAAAGACGGCACGTTGCGCCATGCACGCGGCACGACCTGCCCCGAACTGCTACCCGCGGACGACAAGCCGCAAGGAAAGCGGAGTGCGTTCACGCAGTACAAATACGAACGCCAGACCGTCGCCTTCTACGACATTGACAAGAAGGCCTGGCGCTGCATGCGTATCGACACCATCTGGCAATACAAGCGCGCCATGAAACTCGTCTAGCTTGTATAAATTTTATGTTTTTCTTATTTGGTTTTACAGTATTTTTTATACAAGCCTCCGAGTATAGCCTGTATTATTTTTCAACAATACAAGCCCAAAAAAGATACAGGCTTGGCCTCTCAAAAAGCATACAAAAGAAAGCCGATAAAAAGAAAAGTAACACAAAAGAAAAATTAAAAAAGAAATTCTATTCTATTCTTATTCTTATGAAATTATTTGAAGATTTATTGGCGCTTTTGCAGCCAAAAGAAGAGTACGACCAACTGAAAGGCAAGTGCCGCGAACTGTGGAATTCTTTTTCTCCGGAAATGCAGGACTCCGTCTTT
>JAFYZR010000152.1 GCA_017557345.1 Paludibacteraceae bacterium | reverse complement strand
GGAACGGTTGATGGCATCATAGGCCACAAAATCTTCGTAACTGCCTTCCCAATTATCACCATTAGCCAATTTACCGATGCGGTACCAGATGGCCTCGCGTGAAGGAGCATTGAAGCCTCCGGTATTGTCGTTCATTATGCTATTTTCAGTCGGTCTGAATACTCCGGCAGAAAATGTGAAAGCACCCTCATAGATTCCAAGCCCTTCATTGGAATAGCGGGAATCCGTTAAGAATTTCGCCCATTTGACAGCGTTACTGTCGTAAGTGATGTCGATGTTCTTATACCATCCGTACGGTACTTTGGATTGATAGTCCTGGGAGGCTTCTTCGGACATCTCGTATAATTCGCAGTAGAAATATTCATCGGCCAGTTTTGCAAATCCGTGGCCTCCGGCTTCGTGCAATACCTGGCCGGCGAATGTCGCATCCTCGCTGCTGGCGGGGAAGTATGCGATAGACGCACCGCGTCCATAATCGCCGTCAGCGACATTATACATATAACAAGTCCCGGCATAGTAGTCACGATTCATCATCACAATGATGAGGGCATCATCCATCTGGCTGTCCATGAGCGCCTTGCGGGCGTATTCGAACACTTTTCCATCATCACCGCCCACAGTCGTCCCTTCTCCATACCAGGTGGAAAGCGCTGATGTGCCTTTGTAGTATTCGT
The DNA here is from genome assembly GCA_017557345.1 of Paludibacteraceae bacterium. GTDB lineage: Bacteria > Bacteroidota > Bacteroidia > Bacteroidales > Paludibacteraceae > Colicola. The sequence goes on along the minus strand of JAFYZR010000152.1, from coordinate 1,451 downwards.
TTTTAGAGACCACGTCTACTGAATAGACATTGAAATAATCCTTGTACGACTTGTAGGGTTCTTCGGAGAACAGCGCGTTCATCGCACGGCGCATAACAGCGTCGTAAGTACCGTCGGCAATCAGCCGGTCGCTGAAAGTGTCGCCCATCAGCACTATGTTGATACCATTGCCTTGAGTGGCGGTCTTCAAGGTGTGAACATTGCCGTCTGCGGAATAGTCGGTGGATTCATACATTTCTTTATTGAACCAATCTTCGACAAAGCCTGTCAAATCGCCAATTCCGGCCAACGAATAATACACCAAGTCTCCTTTGCTATCATAAACCACTGCGATAGGAGTAAAATTATTAGGCCACAAACTCATGCCCATCGGCCAAGGATCCATAGGGTCCGCCCAGTTGCTGAAACATATTCCAGGCACCCCTTGTTCCTGAACATAAGGTATTATTGTCTCCTCATCCTCGAATGACCAACTTACGATTTCCAATTCTTTTCCGTGATAACTTGAATACAGTTTCTTCAGTGCCTTTATCGCGTCTGGAACAAATTCGCAATTTGTATCCCACTGAAAGAAAATAGTTAGTTCATTGTTATAGATATCCGATGTTGAATATTGTTCTCCATTGATTGTTGTCACTTCGAAATCCAGCATTCGAGGGAGACAATCTGAGATATCCAAAGCGTCAGAAGTAATATATCCCCAATATCGACTCCAAGCGGACCAGTCTTTGAACTCAGCAGGCACCTTACCTGAAAACTCATTGCCAAAAAGCCAAACACCCGCATCCCCGACTCCACCATAGAGTTCTAAGTTATGAAGGATATCTATCTCCGTCAATTCAACCGGCAACGGCCCCGACAGTTTATTGTCATACAACTCCAATACAGCTAGATTCTTCAAGTTCTTGATTTTTGGAGAGAGTTCCCCATTGATTCCTGTATACGCAATAACAAGATGCTGGAGCGAGGTACAATCGTACAAATCATCCGGAATAGGTCCGGCCATAGAGGCAGAAACATCGATTCCGGTACAGCCGCCACCTATACCATAAATATACAATCCCCTAAGCTTCTTTAATTTACTGAAACCATTCGGTAGCGGCCCGAAAGCAGCATTTGTAAACACGCACCAATCGAGGTTGGCTAAATCAAAGAAGCTCTCCGGAATCGTCCCACAAGGACCGTATGCATAGAATTCTCCAAGGTTCTTCAAATTACCGATATTCTCTGGAATCGTAAAACCGGGAGCGGAGAGATAAACAGTTCCTAGTGATGTCGCTCCGCAGATTCCGGAGAAATCAATAGGGTTAGAGGATTGCACAAGACGGAATACACTGAGTTGTTTCAAGCCTGCCAAACTCGCTGGAACAGCACCTGACATATTGTTCTCATCAAAGTATATCCCCGTGACATTCCCTTCACCGTAAGGGTCCACATATAGTCCAACCCAT
>JAFYZR010000013.1 GCA_017557345.1 Paludibacteraceae bacterium | reverse complement strand
ATCTTTATTTTCATCAATCCAGATATAGCCACCGAAAGCTGACCAATCTTCTTTATAGGTTGTTTGGAAATAGATAGTCTTGTCTCCGGCATGCTTAGCATCAACCTTATATTCATTATCCATTCCCTCCGGATACCATGTTACGGTAGAGCCAGATTTGCCGATAACTTTAATGCCATCGTTAACGGCAAGCGTAACTTCCAGTTTATACTCCTTGTCATTATCAGGATTTACAGAGAACAAATATTTATCATCAATGGTCTCCGTATTCCATTCATTGATTGTACCTACCAAATAGTATTTGGTATCAGCAGAAGCAGCATATTTGCCAACTAAAGTAGCAGTAATTTTACCTGCAGCCGGGTCGAGAACAAAAGTAACGGTATCCAATGAGCCAACAGTCTTGTCTCCCAAGAAATCAGCAACCGGAACCCAAGTACCGTCGCCCACGGAAGCATTGTTATAATTAACACCGGTACCGCCGAAGACTGCTTTCTCCAGCTTATAGTTGTCTCCGTCCTTGGTCATTTCTTTCCAAGTCCATTCGCCGCCATTCCAGTTATTCTTCAGGTAATACTTACCGGAACCGGCATATTTACCTACTAAAGTTGCTGTAATTTTGCCTTCAATCGGGTCAAGGACAAACGTAACGGTATCCAAAGCATCAACCGTCTTATCGCCCAAGAAATCAGCAACGGCCACCCACGTGGAACCTTCATCGCTTTGTGCGGTATTAAAGTTAACACCACCACCGCCGAAGACTGCTTTCTCCAGTTTATAGTTGTCACCATCCTTGGTCATTTCTTTCCAAGTCCAGTCACCGCCATTCCATGCATTCTTAAGGTAATACGTAGCATCTGCGAACATGGCCATACTGAATAGCGCAGCTACGAAAAATGTTAGAAACTTTCTCATAATAAATCGATTTAAAGTTAATAAAATAAGCAAATTCGGCAGGGAAACCCCGCCGAATCTGCACTATAGTTCGAGATTAACGAATGGCTTGGCCGAGAGCATTGTAACGAACGCCGTTCTTCTCAATGATCAGCATTCCGTTCTCGATGCGCTTAACTGCCTTACCCTCAACAATATTGTTGTCAATTGCGGTAGGAACTTTTTCAAGGATAACACAAGTACAACCTTGAGCAAACTCTGGAGTAGTGTTATACTTGGTTAACGTACCGGATACGCGAACTCTGTCACCTACAGCCGGAGCATCTGCTTCGTTTGCAATTGCGCACTTGTATGCCTCGATAACTTCGCCACCATCCTTCGTATCAGCCATCCAGAAGCTCATGGAACCATTTGACCAATTATAAGCAATCTTGGTTACATAGCCTTCTACGATAGCAGGATCGGTATTACCATCCAGAGCTGCTTCTCTTGCTGCTGCGCAAGTCATTACGACTGCTTTCGTATATTTCTTATAAGCTATCTCACTCTGTTCAGAGCCCTTAATTGCAATAGCTTTAACGGCTGTGGTTTCTGTCAATGTGAACGGAGCGGTATACTCTGTTGACGAAGCGGTAGGATTAGAATTATCGAGCGTGTAATAAATCTTAGCACCCTCAGTAGCGCAAGTCAGCGTTACCTCAACCTCACCAAAGAAGCCATCACTTACAGGAGTGAAGCGCGGAGCCTCAACAGCCGGAGCAGTATATTCCAAACTTGTCCAGTTCCAGTTTTCTGTTGTCGGAACGAGTTCCCATTGATCGCCTGCAGTATAGAAACTCCACTTACCTACAATCGTACCGGAAATAAGACCACCGATTCCCCATTCAGCAGGAACGACTACGTTATTCTTATCATAGAAGATTTCGATATCTTCATCATCCTTTTGTACATCTACATAAATACCTTTGGTCTTTTCTGCTCCATTTACGTAGAAATCATTAATCATTACGTTCTCGAAAGAAACAGTAACAGGCCAATCAGAATCCAAATTAGCAGCAACAAGAGCTTCGAGAGATGCGAATGTCTTCGGAGTCATGATCTTATACACAGCGGTAACAACCTCACTCTTATCAGAACCCTTAATTGCAATAGCTTTGATAGTGTGTGTTCCATCAGATTCCAAAGCAATTGCAGCCGTGTACTTGGTAGAAGAAGCTGTAGGCTCTGTACCATCAAGTGTGTAATAAACACTAGCACCTTCGGTTGCGCAAGCAATGGTTACATTTTGTGCAGCATTGTATGTGCCGGCAGCCGGAGTGAATACCGGTTTTTCAACGGCTACGGTAACTGAACCAAGTTTATAGTCATCCGTATTCTTGACACCTGTTTGAGAGCAATACAATTCCAGAGTACCATGAACAGATGCCTGTTGACCGATGTTGCTTGGATTATCTTTTACGTTCAAGGCTGCTCTCGGATCAGAGTCTGCAACAAGTTGAACAGGGATGACAGCATCCATTTCTGCATCTGCAGTAGTTCCCAAACCGATAATCGCTGGGTTGGTGTTATCAATCTCTGTTCCTGCACTATTCAAGCCACCAACGATATAACCGGTAACCCACGCAGCAGCCGGACGGCTATTCTCCAATGCAATAACGTCGGCAACCGTATAAGGATTAGTCTCGGAACCATTACCTTCAAGAGATACAATCTTATATCTTGCAGTAACGACATCACTACTAATAGAATTCTTTATAGCAACAGCCTTAATGATTGTAGTCGCTGAAATAGAAATTGGGGCAGTAAACTTCGTGGAAGAAGCAGTAGGCTCTGTACCATCAAGTGTGTAGAAAATCTCAGCACCTTCGGTTGTACAAGCTAAAGATACAGACTGAGCGGCATCATAAACACCCGCAGCGACAGAGAAAGTCGGTTTCTCAGGAGCACCGGCAACTGCCTCATAAAATTCTACTTCGGAGATTTGGCAGTTGTTTGCATTGGTAACTTTAACCACATATACCGTACCTGCAGCTTGAGATCCGGAAGCAATAGCAAACTCATGATCCACTTTACTACTCGTAACTTCTGTACTTACTGCGCTTGAACCAACAAAAATATTAAATGTAACTTTACCTGACGCACTACCTGAACCTTTAAGTACAATTTTAGATACATTAAAAGACATAGCAGGCAATGTAAGTGTTGCATTCTGTTTGCCAAAAAGAAAAGCTTGCGGAACTTCACTCGACAAAACAAGCTTATGACCATCTGCTGCATTCACCGAAATCGTGTAATCACCATTAGTGTAACTAGCTTCAGTTTTCACATAGTCTGTGGGGAACCCCCAACCCGCGTCAAGAAAATTAAGAGTAACTTTTGCGTCTGCTGCCATCATACTTCCTGCGAAGAGGATAGCAGCAAATAAAGATAAAATCTTTCTCATAATAAAAAATTTTAATTGTTAAACGAAAAATTTGGTTATTTTAAATATTATTTTTATGTTATAAAACATTTAATAATGTTTCAAGCACATTTTCGGTGCAAAGATACAACAATTATTTTGAATGTGCAAATAAATTTGCATATTTTTTCATTTTTTATGCGCAGCAATGGCTAATTGCAGCGAATTAAAGAGATTTTGCCAAATGATATACGCAGCTGCTCCTAGTGCTGCCATCGGATGCAGATATGTCTGTGCCATCCATACGCCCAATGAAGTATTTTTTTGCCCGAAAGCCTGACCGGCAGTTATACTGGAAACACCAGCCATCGTTTTAGGCGCTGCTGCGGGATTAATCAGCACATCCTGATAATCCTTGCCTTTGCTTGCTGCCGGCAGTTTATAGCCAATCCATTTGCCCAAACCAAACTGAAGAAGGCAAGCGAAGAAGGAGGATGCTAATAAAATTAGCATATTGGTAATTTGTAATTGGTAGTTGGATATTACTGTTTCGGTGACGGTAGCAGAAAGAACGATGATGGAAGCGACCCAGAGATAAAAAGGTATTTGCGCAAGTCTCGGGGACAGCACAAAATCCTTTTTTGTGTGCCGCTCATACCCTATTCTCAGCAGCCAGGCAGCGAAAAAAGGACCAAGTAAAAGAGGTGCTATTCTACTTAAGATAAGCAAAAAGGCCGGCCAGAAAGTCTGAAAGAATTGGTAATCGGTAATTGATGATTGGTAATTGATAAGCGGGAAAAGAGCCGGAACAATAAAAGCCGTTGCAAAATTGCTAAGTAGCGTAAAAGAGGTAAGGTTTTGTATCGATCCGCCCATCTTTCCCGCAATAATCGGTGCGGCTGTTGCAGTAGGCATGATAAAGCACATCATTAGTCCTTGCGCCAGGAAGCTATTATGCGTCAGGTACAAAGTACCTGCATAGGCTGCAAGACTAAGCAAGATCTGGGTTACCAATACCACCCAATGCCATTTATGGAGACGCAAATCCAGCGGATTGACTTTGCAGAAAGTGAAGAATAGCATGAAGAAAATCAACCACGGCAAAAGCGGTCTCAAAGGCAAAAAGAGCATGTATCCCAACGCACCGATAAGCATCGATAGCCAGAGAGCGTTGGAATCAAACAGCCGTTTGATATTTATAAATTCAACTTTCAACTTTTAACTCTTAACATTTAACTCTTAACTCTAAACTTTTAACTCTTAACTCTTAACTTTCTTTACCCCATTTTTCTACTATTTCATCCATGATTTGGAATACTTCTTCTTTGGTATCTGCGCGAAGAAGAGCAATTCGCGTTTGTTTGAAATCCGTTAATCCTTTGAAAACCGGCGAAGCCGCAAAATGCCGCCGCGAATGCAAAATGCCTTTTCGCTCGTCGTTGCACCAAGCGATGGAAGCCAAGACATGCTCTTTCAAGACAGCCACTTTTTCGGCCATCGTTTGAGGTGCGGGCAATCCTTTCATTTCGGCAAAGAGCCACGGAGCGCCGAAAGTGGCACGGCCAATCATGATTGCATCTACTCCATAGCGTTCAAAACATTCTCTCGCGCGCTCGGGCGTGCACACGTCCCCGTTACCTATAATAGGAATATGTATGCGCGGATTATTTTTCACTTCTCCGATAAGCGTCCAGTCCGCTTCGCCTCGATACATCTGCGATCTTGTGCGGCCATGGATAGCCAATTCCTGAATGCCGCAATCTTGCAGCCGTTCCGCCAAATCGACAATAAACGGCGTTCCATCTTCCAGAAATAAAGAATGCTCATCCCATCCGAGACGGGTTTTGGCGGTAACGGGCGTATGAACGGCATTAACAACCGCTTTAGTAATCTCCAACATTTTTGGCACATCTTTCAAAAGTCCTGCGCCTGCACCTTTTCCCGCTACTTTCTTTACCGGACAACCGAAATTGATATCAATAAAATCCGGTTTAGCCTGCTCCACTATTCTTGCGGCATCTGCCATCGCTTCCGGTTCACGGCCATAAATCTGAATAGCCACCGGCCGCTCCTCATCATGAATGGTCAGTTTGCGCGTCGTAGATGCTATATCCCGAACGAGCGCATCCGCATTGACAAACTCGGTGTAAACGCGATCGGCTCCGTAGCGTTTGCAAAGCATGCGGAACGCCGGATCCGTCACATCTTCCATGGGAGCGAGGTAGAGATTCATTTATTTAATGTCGGATAAGTGATGCGATGGTGATTCATAGCCACGAGACGCGAAATAAAGACACGCCGGATATCTTCCACATCCTTAAACGAGAGTGGCGTTTCTGCAAACTGTCCATCCGCTATTTGGCTGTCAATCATCAGATTAACGGTTTTAGCAATAGACTCTTCCGAGAAATCATCGAGACTGCGTGAACGCGCTTCGATGGCATCTGCCATCATTAGAATAGCACCTTCTTTGGTACTCGGTTTCGCTCCGGGATAGCGGAAGATTGACTCATCCACTTTCTCTTTCGGATGCGCATTACAATAAGTATTGAAGAAATAGCGCACAAGCGATGTGCCGTGATGCGTTGTGATGAAATTGATGATTACTTCCGGCAAATGATTGCGACGGGCGATTTTCTCGCCTTCCGTGACATGCGCAATAACAACTTGCGCCGCATCACGCGGATCCATCTTAAGCAACGGATTCTCCACTCCTGTCTGATTCTCTACATAGTAGAGCGGATCCGTGATCTTACCTATATCATGGTACAGCGCGCCCGTACGAACGAGAAGCGCATTCGCACCAATAGTCTTTGCTGCTTCGGCTGCGAGATTAGATACTTGCATCGAATGCTGGAAAGTACCGGGAGCGCGTTCTGCGAGTGTATGAAGGAGTTCGGAGTTAATATCCGTCAATTCAATCAGCGTGATAGAAGAGATGAAACGGAAGAGTTTCTCAAACATATATATCAAGCCATAGCAACCGATTGTCAGTAATGCGCAGATGAAGAAATAGAGATACATCCACGGATCGATTGCCGACCAAGCGCCTGTTTGCGCGAAAGAGATGGCGGTATATGCGACTGTTTGCGTCAAGAGAATCCAAGCAGCCGTCTGCGCCAATTGTGCGCGACGCGTCATATCGGAAAGCGACGAAACAGCAACCATTCCGACAACAATCTGAATGAAGAAGAACTCAACCGGCGCAGGTACCACAATGGATGTGATCAGAATAGTTGTGAAATGCAGGAAGAGTGCCGTTCTGGAATCAAAGAAGACTCGCGTCAATATCGGTACCCAAGCAAAAGGAATGAGATAGACGGACAGGTTGAATCGCAAAGCCAGACAAGCCAGCGCGATGACAATAAGCATCTGCAAGCAGAAGAAAAGACAAGTAGATGATGAACGCAGATACTGGATGCGGAAAACATACAGATAAATAACGAAAAGACAAAGGAAAAGAACAACCAGCATCGATTCGCCGAGAACCGACAACGTACGCTGTTTATTGCCGAGCGATTCATCATCATAAGCACGGCGAAGCGATTGCAGCACTTGGTATGTGCGATCTGTGACTATTTCGCCTTTACCTATAATCTTCTCTCCTTTTTGAACAATACCATGCGTAGGAGACAAAGTGGCCAGTTGTTTTTCGCGAAGGGTTTTGGTAAGAGCCGTATCCATCACCAGATTTTGCGCACAGTCATATCCGAAATGCTCGTATGCCGATTTAGGCGTATAGACTTCGGATAGCGGATATGTTTTCGCCACTCGTCCCTGCATGACCGAAATACGCGAGAACGATTCGCCTTGCAGCCATTCCATATCCTGGAGCGAAACGACCAACACTTGGCGTTGCACACCACGGATATATTTATAGCACGGTGCAAAAGTAGAAAGCAATTGCTTTTGCTCCTTTGCCAGCTGCTCTTCCGTTTTATATATCGGAAAGTCAAAATCAGCGGTCAGCGTAGTATATCCCCACGGTTTGCCTATTTCAAAATGATATCGGAAGGCATTATTATACCTTGGAAAAAGAAGCACAATGACTGCTGCCAAAACGGCGAAACTGCTCAAACGGAAAACCGTTTGCGCACCTTTTGTTTTGGTAATGGATAATTTAAAGTTCGGTAATTTCATTTATCTTTTCTTTTTAAAAAATTCTTGCATTAATTCTCGGCATTCGTTTTCCAGCACTCCGGAAGTAACGGTTGCTTTGGGATGGAATGCGCGAGGTGCGTACGTTTGGTATCCGCGCTTCGGATCAGGTGCTCCGAAAACGATGCGGTTTATCTGTGCCCAGCCGATAGCTCCTGCGCACATCACACACGGTTCGACTGTAACATAAAGTGTTGCATCCGGAAGATATTTGCCTCCAAGCGTTTGCGTAGCGGCTGTAATTGCTTGTATCTCGGCATGCGCCGTAACATCCTCCAGCGTTTCTGTGAGATTATGTCCGCGACCGATGATCTGGTTATTGGAAACGATAACACAGCCGATTGGAATCTCATCTTTCGCGAGCGCTTTTTTCGCTTCTTCTATGGCTAAAGCCATGAAGCGCTCGTCGTCGCTATTTGTAATTTGTGATTTATGATTTACGAATTTGCTTAATTCTTCAGGATGCTCTTCGAAATGATTGCCGATAACAACAATGGATGCGCCGGCATCAAAAGCGGCATTCATCATTTCGGGCGTACGGATTCCGCCACCAACGATTAGCGGGATATTAACCGCCTTTTTGACTGCACGAATAATATCTGGCGAGACCGGATTTTTCGCTCCGCTTCCCGCTTCCAGATAAATCAGTTTCTTGCCCATCAATTCGGCAGCAATACAGGTATCTACAATCGTATCGATATGCTTCGGATCAAGCGGTTTGGTGCCTGTGACGCGCATCGTAGAAGTCTCTACTCCACCATCAATCAGGATGTAAGCCGTTGGGACGAAATCCATGTGCGAATCGCGAATGACTCGTGCAGACTTAATCTGCTGATCTACAAGGTATTCAGGGTTCCTGCCGGAAAGCAAAGAGAGGAACAAAACGGCATCCGCTTCAGGCGTAAACTGTGACGAATTTCCGGGGAAAAGGACTATGGGTAATTGGTGATTTGTAATTGGTAATTTGCTTCTCAATGTTCGCACAAATTCCGTTGTATCTCCACCGGTAGAACCGCCAACGAAGATATAATCCGGATGACAATCAGCCGTAAAATGCAAGGCATCGAGATTCGCTTTCTCGGGATCCAGCAAAATGGCAATATTTCGTTCCTTTATTTCCATTCGAAAGTTTCTACCATTTTGATAACATCTTCGCGCAGATAAGTATAAATAGGCGCGAGGGAATCGGAATTAGGCCGGCAGTTACAATAGACCGAAGCACGGAAGAAATTTCTCGTTGAATCAGTAATAAAAAACTGGCATGAAGAAGCCGTATTTCCCTCTAAATCAAAGAGAACGCCATAGACATTCGCTTCTGGATGACTATATTCGCGCTCCGGAATAGAGTTAGCAAACGAGGCATTCCGATAAACAAAATCGAGTGCATCATTTGTCAGTTCCCGCAAGTTGCCTTTAACCGGTTTGTAAGAACAATGAATCGTGGCATTCAGCGTAGGATAATAGATATTAATCCAATAGGATTCTTCGGCTTCCATCCGGGGCTGTACTATCGCATTTTGCGATAGCGCAAACGTATAAGGATACCACGAGAATATTTCCTCGAACGGCACGTAAGCCGTATCGGGTGTCGTGATACGGAAATAGCCGTACGGGCGAGGTGTGCTCACTTTTCCACAAGCCGTAAAAAAGAGCATTATCGCGAATATGTATACTAATTTTCGCATTTTAATCCAATTTCGGCACAAAGGTAGTTAAAAGAAATGACATACAAAAATATTTTTGTATTTTTGCAACAAAAAAGGCATTTTTTTGCAAATAAAGTGCGCGCGCGCTTGCATATGTAAAAAATTTGTTGTATATTTGCACGATTTTTGTGTAATGTAGGGAGAATAGTATGAGTGTAATCCAAAGGAGACGTTAGGATAATTACCCCGTAACGACGCAGTAACAACCCAGTAATCACCCAGTAATCACCCCCTTTACACAGCTAACAACAAGGTAAAAATCAGGCAAATGACAGGAAAGAACAATTATTGCGTAATCATGGCAGGCGGTATAGGCAGCCGCTTCTGGCCATACAGCCGCACCGAAAAGCCGAAACAGTTCTTGGATTTCTTCGGCACAGGCCGCAGTCTGCTTCAGATGACGGTAGATCGTTTTCGTCCGCTGATTCCAATAGAGAACGTGTTTATCGTGACGAATGTGGCCTACAAAGACTTGATTTTGGAGCAGATACCTGATTTGTCGGAGAGCCAGATTCTCTGCGAGCCCGCGCGACGCAACACGGCGCCTTGTATTGCTTATGCGGTGAGTGCCATAAAGGCACGAATAAAAAAGCCTACCCCAACCCCCTCCCTAAAGGGAAGGGAGTTGTGTTCCAAAGACATTCGGATTGTCGTGGCGGCAAGTGACCATCTAATTTTAGAGGAAGAGAAATTCCGTCAGACGATCAGCCGTGCCTTTGATTTTGTTTCGAGCCATAAGGCTCTTGTGACACTTGGCATGCAGCCGACTCGTCCGGAAACGGGATACGGGTACATCCAATTCGCCAGCGACGAATTGAATGAGTTGAAAGATGAAAGTTTAAAGTTGAAAAGGATTTTTCCTGTGAAGCAATTCAGGGAGAAGCCGAATCTGGAGACGGCAAAGGAATATCTGGCAAGCGGAGACTACCTGTGGAACAGCGGTATTTTTATCTGGAGTCTGGAGGCTATAAGCGAAGCTTTCCATATGCATTTACCGGAAGTGGCAGAGATCTTTGCACAAGGCGAAGGGAAAATCGGGACGAAGGAAGAAGGAGGATGGATAGCAGATAATTTCCCGAAATGTCCGAACATATCGGTTGACTACGGAATCATGGAAAAGGCTGATAACGTGTATGTTATACCGTCGAGTTTCGGTTGGAGCGATTTAGGCACCTGGGGCAGTTTGTATGAGTTGAGCGATAAAGACGGGCAACAGAACGTGAGTCTTCACAGCAAAGCCATTTTCCATGAGGCGGAAGGCAATATCGTAGTGCTGGAGAAGGGCAAAGTGGCGATTGTGCAAGGCGTGAATGATATGATTATTGCAGAGGAGAAGGGCGCATTGCTGATTTGCAAGAGGTCCGAGGAGCAGCGGATAAAACAGTTTGTTGAAGAAATAGAGAGTTAAGTGCGAAAAATAAACAAAACAACATTACTTAATACTTAAACACATCATGAGTTATCTGAATTTTGACAAGACAGTACTTGTTAACCTGGAGCGATCGCTCCAGAAAGAGATGATTCGGACTAACCGTGCAGGCGTTTACAATTCCACCACTTTGGTCGATTGCAACACGCGTAAGTACCACGGTCAGTTGGTGATGCCAATTCCGGAATTGGGCGATGACAATTTTGTGCTGCTCAGTTCCTTGGATGAGACAGTTATCCAACATGGCGCGGAGTTTAACTTAGGTCTGCACGAGTATAGCGACAATCATTTCAGTCCAAACGGGCACAAGTACATTCGCGAATTTGACTGCGAATTGATTTCCCGCACGACGTACCGCGTAGGTGCGATGGTATTGCAGAAAGAACGCATGCTGGTTAGTTTCGAACCGCGTGTGCTGATTCGCTACACGCTTCTAGAGAGCGGAAGTCCGACGATTTTGCGTTTCAGGCCATTCCTGGCATTCCGCAATGTGAATGAGTTGACACACGAGAATCCGCTTGCCAACCCGAACATGGATGAATGCGAGAACGGCCGTTTCAACCGCATGTATCCGGGTTTCCCGAACTTGTACATGCAATTCAGCAAAGCGGTAGAGTATCATCACGATCCGCAATGGTACAAAGATATCGTGTACCGCAAAGAACGCGATCGCGGTTATGCTTACAAAGAGGATCTGCTTGTTCCAGGTTATTTCGAGTTGCCGATGAAGAAAGGCGAGAGTGTTATCTTTGCCGGCGGTGTAACGGAATGCAAGACAAACACGCTGAAAGCTATCTGGAAGAAAGAGCTGGAGCGTCGTAACCGCCGTGATGACATGTTCAGCACGCTGAAGAACAGCGCAAGCCAGTTCTATAAGCGCGAAGGCGACAAATGCTACTTGCTGGCCGGTTTCCCATGGTTCAAAGCAGACGCCCGGAGCACATTCTTCTCCGTGGCCAGCTGTACGCTGGATATTGACCGTCCGGAATATTGGGACGCCATCATCAACAAGACAGCTATTGACGAGATTCAGAAATTCATGTGCGGTCGCGGCAACGAGGTAAAAATGACCGGCATGGATGAACCGGATGTGCTATTGTGGTTCATTCGCGCCGCACAGAAGTTCGCGCATAAATATACGGTTCGCGAAGCAGCCGAGCAATACGGCCAGCTCTGTTTGGATATCATCACTTATTATCGCAAGCAACATCACCCGCGCGCCAAACTGCATCAGAACGGTCTGCTGTGGGTTGATGGAACGCAACGTCCTGCAACATGGATGAATGCAACAGAAAACGGCTGGCCTATTCTTCCGCGTACAGGCTATGTAGTTGAGATCAACGCGCTATGGTACAACGCGATGCGCTTCACGGCAGAGATGCTCCGCGAAGTAGGTAAAGAGACAAGTGCCGATTTGATGGAATATCAGGCAGAGATTTCGAAAGATGCGTTTGTGAAGACTTTCTGGAACGGCCTTTATCTCAACGACTACGTAGTAGGCAACTATGATAACAAGGAAGTTCGTCCAAACATGATTTGGGCTGTCGGTTTGCCATACAGTCCGCTTGACAAGAAACAGCAGAAAGCCGTTGTGGATATCTGTACGAAAGAATTGCTGACGCCAAAAGGTCTGCGCAGCTTGAGTCCGAAGAGCGGTTTGTATCATCCGTATTACGATATTTCCGCTATCAATCGCGAGCGTGCGCTGTTCAACGGAATCGTTTGGCCATCCACTATCACGGCTTACTCGCGCGCATACATGAACGTTTACAAATACAGCGGAACGAGTTTCATGGAGCGTCTGTTGGTAGGTTTCGAAGCCGAAATGGACGAGCTGACCATCGGTACGCTGAACGAGTTCTACGATGCCAACCCGCCTTACAAGGGCCGTGGCGGCATGAGTAGCGCGCCGAGTGTAGCAGCAGTAATCAGTCTGCTGGATACTCTGAAGAAATACCAGAGAGAAGAGGAAATTTTAAAACAAAATGAAGAAAAAGAGGAGGCACAACAATGAAAGCGTTAATGTTCGGTTGGGAGTTTCCTCCCCATATCTTAGGAGGTTTGGGTACTGCCAGTTACGGTTTAACCCGCGGCATGGCGGAACAAGAAGATATGCATATCACCTTCGTCATCCCGAAACCATGGGGTGATGAGGATCAATCATTCCTGCGTATCATCGGCGCAAACAGTATTCCTGTTGTTTGGAAAGATGTCAACTACGACTACGTCAAACAACGTATGGAAGGCAAGATGAGTCCAGAAGAATACTATCATTTCCGTGACGGTATTCGTTACGACTATCGTCGTATCGGCACAGATGACTTAGGCTGCATCGGTTTCTCGGGTCGTTATCCTGACAACCTGATTGAGGAAATCGGCAACTACGAAGCCGTAGCATCTGTCCTTGCGCACAGTTTGGATTTCGATATCATTCATAGTCATGACTGGTTGACTTATCCGGCAGGTGTTTTTGCAAAGCAAATCAGCGGCAAACCCCTTGTAATCCACGTTCATGCCACCGATTTCGACCGCAGCCGTGGCAACGTCAACCCGACGGTTTACGCTATCGAGAAGCGCGGTATGGACGAAGCAGATCATATCATGTGCGTAAGTAACCTGACGCGAAATACCGTTATTGAGAAATACGGTCAAGACCCGCGTAAGGTAAGCACGGTTCATAATGCCGTTGAGCCTTTGGCTCATCCGGAAGAGTTCACCAAGCCGCCTCGCAAAGACAAACTGGTTACCTTCCTCGGCCGTATCACGATGCAGAAAGGTCCGGAGTACTTCGTAGAAGCCGCAGCGCGCGTATTGAGTAAGACCGACGGCGTTCGGTTTGTTATGGCGGGTAGCGGAGACAAGATGACGGAGATGATTGATCTGGTAGCCAAACGCGGCATCGCAGACAAATTCCACTTCCCGGGCTTTATGCGCGGCAAGCAGGTACAAGAGATGCTGGCGATGAGCGATGTATATATCATGCCATCCGTGAGCGAACCATTCGGTATCAGTCCGCTGGAGGCGATGCAAGTAGGCTGTCCGTCCATTATCAGTCATCAGTCAGGCTGCGCAGAGATTCTGCAGCATGCCATCAAGACCGATTATTGGGACATTGACGCAATGGCAGATGCCATTTATGCAATTGTCAAATATCCGGCAATGTACAAGAGCCTGCACGAACTCGGAATGGCCGAAGTGAACAACATCAAATGGGCAGACGCAGGTCTGAAAGTGCGTAGGATTTATGATGGTGTCATCAATCACACGCTGTAAAGTTTAAAGTTGAACGTTTAAAGAAAATTTTTAGTATTATGAAAAATATATGTTTTTGCTTTCAGATGCACGTACCATACCGTCTGAAACGCTATCGTTTCTTTGAGATCGGTCATGATCATTACTACTATGACGACATGGCCACGGAGGAACATGTTAACTGGTTAGTTCAAACTTCGTACCTGCCTCTTTGCCAGACGCTGAAGGACATGATCAACCTGAGTAAAGGCAAATTCCACTGTGCACTCAGCGTAAGCGGAATCATGATTGAGATGTTCGAGCAATTCAACCCTGAGATGATCGATATTCTCAAGGAACTGGCCGCCACGAAAGCCGTTGAGTTCCTGGCAACACCGTATAGCAATTCTTTGGCATCGGAGTACGACGGAGAAGAATTCAAGAAACAACTGAAACGCCAAGGTGACCTGCTCGAGCGTATCTTCGGCGTAAAGGCACAAACCGTTTGGAACACCGAGTTGCTCTATACCGACGAGACTGCGTATAATCTGAGCAAACTGGGTTATAAGACCATTTTGACCGAAGGCGCTAAGCATATCATCAGCTGGAAGAGCCCGAACCATGTTTATCAATCGGCAGGAGCTCCGAAGATGAAAGTGCTGTTGCGCAATGTGAACCTGAGCGATGAGTTGAGTTTCCATTTCTCCGATCCGGGATGGGCTAATTTCCCAATTGACGCAGAGAAATATGCTGACCAATTGAAGGCTCTGCCTGAAGAGGACGAGTTAATCAATATCTGGGTAGGTGCTGAGACATTCGGTGTTCGTCAGAATGCAGGAAGCGGTATCTTTGACTTCCTCAAAGCTCTTCCGTATTTCGCTTTAGAGCGTGAGATGGGCTTTATTACTCCAGCTGAAGCAACAAAGAAACTGGCTGCTAACGATGTACTCGCAAGTCCGTATCCATTAACCTGGAGCGGCGAAGCAAAAGACCTGAGTATTTATACCGGTAATGATTTGCAGCAAGAGGCTATTCATAAACTGTTTGCGGTTGCTGAGCGTGTTCACCTCTGCCAGGACAAGAACCTGAAGACAAACTGGTTGCGTTTGCAGGATGCCAATTATCTGCATTACATGAACCATATCGATCAGGGCGAGACACAGTATGAATCGGCTTACGATGCGTTCATCAACTATATGAATGTATTGTCCGACTTCCTGCAGAGCGTAGAAGAGCAATATCCAACCACTATTGAGAATGAGGAATTGAACGCATTGCTCAAGACCATCCGCAATCAGGAAGAAGAGATACAACAACTTCAAGCAAAACTGAAGAAAAAGAATTAGCGAGTTAGCGAGTTAGGGAATTAGTGGGTTTGAATAAGAGACTCGGAATAGTATTAGTGCTGTTGGCAGCGACCGTTGTGGCCGCTGCCAAACGGCCTCTTGTGCAAACGGAGATCAAGACATGGAATATGCCTACCTTCAGCGCAGTAGCCGATACGATTCTTTTTACCGACACCGCTACGCTTAACTACCACGATGTGGATGTTCAGCAGAACTACTCGCTAAGTAGCACGTTCAATGGCAATGTACTTGTATCTCCCATTGAGTCTCGCGTTATCAATCATCGGCTACGTACAATAGATGATCCATTTGCATGGAGTCTGACGCCGTATGTAAAGACACCACAACAGCAACGCTATTTCAACACTACGACTCCCTACTCATCCATCGCCTACAAGAAAGGATTTATCACGGGCCACGAAGAGAACGACATTAATTTTCTCTTCACCGGCAATATCAATCGGCGATTGAACTTAGGCATGGAACTGGATTATCTGAATTCCATCGGTCACTACGCCAATACGGCCGGCCAGTTATTCAGGGGTTCTGTATGGGGTAGTTATACAGGCGGCCATTACAGCATGCACGCTGCGTTTGGATGGAGCAAATTAAGCTCATTTGACAACGGCGGACTACAAGATGTGGAGAATCTGACCAGTAGCCTGCATGCCGAAGATTTGCCGGTACGAATGAACGCCATGACCGGTTATCGCTATTTAAGCGGGTATCTTCATAACCAATACGCCATCAGCAAAGAGCGTGAATATCATGACTCAATAGACGTGATAGAAGATGGACGACGTGTGAAGCGCGACACCATCAAAGTGGAATATATCCCGCTTATGACTTTTAGTCATATCTTCGAGACAAACAACTCGAACAGGCGGTATGTAGAGCATAACGCGGATCAAGGTTTTTATGACGAGATTCATTATGACTCCATTGCCACAAACGATACAACCGACGTGCTGACGATACGTAACACGCTAGCCGTAACCTTCTGCGAAGCATACAACACCAAACTGAAATTCGGTATAACGGCATTTGCCATGAATGAGTGCCAGCGATTCATGAATGACAGTGTGCCTTACGATAGTATTTATGACTACCGCTGGACGAACAATACATTTGTAGGCGGAGCGCTTCATAAACACAGCGGGCCTCATGTGCATTACCATGTAGAGGGGCAAGTATGCTTATTAGGCTATAAAATTGGAGAGTTTAATGTGAACGGACGACTGGAAACAAAGTTCAATGCCGGCAAATATCCGCTGCTTATCACGGCTCGAGCATATGCCAAAAGCGAAACGCCGAATTGGTATCTCCAGCACTATCGTTCGAATCACATCAATTGGGAAAATAACTTCGGCTTTACCTATCGGTTCTTAGGCGGAGCGACGGTGAGTTATTTATATAAATGGATTAAACCGAGGATTGATTTCAGTTTTGAAAATCAGACCAATCCCATCTATGTATCTGCCGTTGACTGGAAACCCAGGCAGTATGCAGGAAATGTGCAGATTATCACAGGCGATGTAGGTTTAGACCTAACAACGCCGTGGGTTAATCTTGAAAACCGAGTAGTGGTACAACATAGCACAAATGATAGTGTAATGCCTGTTCCATTGCTCATTTTGCAGCATCGTTTATACTATCACGGTACTTGGTTCAAAGCGTTGGATGCGCAGATTGGTGTAGATTTACGCTATTTCACCAAATACCATGCGCCGATATTATGTCCTGCTACAGGCATGTTCGCAACCCAGCAGGAAACGAATGTGGGTAATTACCCTTGGATGAATGTATATGCGAACTTTTACGTGCGTTCGATTCGCCTGCGTTTCTTCGCACATTACCAACATCTTAGCTATTGGTTCTTTAAAGAGAATATGGGTTATTTAGCCATGCCCGGTTATCCGACGAATAGAGATATATTTAGAGCAGGAGTTGCATGGCATTTTTATAACTAGCAGAAAGAGGAAAGAGATATGATAGTAACACAGAATTTGAATCGAATCATCATCTACGCGCAAGAAGAAGCAGAGCGTTTGAAGAGCGAATACGTAGAGCCGGAACACTTATTATTAGCCCTTATGCGGTTGATAGAGTGCTCTGCATACGATTTGTTGCTACGCGCTCAGTTTCGGCCGGAAGAGGCGAAAGAGCAATTGGAGGATAACGTTCGTGGGGAATCCGATATAGCATCGCAAGTAGAACGCAGTATGCAGACAGAGCGAATCTTGCGCATAGCCGAAGGTATCAGTCGTGAGTATAACGCAGAAGCCGTGGGCACTGTACATCTCTTGCTTGCTATCATGCGGGAGGAGATTAACTCTGCAGCAGCATATCTAGAGAATAGTTGGGGATTAAGTTATCAGCAACTGGTGGAACTATACGACAAGCCACATAATATCATTGATCCCCCACGCGCAGAGGAACAGAACGAAGTTCCCAACGAGAGCAGCTGGCAACCGCAAAATGAGGAGCCGAAGAGCAAAAAAGGCAAAACGACTGCATTGGACAAATATGGCCGTGACCTGACTAAAGCAGCGGAAGAACAGCGACTTGATCCCATGATTGGACGTGAAGTGGAGATAGAGCGCGTGGTACAGATATTGAGTAGGCGCAAAAAGAACAACCCCATTCTGATTGGCGAACCGGGCGTAGGAAAATCGGCCATCGTAGAAGGTTTGGCACTTCGCATTGTACGCAATGAAGCGGGTGTGCTGAACGGCAAGCGGATTATTGCGTTGGAAATGGCTTCCATGGTGGCAGGAACTACCTACCGCGGTCAATTTGAGGAACGCATGAAACAAGTGCTGAACGAATTGCGCAATCATGATGAGGTGATTCTTTTTATCGACGAGATACATACTATTATCGGTGCAGGCAACGCATCAGGCTCATTGGATGCCGCAAACATATTAAAACCTGCTTTAGCTCGCGGAGAAGTACAATGTATCGGGGCAACCACTACTGCCGAGTATGCCAAGTCGATCGAGAAAGATGGCGCATTGGAACGCCGTTTCCAAAAAGTGCAAGTTCGTCCGACGACAAAAGATGAAACCTATAAGATTCTCATCCATCTAAGCGATTATTACGGACAGTATCACGAAGTAATGTATCCGGAAGATGTTTTGCGGGCGTGTGTTGATTTGAGTGAGCGATACATTACCGATCGCGCTTTTCCGGATAAGGCAGTAGATGTGATGGACGAGGTGGGTGCCCGTCGGCATGCTCGCCGTCAGGCCGGAGAGGAGAAAAAGCGCTCGAACGCAGTTACGATAGAGGAGGTAGCAGAAGTAGTAAGTATGATGAGCGGTGTTCCTGTTCAGCGCGTAGCGCGAGGAGAGAACGAGCGGTTACGTACGATGGGCGAGGCACTTAAGCGCAAAATCATCGGTCAAGACAAAGCAGTAGATACCGTAGTTAGAGCGATACAGCGTAGCCGCTTGGGTTTACGGGATCCGAGACGACCAATTGGAACATTCTTCTTCCTCGGGCAAACAGGCGTTGGCAAGACTTATCTTGCCCAATGTCTGGCAGAAGAGATGTTCGGCAGCAAGGATGCGATGATTCGCTTCGATATGTCAGAATATATGGAGAAGCACACGGTAAGTCTGTTAGTAGGTGCACCTCCGGGATACGTAGCACATGAAGACGGCGGTAAACTGACCGAGGCCGTGAGGAGAAAACCCTACTCCATCATTCTTTTCGATGAAATCGAAAAAGCCCATCCGGATATCTTTAATGTATTGCTGCAAGTGCTGGACGAAGGCCGATTGACCGACCGTCAGGGTCACTCGGTTGATTTCCGAAACACCATCATTGTTTTGACCAGCAATGTAGGCACTCGACAATTGCAAGAATTCGGTACAGGTATAGGATTCAGCGCAGAAGAGATGAGTCAGAAAGAAGTAGATAAGACCTTGACAAAGGCCCTACAAAAGCAGTTCCCGCCGGAGTTCGTGAATCGTATCGATAATATCGTTACCTTCGCTCCGCTGAGCAGAGAGACGATCGGGCAAATCGTAAAAGTAGAGGTGGGCAACCTTCGTCAACGATTGAAGACGCAAGGTCACCATCTAAGCGTAACACCGGAAGTGATTGGTGAATTGATAGAAAAGAGTTATGACCGTAAGAACGGTGCTCGTCCCGTGAAGCGGGCTGTTCAGACCTATCTGGAAGATCCTCTGACAGATATTTTGCTGCGCAAACCGAAACAAAAGAGAATAACCATAAAAAATATAAAACAACACGTATTATGACAGTAGAAATTACAGACGCTAACATCAAGGATGTGATTGCGTCAGGCAAACCTGTGGTAGTAGATTTCTGGGCCGGCTGGTGCGGACCATGTAAGATGATGCTTCCTATTTTAGAGGAGTTATCCAATGACTATGAAGGTCGCGTAGTAGTTGGAAAATTGGATGTAGATGACAATCCTGACACCTGCGAGGAGTATGGCATTATGAATATTCCGACGATGCTCTTTTTCCGTAACGGAGAATTAGTCAATCGTCATGTAGGCGCCAGCCGCAAGCAAGATTTGGCGCAACTTTTTGATGCACTTTTGTAAAAAATTGCAGAAAAAACTCGCAAAAATTTGCGTATATCAAAAAAAAGCAGTACTTTTGCACCCTATTTTGCCTAAGTAGGCACGATTTGTTGTGAGCATACGCTCCGGGGTCTGGTAGCTCAGCTGGATAGAGCAACAGCCTTCTAAGCTGTGGGTCTCGGGTTCGAATCCCGACCGGATCACTTCGCCACAAGGCGAAAAAAATAAATACAACGAAATTCTATTTAATAGAAATGCGTCAATTAAAAATTACAAAATCAATCACCAATCGTGAGTCGGCAAGTCTTGACAAGTATCTTCAAGAGATCGGTCGAGAGGAGTTGATTTCGGTGGAAGAAGAAGTAGAGTTGGCCGGTCGTATCCGCAATGGAGACCGTGCGGCGCTCGAGAAACTAACCAAAAGCAATCTACGTTTTGTAGTATCTGTTGCCAAGCAGTATCAAAATCAAGGTTTGAGTTTGCCTGATTTGATTAACGAAGGAAACTTAGGTCTAATTAAGGCGGCAGAAAAATTCGATGAGACCCGTGGTTTTAAGTTTATCTCGTATGCCGTATGGTGGATTCGCCAATCTATCCTTCAGGCCTTGGCAGAGCAAAGCCGTATCGTGCGTTTGCCTCTCAATCAGGTTGGCTCGATGAACAAGATTAACAAAGCATTCCAACGTTTCGAACAAGAAAACGAGCGTAAGCCGAGTGCAGAAGAGTTAGCCGAGATGCTGGATATTCCGGTAGATAAGATTGCAGACACACTGAAAATGTCGGGTCGCCACGTGAGTGTCGATGCACCATTTGTAGAGGGAGAAGACAACAGTCTAATCGATGTAATGATCAATGAAGACTCGCCCAATGCGGATCGTGGTCTGATCAACGAATCACTCTCTACAGAGATTAGCCGTGCTTTAGCAACGCTAACGCCGCGTGAAGCGGACATTTTGCGTAAGTTCTTCGGAATCGGAACGCCGGAAAAGACGCTGGAGGAGATAGGAGATGAGCTTCATCTTACCCGCGAGCGCGTTCGTCAGATTAAAGAGAAAGCCATCCGCAAACTGAACTCCGGTCAACGCAGCCATATTTTGCAGACTTACCTTGGGTGATAACGAGTTAGAAAAAAATGCCTCCGAAAAGGGAGGCATTTTTTTTTCGATTTAATCAAACAATGTGGGTTGATCGTTATCCAATTGTTTAAGAATGGCACGCATGAGTGATTCGCGGATCAAACGGCTGCGATTCTCGATGCCATATTTGGCGCAATAACGGTCAAGCGCTTTTTGCTCTTTTTCGTTGAGCATGATAGCAATTCTATTTTTCCGCGGAGCTTTCAACGATTAGTTTACCTTTCTTTTAGAAATAGAGCGCTAGTTTAAGACCCGGAGTAAAGAAAACACGTCCGGTTCGATTGATAAATTCTGTTCCCTCGATGATTTCCGTTGCTTCTATCTTTGCTTGCTGTAATTGCGCATAGCCTACGATCGAGATGGCGGTCTTTGGATTGATTTGGCAGCGATAGCCGAAATCGATACCGGAATAAATACCTCCGAGGTAATTTTTGGAAAGCGCGATACCATAACCTATAGCAGCGCCAAAGACCGGCGCATGTTTGGCTTCGATGAACGGCATTCGGAGAGCTATTTGAATTGGCAGGAAATTATATTTCTCGCCGCCTAAGAAAAGTCCGTGGTATCCCAATCCACCTCCGATAAACAAGTGTCGGTCGCCTATATGATGCGATCCGACGAGCAGATCTGCGCTCACAGCGCCTCCCGCTGCATCGTTCGGAAGAACGGCTACTCCTCCGGCCAATTCCAATAGAATGGAAGCTTTCTTCGGCGTTGTTATTTCTTCCGCTTGCTCTATCTGATCGCTTTTCTGCTCCTCCGTTTTAGGTGCCTCATCGGCAAGCACTTGTTCAATATCCGCTTTTGGATATTGGAAACGCGCGCCATCTTTATCCCTAATGATGACTACTTCTTCATTTTGGAAGACGATAGAGCCTTTCACGCGTGCGCCTGTACGCAATAATAATGTTTCCGCGTGCGCGCAGATTGCGCAAGCCAAACAAAGGAGGAATATGTAAAGCCGTTTTTTCAAATCCGCTGCAAAATTACTACTTTTTTTTGAATTATGCAAGCTCTAGGTCAATTTGTGCTTTATTAACATCCACTCGGACGACTTGCACGGTAACGGGATCGCCGAGAACAAAATCTTCGGGATGCTCGATGGTCATCATATGCACGAGTCCTTCGCACCGGCTTTGGTCAAGTTGCACGAAGAAACCAAAATCGGTAATGGAAGTAATATGTCCGGGCAAAATTTCGCCTACATGATCTTTGAGCCACATAGCCTGGAAGAACTTAACGGAATCTCGTTCGGCTTGTGCCGCTTCCTGTTCGCAGGCAGAGCAATGTTCGCATTTATCTTCCAATTCTTCGCGGGTAAGCGAGATGGGTTTGCCAGTCAAAATATATTTCTCGACGAGGCGATGAACCATCAAATCCGGGTAACGGCGAATAGGCGATGTAAAGTGGGTATAATGGCTGAAAGCCAAGCCGTAGTGGCCAATATTATACGTGGAATAGACTGCTTTTGCCTGGGCTCTGATGGTTAACATATCCACCACCCGTTGCAATGCTTGTCCGTTCGCTCTGCGGCCTTTTGTAAGCGCGAAGCGCTTTTTGAATTTCTTTATCTCGTCTAGTTTTTCGGAATCCGGCAGATCGTGAACACGATAAACGAAAGGCCGTCCGGAACCTACGGATTTTGCAACTGTTTTATTGGCCAGCAGCATGAATTCTTCAATCAGATGATGCGCATCATCGGGTTGCTCAAAATAAATCTCGACCGGATGTTTGTTCTCATCCAGTCGGAAATGTATCTCGTCCTGCTCAATCGTCAAGGCACCGTTAGCGATTCGTTCTGCGCGAAGTTTCTTCGCCAAGCTATTTAATATGCATAAAACCTCGACTTGCATAGGTAATGATAAGGTAATGACACCGTCTTGATACCGATCAATAATGTCTTGCGCCTGGCGATAATTGAGCCGTGCATCGGAACGAATAACGGTTCTGCATATTTTATATTTGAGCACTTGTGCGTTGCTATCCATCGTAAAAACGACCGACATACAAAGCTTGTCCTCATTAGGCCGCAGCGAACAAAGATCGTTGCACAATTCTTCGGGAAGCATAGGAATAACGCGGTCTACGAGATAAACGGATGTTCCACGTTTATAGGCTTCATCATCAATTGGCGTATTGGGTTTGACGTAATACGAGACATCGGCAATGTGGATACCGATTTGGTATGTGCCATCGTCATTATACGCAAAACTGATGGCATCATCGAAATCCTTGGCATCAGCGGGATCGATAGTAAACGTAAGCACATCTCGCATGTCGCGCCGGCGCAATATTTCCTTTTCGTCAATCATCTTCATTTCAAGGTGCAAAAGTAATACTTTTTTTTGGATTATGCAACTATTTTTACTAAAAAGTAAAAAAAACACAAAAATATTTGCATATATCAATTTTTTTTATTACCTTTGCAACGCAAAGGTGTTGTAACAAACAAATCCAAATAATATAGCTTATGAAAAACAGATTTCTCCTCCTGGCAGCCGGCTTATTTGCGGCAGTCATGGTCTTTAGTGCCCCTGTCGGCAGTAAAGGCGGTCGTTTCACCGTAGATGCCAATGGCACACAGGTGCGTTTTGCGCAAGGTAACCTCCAGTATCATGTGCGTAACAAAGTATGGCAGTTTGCCGTTCGCCAAGACAGCGTTATCGGCGAGCCGAATGAAGGCCGTATTGAAGCGAATTACAACAACTGGATTGACTTATTCGCTTGGGGCACAAGCGGTTATAACAACAAGAATCCGGAGATGTACAGTTACACCAATTCGGATTATGCTTATGGTAACAAGACCGATATCGCGGGCACGAACTATGACTGGGGACAATATTGCGCCATTTCGAACGGCGGCAACCAGGCCGGTTTATGGCGTACGCTGACAAAAGACGAATGGATGTACCTCTTTAACAACCGTACGAATGCCAGTCAGCTGATGGGCTTTGGAGCCGTGAATGGTCTTATAGGATTTATTCTTTTGCCGGACGGTTGGACCACTCCTGCCGGCGGACACTTTACTCCAGTTGCAGAAGATAGAGCTCAGAACAACTACACCTTAGTCGATTGGGAGATTATGGAGAATGCAGGTGCCATCTTCCTTCCCGATGCAGGATATGCATCTCCGAATAGTTCCAATATCGTTTCGTGGAGCGGTCCTAAGAGATCCTCAAATCCTACTATAGGTTCGATGTCATCTCGTTATATGAGTTCGACTGCTTCCAATACGAGCAGTTATTACTGTTTCCAATTAGCCCGCAGTCTAAGTTCTTATGATGACAACACCAACAAAGTGAAGAATGCCAACACAAATAATTTCCGCGTTGAGAATCCTGTTCGTTTGGCAATGACGGTTCATGAATATACGGTTCTGTTCAAAGGTCCTCAAGGCGAAACGTTATTAGAGGTTCCGGTAGAATACGGTTGTGCCGTTACTCCTCCTGCAGCTCCGGCATGGGCTGGCCATACTTTCACAGGGTGGACAACTCCGGATCCGATGACCTTGGATTATATCACGGGTCCGACAACTTTCACAGCGCAGTATGAGGAAAGAACGACTTATACCGTTGTGTTCATTGATACGTATGATGCCACGGTTCTTAAGACGGAGACGGTAGAACCGAATGCAGCGGCTACGGCACCGGACGAACCGTCACACAATGCCGATGGATATACGTTCCTAAGTTGGGACAAGGACTTCTCACATGTTACGGGAAACATGGTCGTTTATCCGAATTATCGCTATGGCGTTCGTATCGCGGGCGAGTTCATTACCGATTTGAACCGTACGGATTTGAGCGGAATTGAAGGTGTGACCGTGGGAACCGGTGGATCCATCAGTTTCACACCAGCCTCGAAAACGCTGATTTTGAACAACGTGACCATTACAACGCCGAATGTAACCTGGGGCGTTTTCAATGCCACCTTAAAGGGATTGCGCATTGAGATACGCGGCACAGTAGATTTGCATACGCCTTATTGTATCGCACTTCGTACCGACGTGAACACAACGATTGTGGGTGCAGCAGGCACAGAGCCGTTGCTGAAAGTACGCAACGACGGTCCGTTAGATCATCAAGTAGGAGAGGCCGGCGCAGGAATGTGCTATACAGCTTTGACTACTTGGCCGAATTGCAACTTGAATATAGAAGATTGTACAGTTCAGGTAGAAGGTGCCGGTGGTGTGAAAGCACAAGGATCTTCCGTCATTACGTTGAAACGTGTTCATCTGACATCCAAAGTTATCGGAACTCCGACGAGCGACAAACAACGCTTAGTAATGTACTCATTCTTGTCAGAAACAGAACCTGTACTGATTGGTTGCGAACCGATGAGTCCGGAAGGACTGGCTTACTGCAGCACATGCGACCCTAAAGGTTATGCCGTAAATGGCGAATTAACAAGAGGCGAAATGGAAATTGGTATGCCTACTCCGCCTTGCCAGGACAAAACCTATGCATTTACCCAAACGGCTTGCGGTGAATTCACCTGGAACGGACAGAAATACACAGAAAGCGGCGAGTACTCGCAAACCTTCCAGATAGAAGGAGGTTGCGATAGTGTAGCAATAATGCATCTGACGATTCATCCGACATATAACCATGTTATCAGCGTTGAGACAACCGATAATCCATACGTTTGGGAAGGCTCCAGCTATACAGAAAGCGGAACCTATACAAAGGTACTCCATACAGTGAATTGGGACTGTGACAGTACCGTAACGCTATCTTTGACGATCGGCGAGATTCCTGAACCGACTTGTGAAACGAAGTTCTTCGAGTTTAGCGCTGAAGCAGAGAGCGAATATGTTTGGGAAGGCCAGACCTATACTGTAAGCGGCGACTACGAGCGGGTTCTAAAACAGAAGAACAACACATGTGACTCGATTGTTACGCTTCACCTGACCATAGGAGGCGTTGCTCCGACTCCAACGAAGACATACTACGTAGCCGGTAACGGCGAGGAAGGCAATCCATGGTGCCACGGCAAATACTGGGATCCGGCAGGTTCACCTATGATTAACGGCTCGATTACGTTCTATGACGTTCCTGCGGGAACCTATTTCTTCAAGATTACGGACGGCGAATGGGGCGAAGGACATGAATGGGCTTTCGGTAGCGTGAACCAATCATGCTCAAGCGAAAACGTAGTCAATGGCGGCTTTGACGAGAAAGGAAACATCAAGTTCAATTCCATGACGATGCAGAACATCACGATTACCTTCGATGGTACCAGTATTTGCGTCACCGCGCCATATGGATTTGGTGAAGACGTCAAGCCGGATATCTGGGTTTACACGATTGTAGGAGCTTTTCCATGGTTTTCATCGGATTGGGATCCATACGATTCATCCAACGACATGCTGATGAACGAAGACAGTGTATGCAGCCTGACCAAAGAGGGTGTTTATGCAGTGGCAGGTACGTATGAATATAAAGTAGTCGGCAACCGCGATTATGCGCAGTTTGAGTATCCTGCTTACACCAATCAGACGCTGGAGATAACCGACGAAGGCAACTATGATATTATCTTCTACTTTGATCTCAAGACAAAGGAATTGTGGTACACTCTATTCCGAAATATGACGCCATATGAAGCGATAGTAGCCGTAAGCGATTTGGCTGAAGGCCAAAAAACCAGCTATATCGTAAAGATTACAAGTGCCTTTGTAAGCAAATGGGAGGAAGGCTATCCGGATGAGGATTACGCAACGTTCTTCATTACGGATAACCCGGGTAATATGCAGTCATACGAGGACCGATTGAAAGTGCGCTGTGTGGAACTCAAGGGAGGCTATGAATGGGAGCAACGCCGCTTGCGTATCGGAGAAAGTCTTTCCATATGCGGCTATCTGAAACGTAATGAAGACAAGCCGGAAATAGTGAACGGCTCGTACAACATACTAAATGCTTCGCCGGAACCGCAATACCTCGGATGGATGCGTATTGTTGATTTCCTAGCAATCCGGAATTTCAACGATACCGTTATGTTGAAGGGTATGGTTAACGATCTGCCTGAAAATGAAAGTGCAGCAGCATGGAAATACGGATATTTCGTGCTCTCGGATGAAACCGATGCCATTGTCATCCATGGCCTATTGACTCCGGAAGGCAAGGCCGGACGGTTCTCGACACTGGATGTGATTAACGGTGACCAAATATCTATCTTGGCTGTTTATGATCAAGATGAATACGGCAATCCGATAGTGAACAACGCCGTATTCGTCAACCGCGAGCCAAGAGGCAATGAGGGAATTGAGGGAGTTCAGGATGCAGAATCCGGCATTCAGAAAGTTCTGCGTGAAGGTCAACTCTTTATCATCCGCGACGAGAAGATGTATAACATCTTCGGATGCGAAGTAAAATAAACTAATCGAGAAAATAATAAGTGAAGCGTCCTTCGGGGCGCTTTGCTTGTGAAATGCCAAATTTAGTGTACAAATTGAATAATCATCGGCAATTTTTTCTGAAATTCTTGCACATTTGAAAAAAATGTAGTAATTTTGCACGCTTTTTTAATCGAAGAATGTAATTCTGAGAAAAAAAGAAGCATTACGCTTTTTTAATCGAAGAATGTAATTCTGAGAAAAAAGAAGCATTACGCTTTTTTAATCGAAGAATGTAATTCTGAGAAAAAAAGAAGCATTACGCTTTTTTAATCGAAGAATGTAATTCTGAGAAAAAAAGAAGCATTACGCTTTTTTGAAATTAAATAACAAACACAATATGAAAGTTAAAGTAAGTGAAGTAAATCAGCCTAACTGGAAAGAATGTAATATTCATGCGAACCTGCCGGCTGAGCTAAGCAAATTGCAAGAATTAGCATATAACGTATGGTGGAGCTGGAATGGCGACGCAAAAGACCTCTTCCGTTATATCGATACGGAAGCATGGCATCGCGCTAACTCAAACCCCGTTGTACTGCTCAATATTTTGAGTTACGACCGTATGGTCCAACTCTCGAAGGATGAGAAGTTCATGAAGCGCCTGAACAACGTTTATACAGAGTTCCGCGCTTATATGGATGAGCCGAAAGACAAGAAAAAACCGACTATCGCCTATTTCTCGATGGAATACGGTCTGACACACGTACTGAAGATCTATTCGGGCGGTCTGGGAATTCTTGCCGGTGACTATATTAAAGAGGCATCCGACTGCAATATTGATATGACCGCCATCGGTTTCCTCTATCGCTACGGATATTTTACACAGACACTTAGTCCGGAAGGCCAGCAGATAGCCAACTACGAGGCACAAAACTTCAGCAACCTGCCTATTTATCAGGTGAAGGAGAAAGATGGCTCGAACATGGTGATTGACGTGCCTTATCCGGGTCGTACCGTTCATGCTTATCTATGGCGCGTAGCCGTTGGCCGTATGGACCTTTATCTGTTAGATACAGATAATGAGCTGAATAGCGAATGGGATCGCCAGATCACGCACCAACTCTACGGAGGTGACTGGGAGAACCGTATCAAACAAGAGATCATGCTGGGTATCGGTGGTATGCTGGCACTCAAGAAACTGGGTATCAAGAAAGATGTTTACCACTGCAACGAGGGTCACGCAGCGCTCATGGGATTGCAGCGTTTGGTAGATCTCGTGCAAGAAGAAGGCTTGACCTTTGACGAGGCAAAAGAAGTGGTTCGTGCATCGGGTCTGTACACCTGCCATACGCCGGTTCCTGCAGGACACGACTATTTCGAGGAAGGTTTATTCCAGAAATATATGAGCGATTATGCTACCAAACTCGGCATCGAATGGAAAGATCTCATCGGTCTGGGACGTACCAATCCGGACGATAGCAATGAGAAGTTCTCGATGAGTGTGTTCGCATTGAATACCTGCCAGGAGGCAAACGGTGTTTCGTGGCTTCACGGAGAAGTGAGCAAGAAGATGTTCAGCCCCGTTTGGCCCGGTTATTTCCCCGAAGAATTACATGTAGACTACGTTACCAACGGCGTTCACATGCCAACTTGGGCTGCCAGTGACTGGAAGAAGGTATACAACAAGTATCTGCCGAATGAGTGGATGAGCGACCAATCGAACCTCGAAATGTGGAAACCGTATGCTGATATCCCCGATGCAGAGATTTGGGCTACGCGTATCGGCCTGAAGCAGAAAATGGTGGATTATATCAAGGAGCGTTTCCGCGAGGATTGGATTAAAGGCCAGGGCGATCCTGCTCGTATTATCCGCGCGCTAAGTGAGATGAAGCCGGAAAACCTGATTATCGGTTTCGGCCGTCGTTTCGCCACCTATAAACGCGCACACCTGCTGTTCACGGATCTGGAGCGTCTGGATAAATTGGTAAATAATCCGAATTATCCCGTTCAGTTCCTGTTTACAGGAAAGGCGCACCCTGCAGATGGCGGCGGGCAAGGTCTCATCAAACGAATCATCGAGATAAGCCGTATGCCGCAATTCCTGGGTAAGATCATCTTCCTCGAGAACTATGACATGCGTTTGGCTAAACGCCTCATCTCCGGTGTGGATATCTGGCTGAATACGCCTACTCGTCCGCTCGAAGCATCCGGTACATCCGGTGAGAAAGCGCAGATGAACGGCGTACTGAACTTCTCCGTCAAGGATGGTTGGTGGTATGAAGGTTACGTAGAGGGCGCAGGCTGGGCTCTGACCGAGAAACGCACATACGAGAACCAAGCACACCAAGACCAGCTCGACGCGGCTACCATCTATCAGATGTTGGAGTCGGAGATCATTCCGCTCTATTATGCAAAGAACAGCAAGGGTTATAGCCCCGAGTGGATTCAATACATCAAGAACTCTGTAACCAAGATTACGCCGCGCTTCACAATGAAGCGTATGCTGGACGACTATTTCGACAAGTTCTACAACAAACTGGCGAAACGTCATAGCATGCTCATGGCCGATAACTTCAAAGTAGCCAAAGAGATCGCGGCATGGAAAGAGAACATGGTCGCTCACTGGGACGAAATCGAGGTTGCAAGAGTAGAAATGCCGGAAGATATGAGCAATCTGAACGTAGGTGATAAGTTCCGCGTAGCTGTGGAACTGGACACAAAAGGTCTGAACGACACAGGTATTGGCGTTGAGCTCGTTGCTATCCGTACTTCGACACACAACAACGACAAACTCTACGAAGTAGAGCCGCTGTTGCTCAAGCAGGTTGAAGGCAGCCACTTGTTCTTCGAGAACACCTACCAGCTCGATTATGCCGGAGGTATGAAATTCGGCTTGCGTATGTATCCGCAGAACGAACTTCTTCCACACAGAATGGATTTCTGCTACGTTCGCTGGCTCTAATCACTAATTCATTAATTCACTAATCGATAAGAGAGAGATTTCGCGCGAAATCTCTCTCTTTTTGCAATAAAATGTTGTATATTTCCAAACAAGGGTGAAAAATGTTATATTTTTCACTTTTTTAAATAAAAAATTTGCATATTCGATAAAAAAGCAGTATTTTTGTAGGCTCAAAAGTTGCGCGCGAGTGTATGATGCACGCACATATGAGACACTTTACTTTAAATTGATATGAAAACACGAGGTTTAATCTTGCTTATCTTTTGCTCTGTTGCATGGGGTGTCTGTTATGCCCAGACATTCCAGATGGGAAGTTCGTATCATCCCATCCCGATGCGCAGCCAGCAAATAGTGCAACCGATCTCTCATTACGAGGGAACGGTCTATAAGCCATTTGACAACACACCGCCTTCCGAAGTGGGCAATACGTACACGCCCGGTAATCAAAACGGAGGCCAAAGAAAAGGATTCGGCGGTGGTCCGGAGTCTGGTCAAGGCCCTTCGCCTGTTGGCGAACCGTGGATCCTGGCCATTTTTGCTCTTGCTTTTGCCGGTGTAATTGCATGGAGAAAAAGAAATTCCGTTAAACAACAAACAGAAAAATAATTCAGCTATGAAAACTATATACACACAAAAACGGTTGTTGATCGGTATTAAGTACTGGTCATTTCGTAGTTTTTTCCTTATTTTCGCTCTCATCTCCCTCAATGTGGGACAAATGTGGGGTGCGATGTACGTCCGCGGAACTATGAACTCATGGGGAGCTACTGAGATGACACAAAGTTCCGCAAACTCAAATATCTATTATTATAAAACAAGCGGATATCAAGAGTTTAAAGTAGCCACCAGTACCACATCTTGGAATTATGGTTCTTCGGCTATTAACAATAGTGCTGGTTATCTCACCTCCCTTGGTGGTTCCGACAATATTACCGGTGGAAGTAGCGGAGAAACGTGGTATATTTGTTACAACAACTCCACAAAAAAAGTATTTGGTGTATTTGCGATGAATATCGCCGGCGATAATTGGGGAGATCCTGCTATCGGTAGTTGGAGCACAAGTGCGTGTGAAATGACATACGATGGAGCAAGCATATTTTCC
Source organism: Paludibacteraceae bacterium (assembly GCA_017557345.1). GTDB lineage: Bacteria > Bacteroidota > Bacteroidia > Bacteroidales > Paludibacteraceae > Colicola. The sequence goes on along the minus strand of JAFYZR010000013.1, from coordinate 46,442 downwards.
AAGACTATTTCTACTGTTTCTGCAGAGGCTCACAAACTTAAGATCACAAGATGTAATACGAATAGTAATTGGAATGATGCTAGATATTGGAGCAACAGTAGTTCAAACATCTCATATACCAATTGTACATGCGTAGATGACGGTTCCAATGATCACAATATTAAATTTACTCCATATATTGCAGGGAGTGTCACTATTACTTATAATTGGTCAACAGGAGCAATCACCATCACTTGTCCAAAGATTCCAATTACTTTAAATAAGGGAACAAGTGGAACATCAAATGGTTCAGCCACTGTGGATGTGGGTTCATCAACGCTTTCAACAATCACCCATGCGACACGTACTGATTGGAACCTTACCGGATATTGGACGGCGGAATCGGGAGGTTACAAAGTAATAAACGATGACGGTACGCTAGCGGCGTATAGTTCTAACATCTCTACCTATCTTAACTCAAATGGAACTTGGAAAAAGACAAGTGCTACGACTCTTTATGCTCAGTGGAGTCAGTCGTACACGGTAGAGTATAATGCCAATGGAGGAACAGGAACAATGACCGACTCAAATAGCCCTTATGCCAATGGCTCTACAGTGACGACAAAAAGTAATACATTCACAAGATCTTATTATAGATTTACCGGATGGAACACAAAAGCAAATGGTTCTGGCACCTCATATGCGGCAGGCGCGACTTTTACTATCAATGCAAATACTATTCTCTACGCGCAATGGGCAGAAAACATGACAACAGTCACTTTGGCGGCAAACCCAACTGGTTCCGGGACCTTTACTATCGGCGGCGCTGCTGCTACCAGCACAACTGCCGGTAAAACAACCACTCGTTCAATAACTGCTGTTCCTGGAAACGGATATTATCTAACTGGGACAATTTGGTCAAAAAACAATAATAACATTACATTATCCTCCACAACGGCCAACCCAACAACTATAACCGGTTGTGGAACAAACGCTACTAGTTCTACCCTAACATGTACCTTCTCTTCGAGATGGTACCTCAAGGGCGGATTTAATGACTGGGGAACGGATTTACCATTTGTTTTTACAAGCGCCACGTCGGGTTATGTTGATGTTGATTTGAGTGAAAACTCATCGTTTAAACTATACAATGCACAAACCAATGCATGGTATGGAAGCGAGTATGGAATCGAAAAAGGCACGCGCGAGACTACTACTCTATGGAGTGATAACAGCAATAACTGTCCTATCAACATTAGCGGTCTGACTGGAACATACCGCTTTACGATTGATATATCGGGAACATATCCTTCTGTTACTGTAACATTCCCAACTATCAACCAATTACGTGTATTTACCGCTAACGAATCTTCAACCGGAGACGCAGCAATCGGTAATTGGGACTGGACCGGCACTTCCGGAACTGTTTCATCCAAAACCCTTACGCTCCAAGCGAAGACGCAATATAAATTCAAAGTCGTTTATAATTCCGACTACTATGGCTTCAAAACGGGCTCAAATCCGACAAACCCGATGACGATTAATAATTGCACGGATTGGAGAATGTATGATGACGGTGACGATAGTTATCTATACGCGCCTGTCACCGGCAGTTATACATTTAATTTCAACAGTGATCATGTCGTTAATGCTAAACATCAAACAGATCTTTCCGTTACCTTCCCTGAAGCCTCTCAAATCACATTTGGTGTCGGTTCTTTAGGAGGAGGTGGTGCTGTAACCGTTTCTCCTTCCATCACAAGCGGAGATTATGTTCTTAAGACCCAAGCTATTACTTTCACAAAAAGTGCAACAACTACAGCAGGTTATACTTGGAAAGGCTGGTATGATAATGTAGAGGGAACAGGTTCCGCTTTAGGAACAGGAAATACTTACACCAGTGCCGCCAATACCCGTACCACTATTACTGAATATTCGTTCTTCGCTTGCTATCAATACGCGTCCTATACCGTCACGTTAGACAAGCAGACAAGTGCTACCGGATACGGAAATACCGGAACATGCGGCAATCAAACGGTTACATACAACACCGCCCTTCCTGCCATTTCAGGTACGATGCCTACAGGTAGTGGCGCTTATGGTTTCTACGGATTTTATACCGCTACAGGCGGAGGAGGAGTTCGAGTTATTGACGAATCCGGCAATTGGATTGCTAACGTATCCGGATACACAGACGCAGATGGCAAATGGATAAGAACAAGTGGCGTTACATTATATGCTTACTACAAACAAGCAGAAATATCTGCGCTAACAATTACTCCGGCCGTCATTGCTCCGAGTGGAACGGTAACAGCAACACCGACCATTAGTCCCGTACCGGGAGGCGCAGCAGAGATCTGCTGGAGATTACTGCACAGTAATGGTAACATTATGGATTCACAACCGACTTTCACAAGTGCCGGAGGAAATGCTGTTACCTTCACCGCTCCGGAAACAAGCGGTACGTATTTGGTGGCTGCTATTCTGCATACAGGTACCGGTTGCGGTAATGGAACTGTTCTGGATTCTGTTACGTCCGGTTTCCAAGTAGCAGGAGACCATAACGTAACGGTACAATATAAATGTGGCGATGTTACTATTCAGGCCTCAACAACGGTAACCGGCCGTCCATTAGAATGGACTGAAGTTGTGGCTCATGAAATCTTTGGTTACACATTCTCAGGTTGGACAGCAGGAGACGGTGTTACAATTAGAGATACAACTGCAGCGCGTCTAACCGCTCTTCAAGCCGAAGACCCCACTATTGTAGCTGTTCAACGAATGAAAGCCATCTACGACGGCACACTAACCGCCATCTATACACAAAACCAGATCATTTATTTCAAAAACACCTTGGGCTGGAGCGATGTGTATGTGAACTTCTATACTGGTAGTTATTGGAATAATCCAAAGGGTTCAGGTAACTACGGTGTAACCAACCGCAACAAACACATGACACGAATCGGCGAAACCGATATATGGTACTACGATTACGGTGCTGCAAGTATTACTCCGAGTTTGTACGTATCCTTCACAAGTGAGTCGCAAAATGGTTCAGAGAACTTCTGGCATAAAAGTCCAGATGTGAATGTCGTATATCCCGCTAACTATCCGGATGCTATTCACACCGACAAGTCAAGCGAAAACGGATTCAAGGCAGCAACCCCGATGTTTGTGCCGTTAGCCAGCCAAGCAGCCATTCCTTTGAATAGTTCGAATGGTGGTAAAGCAAATTACTTTAATGCCGGCTACTGGACCAAATACACACCAGGAACGGGATATACGTTAGAGATTTATTACGATTACGACGAATCTCCAACTGTTAAATCCATTGAGTTTACTTCAGAGGATGAATTGATGCCAATGAAAGCGATTGTATCTCTCGAAGCGAACACCACTTATCGTTACCAATTGAGGCGTGGTGGCACTGGAGATGATGGTATCTATTATGGTAATACCGGTGAGATGACCTATTCTAACCACGAAGCTTGGGATATGAACAATTCTATGTCTCCGTTCAAAAAAGCAAGAATCACTACAAATGCTGCCGGAGACTATACTTTCAATTTGAATTATGCAGGTCATAAAGATGCAACGACCACCTATCGTTTACGCATGTCCGTGGACTACCCGATTGCAAGTGGAGACTATCGATTGATCTATAAGGATGGTGTTCACACCGCTTGGCATCCTTCGGCTATCGTTCCGAAAGTGAATAATGGAAAAGACACTGTTTCCTTCTTTATCCGTCCGAAAAACGCGAATCGTGTATTAAAGATTCAACAAGCGACTGTAAATGGTTCAACAGGAGCCATCTCTTGGGAGGATAAGAGTACGATAACTTCCAGCATCACTTCACTGCCACAAGATAGTGTTTACAACATTAACTTGACTATGGATGGAAGCGGTAATATATCCGTGGAAAGTGTTGATCCATACACCGGAAACTACTATATTCGTACCGATTGCGCGAATAGCAAATGGGATAACTACCGTAGCGATCCTGACCATCGAATGACTTATTCGGAGTATTCCATCAACCATGGTGGTTATAGTCATTACTATTGCCACTGGGTGGAAGCTGCTGATGCTCACCGCAAGAACGTAAAGTTCACTATTGCCAATGATTATAGTCCGTGTATTTCAGATACTTTGACGCGCGAGACTGCATCCGGTACGTGGGCAAATATTGCAACCTTTATCGAGGCAAATGGAGACATATTGCGCGACGCAAATGTGCGTTTCATGTGGGATCAGCATACCAATACTATCAGTCGTGCATACATCGATGGAGCGCAAGGCCATGCTAATGATTTCTTGGTATTAAGAAGTTCCGACAGCAAGATTGCAGATATAGACAATTCTGCCACCATTCTGACTGAAGTAAAATTCCTTGATAACCAAAACTGGATTTACGAAGCAAATGTAAAGGCAAAACCAAATGCTCTAATCAAGTTAACCTCTACTTGGGGAGTCGGGACAACAATCCTGCAATATTTCAAAGGAACTGAAAGTAAAACTGAAACATTAATCACAGGTAGTGGTTCCGATTGGTATGACATTCGTCTGCTGTACGATTTCAAGACCAATCGCCTTGTTGCAGCAATGGTTCCAAGTGGAAACATTGAAGATCCGACACCAATTAACGCTGATGTCATGTTCATTCGTGACCATCAAGGCGATATATCTCAGATAACTTTCACAGATGATGGTGCAATTACAAATATACAAACAGCGTACGGTGTTGTGCGTTTCAACAAATGGACACTGAATAACAAAGACAGAGAAACGCATAATCCTTTGGCTTCTCCGTCATCAAGGCACGAACGTGGATTATACTTCATTTCCTTCCCATTCCGAGTAAACTTGGAAGAAGTATTTGGCTTTGGCAAATACGGCACACATTGGATTATTCAATACTATGATGGTGCAGCTCGCGCAGCAAATGGTTTCTGGGAAGGAGATCCCGGATTCTGGACATTCATTTGGGATCGCAGAGGTGTATTCCTTGAACCTAATCAAGGATACTTGCTGACATTGGATTTGGATGAATTAGGCGAATCTTCTTCTGTATGGGCCAATAATAGCGAGCGAGCAGAACTATTCTTCCCCTCGTATGGCACAATGCCAAATATAACGAGTGCAACTGTCACGCATAGTATTCCTGCACATACATGTACAATAAACTGGTATGAACAAAAAGGCATACCCGGTTCGGATACCGGAGATCCAAGAACATCATACGACCGTAGAGTTTATGATAGCCACTGGAATGTAATGAGTGTACCGACTTATGTTAACACGAATAGTATAGCATTTGCCAATACGGAGTGGACATCTTCCGGTACCGGTAAAGTTGGTCCTAAATTCCTTTACACATGGAATATGGATGATAATACATTAACCGCCACTTCCGGTTCCGGCTTTACTTATCATGCGATGCATGCCTATATGGTACAATACAACGGTAATGTAACTTGGACGGCAAGCGGTTCGCCTGTATCTCCTATTGTAGCACGCCGTACGTACAGCGAAGCACCAAAGGAGGTTGAATTCCGTTTGGAAATACAGCAAGACGATAAGATGATTGACCAAACCTTCATTAACATGAGTGACGATGAAGAAGTGAGTGCAGGTTTTGCTTTCAATGAAGATCTCACGAAGGAATTCAATTCCAGAAAGGCGAATATCTATACTCTTATTAATGGTATCATGACCGTTGCCGGCAATACGATGCCAATGAGTGAGCAGATGACGATTGTGCCGGTAGGTGTAACCATTTCCACTACGGGAGATTATACCTTTGCTATGCCGGACGGAACAGATGGTATCGGAGTAACGCTGGTAGACAATGAAACAGGTATTCGTACGAGTCTCAGCGCGCTGAATTATACTATTAATCTTGAAGCAGGAGATTACAAAGAACGCTTCTTCCTTGAGATTTCGCCGATTAAGAACACGCCGACCGGTGTTGAAACCATTAGCGATGAAGGATTAGAAGTAAGCGGAGCTCGCAAAGTAATGATTGATGGTATTCTCTACATCGTTAAAGATGGCAGAATGTACGATGCTCGAGGAGCGCGTGTAGAATAGTTTTATTTACAAGCGCGAAGGTACAGCGGAATAGAAATAGCAAGGAATACCAGGTTTGGAAGCCAAGCAGCCATAAAAGGTGACATAACGTTGTTTACTGAGAATGTGGTACTGACAGTTGAGAAAAGAATATATAGCGCTGTGAGTACCACACCTATTCCTAAGTTCTTTCCCATTCCTCCGCGAACTCGGCGGCTTGACATCGTTACGCCAAGTAACGTCATGATAAATGCACCAAGCGGCGAAGCCCAGCGTTTATGATATTCCACTTCAAATGGTTTCACGTTTCCACTTCCACGCTCTAACTGACGCTTGATATAATGGCGCAATTGAGGAGTGGTCATTTGTTGTGCCTGTTGCGCAGTAATAAATAACTCATCAGGGACAATCGGTAAAACGATATGTTTCTCTTTGCCTCGCTCGAGTGATTCATGCATGCCGGTGAACGTACGATGGGTATATGAATCCAAATGCCAGTATTCGAGCGAGTCATAATAGATACGATCCGCCGTAGTACGTTCCACCAGTGTCTTTCCTTCGAATTTCTCGATGGAACAACGGTATCCGATGCTACTTCTGCGTTGGAAAGACTCGATATAAAGAATCGTTCCCGGTTCTACTTCCATCTGTATGTTACGGGCATTCTCAGTAGTAAAATGTTCGATGTATGTATCCGTAAAACGGAGCATTCTCTCGGAACTACGTGGAATGATCCATCCGCCTAGAAATACTGCCAAAACAAACAACAAAGCCGCCGAAATGCCATAAGGCACCATCAGACGATGGTAACTCAGTCCTGCGGCCTGCATAGCTATAATCTCGGAATTGCCTGCTAACTTAGACGTGAAATAGATAACGGAAATGAAAATGAACAGCGAGCTGAACATATTCATATAATACGGAATGAAAGGCAGGTAATAATCAAAGATTATTTCGCGAAGCGGTACTTGATTTTCGAAGAAATCGTCCATCTTCTCCGTTAGATCAAAGACGATGGCGATAGACAGAATAAGTACAATGGAGAAGAAGAACGTCCCCAAGAACTTACGAATTATATACCAATCGAGACGCTTCACAGACGTTGCATGATATTGGGCATGACGCTTGCTTTCCAAGCAGAGAAGTCTCCGGCAAGAATATGCTCACGCGCTTTACTTACCAGTTCGAGATAGAAAGCAAGGTTATGAATCGAAAGTACAGACAATCCTAACATTTCTTGCGCGTGTATGAGATGACGGACGTACGCGCGCGTATATGCATGATCTACATACGATGTACCGGCAGGATCCAATTCCGTGAAATCATCTTCCCATTTCTTATTGCGCATATTCATCACGCCATTCCATGTGAAAATCATTCCGTTTCGTCCATTTCGGGTCGGCATGACGCAATCAAACATATCTATACCCCGCTCTATCGCTTCCAATATATTCCACGGCGTTCCAACTCCCATGAGATAACGCGGTTTTTTATCCGGCAAGATATCGTTGCAAACCTCAATCATATCATACATCACTTCCGTTGGTTCGCCAACTGCCAATCCGCCTATTGCATATCCATCACGATCCAAATCGCGCAAACGTTTGCTGGCTTCTTGGCGCAAATCGGGGTAAGTGCAGCCTTGCACTATCGGGAAAAGATGCTGCTTATAGCCATATAGATCTTCGGTGCCATCAAATCGCGCGATACAACGGTCGAGCCAACGATGCGTCCGTTCCATCGAATCTTTGGCGTATTTCTTATCCGCCGTACCGGGACAACATTCATCAAACGCCATCATGATATCTGCACCAATCTCACGCTCGATATCCATTACCGATTCGGGCGTAAAGAGCAGTTTGCGGCCATCAATATGACTGGAAAAACGTACACCTTCCTCCGTCATTTTGCGGATATCGGTTAACGAAAACACCTGAAAACCGCCGGAATCCGTAAGTATCGGCCTATTCCATCCTTCGAATTTATGCAAACCGCCCGCCTGGTGCAAAATCTCAGTCCCCGGACGAAGGAACAGATGGTAAGTGTTGCCTAAAATGATTTGGGCTTTGATATCTTCTTCCAACTCACGTCGTTGCACGCCTTTCACTGTACCTACTGTGCCGACCGGCATAAAAATAGGCGTGAGGATATCGCCATGACCGGTGTGAATCACACCAGCTCTTGGTCCAACGGACGTTGCAGGACTATGGAGTTCAAAGAAATTCATCAACTTTCAATACGCTTAGAGCCGATTATTGTTAGGAAAAACAATAGCGGGTTTGAAGTTTTTGGCTTCTTCCGGCGTCATAAGAGCATACGCCATGATGATGACCGTATCACCTACATTCACCAAATGCGCAGCAGCTCCATTGATGCAAATACATCCGGAATCACGTTTTCCGGGAATGACATATGTTTCAATTCGAGCGCCATTATTATTATCGACAACCTGCACTCTTTCACCGGCAAAAATATTTGCCGCTTCCATAAGCGCTTCGTCAATTGTGATAGAGCCGATATACTCAAGATTAGCCTCTGTCACTTTCACTCGATGAATCTTAGATTTCAGTATATTCAAAAGCATACTTATCCAAATTAGCGTGCAAAGGTACTACTTTTTTTTTGAATATGCAAAAAAAACAATTGTTTTTCATGTTTTTTGCACAAAAAAGGGCACGCAAAGCGTACCCTCTCCAATCTTTTTGTACCTAATTTTACCTAAGTTCGATTCTTCTTGAAACCGTTTCGCCGTTTACTTTAGCATACAAGCGATACGTTCCTTTTTCGAGTTCGAACTCTGCGAAATTTCCTCTTTCTTTAGCGATTAATTTGCCTTGGAGAGAGTAAATTCTCGCCTCCTCCATTCTGGCAGCCGTAACCACCAGCGTGTTTTCGCGGAAGCGAACAGTAAAATTATCATTGCTTTTTGTTGCGTCCGCGAAAGTAAACCCTGCCATAACAAAGCAGATTGTCATTAGATAACTAACTTTCATCAAATACTTTCTCATAGTTATCTCCTTTCATTTTTAAAGACCAATACCGTTTTTCGTTCGCGTCAATGCGTGGGCATCCGGCTTTAGAGCTTACCTTGAGAGCAGACGCCATCGAAAAACGGTGCAAAAGTACTGCCTTTTTTTGATGCGACCAAATATTTTGACAGAAAAGCGATATTTTTCTTATAAATGCCGAGTCAAGTTTACAAATTATCACAATTATCGTGATTTTTCTGACATTTTGTCAAATTGAGTTAGCAAAGTAAATATAGCAAAATGAAAAAATATGCGCGCGCACTTGCGTATATGAATTTTTTTTACTAATTTTGCACGATTTTTAATTTGGCTTAATGTGGCCATATAACCAAAAGATATGCAAAATATACGAAATATAGCAATTATTGCGCATGTTGACCACGGCAAAACAACGCTTGTGGACAAGATGCTTTACACGGCTCACTTATTCCGCGAGAACGAGAATAAGGGCGAGTTGATTCTGGACAATAACGATCTGGAGCGTGAACGCGGTATTACGATTCTTGCAAAGAACGTAGCTATTGATTACAAAGGCACAAAAATCAACATCATCGATACTCCGGGGCACGCTGATTTCGGCGGCGAAGTAGAGCGCGTTCTGAATATGGCAGATGGCGTATTGCTGCTGGTTGATGCCTTTGAAGGCGCGATGCCACAGACACGATTTGTGCTACAGAAAGCGCTTGAGATCGGCTTAAAGCCTATTGTGGTAATCAATAAAGTGGATAAACTGAATTGCCGTCCGGATGAGGTGCAAGAAGAAGTATTTGACCTGATGTGCAATCTGAATGCCACGGATGATCAGTTGGATTTCCAGACCTTGTACGGTTCGGCCAAACAAGGCTGGATGAGTACCGATTGGCGCAAACCGACAACGGATTTGACCGATTTGATGGATGCCATTCTGGAGTATATTCCTGCTCCGGAAGAAAATCCAGGTACTCCGCAAATGCTGATTACTTCGCTCGACTATAACTCTTATGTCGGCCGTATCGCCATCGGACGCGTTCATCGCGGAGAATTCAAAGACGGACAAATGGTCACGCTGGCAAAGAAAGACGGCACAATGATCAAAACAAAGATCAAAGAGCTGCATACTTTCTCGGGTATGGGACACGTAAAAACGGATGTTGTCAAGAACGGCGATATTTGCGCGATGATCGGTATAGACGGTTTTGAGATTGGCGATACCATCTGCGATGCGGAAAATCCAGAAGCACTCAAACCAATTGCCATCGATGAGCCGACGATGAGTATGACTTTCTGCATTAATGACAGTCCTTTCTTCGGCCAAGACGGAAAATATGTGACCAGCCGTCATATCCAGGATCGTTTGAACAAAGAATTGGAGAAAAACCTGGCATTGCGCGTAGAAAAAGGCACCGAAGAAAGCAGTTGGCGCGTTTATGGCCGTGGTGTGCTGCATTTGTCGGTACTTATCGAGACCATGCGTCGTGAAGGCTATGAACTGCAAGTCGGCCAGCCGCAAGTTATCATCAAAGAGATTAACGGTCAGAAATGCGAACCCGTTGAAAGTCTGACAGTTAACACGCCTGAAGAATGTTCAGGAAAGATTATTGAATTCGTGAGCACGCACAAAGGCGAAATGACGAAGATGGAGATGGTGAATGACCGTGTGCATCTGGAATTCACGATTCCGAGCCGCGGTATTATGGGTATGCGTACATACGTGATGAACGTGAGTGCGGGCGAAGCTATCATGGCTCACCGTTTCCTGGAATATCAGCCGTGGAAAGGCGAAATCGTGAAACGTACCAACGGCTCGCTTATCGCAATGGAAGCCGGAACGGCTTATGCCTATGCGCTGGATAAACTGCAAGACCGCGGACGATTCTTTATTGATCCACAGGAAGAAGTTTATGCCGGACAAGTGGTTGGTGAAAATGCGAAAGAAGGCGATATCGTCATTAATGTGACGAAGAGCAAAAAACTGACCAATATGCGTTCGAAAAGCGCAGATGACAAGGCCGTTTTGCCACCGCCAATCCGTATGAGTCTTGAAGAAGCGCTGGAATATATCAAAGAGGATGAATATGTAGAAGTAACACCTCATGCTATGCGCATTCGCAAGATAATTCTGGATGAACTCGAGCGTAAGAGAGCCGGTCGCGTATAAGCTTAAGCTAAGGCTCGTGCGACTGCGTGCTCTGCACTTGTAAAGCACTACGCCTTGCTCTACGCTTTCCCCACTGCAACCTTACCAGGTTACATCGGGGACCCCAAATTTAAGAAATATTGAACATTTTTATTGGTTTTTCATAGGTCAAAACCTCGACATAATACCGACAAGACCTCGATAACCCGTAAAATTGAACATTTTACAAAGAATCATCATTAAAAACAATATAAATTATGCAAATTAATCAATCAGAAATTCAAGATCTGAAAGCTGTCGTAACGCTAACTATAGAACCGGCAGATTATCAGGAAGAAGTTGCAAAGCAACTCAAACAAGTGCGCCAGAAAGCACAAATGCCGGGTTTCCGTCCTGGTATGGTGCCAGCAGGCTTGGTAAAGAAAATGTACGGTAAAGGTATTTTGGCAGATGTGCTGAACAAACTTGTAGGCGAAAATCTGCAGAAACATATCGAGGAGAACAAGCTTCAAATCCTTGGCGAACCGCTGCCAAGCGAGGATTCCCCGAAGATTGACCTTGACAACGAGGAAACCTTTACTTTTGCTTTCGATATCGCTGTAGCTCCGGAATTTGACGCAAAATTAAATGCGAAGAACAAACTCAATCAATATGAGATTGACGTAACGGACGAGATGGTTCAAAAGCAAGTTGAGGCATATGCAAACCGTTTTGGCGAGTATATTCCGGAAGATAAAGAGAAAGGCACCAAAGCTGAAGTAAAACCCGTTCCGGTTGATGCAGAGCTTTTCGCAAAAGTATATGGTGCAGACGCTCCGAAAGATGAGGCAGAATTTCGCGCACGCGTGAAAGCCGACATCGCAGAGAGCCTGCAGAAAGATTGCGAGTATAAATTTGGTGTAGATGCCAAAGCCGCCATTCTGAAGAAGATGGAGAAAGTGGCATTCCCAGAGGATTTCCTCAAACGTTGGGTTCTCGCTACAAACGAGAAAATGACTGCAGAAGAGCTGGAGAAAGATTTCCCGAAGATGATCGAGGAACTGAAATGGCATCTTGCAAAAGACCAATTGATGAAGGAATTTAACATCGACGTTCAGAAAGAAGATGTTGAGGCATATGCCAAAGAAGTAGCTCGCCTGCAATTCACGCAATACGGCCTGATGCATATCGATGACCAATATCTGACCAGCTATGCTCAAGAGATGCTGAAACAAGAAAATCAACTTCGCGGCATCGTAGAGCGCGTGGTAGAAAACAAGATTTACGAAGCTCTGAAGGGCGTTGTGAAAGTAGAGCCGAAGAAGATTTCTCACGAAGATTTCGGAAAATTATTTAAATGAGAATCCATTTTATAGCCATAGGTGGCGCTGCGATGCATAATTTGGCACTTGCAGTAGCTTCGAAAGCAGGATACCAGGTAACGGGTTCTGACGACGAGATTTTCGATCCCGCCTTGTCCCATCTGCGCGATGCCGGTCTGCTACCAGATGAAATGGGCTGGCATCCGGAGCGCATAACTTCGGATATCGACGCTATCATCCTTGGCATGCATGCGCGGGAAGATAATCCCGAATTGGTTCGCGCACGCGAGCTGGGACTGAAAATCTATTCGTTTCCCGAGTATCTGTACGAGCAGACAAAAGACAAGATCCGTATCGTGGTAGGCGGAAGTCACGGCAAGACAACAACCACTTCGATGATTCTCTATGTGCTCAACCGCCTTGGCATCGAAGCCGATTATATGGTTGGCGCACAGATAGAAGGCTTTGAGCGGATGGTTCGTTTGTCCGATACCGCCAAATATGCGGTTTTTGAAGGCGACGAGTATCTTACTTCCCCACTCGATTTGCGGTCAAAATTCCTCTGGTATCATCCGCATGTGGCTATTTTAACGGGAATTGCATGGGATCATATCAATGTATTCCCTACTTTTCCGGAGTACGTAGATACGTTTAGAAAATTTGTGGATAGTTTTGAGCCGAACGGTTCGTTTATCTGGTATAAGGGCGATGAGAACTTGCGCAAGATAGCGGAAGGCGCACGCAAGGATATTACATGTATTCCGTATGATGCTTATGCAGGCGATGTTGAGATGCAGGTATTCGGCAAACATAACATGCAAAACCTGCAAGCAGCTATGCTGGCATGCCATTGCATTGGTGTTGCGCCAGATGATTTCTACCGCGAGATAAGTACATTTACAGGCGCCAGTAACCGTCTTGAAAAGATATGCGAGACAACGGATAGCGTGGCATATAAAGACTTTGCGCACTCGCCAAGTAAACTCAAAGCGACCGTTAATGCTGTTCGCGAGCGTTATCCGAAGAAAAAACTGGTGGCATGCATGGAATTGCATACTTTTTCCAGTCTGATGGCCGATTTTCTGCCGCAATATAAAGGCTGTATGGCCGAGGCAGATATCGCTTGCGTTTATTTCAACCCGAAAGTGATTGAACATAAGCGTCTTACGCCTATTACGTCAGATGAAGTTCGTGACGCGTTTGGCACGAAAAATGTGGAGGTATTTACGGACAGCGAAGCGCTACAAGCCAAACTGCGTAGCCTCAACTACGACAATACCGCCTTGCTGATGATGTCTAGCGGCACTTTTGACGGCGTGGATGTGAAGCAATTCGCAAAAGAATTACTGAAAGTTTAAAGAAATATGACAAAACAACAAAAACGCGATTATTTATACATGCGTATGGCGCGCACATGGTCGGAAAACAGTTACTGCGTGCGCCGCAAAGTAGGTGCTTTGCTGGTCAAAGACCAGATGATTATCTCTGACGGCTATAACGGCACGCCTTCGGGCTTTGAAAATGTATGCGAAGACGAGAACAACGTTTCCAAACCTTACGTTTTGCATGCCGAAGCAAACGCGCTGACAAAAGTGGCTCGTTCGAACAACAGTTCCGATGGCGCAACACTATATGTAACCGCTTCGCCATGCCTGGAATGCTCCAAACTGATTATTCAATCAGGCATCAAGCGTGTCGTTTATGGCGAAGAATATCGTTTGATGGATGGCGTAGAGCTACTCAAACGCGCAGGCATCGAAGTGGAGTTTCTTGATGATAAAGCTTTATGAAAAAGTATCTTCTTCCTACATTTACCGTGATAGCAGTAGCGCTGGGCTTGGTAATCGGCATGGCGCTTACTCAAAAAGCGAACGCACAACGTATCGTTTATCAGAATGGCCAGTGGCATCTTGAGCAGTCGAAAGTGGACCGTATGTTGCAACTGATGGAAGCAGCCTATGTGGATTCTATTAATGTGGACAGTATTACCGACGAGGTACTTACTGAACTCGTTCAGCGACTCGACCCTCACTCTGCTTATATCCCGAAAGAAGACCTTGAGATGGTCAATTCGGAGTTAGCCGGCTCTTTCTCAGGTATCGGCGTGCAATTCACGATTCAGCAAGACACTGTGCGAATCGTAGCCGTTATTGCCGGCGGTCCGAGCGAAGGCGTCGGTGTTCTTGCGGGAGATAAGATCGTGATGGTGGATGACTCCAATTTTGTAGGCATGAAGATGAACAACGAGAAGGTAATGAAGACCTTGCGCGGACCGAAAGGCACCCAGGTTAAACTGGGCGTTTTGCGAGCTGGAGCGCCTGATATTCTATCGTTTAACATTGTTCGCGGCGATATTCCGGTTACCTCTGTTGATGCCAAATTTATTATTGAAAGCGGGAAGAAGAAAATCGGTTTTATCCGTGTCAACAAGTTCGGAGAAAGTACTTATAAAGAGTTTATTTCTGCGCTTGCAGACCTGAATGCGAAGGGCGCAACGGAGTTTATTATTGATCTCCGCGAGAACTCCGGCGGTTATATGGAGCAAGCCATCAAGATGGCAAACGAGTTCCTTTCCCGTGGCGATATGATTGTTTATTCGCAGGGTCGCGCTTATCCGCGATACGAAGCAAGAGCGAACGGCGGAGGCCGTTTCAAAGAAACGCCGTTGGTAGTACTGATTGACGATTTCTCGGCCTCAGCAAGCGAGATTTTCGCAGGTGCTATGCAAGATAACGACCGCGCACAGATCATCGGTCGCCGTTCGTTTGGCAAGGGATTAGTACAACAACAACTGCCTTTTGACGATGGTAGTGCTGTGCGGTTGACTGTAGCTCGATATTACACGCCGAGCGGACGTTGTATTCAGAAACCTTACACGTTGGGCGAGCAAAGCGATTATCAGAAAGAACTGATGGAGCGTTTTGAGCATGGAGAGTTCTATTCTGCTGATAGTGTGCATTTTGCAGACACGACAACATATCGCACCAAAGGCGGACGAATTGTCCATGGCGGCGGAGGAATCATGCCAGATGTGTTCGTAGGACGTGATACGACGCTTAATACACCGTGGTACAATCAATGCGTTAATTTGGCATATACCTATCAGTTCGCTTACCGATATACGGATCAAAACCGTAAAGAACTAAGCAAATTTAAAGATTGGCAGAGTTTGGAAAAATATCTGCTTAAGCAAGATATTATCCCGCAATTTGTAGCCTTTGCAAAAGATAAAGGCGTAGAACCCAATCAGGCAGAGATTCAAAAATCGCGCCCGTTAATGACGCGACTTTTGAATGCTTATATCGTACGGAACATTCTCGGCGATGATGGTTTCTTCCCACTCTTTGAGCGCGATGATGAAATTACCAAACGCGCCGTTGAAGAGTTGACGAAATAATTTAGCGAATCCGTATTCCTATTACGTTATACCTTGAGCCATCGGGAAGAGTGATAATCAACTGTCCATTCTCGATGGTTTTTATTGCACATTGTTCTGGCTGAACCGAATCGATATCAGTTGGAGTGTCTGCGCATTGAGCCTTGATATTCAGATTCTTGATTTCCCAAGTGGCATAATTAGATGCAGTGCTCATGTATTTGAAAGCAAACACTGTTCGTGGACCAAAAGTGGAAGTTGGAACATTTATAGAAACGTCAGCAAAAGTCCAACTGGAGTTGCTTGTATAAGGACTGATTGTTAACTGTTGCCATTCTGAATCTGCGAAACTTCCCTGATAATTAGATGTCACCCACAATGTCAGTTCCTGCGAAGGAGTTCCCGCGAATTTGTGTGCATGTTTGAAGCTCAAAGAAGCAGACTTCATTCGCGTCAAATCGAATTCCGGAGTCATCAAATAGCCGGTATAGCCTCCCGGTTTGCAGACTTTAGCATAACTATCACCATTATATGTATCCCATATCCATGCAGCATCACCTTCCGTCGTCATGCCACTCAAATTGGCAGTCAAATAGGTTTTATCTAAATCCTGGCATTCATCAGGCACTTCGCTCTTTGCAAGATTGATTTCTACCACATATGGATCATGATCGGCGTAAGACTCTTCCTCTGATACTTTGGGATTACACGCATATGCGCTTACATGCTTTACATAGGCACATACGATTTGTTCGCGCATAGATTCGTTTGCAAACACATGATCTATCAATTCTCCTCCGCCATAACAGTGCGAGAAGGCCGAACTATCATAACGTAAGATTTGCTCTTCGTATCCTGCATTTTGAATGATTGTAATCGGTTCTTCACCATACTCGCAGTTTAAGTCTCCCAAGATCAATATATCATCATCTAAAGCTTTCAACGGCAACTGCTCTACAAGATTATTGGCATTTGTTATGCGCTGATCGTCTCCACCACCAATTTTTGATTTAAAATGGTTCATAGATACCGTCAAACGTTCGCCCGATGCCAATTCTTCGAATGTCTGGATACGCATAGTATGGCTATAATAGCCATTACCTGGTGTACCAGGAAAGCTTGAGCCAATCGTTTTTACCTTATCTTTGCGATAAATAAACCCTGACTTGAGATTATAATCTGCCTCTTCACTCCATTCCACAGCAATTCCGTCAGACACAGACACATAACGATTATCCGGCACGCGCTTGTTCATTGAATCTGCCAATTGCTCCAAAATAATAGGTTGAGCCTCTAATTCACAAAATGCAAAAATATCCGCGTCAATCTTTATCATAGCATTGACAATCTTTTGAGTCTTTGCGTCAAACTCCTCTTGGGTATAATTTCCTCGTCCAGAATTGAAATTGAAGTAGTAGTTTTCCAAGTTTTGAGCGCACACGCGGAGAGAACCTTTAATGGTATCCAACACCGGTTTTTCCGGTGCAGACTCAAGCCATGTGACCGGAACGTTGTATGGAGTCGTTTCTATTGTGGAATAATACTTTTTCAATTTAGCGACAACTCTTACTTTATCACCTTCTACAAGTTCCTGATTTGGCCTACCTCTATATACCTGTAGCGCGCCATTAGCACTACTGCTTTTCGTTCCACGCGTATCGGCGATCCAGAAAGTCATATTATTGTAAGAAGAACTATATTGATTATCTGTTATCACATTAACATAACCTTCGATGGTGTAACTTTCCGATGTCACGCCTTCATGCTCTAACTCATTGCCTATTGCCAAAGCCTGAGCCACAGTCAGCGCTTGCGCATAAGTAGCGCTAACGATGCCTAATATAAGTACTATTATCCAAAATCTTCTCATTATTAGAATGCTTTTAGTGCGGCTAAGACATAACGATAGAATTTCTGCACGGTAGCGATATTCACACGCTCATCAGGCGAGTGCGGATGCTCGATTGTCGGACCGAAAGAAATCATCTCCATGCCATCATATTTACTACCGATGATACCGCATTCGAGTCCAGCATGGATAGTCACGATACGCGGACTATTTCCAAATTCCTGCTCGTAAACACGTTTCATTGTAGCCAACAGATTACTCTTGAAGTTAGGTTTCCAGCCCGGATAAGCTCCCGAGAATTCAACTTTTGCGCCTGCCAACGAGAATGCCGACTGTATAACCGAAGCCAATTCCTCCTTACGGCTTTCCACGCTCGAACGAGCGAGGCAAACTACCTTAACGGAGTTATCTTTTGTCTCAATAATGGCAAGGTTATTACTCGTTTCTACGATATCCGGCATCTCCGGAATCATGCGATATACACCATGCGGGCAGAGTGTGATAGCATGAATAAGGAAGTCTTGTACATCTTCCGGCATCTCAGTTTTCGGACATTCCACCTCTTCTCCTTTGAAAGTCAAATCCGGTTCTACTCCATCATATTCACGAAGCCATAGATCTTCGTAACGATCCACAAGATCTTGTAGATCTTGATAACTCTCAGCCGGAATAGTAATGATTGCCGATGCTTCACGCGGAATAGAATTTCGCAAAGAACCACCCTCTACATATGCCAAACGGGCTTCAAAATTAGCCACTGCATCTTTCAGGAAACGGAACAACAATTTGATAGCATTTGCGCGCTGCAACTGGATATCACAGCCCGAGTGACCACCTTTGCAACCTTTAACCTCCACACGTAAAGCGATATCTCCTTCTTCCGTTTCAACAGGTTGATAATCGAACGTAGCCTCAGCGTCTATTCCTCCTGCACAGCCGACATACAATTCGCCTTCTGTTTCCGAGTCAAGATTCAGCAGATATTTACCTTTGAGCCATCCGCTTTTCAGATCGTTGGCTCCATACATACCGGTCTCTTCATCAATCGTAAAGAATGCCTCCAATGGCGGATGAACTGCATTCTTATCAGCCAAAATAGCCATTGCGGTTGCGACACCGATACCATTATCTGCGCCAAGTGTTGTCCCATTTGCCGTCACCCATTCGCCATTATCTTCTACATATGCCTCAATCGGATCTTTCTCAAAGTCAAAGACTTTGTCGCTGTTCTTCTGAGGCACCATATCCATGTGTCCTTGAAGAATAATGCCCGGTTTCTTCTCCATGCCCGGCGATGCCGGTTTACGAATCAGCACATTTCCGATTTCGTCTTGCAATGTCTCCAAACCAAGACTTTTACCATAATTAACCAAGAAATCTGCGATCTCTTTGCGTTTACCGCTCGGACGCGGAATTTGTGTAAGGCTGTAGAAACTCTCCCACAAACCTTTTGGCTCTAAATTTTTCATGATTTTATCTATTTTCTAATTTATTTGCTATTCGTTAACCGTCATTTCTCCGCATATATCCTTAGTAATCATTTCCTTTGCGTTCTCCGGCTGTTCACCAAGCAGGAGCATCATTTTTGTCAGCAACGCTTCCGTTGTAATATCATATCCTGAAAGGACGCCCGCTTTCATTAGATTGAGAGAGACGGCATAAAGTCCCATTTCCACCGACCCTGTATTACATTGTGTTTTATTCACAATAATAATACCCCGCTCTACAGCTGCTTTGAGTTCACGGTACAGCCATTGGTCTGTTGGAGCATTACCCGCGCCGAATGTTTCCAATACTACTCCTTTTAATCCGCGTATATGCAATAGCGCGCGCACAACGGCTGGTTGGATCCCAGGGAACAATTTCAATACCGCCACATGCGTATCGAAATTAGTATGCAGGATTAACGGCGCACTCGGATCGCTATAATGAACCAGATGCGGCAGATAGGTGATATGAACACCTGCTTTCGCAAGCGGAGGATAGTTATAACTATTAAATGCAGAGAAATGCTCAGCATTCCGCTTCGTTGTTCTATTAGCACGGAAGAGCTGGTCTTCAAAATATATTGTCACTTCCGGGACGATAGCATTTCCTTCTTCGTCCTTTGCGGCAGCAATCTCTATCGCGGTCAATAAGTTCTCTTTAGCATCGCTACGAAGAACGCCTACCGGCAACTGCGAGCCCGTAAACACAACAGGTTTACTCAAGTTCTCCAGCATAAATGACAAGGCAGATGCCGAATAACTCATCGTATCCGTACCATGCAGCACAACGAATCCATCGTATTCATCGTAACGATCATAAATTATTTGTGCTATTTGACGCCAACTACTCGGACCGATATCCGACGAGTCAATGAGAGGATGGAACGACTCAATTTCCACCATTATCGAACCAGCGAACAATTCCGGCATAAAGGCTTTGAAGGTCTCCATATCCGCAGGCACTAAAGGCCCTTCACCGTTGGTGTTACCTTTTTCGCCTTGCACCTTATTTTGACGAACCATCGTAATCGTTCCGCCCGTCGATATCAAAAGAACTTTACTCATCGCAAAAATAATTTTCTTGGATTGTACACTTTTGCGGCTGCAAAAGTACGAAAAAAAAATGACATATGCAAATAAAATTTGCACATTTCAAAAAAAAGTTGTACCTTTGCAGCATATTTCTTATTTTTGCTAATTGATATGAAACACACAAAACTTCTCATGGTCCTTGCGACCGTAGCGATGATGTTGACCGCGATGTCATGCGGTCACAAGAAAGATGCGAAAGTACTGGTTCTCTATTACTCTCAAACATCCAACACAGAGCAAGTAGCTCAAACCATTGCTTCAAGGCTTAATGCCGATATCGAAGCTATCGTGCCCGTTAATCCGTACGATGGTGATTTCCGCGCTACGATTGAACGCTGCATGCAAGAACGCGAGCAAGGAATCTTGCCGGAAATACAACCGATTGCTGCCAACATAGATGCTTATGATGTTATTTTCCTTGGTTATCCGGTATGGTTCGGAACCTATGCACCTCCCGTAGCCGCATGGCTTAACGAGGTTGATTTAAGCGGGAAGACCATTGTTCCTTTCTGCACTTTTGGCAGCGGAGGATTGGATTCCAGCACTCGCGATTTGGAAGCCAAGCAACCTAATGCTACGATTCTTCTCGGATATGGCGTGCGTGCAGCGAGATTAGCGGCAATGCCGAAAGAAGTAGATCAATTCCTTAAAGCACATGGTTTCCTTGATGGCGAATATACCATTCTGCCTGATTTTCCGGAACAGCATGCAGTAAGTGAAGAAGAATCGGCTATTTTTGATGCCGCCGTGGATGGATATCCAATGTTGCACGCCAAAGCAACGTTAGTTGCTTCACGCGCCATTCCCGATGGCACGGAGTATTTATTCAATGCCGTTGATCTTCCCCGCGAAGGCGCTCCAGATCTTCCATCCCGCGAGATGCAAGTTTATGTAACCGTCCTTGACGGAGAATCTCCTGTGTTTACGCAAGTGGTACGATAAGTAAGTATAAAAAAACTTGCATATATCAAAAAAAAGTATTACCTTTGCAGCGGATTTATGAATGATGGCGGCAAAGATTCTTATCATAGATAGCGACATCAGCCTTTCGACTGTTCTCTGCGACTATTTGCAAAGTCGCGGCTATAAAGCGGAGCGTGTGAGTGATGGCAAAGAAGGATTAGATTTTCTTTCTTCCGGCCATTGGGATGTTGTATTGATGGAGTTGCAAGGTATCGGAATGAACGGCTATGAGTTGCTCAAAGATATTCGTCATCGTTTGCCACAGATTCCGTTGCTGATTCTAACAACGCGTAATGACCGCGAAGACCAAATGCGTGCTTTCCAATTGGGGGCTGACGATTTCCAGACAAAGCCATTTTCGATGGAGATTTTGATTTGCCGAATTGAAGCTATCTTGCGAAGAATTCGGGCATTTGAAGAGAACAAGCAGAAAATATTTGACTTAAACGGGCATACCTTTGATGCTCTGCATCAGACCTTCGACGGACAACATATGTCTGCCCGTTTGAGCGACCTATTATTAATGCTTTGCCGGCAAGAAGGCGAAGTAGTAGATAAACACAAGATTCTGAGCGCATTATGGAAAGAAGACAATGCATTTACCGCTCGGTCTTTGGGTGTATTTATCAATCATTTAAGAGGATTTGTGAAAACAGCAGACTACTCTATTTTGGCTATTCGATTTAAAGGATATAAATTAGTAAAAAATATATGAAACTGATTGCTCCTTCTGTTCTATCGGCTGATTTCGGCCATTTGGAACAAGACTTACAGATGATAAACCGCAGCGATGCAGACTGGCTGCATATCGATGTGATGGACGGCGTTTTTGTGCCGAATATCTCGTTTGGTTTTCCTGTGATGGAACCTATGCGCAAGTATTGCACAAAGCCGCTGGATGTGCATTTGATGATTGTTCATCCGGAGAAATATGTTGAGCGTTTCTGCGATGCCGGAGCATGGTCTGTTGGTTTTCATTTGGAGGCAGTTGATGATCCGTTGCCTATCTTGGATCTGATTAAAGCGAAAGGCGTTCGAACTTGTCTGACGATTAATCCCGATATTGACGTAAAACGCCTTGTGCCTTATCTGGACAAAGTAGATATGGTTTTGCTGATGTCCGTTTTTGCCGGTTTTGGAGGTCAAAAATTCATTCCAGAGACAATGGATAAGATCCGTTTTATCCGCGAAGAAATCGATAAACGCGGCTTAAAAACGCTAATAGAGATAGATGGCGGTGTGAATACGGAAAATGCCGCAGGACTTTTCGCCGCAGGCGCTGATGTTTTGGTAGCTGGAAGTGCGGTATTTGGCGCAAAAGATCCTGAAGAGGCCATTCGAAAAATGAAAAGATGACCAGGTAATGATAAGGTAACGATAAGGTAATGCTACAGAGAATAAGAGCCTATCCGATGATTGTATTGCTGCTGCCTTTGGTGGCGGCAATATTGTTTTTTGTAGAAGCGCCACCTCGTTACAGTCCAAAGAAAGCGCCCAACGCGATGCAAGAACGATTGTACCAACGATTGGCAGATGGCGGTTTGAGTGGCGATGAATTGGCAACAGTAGGCGCTTTGACTTTAGGTTACAAAGAAGAATTAGGAAAGGAACTTCGTAGGCATTTTCAAGCATCCGGTGCGGCACATGTTTTGGCGGTAAGCGGTTTGCACACAGGTATCATTTATGGCGTTTTACTATGGTTATTGACGCTTGGCGGACGCTTTAAACCGCTGTACGAGAATTGGTTAGGCCGTGGACTTTTAAGTCTGATACTTATTGCTGCGATGTGGGGCTATGCCTGGTTAACAGGCATGACACCTTCGGTTGTTCGCGCAGTAGTGATGGTGACGGTTTTTGAAGTTGGCTGTATGTTCTACCGTCAAGCTATCAGCCTAAATACGATAGCCGCAGCAGCTGTGCTGATATTACTGGTTAAACCGCAAGATTTATGGAGTGTTAGTTTTCAGTTGAGTTTTGCGGCAACTTTTGCTATTGTTCTATTTGCCAAACAAATGGAACTTTATTTACACCGAAAAGAGTGGAACTATACTTTTAGGGGACGGTTTTTCGATTTTATTGTCGGAACTATTATTATTTCAATTGCGGCGCAATTAGGGACTTTGCCGATTACGATGTATTATTTCGGACAAGTGAGCACTTATTTTCTGCTAACGAATTTGATTGTATTACCTCTTGCTACTTTGCTGGTTCCTTGCGGGTTGGTAAGTATTGCGTTGGGCGGTTGCGGCATAGGCATATTTTTCAGCAAAGCGACCTGGGCATTAGCATGGCTAATGAATCATTCGGTTGAATGGATAGAAAGTCTTCTGGGCAGTACTGTTTCTGCACATGTGAATGGTTGGATGGTCGCTATTTATTACGCAATTCTCATTATTTTCTGCTTCTTTTGGGCAAAAACGTGGAAAAACGTGCAAAAAACAAACTAATATTTGCATATATGCAAAAAAAGTTGTACATTTGCACGAATTTTATGTTTTTTAAAGTAGCATGAGAAGATTCTACACTATTTTATTAGCGTTGTGCTTTGTTTTTGGCGCGTTCGCAGAAACGGTATTTACGTTTACTTGTGATGACGATGTTATTCAAGAGATTGATGACATTTATGTGATGCTTTATGACAATGGAGGAGGTCATAATCCTTATTTTTATCGATATGCTTCTCATGGTCCAGAAATGCGTTTATACCCACAAAATACGATTTCTATATACGGAGAGGGTTTAAAAAACATTCAAATTGTATTTACAAAAGCAGATCAAACATATGCAACGACTTTTACCTGCTCTACCGGAAATTTGGTTTCTGGAGGTGTTTCCACAG
Organism: Paludibacteraceae bacterium; assembly: GCA_017557345.1. Classification (GTDB taxonomy): domain Bacteria; phylum Bacteroidota; class Bacteroidia; order Bacteroidales; family Paludibacteraceae; genus Colicola. Next base: position 22,339 of record JAFYZR010000013.1, on the reverse strand, counting down.
CATATAATGATCCAGTAGTAGACAAATGGACAGGCGATGCTGACGAAGTTTCTTTTACTATTGGTTCAGAGATAGGCAAACAACGTGTTATTAGAAAAATAGTTATTAATGGTGACCCTATTAATCCAGAAGACGAGATTCCACAAGATCCTAAACCGTTACCAACGGAAGAAGACTTAATTGATAATTATATTTATGCTGAGCCAACAACGGTAAATGTTCCTGATACCTTTATTTCGCAAAAAGAATATGCATTTATCGACAATAACATATTAGTATATTGCGACAAAGGAACGATAGACCAAGCAATTACAACCGGTAATATACGTCCTGCTTTTTTCAATTGCAATGCTGATCATTCCATTACTTTTACGGCAACGGAGAATATTAAGGGAATTGAGATTGATGGATTTGTTCGGAAGGCATTTAATGCAACATGTGAGCCAGAGACTGCTACGATTGAATATCTGACGAATTCAGACTATGATATGGAAGGCTTGCCGGCATTGGTTATTCGCAATATAAATGCTAAAAGCGTGACCTTAACCTGTCCGAAACAACTTCGTTGTTATGCTGTGCGCTTGTTTTTCCAAGAAAATCCGGATCCGCTCTATACGGGGATTGGAAGTATGCCGGAATCAGAAATCAGTATTCAGAAGATTTTGCGTGAGGGACGATTGCTGATAATCCGCGGCGAGAAGATTTATTCGGCACAAGGGATTGAGGAAAAATAGAACATTTTTGGCTGATTTTTAGGGGTTTTTCATAGGTCAAAACCTCGACATAATACCGATGAAACACCGAGAGGTGGTAAAATTGAACATTTTGGTTTTTTGAAACAGATTCGCAACATAGGATTGATGGTAGTTTTACTACTCTTGTCACAATGGACAGGAGCGGTCAATCTGACGAGTTCTGATCCTAATTGGATAGGTACTGCTACTTCATTCGGCACAACGGAAGGCAACGACTACTGGATGACTTTTATGAACAATAATATGTTCGATCCATCCAATCCTGTTAACGAAGGAGTTCTGTTTGAATTAAAGATTGCCGTATCCGCACGTGAAGACGTATCCGTTAATGTGGAAATAGATGGTACCGTTGTTCAAACACTATCCGTCGGCGCAAACCAAACCGTAATTTACGACCTAAACAAATCCTTGTACAATAAGATATATTTGTGGCAAAGTGAAACAACCGGGTATAAGGGAGTTCATGTGTATGCTACAGATAGATCTAAGTATTTCTCATGTTACAGTTATAGCCGAAATGGAGAAGCGGGTGGTTCTTCTCGTGACGCATCGCTTGTTATTCCGACGGATTTGTTAGGCAAGGAATATTTTATACAAACTAGCCCAAATGATGCTTATTCCACAGAGTTTTCAATCGTAGCAACCGAAGATAATACAGAAATAGTTATCACCCCGAGTTTCACTACTTTTGGCAACAAATCAGGAGCATTTACCGTTACTCTCAACAAAGGAGATGCCTATTTAGTGGCTTCCAAGCAACATGTCGGTGATGATTTTAATGTCGATTTGAGTGGTAGCCGCTTATGCGCCAACAAACCTATTGCGGTATTTAACGGCAACCAACAAACAAGTTTTCCTGTTGACGAATCGTACACCATGGACTTTGCGATGGAACAAAGTTTGCCAATAACGCAATGGGGAAGCGATTTCTATTTAAGTTATTTAGCCAACACAGTAGAAAACAATTATCGAATCACCGCCGGCTATGATGGAACAACTGTTTCCATCCAAACATACGACAAGGATGCGGATACAAATATCAATGAGACAGTAACGCTAAACGCCGGCGAATCCATCGATCCTTCTGTTTTAGACAAAGATATTTTTACAGAGGCTGTTATCCACACATCTAAGCCCGTTATTTTCTATGATTACACAACGAGTGCAGCCATTAACCAAAAGATAGTAGGAACAGGAGCAGACAGGATTCGAGTTAATGTTGGTGATCCGGCAAATGCCATGTTACCGGCTTGGCAACACAAAGTAAAAGCGATGAATTTCTACACTCATGATTTGGATCCTCAGTTGCTTTCCGGTAAAAAACCTCCACAATATTTCTATGTTTATGTAGTTACCAAAACAGCAGATACGGGTAAAATCAAAATAGACGGCGCAACCGTTTCCGGTTTCAAGGCTTTTAAAGGCGAGCCGACGATGAGTTATGCGCATATAGAGATTACCAATCCGACATCTCATTATCATTCCATAGAAACAGAAGGCGAAGGTTTTGTGGGAATGGTTTACGGTTTGACACACGCTCAAGGTTGGTTCTATACACTCGGTTTTTCTCAAGTGACCAACTATGATTCTTTGTTTGTTGAAAACACAGAAGCTGTAATGTCACAGAAATCGTACGATTTACCACGTTTGCCGAATGGTTGGTATCAACGTCAGTTAAACGAGTGGAAAGCAGGCTATGAGCGCTTAGATACCGCGCAAGTATGCGATAGCACGATTGTTCAATGGAAAGTGCAGACACCTAAATCAAAGCAAGTAACACAAGTTGATTGGGCTATTTACGATGTGACAGATGGTTCTGAGCCAAGCAATACTAACAAGATTAAGTCATGGACAGATAATACGCCTGCAGCACAAACAAGCACAGATAAGTTATATAAGAAAGAGTATCAGTTTATTTTGCCGGACGAATCGGCTTTAGAACCGAGCAACCGTTCTCCTTTCAAAGAATATGAAGTTCATGCCGTTTTACATCGTCCTCACTTGATATGTACCGAATTAGCGCCAGACTTAGATACTATGCGGACAACGGTGCGTGTGACGCGTATTTACCACGATACGATTTATCGCGTCATTTGTATGGGTGATACGCTCAAATGTTTCTATGACAGTCTGCCGCATCAAGGAGGTAGGGAGTTGGTTGATGAACCGAGTAAGCGTGATCACACCAAAGCCAGCCAAACGATGTTTATCGGTGACAAGACTCCGGGAAATACCACCCAAAACTGGGAATGGAAAGCCAAAAACGGACAAAATATCTTCACTCGTAAATATGAAACTATTTACGGTTGTGATTCTACCTATACTTTGTATCTGTTTGTCTGCGATACATTCCGATTTGTAGATCATACAAATCTGGTGTCCAACGGAGCCTATGAATATCACGATGAACGGTATGTAGGACATGAGTATCACGAACAACATCCGGATGATATTCAACCAGACGATCATGTTATTCCGGAAGGGACATTTGATACTATTGTTTTTGTCAAGTACAAAACCCAGATTTGCGGTTGTCTGTTGAACAGCAAATATCCGACATTTGAAGGATGCGACTCGATTTATGAGTTGCATATCAAATACCACGAGACATTCTTCCAGTCCGATACATTCAAGATATGCGATAACGAAAGAGAAGTATACAACTGGAATCTACGACCAGACAGGCCTATCACTTTTAGAGGCAACAAATGGTCGGGAACAACTGCTGCAACAGATACCGTTCTAACAAAACACAAAACAACGATCATCGACAGTCTCAATACTAAAACTTTGCCAGAACGCGACTCGGTTTATGAGTTGATTGTTTACATGAATCCTACATACAAGTACTACGATACTTTGCATGTATGCGATAATAAATCCGTGACGTGGAATGTTGATGACACTCCAGCACGAACGTATAATGGCGCAGATTACACGACAACTTGGGAATACGAAGATACATGGTCCGGGCAAACAGTTAAGGAAGGTTGCGATTCTATTCGGTATTTGAAGATTTGGGTACATCGCACTTTCTTCCAGCAAGAAGATTCCACTTTCTGCCAAGATATAAACAACACTAAGTTTGTTTGGAAAGATCATGAGAATCGCAAGCTATATGACAAGAAGAACAACAAGTGGATACAGGCATCATCGCTCAATCTCAGAGAAGCAGGTGAGTTTATTTACGTAGATAGTCTGCTTAATCCTGACTGCCAACAATGTGAAGGCCATGGATGCGATAGTGTTTATGAATTGCATTTGACGGTCAATCCATCTTATGGCCATTTGCAAATTACAGATCACACCATGTGTCAAAACGAGACCTATACTTGGCGTGCACATTCTTATAACAATCTGCCAGTAGGCGATTTCACCTTCACGGATGATAGTGTTACACGACACTGGGGTTGCGATTCTACGTTTACCTTGCATTTACATGTAGATACTGCCTATGTAATGCCTGTAGAGATTACAGAGCGACATATGTGTGATAAAGATACCTTGCATTTTTACGGTCATGTATTCCGCGGAGAGAAAGCGGTTTACAATGAATCAGATGCTACTACCATTTCCATTCCTTCCAATCAAACATTTGAGACCGAAGAGACTATCCTATATACAGATAAAACGAAGTTAGGCTGCGATAGTGTTGTTCAACACCGCATATACGTTTACAAGACTTATGAGTTTAGTGCGGAAGATCATGTATGTCAAGGCGTTGGGTATGTATGGAACGAACACACTTCCGGACAATTATGGGATGTTCAGCAGAAAAAATGGATATCGGCGAATAACATTCCGACCAACTTGAAGAGCGGCGAAGTTTATACGTATATTGATTCGCTGAAGACAAAAAATTGTAATGTTCGCGACAAAAACGGGAAATGCGGATGTGATAGTGTTTGGATTCTCAAGTTACGTATCGACAGTGTTTACCGTTATACCGAAGACACGATTATCTCAGACGAACAATCGTATAAATGGCAGCACACCATTTATATTGGCAACAAAGTAGATAAAGATACGTTGTCTGCGGGATGGTTTGAGCCGGAACTGACAGAGACAGGCAACAAACCAGAAATTGTTATTATTCCGGAAGGTGATATTCATAATGTATTCACAAAACCTTATACTTCTGTTTTAGGTTGCGATAGTATCTATACGTTAAATTTGACTGTAGGTCCGACATTCCGTGACACCATAACAGAATATACCTGCGATAACACACCGTACAAATGGCATCATGACAATGATCCCGACCCGAATCATTATGCACGCACAGACATAGAGATTCTCACACCCGGCACATATACCGATGAATATAAAACAAGTTATGGTTTTGACTCGATTTATATCCTGAACCTGCTCAATTGGCCGACTTATAATAAGGATACCACTGATACTATCATTTGTCAAAAGGAACCATTTACGTGGTTGCGGCATGAAGGACATACATTATGGGACAAGCAAAACGGAAAACGTATAACGACTATCCCAACCAATGTTTCCGGCACATTCTATTACGTCGATTCAACTTATAAGACCATCAATGGTTGCGATAGCGTTTGGACACTAAAACTCTTTGTTCCGCCTTCCTACGAACAAACTGATCCTATCTCACTTTGTGCTCATGACACGATTTCCTGGGAGGGAATGTTGCTTGTCGGAAGTCAGTTTGCAGCATACGGAGGCACCTATGATGCAACCAAATATGATAGCGTACTTATAGCACCTCATGGTTTGCACAAACGTACGATTCGTCGAGGAACAGAGATTTATAATTGCGACTCTATCTTTAAGTTAGAACTGACGGTAGATACACTTTACCGCGAGACGTTGGATGTAAGGCAATGTCAAGACACCATAGATGGTAAATACGAATATAAGTATCTCAATAATGGTGCCGGAGGATACTTGCCTGCGCAGTGGCTGTATCAAAGTATTGACCGTAATGATACCATCCGCAATAAACAGTCAGGTTGCGACAGTATGATTGTCACGCTGCATTTCCATGTAGATTCCGTATATCATTATCACCAAGACTTGGGTGCAGTATGTCAAGATAATGTGAACACTAAACTGGAATGGATAGACGAATTCGGCATTTCACATGGATTCATTGATATTTCCAGAGCCCGCGACATTGACTCGACAGAGTTCAACAAGACTATCCATAAGTGCGACTCTAACTATACTTTCCATTTACATGTAGCACCTACGTACTCTTTCTCGGAGCCGCTGACGCTTTGCGAGAGTGATACCATGTCTTGGCAAGGAATGCTGCTTGTTGGCGGTGAATTTGGCGCATATGGAGGCACCTATGATGCTTCCCAGTATGACAGTGTATTGGTTGCTCCTGCTGGCAAATACGAACGTACTATCCGTCGCGGAACGGCAATTTATAATTGCGACTCGATATATCACATGACCCTTACCGTCAAGCCGATTTATCGAGTTACCGATATTCGTCGTGTATGTCAAAGTCCCGGAGGCACATATCATTATGACAATGCCGATATATACTTACCCGCAGAGCATCTTAGCGATAGCATTAAACGAACGGATACGCTTACCGCATCCAACGGATGCGATTCCATCGTTGGACTTATGTTCTACGTAGATTCCGTTTATCATTATCATCAAGATTTGCCTAAAGTTTGTCAAGACACTGTAAATACGAAAATGGAATGGATAGATGAATTCGGCATTTCACATGGATTCATTGATATATCCAGAGCCCGCGACATTGACTCAATAGAGCCAAACAAGACTGTCCATGAGTGCGATTCTAACTATACTTTCCATCTGCACGTAGCTCCAATCTATCGATTTGACAGTATCTATTCGATATGCGATAACGAGCGGATTAAATGGCAAGGCAAGTGGTACTGTGGAGAAAAATACGAAGCACGCAGTGCCGATGATATCGTTCTAAAAGCCGGTTCTCGGGCAACGCAAGATACCATTTATTGCGATACAGTGCGCTATGTAACGGTTGAGGATTGCGATAGTACATACTTGCTGCAACTGCATGTATATCCGACTTTTGATGATACGGTTCGAGTACATGTCTGCGATAACGAAGATAAACATACGTATGTTTTCAAAGATACGCAAGGAAATGAATTCACGCATTATGTGCCTTTCGCTCCGACTCCATCGGTAGAGTTTGTTACAAAACCGGATATCGATACGCTCTTCACCTATACATTAAAAACGATTCACGGTTGCGATAGTGTTGTAACAGTACATCTGACGATTCATCCTACCTATTTCTTCGAATCAGAAGATAAAGTATGCTTTGGCGTAGAGCGACTATGGCACGGACAAGTCATCAACGCGTCCGGTATCTATTATGCGCCATACCAAACGGTACACAATGGTTGTGACTCTATCTATAAGTTGGAGTTCTATGTCAAGCCTTATCTAACTGTACCGATTTTTGACTATGTATGTGATAATCACGTTTACTACCATCGTGATACAATATGGAGTAAGGATGGTGAGATGGCGGTTATTGAAGATACCGTTTGGCATCCCGGATCGGCTATCCCGGATCCAGAGAAACGCCCGTATATCGAGGTTAAATACTACGGTGCCGATGGGTGTGACAGTATTGCGTTCCAATATCACTTGACCGTTTGCAAGACTTATCGTTTTGATGCGCAAACGGATGCATTATGTTCCGGTGATACCTTCTATTCGGAAGCATATGATCATGCATGGTCGGCATGGGCGATTGAATACGATGTAGATACATTTGTTGTGCCATATGACACGCTCTTTATCGATTCGCTATTAACCGTAATGGGTTGTGACTCAGTCTTCAACCTCCAGGCACATGTTTATCCGGCATACAGGCATACCGACTACGATACGATTTGTAGCAACGAGCCGTATGATTGGCGCAAACATCATCTGACAGATATGATTCCGGGACTCAACATCATACGGGATAGTTTCCAAACCGTTGATGGATGCGACTCGATTTATGAATTGCAACTGATGGTTAATGCACATTTCTTCAATGAAGAGCATATCAAGCTTTGTGCGGATGATTCGATTGATTGGCATGGGTTGCACATTGCGGGTCTTGAACCTCAACCGGATGAGTATCTATTCTGGGATTCTCTGCACACTCAATTAGGCTGCGACTCCGTTTATCATCTGTATGTATTAGCGCTAGATACCACGATGGAAGTGAACTACGATACTATCTGTATCGGCGATACGCTGCATGTGCTGGATCATATTTACACGATTGCCGGGGATTATAAAGATACCACACTCAATGTAGATGGTTGTCATCATTTCATCTATACCCATCTAGCCGTGATTCCACCTACCGTTCCAACTATTTGGGCGGATACGATGTGTAGTCAAGATCAGGCATTTGAACTCCATTATACCTACACCAGTCATGATCCGTTGTCGTTCTCACTCTATTACGACAGTCTGGGACATGAGATGGGATTTGAAGATATGATTGATGTGCCGATTACGGAATATACTGATCCGATGGTCATCACCGTTCCTATCCCGTTGAGAGATGATGATAGGACGAAGTATCCACGACCGGATGTTTACCATTTCACGCTGGTTTTGGATAACGGTTTCTGTCAACGACCAATGGAAGATTGCGTGAATGATTCTACATTCATTATGAGTTATCCTGCCTGGTTGATTGAGCAGCATTATATGGATGTTATAGCACTACTGAGTGAGAAGTATAACGGAGGTTACACCTGGACGGATTATCAGTGGTATAAAGGCGACTCGATGCTTGTCGGTCAGACGAAACCTTATCTGCATATCCCGACAGGATTAGAACTGGGCGCTTCGTACTACGTACGATTGAAACGTCCGAATGAAGAGCAAGATTTCCAGACATGTCCTATCACTATCGGTGCGCCAAAGGTAGATCCGTACGCGCCTACGATGGGTTATTTGTCCGTTTCGCCTACTTGCGTACCGACAGGACATCCGTTTGTAAATATCCTGTCGCATAGTCCGGAGAAAGAAGCGACAGGTGCTTATCGCGTTAGCGCAACGGATGGCAACTTGATACAAGAAGGTTATTTCCAAGCCGATGTGACACAAGTGGAATTACCGGCAATCGAAGGAATGTATATCTTCCAATTATGGTCGAATGACACGCCGGAAGAACCATATAGAGCAATTAAAGTGATTGTAAAACAACAATGTCCAACCTGCGACATATCATCCTTCTAACCCTTTGCCTGTTACCCGCAATCATGTGGGGGCAAAAACGCTATTCGACGGGCGATAAGACCGAATATAGCCTTGAGGGACAAAGCGGATTCTCTACCAAAGACGTGGAGAATCAGACGGATATTTTGCATGGTTTACATGCATCGCTTTATTCGGGCTCTCACCATTTGATTGGTGTTTCTGCCGAAGGCAGCTGGTCGAGTTTTATCAGTCCTATGCCGCAGACATCCAATACGCCAGGCGGAGGACCGGCCGGTTTGCATTTCTTGTATGAATATCAGTATAGCGGATTTATCTTCCAGACGGGTTTAGGAGCGGCTTATCAGCGTGTCTTTACGCCTATTGCCGATACTACTATCTATCATTATAACATGGTGGATAACTATGGCGATTCCTTCACGCTCAAGCATTATTTCTATGACCGGCAAGATGAAGCACAACAGATTTATGTGCAATTACCGCTTTATTTCGGGCATTATATCTTTGCGGAGCATGGTATCGGTTATTTCCTTGCCGGTTTCCGGTTTAGCTACGGTGTGTGGGGAAATACTCGCCAAACGCTAATCGGTACTACGACCGGTATGTATGAGAAATACGTGGGTATTTGGGAAGAGATGGACAATCACGGTTTCCGTAAGGATGTGCCGATAGAGCGGAAGGGCGATTTGAAACTGAAGTTTGACCTGATGCTTCATGGCGAAATCGGCTATGAGTATAACACGCGCCAACAAGCGAAAGACTACCGCATAAGGCCAAGCGACCGGTTAGACGGACGTATTCGCGTTGCGGGATTCCTAGACTTTGGATTGCTCAATATATGTCCGAAAGCCAACAATCCATTCTATGAAATGCCGATGGAGACCATTTATGATTTCCCGACCTATCAAATGGATTATGTCTTTACTACCGCTGACGCGAAAGCTTTCTGGATGCGCAATCTGTCTGTCGGATTACGTGTCACGTTCCTCTTTGGTTTCCAACCTGACGAGAAATGTATCTTATGCGATCCATGGAGGCACTAAGTTTATCAGAATTATGCGCAATCATAGGCGAAGCGCTGAATGACAATTTAGCGCCGAGCTATTGGGTAAAAGCCGAGATTAGCAGTCTCAGCGAACGCGGCGGGCATATGTATCTGGAATTAGTCGAGTCGAGCGGCTCGACACCCGGACCAACCAATACGAACGTAGCTGCCAAGATGCGTGCTACATGCTGGGCGGGCAATAAAGAATTGCTGACTGCTTATTTTGAAGCAGAGACAGGACAAACGCTACGAGCAGGCATGTCGGTATTGGTGGAAGTGGAAATTCAGTGGCATGCGGCATATGGCTTGAGTCTATCGATTGTCGGCATAGATCCGAGTTATACACTTGGCGATATAGCGCAACAACGGCAAAAGACGATTGCGCAGTTAGAGAAAGACGGTTTGCTCGATGCGCAGCAACTGCTGAAACTCCCTACTCTCATTCGCCGAATTGCCGTTATTTCTTCGCCTAACGCTGCGGGATATGAGGATTTTAAGCATCAGTTAGAAAGCAGCCCTTATCATTTTGAGACGCAACTTTTCGGCGCAACAATGCAAGGTGAAGGAGCAGAGAAATCCATTATCGCGGCATTGGAAGAGATAGAGAAAAGTCAAGAGTCGAGAGACGAGAGTTCTTTTGATTGTGTGGCGATTATCCGTGGCGGAGGTGCTACAACGGACTTAAGTTGCTTCGATGGATATCTGCTTTGTGCCGTTTGCGCGCAGTTTGAATTGCCAATACTTAGCGGCATTGGACATACCAGAGATGTGTCGGTTCTGGATTTAGTAGCTCATGAAGCACTTAAAACACCAACAGCTGTTGCGGAATGGCTGATTCATCGGATGGACGCACAGGCAAATCGTATTGCTGATCTAATTGCTCGTCTGCAACGCACAGCAGAACGGCAGATTCTTATTCGCAAGCATCGGGTGGAATTGCTGGAGCAACGATTAGCGGCATGTAATCCTGAACGAATTTACAAAATGGGTTATAGCCTGCTGACAAAAAACGGCAAAGTGATACATAGTATCACGGAATTGCAATCGGGCGATATAATAAGCACTCATTTATCCGACGGCCATATAGAAAGTAGCGTGCTATGATACTTGCCAAAGAACAACGAATAGGTGCGATTATCTTATTTAGCATAGCACTTGCGGCATGGTTGGCTGTTGCTCTTTGGCCTTCTCGTCAACCGGAAAATCCAGAAACTCCTCATAAGAAATCATGGGCTGAACGCAGAGATTCCATTCGTTTGGCGGATTCTATGCGCTATGAACAATGGAAAGAAGAACGCGAGCGGCGGTATGATTCTGCGCGTTTTGCCTTGAGAAAGAGAAATGAAGAATGGAAGCAGGAACGACAGCAACTGCTTGATTCTATGCGACTTGCGGATTCATTATGGCGCGATTCTGTAGGTTGGAAATTTGAGAAAAGGATCAAAAAAGATACGATTCTTGATCTCAATCATTGTGATACGACGGAATTGATGTATCTTCGCGGGATCGGCAAGTACACGGCAGTTCAGATAGTGCGCTATCGCGAACAATTAGGCGGATATTACAGTCCGAATCAACTGACGGATGAGGCTCTCAGCAAATGTCATTTGGATACGCTACTGGCGCATTTTGTTGCGGACCCGAAAGATGTTGAGACCATCAATGTAAATGCCTGTTCTATAGACCGTTTGCAGCGCCACCCGTATTTGCGCTATAACCAAGCGAAAGCGATATACACGCTTCGCAGACAACATCTTCGCATTTTTTCGATGGATGAATTGCGCGAATTGCCGGAATTGACAGCCGAAGATCTCGAACGTCTTGCGCCTTATTTGCGATTTGATTAGAACGGGAGTCTTTTGACACCGAGAATAACGCACTTATCGCGCACTAATAGCGCACTTATCACGCACTAATCACGCACTAATTTTTGCATGTAATTTCGTTAGTATTATATACGTAGTATATAATACAGGGAAGTTAGTATAAAAAGGGAAGAAATGAGAAAAATACAATCAAATTTGTAGTCACTAACGATTATTAAACGGTCTTCGCACAACGTATATAAACTATCCGAAAGGCTCAAGACCATTTAATAATCACGGAGTAAAACTCCGTATTTGCAAAAAAAATGCTTAAAAATTTGCATATGTGCGATTTTTGTTGTAAATTTGCACCCAAATTGGCAAATTGTGTCGTAAATACAATAAAAATGAAGCGAAAGATAGCAATAATAGCGGGAGGAGACAGTAGCGAACATGAGGTATCGCTGCGGTCTGCTGCGGGTTTGTACGGATGGATTAGCGGGGCAGGTTATGATGTCACGATTGTTGTGCTGAAAGGGAAAGAGTGGAAAGCCATTCCTAATGATGTAATGGGTGGTGGTGCTTCCGAGCACTCCGGTAACATGCAGATCAATGATGAGATGCTGAAGCAGGCTTGCCCTATAGACAAGAATGATTTTTCTTTTACGCGCGGGGGCGTGAAGCACACGTTCGAATTCGCGTATATAACGATTCACGGTACGCCCGGCGAGAACGGCATTCTGCAAGGCTATCTAGATATGATCGGTCTGCCCTACTCCTGTTGCGGCGTCCTGGCAGCTGCGTTGACATTCAATAAATACGCATGCAACCATTATCTCTCTTACTTCGGTTTTCATATCGCGAACAGCATGATGCTTCGCGCCGGTCAGAAACTGCCGAATGCGCCAAAGATTGCCGAGACGTTAGGACTGCCTTGTTTTATCAAGTCGAATATCGGCGGTTCATCATTCGGTTGCACGAAAGTAAAGACCGTAGAAGAAGTGTATCCGGCAATTGAACGTGCGTTCCAAGAAGGCGACGAGGTGATCTGCGAGTCGTTCATGCAAGGCACGGAAGTAACCTGCGGCGTCTATAAGACGAAAGACAAAGCCGTTGCCTTCCCTATTACGGAGGTGGTGACGCATAATGAGTTCTTCGACTATAACGCCAAGTATAAAGGCGAGGTAGACGAGATCACGCCGGCCCGTATTCCGGATGAGGTGCGCGATAAGATTCAAGCCGAGACGCTGCGTCTGTATGACATCATCGGCGCGAACGGCATTATCCGCGTGGATTGGATAATCAAGGGGTTACCGGCAACGGGTGACGGGTTACAGGGTGTACAAATCAACCTTTTGGAAGTGAATACGACTCCGGGAATGACGCCGACCAGTTTCATTCCGCAGCAAATTCGCGCGGCAGGTTTGGATATAAAAGATGTACTCACAGATATCATCGAGAACAAGTTCTCGAATTAGCGAGTTAACGAATTAGCGAATTAGGGATTAACGAATTAGGGAATTTTATGATAGACATTAACAAAGCTATTGCAGCATTAGACTGGAACAAAGAACCGCGTGGCTTGTATGAGCCGATAGAATATATGTTGGCCTCGGGCGGCAAACGCCTTCGTCCGACTTTAGCCCTCATCGCCGCCGAAGCGATTGTAAACGGCGGATTGATTAGCGGCGATGCGATGGATCATGTTCTGCCCGCAGCGTTGGCGTTGGAGGTATTCCATAACTTCACACTGGTTCATGACGATGTGATGGATAAAGCGGAGTTGCGTCGCGGCAAACCGGCTGTTCATATCAAATGGAACAACAATACTGCTATTCTTTCGGGCGACCAGATGCTGATAGAAGCCTATAAATTGCTGAGTGGCGTTCCTGCCGACAAGTTGCCGCAAGTGCTGAAATGGTTCAATGAGATGGCAACAGGCGTATGCGAAGGCCAGCAATATGACGTAGATTACGAGCATTTGAATCAGGTGTCGATTGATGATTACATGAAGATGATTGAGCTCAAGACATCCGTTCTTATCGCATATGCGATGCGTATCGGCGGATATATAGCAGGTGCCGACGCGAAACAGCAAGAAGCACTCTATCAATACGGCTTGCATATCGGTCTGGCTTTCCAGATTCAAGATGATATCCTGGATGTCTATGGCGACCCGAAGACTTTTGGCAAAGCCATAGGCGGCGATATATGCTGCAACAAGAAGACCTTCCTTCTTATCACGGCCATCGAGCGCGCCGATGCTGAATCAAAAGCAGAACTGCTGCAATGGCTGATGGCAACCGACTGCGACCAAAAGAAGATTGCCGCGGTGAAGAAGATTTATGACCGTCTGGGTGTCCGTGATGCCGGAGAAGTGGCGATGGAAGAACATACCGCCATCGCTTTAGCCCAACTGGACAAACTGCCCAATAATCCCGGAACTGAGAAACTGCGCCAACTCGCCGAACAATTGACGAGCCGTCAGCGTTAAACTATTCAATTGATAAACCGTTAAATCGTAGATAAGATGCCATACCGTCGACTTCCCAACACAGACTTAGCGCGACTCCACGCGCTCCAGAATGCGATTCAACGCGCGCAAGGCGCGGATTACACCGAGCAAGTGATTCCTTACAAGATGCTGAGCGAAGCACAACGATTCCTTGTTCAGTTTGAGAACGTAGTGATGCAATCAAAAGACAACTACACCTCGACCGTAAATGCGAACAAACAATACCGGCATATCGTGCAGAACGCGCGTATGTATATCTCGCATTTCATCCAGGTGCTGAATCTTGCAGTCATCCGCGGCGAGATAAAACGCGAGCAGAAACTGCTGTACGGTCTTGATCCGCATCAACATGTGGTACCGGATTTATCGACGGAAGAGTATTTGCTCGAATGGGGAAAGAAAATCATCGAGGGAGAGCAGAAACGTATGGCAAACGGCGGTTTCCCGATTTATAATCCCGCGATAAACAAAGTAAAAGTACATTATGATATCTTCTGCGAGCATCAGCGCCAGCATGTTTTCCATGTTCAGAATACGGAACGTGTTCATGGCGATCTGGAACCGCTTCGCGCGCAAGCAGATGAATTGATTTTGCAAATATGGAACCTCGTTGAGGATTTCTATAAAGACCAACTGCCCTATGCGAAACTGATGAAATGCCAGCTTTACGGCGTTATCTATTATTACCGCAAGGGCGAAAGAAAACTCTCAGCCGAGAGCGACCGAGAGTTACAACGCATACGCGACAGCCAACCGACTATCCAATGGTTGAATGAGGAGTGATGACGCGATCCATCTTCTGGTCCTTCAAGCGATGAGGAATGTTATGCTTCTTTAATTGAAAATCATAACAAACGCCTAATTTCGCGGACAGGAGCTGTTTAGCAAGGAACTTGTCATAATACCCGCCTCCACGACCAATTCGATGGCAATGCTGGTCAAAGACAACGCCCGGAACAAAGATGACATCAATATGCCCTTTATAGGTTTTTGTCTGCGGTTCCGGAACGCCTAAGCGACCTTTACGCATCATATCTTCGCCATCATACGGCCGCACTTCCATCGAGTGACGATGGGTGACTGGGAAAAGAAATGTTTTTTGATCCGCATACTTATTGAGCAATGGACGTAAATCCACCTCATTATGAATCGGATAATACATAAGCACCGTTTTTGCATCGCGGAAAGTGGACATTTGCTCTATCTGCGCAATAATGCGCTCTGAATCAGCCGCCACTTCCTCGGGCGTTAACATACGGCGACGCTGCTCAACGATAGCGCGTAAGGCGGATTGCTCCTTGCGAATACGCACCCACGGGAGCATCATTTTGAAATCATGTATTTGAGCCTCGAATAACATAAAGTTATTAATGATTTATAGTTGATGATTTGTGATTTACTTTTGCGAGTGCAAAAGTACAAAAAAAAAACGATATACGCAAATAAAAGTATCGAAATTTCGGAAAATGAAGCGCATTTTGTATATATTAGGCATTTTCGGACTGCTTTTCTTGAGCGGATGCGAGAGTTCAGGCACAAAAGTGTCCACCTCGTCGGTAGCAGAACTGACGGCATTCTCATTCGCCAAGAATGACTCCTTCCCCGGGTTGGCTCAAGCGGTCTTTACGATAGAGGAGCGCTTGGATACGGGTTTGGTTTGGAATAAAGACTCGATGCTTTTCGGCACGCGTCTGGATAGTGTAGTGCCTAAATTCACCTTTGCCGCCACTCCGGGTGCTGCTTATCTCACGATGCCGGACACTACCTGTGTTCTAACAGGATACGACACGCTTAATTTTGCACAAGGCCCGATATACCTCACCATTCGTTCATCGGATAAGACGGTAACAAAGACCTACGAAATCCGCGCAACCGTGCATCAGGTTGATCCTGATTTATACGAATGGACGCAACTGAACAGCGGCATTTACCCTGCTGATGATAGCGAACAACGCGTTGTGGAACTGGGTAATGATTTCGTCATGCTGGTATCCAACGGCTTTGCTCTGCATGTCTATAGTTCGCCGGATGGCAGTTCGTGGACTGATTTGGGAACGCCGACAGGTCTTCCCGCAGGCACCAATGTACGGCAAATCATCAGCGATGGCACAACACTCTATTACGGCCAAGCGGATAAGATTTACACCAGTACCGATGCGCTCTCATGGGAATCGCACGATGCCAAATATACCGTACACACGATGTTACTTTATTGGAACGAACTCGTGTGGGCGCTCGTGGATAACGCGGATGCATATGAACTGGCAATCTGGCAATCGGATAGTTTGCAACTGACGGGTATTCAGCCGCAAGGCGAGTTCCCTATCAGCGATTTCGGTACCGTTACTTTCCAAAGTGCCAGTCTGCGAGAAAGAGCTATGATTGTTGGCGGTTTTGCAGAGAACGGCAAGAGCCTTAACACACGTTGGAATATCGAATATTCGCGTCATACAACGGAAAACGGCGGCTATCGTTTGCAGGAATTCTCCATCGATCGGCCACAGTTCACACATCTGACAGGCATCTCCCTGATTAGCTATAATGACCAATTGATGCTTTTCGGAGGAGTGGATGAGAAGATGAGTTATTTCGGCCGCGAGATTTTGATTTCCAACAACGAAGGATTGACTTGGGAACCAGCGGACTCAACGAAAAATCAGTTGCCAGACGTTTATCAAGCGCGTCAGAAACAAAACGCTATTGTGCGTGATAACTATATTTACCTTTTCGGCGGACAAGATGCACAGACGACCTATAGCGATGTGTATCGCGGCCATCTCAACTCCATTGATTGGGAGTAAAAAGTAGCATAAAATACCGTTGATAACTAAATAATAACTAAATAATAACTAAATAATAACTAAAGATTATGCTTATCAAAGACTTTAAATTCGCCGGCAAAAAGGCGATTGTTCGTGTGGACTTTAATGTACCACTGGATGAGAACGGTAAGATTACAGACGACACCCGTATCCGCGGTGCTCTGCCTACGCTGAAACACATCCTGAATGAAGGAGGCGCGTTAATCATCATGAGCCATATGGGCAAACCGAAAGGCAAAGTAGCAGCAAAATACAGCCTCGGCCAAATCGTTGATGCCGTTGCCGCTGCACTCGGTCGTCCTGTTCAATTTGCAGAGGATTGTGCAAAAGCTCAAGCACAAGCTGCTGCTTTGAAACCGGGTGAGGTATTGCTGCTCGAGAATCTCCGTTTCTATCCTGAAGAGGAAGGCAAACCGGTTGGCATTGAGAAAGAAGATCCGGCTTATGAGGCAGCCAAGAAAGAGATGAAGGCTCGTCAGAAAGAGTTCGCAAAAGTATTGGCCAGTTACGCTGATTGCTATGTAATGGACGCATTTGGAACAGCTCACCGCAAACATGCTTCGACGGCTGTTATCGCTGACTATTTCGACGCAGACAACAAGATGCTCGGTTTCCTGATGGAGAAAGAAGTAGCTGCTGTAGATGCCGTTCTTGGTGACATCAAACGTCCGTTTGTAGCTATCATGGGTGGTTCGAAAGTAAGCTCGAAGATCGGAATCATCGAGAATCTGCTCGGTAAAGTAGACAAACTGATTCTTTGCGGCGGTATGACTTATACGTTTGCAAAAGCTCACGGCGGCGAGATCGGCGGTTCGATTGTTGAGCTCGACAAACTCGATGTAGCTCTTGGCGTAGAAGAATTGGCAAAGAAAAACGGTGTAGAACTCGTTCTGGCTCCTGATGCAATCTGCGCAGACGACTTCAGCAACGATGCTAACCAGAAGATTTTCCCATCAGAGGCTATTCCTGAGGGTTGGCAAGGCATGGACGCAGGTCCTGAAGCACAGAAACGTTTTGCTGCTGCTATCAAAGGCGCAAAGACTATCCTTTGGAACGGTCCTGCAGGTGTATTCGAGTTCGATAACTTCTGCGGCGGTAGCCGTGCTATCGGTGAAGCCATCGCAGAGGCAACGGCTGAAGGCGCTTTCTCGCTCATCGGCGGTGGTGACTCAGTGGCTTGCGTAAACAAGTTCGGTCTGGCAGACAAAGTATCGTATATCTCAACCGGTGGAGGTGCTCTTCTTGAGGCTATCGAAGGCAAAGTGCTCCCGGGTGTTGCAGCAATTAAAGGAGAATAATTATGGAAGTAGTAGGAAAAATCATACAAGTATTGCCTGCCCAAGAAGGTGTAGGCCGTAATGGCAACCCATGGAGAGTGCAGCCATATGTATTAGAGACACTGGACCAATATCCTCGCAAAGTGCATTTTGAGGTGTTTGGCGAAGATCGCATCAAGCAGAACCCCTGTGAGATGGACCAATTGGTAACGGTTAGTTTTGATATCGAGAGCCGTGAATTCAACGGTCGCTGGTATACCTCTATCCGTGCATGGCGCATCCAACAAGGTGATACCACGCAAGCCGTTGGAACCGTACCTCCGGCAGCTCCGGCACAGGCTGCTCCTGCGCAACCAGCTCCAGTAGAACCGGCTCCACAAGACATCGACCCGTTTGATGCTTCCGTTGGAGAAGGCTCCAGCGATCTGCCATTCTAATGCGAAAGTGGATTAAATATAGCATTTTAATACTCTTGTTAGCGAGCGGCGTAGTTCTATGCGCCGTTCGTTGGCAAGCGTGGTTCGGTATGCCGTCAGAGCCCAAATGGACAGGAGATACCATTCAATATTCATTTCCGAGTCCTGCTTGTGACTCCGAACTTACCATCCTGGTATTAGGGGACATCCACACTCGTCTCACACGAGCAGACTATGACACACTGGCTGCACGCGTTCCGCAAATAGATTTTGTTGCGCAGACAGGCGATTGGTTGGAAAGAGGGCAGGTTTATTACGCACAGCTTTTGTTGCGCGAGTGGACGGCAAGCCAACTGATGGGATTACCTGTTTTAGCCTGCCCCGGACAGCATGAGTATACCAAAGGCCCCATAAAAACACTCTCGCCTGTTTGGAAAGAGCTGTTTGCCCATCCAAATAACGGTCCTGTTGTTCCGGGCGCCAGTTATTATGTGGATTTCCCACAAATGCGTTTCATTGTGATTGACACGAACCCGATGACACGTTTAGTGAATCTCGTCCGCACGCTCACATGGTTGCGTGAAGTCATGGCTTCGGCCGGAGATCGTTATATCGTTGTTATGATGCATCATCCGGTTCTTGCGCCCGCTAAGGGACAATTCAATCCGCTTCTCTATGCCACTTTCCGTCACGCTTTAGGCGAAGCAGACTTAGTGCTTTCGGGACATGACCATAGTTATATGCGGCACACACCGTTTATAGTGCTCAATACCGCCGGCAAACCCAAACCGCAACATCTCGGTTTCTCCGCTGAAGTAACAGACAGCATACCCGTTTACGGAGTAATCAACCTGCAACCTGATAACGCCAATCTCCAATTCACAGTTCATCGATTAAGCGATGGATCCGTAATCGACAGTCTCTATGTTAAGCACGACTGATGCCATAGTGCTGTCTCTTCAACCTCATTCTGACAAAGCATATATCCTACACGCTTACACGCGCGCAGGCGGACGTATTAATTATATGGTGTATGGCCTTGGCCGCAAACATGCAATTGGTATGTATACACCGCTTTCGCTCATTCAAATCACAGCCGACCACTCGCCCGCTAAACCGCCTACCGTCAAAGAAGCGACTCGCCTGACATCTAATAGCGATCTAACGGCAAACATCTACAAACAAACGATTGCGCTGTTTATCAGCGAAGTCCTTTTTCATGTGCTGCGTCATCCCATGACCGATGAACCGATGTTCGATTTCTTGACCGACTCCATCAACGAACTCAGTACCCTTCCTGAACCGCAAAATTTCCACTTGCATTTCCTCATCGGTTTTGCCGCCAAACTCGGTTTTGAAATCCCGGAATCCTCGAACCTATACCACCGCCTTACTCCTTATACCAGGAAAGAACGGCAAGAGGCTTTGCACGCTCTCTGCGAATATTTCGAGGAACATGTTGAAACATGGCAAACACCTAAATCGCTCGATGTTTTGATGGAGGTTTTCGACTAAAACACTCCTCTTTTCCATCAAAAATCAATAAATTTTGCAAAAAAATTTGCGTATATCAAAAAAAAGCAGTACCTTTGCACGCTTTTTTGACGTATAAACCCGTCCTCGTGAGAGGACACAAATAAAATAAGACAATGAAACGTACATTCCAACCTTCCCAACGCAAGCGTCGCAATGCGCACGGCTTCTTGGAGAGAATGGCCACCGCTAACGGTCGCCGTGTATTGGCTGCACGTCGCGCTAAAGGTCGCAAAAAACTGACTGTAGCTGACGAAGGACGCCACAAATTTTAATGGAGTCAACTAGACAACACAAGATTGCTCGGCTCATACAAAAGGATATGAGCGACATCCTATTGCGTTACGCGCGCACACTGCATGGCACTCTTATTGCCATTAGTGAAGTGCGCGTAACTCCTGATTTCTCGCTTGCGCACATCTATCTCTCAATCTTTCCGCAAGACAAAGTGGAAACGACTATGCAACTGATAGAAGAGAACAAACATCGTTTTCGCGGTGAGTTAGGCTCTTTGGAGAGACATCAACTGCGCATCATTCCGGAAATAGTCTTCCATCTGGATGATACGATCGATCGGATGGAGCGGATAGACGAACTTCTCAAAAGCTAAAGGCTAAACACGCATAGCCTATGGCTCGTTTCGAACCCCATATAGCTTGGCGGTACCTTTTCTCAAAGAAAGGGCACAATGCTATTAATATCGTTTCCGGTATTAGTGCAGCCGCCGTAGCGGTCGTCACGGCGGCTATGGTCTGTGTGCTCAGTGTGATGAACGGTTTTGGGGCACTCATCGAGCATATGTTCTCTGAGTTCGACCCTATTCTGATAGTCATTCCTGCCGAAGGGCAGACTTTGCGTACCGATACAACGCCTGTCACTTCTATGTACGCGCGCGAAGATATCGAAGCCATCTCCATGCAACTGGAGCAGACCGCACTTATACGCTACAAAGACCATCAGTTGCCTGCGCGTGTATTGGGAGTAGACTCGCTTTTCACCCGCACGGCAAACATCGATTCAATCATTACTGACGGCTATTTCTCGGTTTGGGACGGGGCTTTCGAACGAACGGTATTGGGTCGAGGACTCGCGGCACAAATAGGAATGAACGCCCATTTCACGGGTGCGTTGCATCTCTACGCGCCGAAGAGAACGGGTCAAATCAACATATTACGGCCTGATCTCTCCATGCAACATGAGCATGCGTTTATTGCGGGTACTTTTGCCATCAATCAGGTTGAATATGACAACCAAATGATTCTTGTCTCGCTTCCTCTCGCGCAACGGCTTTTCGAATACGACGAACATACCGCCACTGCTTTGCGTATCACACCGAAGGACAAATCTGCAAATCTTCAGGCCACCAAGTCTCAAATCTCCAAGATTTTAGGTCCCGGTTATAAAGTACTGGACCGCTACGAGCAGCAGGAGGATTTCTTCCGCATATTGGGTATCGAAAAACTGCTGACTATCTTCCTTTTGGTCTTCATTTTGCTTATTGCCAGCTTCAATATCATCGGCTCGCTCTCCATGCTCATCATCGACAAGAGCGAAGATATACGCATCCTATCGGACCTCGGCGCAGACGAACAAACGATTCGCCGGACTTTCCGTTTGGAAGGATGGCTTATCTCATCGTTGGGAACGCTCGTCGGACTTATTATCGGTGTGCTCATCTGCCTTGGGCAGCAACATTTCGGATGGCTTAAGATGGGTTCGGGTTATGACTATGTCATCTCCGCCTACCCCGTACAGGTGCAACCGCTGGATATTCTTTTGGTAGCATGCATTGTCCTCGCACTCGGTTATATAGCGGCATGGTATCCGACCAAAAAGCTCAAAGTCGCACTTCTTGCTTCCTTCTGCGCGGTTATCCTGCTTCCATCGTGTTCTAATCCGCATCCTTCGCCTTCAAACGGGCTGCCGAAAGAGTATAACTTGGCTTATCAGGAAATTT
>JAFYZR010000151.1 GCA_017557345.1 Paludibacteraceae bacterium | reverse complement strand
TCATCGTTTCCACGCACCAACGTCCGGTCGTATATTCCGCATCATCCATCGTGGGATTATACTCTACAAAATCCATCGATTCGATTTGCGGAAGTAACTTCAGTCCGTCTATAAACGCATCCGCATCCGCTTGCAATAATCCCTTCTCCACTTTCGTACCGGTTGCCTGTACGAAAGACGGATCCATGCCATCGATATCGAAACTCAGATGCATTTGTTCGATACCTTGCGCTTGCATCTTACGCCGGATATCGTCCATCACGGCTTGCATACCTATCTGATGTACCCGTTCCGTACTATACACATTATCCATGATACCCAAGCGTTGGAGAATCTCCACTTCTCCGTCATCCAAATCGCGTGCGCCTACCCAGAATATGTTTTTCGGTTTCAACCGTACTGCGGCGATCTCATTCAATCCGGACGTACATAATCCCATCAGCGCGGCCACCGGCATGCCGTGTGCATTAGCGCTTGGCGACGTGGCCTCCGTATTGATATCGCCATGAGCATCAAACCAAATCACACCGGTATTTGGGGCATGTTTTAACACTCCGGCTATCGAACCCAATGCGATTGTGTGATCCCCTCCGATTGTCAGCACTCGTTCCGCTTTCGCTCGGCAAGCATACACTTCGTCTCGAAGTCGTGTACATATATCTAAGACATTGTCGTAGTTTTTAATCCCATTCTTCCGTTCTCCGAATGACGCACCATCATTGTGCCCGACTATCTCGATGGTCTTATTTATGTCCGCAAAACACCTCTCCGTCAACCATAGCGGAGCCAGTCCACTGCCTTTTCGGTCACTTCCTGACTCAAATGGCACTCGTATGACATTCCAACGATTCACTTTCTAATTAGTTGTAAGAAGGATGCGATATTTTGGTTATAAAATGCTTTTGCAAAAGCTGCACTTATATCTTCACTCGTTGTTCTATATATGAGAGATGGTACATTATTAACGCAATAATAATACACTCCATTTTTATAGTACATCGGATCCCCTATGGACGTATAATGGGTTCCTTCTATGGCACCATCCGCATCAGCAGCTGCATCGATTATCAAGCATCCGGTTTTTAATAGTGCCAAATGACTTTTAGTCAATATATGCTGCCCTTTTTGATCCATCTCTACACCATTGATAATAATATCATACTCACCAAGGGTGGCATAAAATTCCGGCATTGTTTTACGATTGAATTGCCGAATGTCCGCATTGAATTTTGACATTGCGTCATAAGCACCTTGTGCAACATTCCCAGTGGCCAAAATAGCCACTTTAGTATCTTTCCCAGGTAAAATTCCATAACATAGCAAAGCATGATACACCGCTGCAATTCCCGCAGAGATGCTATTTTGACGAATAAAATTTGGTTGAATAAATGGAATCGGATATGTTTCACCATTATAATACACTGATGGATAGATATTATCCAAATCAATTACAATCAGTCCTTTCGGTTGTGCTTGCACACGCATAAAATCAGCCCCAGACCCCGTAGGATGTGTCCATCCTACAATAATCTGTCCCTGTCGTAGAAGATTATAATCAACCGGTTGTATGAGTTTTAGGGAAAATATAATATCGCATGTCGCGAAAATATCTTCGCGTGAAGTTATTTTTGCTCCGGCATCCCAATACTCAGCATCCGGAATATCCATTGTCTCTCCAAACCCTGTTTCAATGATTAACTCATTGGGGCATTCTTTCACTTGTTGCGGCAATATAGCCACACGCTTCTCAAATGGATAATTCGGTTTTATAAATCCTATTTTCATCTTTCTATCGGTTGTATTCATATTCACTTATACAATAATCTTCCTTTCCACTCGGCATCGGTGGTATCTCATCCACAAACTCTAGACTTACCTTCGACCCCACAAAATGATTCTCATAGTTTGTAATCACATATTCGAACAGCTTTCTATCCTCTTTCGGATCTTTCAGTTTTAGCAGCACACGAATATCTCCCTTCTTATCTTGCCGAATCTGGAATTTGTCTATCTTATTATATATCGCGCAATTTGCTTCATTATGATAATCGTTGTCACGATATAACATCATCGGTAGCATCGTCGGCGAAATGGGTACGCCTTGCTTGTTATATAGCAATTTGCCTGCTCTTCCTATCACTTGACCTAACAAGCGTGATTGCCTGCCACACGGGCATTTCTCGGACTTGATATATGCCATATCCCCCACGGTATAACGTATAAACGGAAAGACATAATTACCCAAATCGGTTGCTAACACATGCCCTGTTTCACCATCCGGTAATACATGTCCCTCTTTATCGGCAATCTCTAGGATACATCGTTCTTCAGCTATATGCATGCCATCATGATATATACACTCATGTGCATCCAAACCGCCGTCTCCACAACCGTATTCATCTAACACGCGGCATTGAAAAACGCGCTCCATCGTCTCACGATATTCGGGCATCAGGATTTCTCCCGTGGTTATCACCAGCTTGATAGGACATACCGGCAATCCCTTCTTCTCAATATACCGTGCTAAAATGACCAACGATGATCCATAGCCTCGCAATGCCTTCGGCTTATATCTCATCATGGCATCATAATGCGCCTGCATCGCCTCATCACTCACATCCGCACTACTCCGCTTCATGTTGCGCATAATAACCACATCAAATATATCCTTCGCAGTCCATAGCTTGCGTTTCTTCACCAACGAATTACCTCCCAATGTAAAGAGTTTTTCTCCGACTTCAAATCCGCACCATTTCCATGCGCGGAAAGATGACGTCCATTGCATATTCCATGTCGGAGTATCTTTCATAAACTTTAATGGCGTACCTGTACTTCCTCCTGTACTGCCTTTTTGATAATGACGTTTATCTGCATCCAGACTAATCAAATCCTGATAGTTATCCCGCACCATTTGTTTGGTAAGCACCGGCAATTTCTGCAAGTCTTCTCGACATTGTATATCCTCCGGCTTTAATCCTAACCGGTCAAATAACTTCGTATAGTACGGCACATTCTTATAGCAATGTTGTATCAATGCTTGCAGGCGTTGATTTTGAACATCTCGGAGAGCCTGCTCAGAAGCCATATCCAAACGCTCCATCAATCGCCATTCTTTCGATAACCCTCGCCCAGTTAGTTTATCCGCGATAGGTATCAAAATATACTTATCTATTTTGCTATAAACACTCATTCTCTTAACTTACCAATTACCAATTACCAATCTACAATTTACAATTATCATACATCGGCAATAACATCTCTCGTATGTTTTGCCAGCAGTATTTCTTCACATCCTCTTTTGCTCGCGCTATCATCTCCATACTCTCTTTTCGATGCTCCACCGCCCAGCGCATTTGATCCACTAATCCGTTAATCCGCTCATCCTCTAATCCCTTTATGTCAAACAGCAATCCCGTTCGTCCATGCTCAATCATATAGGGCACTCCTCCCACATTGCTCGAAATAACCAGCACTTCTGCATTCATCGCCTCCAGCACAGATACCGGCATATTATCTATACTCGGAGCAGACAGCATAATATCGCTTTGCGCTAAATAACGAGCCACTTCACTATTCGCCACTTGTCCAATAAACCTTACACTTTCCACTTTCCTCTTTCCACTCTCCACTTTCCTCTCTCCACTTTCCTCTCTCAACTCTCCTCTCTCGTCTCTCCACTTTTTCACCCATTCTTCCAACTCTGCTCTCTGTGGTCCGTCTCCTAATATCGTCAGCGTGGCTTTGGGCAGTTGCTCCTTCACTTTGGCGAAGGCTTGCAAGATGCACGGAATATTATATAACTCTCTAAGATGCCGCACGCTGATGAACCGCGGGGCATCCCATTGGTACGCACTATGCATCTGTGCGTCTGACAACTCAATGATATTCGGTATAACAATACATGGTATGCCGTATTTCGCAAATACCGACTCCAAGTATCCGTTTAACACAATCACCTTATTCGCTCTATTCAACCATCTGCGTACGAAACGTGCATGACGCACAAAAAACTCCTCCGCTCCGCCGCCATGATAGGTAATGATAATACGCTTATGCCATACCTTCCCTGCTATCACGCCATAGATAATCGGCAGGAATCCCCAC
>JAFYZR010000150.1 GCA_017557345.1 Paludibacteraceae bacterium | reverse complement strand
CCTCGTTTAATTGTATAATGTTATCAGACATGGTTCTGGATCCTCCTCGGATTGTATTGTGTGTGGTAACTCAATAATACCGAGTGGAGATAGTCCATGTCTATCTTTTTATAAATTTGCGAAACTTATTTTACCTTATCAGTGAGGGGGGTATAATTTTGGTATGTCGGGCAAGCGATGGTTCTTCAAAAAGGAGCGAGAGATGGAAAACAATGGCAAGCGTAAAAAAACAACGGTCATCGTGGGAGTAATTCTGGTCCTTTCGGTGATCAGCATGGTATGTTACTTTGTATTTCGTAAGAAACAAGTGACACAAGTGACACAAGTGACAATTCCCGATGTTAGGGGGATGAGCTATGAGGATGCAGTCAGCACAATCGAAGCTGAACTGCGTAAAATCGGGGTGAGAGACGCAGACTTCTATAAAGGATGGGTTGATGCGTCGAATTATGCGTTTGTGGTTGCTTCCCAGGATCCGAAAGCAGGGACAACGATTAAACGTGGGGAAGAGGTGAGCGTTTACCTGTATGTCGGAGAAGGGTGGGATAAAATGGTCCGGTCAATCTCTTATGAGTTGGATAAGGACATGATACCATTTTTCGCGAAAATGCCGACAAATGCATACCCGGGAGATTATGTGCACATCACGACGAAGGTTCTTATGGATGCTGATATTCATGTGTACGCGAACGGTGAAGAAATTGAGAAAACAAAAAGCGACAGTGACGGATGGGAGTATTCGTTTGGGATGCCTTCCGCTGATGTTGTTATTACCGCTGCTTGGTACACGAAACAGGAAATGAATGGGGAAGGCGACAATTAGAGCAGTAGATTTCGGAATATCTTGCGATGGATTAATGGAAAACGCACATTTACGCGGAGGAAAATGGAGATGGGACGCATTGGTAAGAAAGTGCTTAGTTGTACGTTATGTCTGATGATGGCAGTAGGGATGCTGCCTGGGATGACGAGAAAGACAAAGGCTGCAGCAGAAGCGAGTGATGGAATCAAATTGGTTGATGGAGTTTATCAGATTTCAACCTACGCAGACCTTAAGGAATTTGCGGCAATAGTCAATGAAGGGAATTCCAAAGCAAATGCTATTCTCTTGAGGGATATTGATGCAGCAGCAAATGCATCTGATCAACCATGGGTGCCGATCGGAACAAATATAAGACATTATGTTGGAATTTTTGACGGAAACGGAAAGAAGATAACCGGGCTTACGATTAATAATTCTTCATTGGATTATGCCGGTCTCTTTGGTTATGTGGGACAGAACGGAACTGTTCAGAATGTTGGTCTGGAAGGCGGATCGATAATCGGAAACAATTATATAGGCGGAGTTGCCGGAGTTGTTTTTAATGCTACTGTAACAAATTGTTATAACAAGTGCACTGTTTCCGGAAATACTGTTGTCGGCGGAGTTGTTGGATACATTTACGGCGGAACAATATCGAACTGCTATAACATTAATAATGTGGTCGGTAAAGAGGATCGTATCGGCGGTGTAGTCGGATTCTGCAACGGCGGTACACTTTCGAATTGTTTTAACAGCGGTGCCGTAACAAAAAACACTGAAAGTGATGGTAAGTGTGTCGGCGGTGTTGTAGGATACTGCAGTAAAGGTACTATAGTAAACTGTTTTAATTCAGCGGCCGTGACCGGGACAGGTAGTTTTTGTTATATCGGCGGCGTGTTAGGAAACAACCAAGAAGGTAATCTATCGAACAGCTATAACTGTGGCTCCGTGAGCGGAGAAGGAAATAATTGCAATGTCGGCGGTGTAGTTGGCCTTAATAACGCTAAAGATACCAATGCAATATCATACTGCTATTATGATGAAAGTATATGCATTGGTATTCATGCATTGGGTTATGGTAATAGTGGTGACTGCGTCAAAGGGATGACAACTGCTCAGATGACCGGTATGGCTGCGTTAGACAACATGAAGTTCTCGCTTAAACAGGGTGAAGAAAGCCCTTGGATGGTAAGAGCGAACGATGAGTTCTATTCATACTATCCGCGTTTGAAGGGATTCGATAAAGATGCAGACGGTAGCCAGTTGGCCCCTGAAGCCATCGGCATGACGGATTGGACTCCACGCAAGAAACAACCGGATGTGAAAGAAATATCAAATTATAGAGAATTGAAGGACTTTTCTTCAAATATTAACACCGGAGGTTCTCCGACCTTAAAAGGCATACTTTTAAATGATATTGATGCATCGGCAAGCTCCAGCGGAAACATATGGATACCAATTGGAAAAGATTCCAGTCATCCTTATAAAGGTATTTTCGACGGAAATGGTAAGAAAATAACCGGGCTTACAGTTAAAACGACCGGGAATAATCCTGCTGGTTTCTTTGGAATGTTGGATGAAGGTGCAACCGTCCGAAATGTTGGACTGGAAGGCGGAGCGATAACGGGATATTATTATGCCGGCGGAGTTGTCGGACAGAATAATAAAGGAAGTGTTATAAACTGCTATAATAGCTGCACTGTGTCTGGACAGGGAAAAGCAAATAATCGTGTCGGTGGAGTTGTAGGGGAGAATTTTTCAGGAAACGTGATAAACTGCTATAATACCGGTACTGTGATTGGACTAGGGGGTGAGCAGAGTTTTGTCGGGGGTGTAGTTGGTTATAATATAGGCAAAGTATCGTACTGCTATAACACCGGCGATGTGACGGGAAATGAGAATCTTGTCGGGGGTGTGGTTGGATTCCATTCCGTTAAAGAATTATCGTATTGCTATAATACCGGTACAGTGACTGAAACTGGTGATAATAGTGCTCTCTATGCCGCTTTTCCTACCGCGGTGGCAGGTGTTGGCGGAGTGGCAGGTTGTAATTGTGGGAGCAGAATGCGGTACTGCTATAACACCGGTACTGTGATTGGAAATAAAGGATGCAATGTCGGCGGGATAGTAGGGTTTAATGAAGAAAACAAAATGCTAATGTACTGCTATAGCACCGGTGTTGTGACTGCGAAAGGTGATGATTGCAGCCTCGGCGGAGTGGTAGGAAGGAGTGATTATGATAGTAAAGTGAATTCCTGCTTTTATGATAAATCCATATGCCCTATGGATGCGGTTGGAGTTGGAAATTATAAGATGGTCAATACCAAGGGTCTCACTACCACTCAGATGACCGGACTGGATGCATTGACCAACATGAGTCTTCTTGGTTTAGCAGGAGATGATTCTCCCTGGTTGATAAAGAGTGATAGTAAGTCTGTTGGTAAGACTTATTGGCATTACCCTCATCTGAAAGGATTTGCATATGATTCAGAGAACTCTGAAGAAAACTGGCCTTCTAAAGTTGAAGTAAAAGTTACGTGGAATGATCCTGAATCTTATACTTATGACGGATCCGAAAAGAATCCGACAGTGACAAGCATCATTGTTGGCGATGATACTATTCCTGAAGGAGCCGATAGTGTAACATATTCTGTTTATACAGCAGCAAAATGGGGAGAAGCGACAACAGGTGAGCCTACTTCTCCGGGACAGTATAAGATGGAGTACTCTACCGCCGAAAAAGTGATTACTAAGTTTTTCACCATCTTATCTCCCGTAGAGAATTATGATGTATCTTATTATTCTAAATCGATGGGCTCGGATTGGCTGCCTTCAACAGAATGTATAAAT
>JAFYZR010000149.1 GCA_017557345.1 Paludibacteraceae bacterium | reverse complement strand
TGGTCCTGCCGGTTTTAAGCGAGAGATCCGTGAATTGCTCTCCTATGCTCGCGAGACAACTGACGTTGATTTGCCTGAGTTCCTCGCGTGTCTCGCCTTTCCGTGGATGTCCACGGTTGACGTTCTGTGCCTCGCGGAGAATCTTCCTCTGCTCTTCCGGAGTAGGGGATGGGGGAGTCGCTAGGGAATTAGTGGGATGGGATTGAACTTTCCGCTTGAGTTTCTTTTTCTTCGCCATAGTCTAGTTAGTTATCGTTAAACATTCCGGTCCGTATGGCGAAAAGCCACAACTCAACCGAGCTGTGGCAAAGATATGTAAATATTGATATAACTAATTGCTAGTTAATTAGTTGAATAGTGAATTCGTGCAATTGACCGCAATCTCCCCAAAAAGATTTGGTGGTTAAGTTGTGGTTAAGTAAAAAAGAAAAACCGCACTGGCGGTATCTCCAATGCGGTTTTTCAGTGACTCCAACAGGACTTGTACGCTGCAAGCATTTGCAATCTAGATAAAAAGTATTACCTTTGTATATCAGATGATTACGTTCGCGGGTTCTCATCTGATTTCAACTTGATTTCACTAGATTGCAGGTTGGTGGTACGGAAAACGCGATTCCGTACCACGCTTTATGAGGTTGTAATGGAGAAGATAGTATTCCACTTTGACCACCCAAAAGAAAGGGTAAGGGTGCGATTCCGGCTTCGTGATGGGCGGAGGGTGCAGATATGTCATACGTCCGATATTTATTGCAACTTGAAAGACCTGGACAAACTTGAACCGGATGGAACAACTAAGCCGAATGTCAAGGTTTGGAATCGAGAGCTTTCCAATTCCTTAAAGAAGGAATATACCATTATCAAGCAGGCATATGACAAGATGCTAGATGAGGGTATGGATCTCACCTCGGCCGTATGGGAGCGTGAAATAGCCGCTATCAAAAATCCGATTGAAGTAATCCGCGCAGAGAATCCCAATATCGTGACTCGTTTCCGTAAGGCTGCGGATGATTCTCTTCGAGCCGGCATCATTGGACCCAATCGACACAAGCATATCATTGTGGTATCCGACAAACTGGAACGCTTCCTTGTTATCAAAGGAATAAGTGGCATCACAGCCGAGGAATTTGATATTGATCACTTATTGGATTTCCGCGAGTTCCTTTTCGACGAGTATCAATATGTCGAGAAGTACCCGAACCTGTATAAGGAAGTAAAACCTCAGAACAAACCTGACGCGCGTTTATCCATGAACACGGTCACATCACAGTTGAAGATGTTCCAGACGTTTTTCTCGACGCTCGAAGACAGGGATGAGATCCGTAAGTCCCCATTCCGGAAACTAGGAAGAGAGAATAAGAAAGCTGTCATGCGAACCAAGTACGATGATCCTTTCTTCCTAAGGAAGGAGGAGTTTATGAGAGTCCTTGAGACGGAGGCCCCGGTATCACTGCAGGATACAAAGGACGCTTTTATGGTTCAGTGTGCTTTCGGGTGTCGGATAAGCGATTTCCGGGCAATGAGTATGTCCAAAGTCGCAGTCAGTGAAGATGGTATACCTTACATCCATTATATCCCGAAGAAAACAGCTGATTCCCAGGAGGGAAATACAGAGGTTCAGACCCCGATAGTCCGTTTTGCTTTCGATATCATCAAGCGTACAGAGTTTGTCTTTCCGGTATTGAAAAATATCAGCGGAGAGTTTGGATACAATGCCCGAATTAAGGCTTTACTCCAGCACTGTAAGATAGATCGTAAGGTGGCTCAGTACAATGAAGAAACAAAAGAGAATGATTACGAGCCCTTATACAAGTTGGCCAGTAGCAAGTTGGCCCGCAAGACACACGTAGATAGAATGAGTAAGGTTCAAGTGGACATGTACGCTTCAGGACTGCATAAGGAGGGAAGTACGGCGGTATCCAGGTATACGGAAATGGAACTTGCGGACCGGTTCAAGTTGATGAATACGGCTTTTGAGCAAGAAGCCTATAAGGTTGATAATCAGTTAAATGTTATTGAATAAGTTATGAGTTTCTTTGGCTTTTTAGGAGGTGTACTAGTTGTCGGGGCCATCGTATTCCTGTATTATTCTGACTTTGTTCATCCTTCTGCCCCGAACACTCTTTTCACCAAACTGAAGAATGGATATGTCGAGGTGAAGGAAGGACGCATGTCCTATTTGGCATTCAGAGAATGGATGAAAAATGAGTGCTCGCTTTTAATGAAGAAGGATTCAATGGATATGATTCACTTCAAGCAGGAACTTCTGAGCATGCTTGAGTATGATGATTTCATGCAACAGGAGCTATCCGATCCGGATCTGACCATGCTTAAGCTCCAGGAGAAGTGGCGGTCATTTGATCCATCTGTTCCTGTTCCCAAAGATGAAGCTATTCCGAAGGAATTTGCGAGTGGCCCCGGTAAAGAGGTCATGGATATGATGGTCGAGCATGGATATTGTGCGCCTTCTACCCTTGAGTGGGCTTATGAAGGAGAGAATTCTTCATACCTTATGGCCATGTTTGCCGACGCTATAGGGAGGCATCTCAAATTTAAAGGAAAACGTTGGAAGCCGTTCATTCAAATCTGGGGAGACAAGAATTACCCAGACCTTCTGGCTAAAGCCGCCGAATGCGGAAATGTCGATAATATAGGACTGAAAGTCAAGGATCTATTCCCAGATTATAAGGTCCCTGAACCTTACGGGATGAAATAGTACAATTGAACACCATTGTGAAGGGCTGATGACTCGTTTGAGTCGTTGGCCCTTTTATCTTATTGAATTTGAGTACATTACAATTGAGAATCCAGGCCGTATATTCCTATATATATAGTATAATTATAGTGTTACAGGGTTGCATTTTACTCATCTTTGTCTCGCCAAACAGGCCGAGACCGGGTCGAGATTGGTGCTGTCGCTACACGCTGGTCACGTGGGGATAGTGGCAGGCAGTTCAACATCCAAATCCATGTTAGTTATGGAAGATGACAAAATGAAATTGTTGGTCGAACAGGCC
>JAFYZR010000148.1 GCA_017557345.1 Paludibacteraceae bacterium | reverse complement strand
GTTTTCCTAAGAATACCACAAATTCGCAAGTTTGCAAGGGACTATTCGATACTCTTTGTTCGCTTGAGTTTTTCGCGAGGATGGAGTATGATAAGGAGAAGGAACATCGGAAAATGAGGGAGGAACTCACTTGAAGAAGGGAAAGACCAAATGGATTTTTATCGGGCTGGGGGCGGTGCTTGCGGTGCTGGTGCTGTTTCTGCTCGTTTTGGATGCTTACGGGAACAGGTTGCGGAACTTTCGCTCAGCCCGGTTCGGTTATGTGATTTCCTACGACGAAAGCAGGTACAAATTTGAGACTTTGCGGCTTGACGAGAGGCCGACATATATGGAGCGAATCTTCCTGATCGGTAGCCCCTACAGCAACTATGTCAGTGTATCCGGCGTTGATGCGGAGTCTGACCTCGACGAGATACTCACGGCATTCCGGTCGGACGGTAGTTACAAATTTGAAGACAAGGCGGACGTGACCTTCGGTAGCGGCGCGTACCACGCGCGGAAGGTTAGCTACACCGACGAGTCCGGTGATACCGCCGTGCAGGTCGATTACTATTTTTTGAAAGACCGAGGCCTTTTGATTTCCGCTGCGTATGACAAGGAACATGCGAAGGAAGTGAGACAGATACTGGCGAGTATCATTTTAGTAGAACAATAGGGATGAATAGAAGAGAAAGAAGGACGGTATGGAGTTCAAAAGGACGAGACGAGCAAAGACAAGGAAACTCATTTGTGTTATGATATGATGCAAACAACAATGTGGTAAACTATACATTTTATTATGCCCATTGAAAGGGGAGATGCCCATGAAGCGAATAGTATTGTGCACAACAATGATTGCCCTGATTTTTATGCTATGCGCGTGTGGAGATGGATTTAATAGTACTTCCATTCCTGCACGTGATTATCAAACTGGCACGCCTGCGGGAATTATTCAAGCAACTATCACGCCGCGGATGATTCCGACACCAATAGTGTTCGAAAGCCTTGCGTTGCAGAAGTTGTTGTCAGAAGATCCTCACACTTGGTATGAAAAAGGGCTCGAGATAGCGATGGAATGTGAGGAACAGTATATAGGAATGTTGAAAATCCACGAAGACCGTGTTTTCTTCGGAAAGCCCGATGATTACACTAGGAAGATTGCGGAAATCCTGACAATGATTCCTGCGAATTGGCCAAGGTTAACGGTCGAGGAGGTCAAGAGTGTAATTCAAGAATTAAAGGACGAGGGCTTTTTTGCGCCGAATCATTCGTTTGATGTTTATGAAGTCCGAAGCCGATTAAATGAAATAGCATTTGCGCCCGATTTTGACGCTGTGAATGGCGTTGCGGTGATTAGGTATTTTACAAGTGAAGCCCTGACGGAATACGTAGAAATCACGGACGGAAGAATTGTGCTTTGGGATCGTGGAGCAAATGCCCCGAAAGAGGTTTTGTATGATTGGATTGCGGAGCATCCGGATACTGCAGCAACAGTTGTGCTTGCGCCTACTATAACGCCGACAATCACACCGAGAAATACGCCTACACCAATGACTTATTCGGATTCGAGTCTTAATGAACTGGTGAGCCAAGGCCTTGACAGATTGTATGTAAACAGCATGCGTGTGGCAACAGATGAGCAGAAGAGAAAGCTTTGCGAAATCCATGATAATCGGGAACTTGGATACTGGGAGGAGGCATACGAAAGAAGAGTGGCTGAAATCATGGGCTTGATTCCGGAGAACTGGCCAAGAGTATCTGTGTCAGATGCAAAGCGAATTTTGCAGGAGATGATAGACGAAGAGCTAATTACACAAGAACGCGAATTCCCCACGAATCTAGTGAAGGAACGTTTTAACGAAATTGCATTTGCCCCAGATATGGACGGAGGAAGTGGCATGATATGCGTGCGCTATTACATTGATTCCACGAAAACGGACTTTATCGAAGTGAGTGCGCGGGGCGTTATCGTGCGAGATATCACATCGAGTGAGCCTAAGGAAGTTTTGTATGATACTTTGCCGGGGAATCCTTGGTAGGAGTTCTCACAAAAAAGAGTTGCGCAACAAATCCGCAACTCTTTGAGAAAACAATGTATTGAAAAATCATTCGCCCTCGAACAGGGGCGTCGAAAAATACCTCTCGGCCGTGTCGGGAAGGACGGTGACTACCGTCTTGCCGCGGCCGAGTTTTTTTGCCAGGGCGAGTGCGGCGGCCACGTTGGTGCCGCTCGAGATTCCGCAGAGGATGCCTTCCTTCGCAGCGAGGTCGCGCGATGTCTGAAGAGCAACCTCATCCTCGACGATGAAGATGTCCGAGTAGATCTCGGTGTTGAGGTTGTCGGGGATCAGGCCGTCGCCGATGCCCATCTGCAGGTGCGTTCCGATGGAACC
>JAFYZR010000147.1 GCA_017557345.1 Paludibacteraceae bacterium | reverse complement strand
GTATACTCCGAACAATATTTTCGCCAATACAAATAATTGTCCGATCTATGTCCCGGCTGGCTCCGTCGACGCCTATAAAGCGGCAGAAAACTGGAGTCAGTATGCCGGCCGGATCACAGCCATTCCTACGGGTGTTCTTCCTGCTTCCTTCCCCGACGCGAACTTCCGCACGTACGTCTTCAATAATTTCGACACCGACAAAGATGGTATACTCAGCTCAGCGGAGTGCGAAGCGGTAACTAACATTTCTGTTTGCACGGACAGTATTGCTACAGTTCAAGGTATAGAAGTCTTTCCAAATTTACGCCTGCTTAGTTGTGATGGTTCAAGTGAGTATGTCGCTGCGACACATAGCTATTTAGGATTCGGCCAGTTGACTTCTTTGGATTTAAGTAATAACTTGTCTCTGGCTACGCTTCGTTGTAGCTATAATTTGTTGACCGCCTTGGATGTGAGTGATAATGTGGCACTAGAGTATGTGGCTTGCTCACATAATCAGTTATCCTCATTGGAACTGGGCCAAAACTCGAAATTGAGGACACTGTATTGTGAATACAATCAGTTGACTTCTTTAGATGTAAGCAATAATCCAGCGTTTATTGATTTGCAATGCCAAAAGAACGAACTGACCTCTTTGGATGTCAGTAATAACGCGGCATTACAGGGGTTGCAATGCGCGAACAATCAGTTGACGACACTCGATGTGAGCAACAATCTGGCGTTAGTCTACTTGAATGCCTATGATAATCCTTTGGACACATTGTTTATGGCCTCTGGTCAAGAAATAGAAACGTTGTACAAAGATAGCGGCACCACCATTGTTTATATCGGGCCGGCTTCAAATGA
This sequence comes from Paludibacteraceae bacterium, assembly GCA_017557345.1. Lineage (GTDB taxonomy): Bacteria > Bacteroidota > Bacteroidia > Bacteroidales > Paludibacteraceae > Colicola. The sequence goes on along the minus strand of JAFYZR010000147.1, from coordinate 1,438 downwards.
GATTTGGTATAATTCTACAGACGGAAGTGTTGTAGAGCCTTTTGCGACAGATGTCTTTGGCGTAAATATCATATCCAATACCTATTCTGACGGGAAAGGTGTCATCGTGTTTGACGGACCGGTTACGATGGTCGGAGATCGTGCTTTCGACGGCTGCATGTCTTTGTCTTCGGTTATGCTCCCCTCGACTATTCAACAGATAGGGGCGTATGCCTTTTACGATTGTTCCGCTCTCCAAAGTATCAATCTTCCGGAGAGTGTGTCGGTAATCGGTAGTTACGCGTTTGCCTCTTGTTCCTCTCTTCAAGAGATTACAATTCCTCAGGCTGTAAACAGTATTTATGGCGTTTTTGCTAGATGCACAGGCCTCACTCGATTCAATGGAAAGTTTGCAGATGCTTCGGGTAGAGCGTTGATTTCCGGTACCACATTGATGGCGGTAGCTTCTGCGGGCCTGACTTCTTTTTCTGTTCCGGAAGGAATCAAGTATATTTCAGCCGCTGTTTTCAGTGGACGTAGGAACCTATCGGAGATTACGCTCCCTGAAGGGCTGTTAACTATTGGAAATGAGGCTTTTATGGAAACAGGGATTAATAGTTTGGTAATACCTGAATCCGTTAATTATATTGGTGTAAAAGCTTTTTCAGGGTGTTCAAATTTGGTTAGCATCAATCTGCCAGAAAATATTACTACAATTAATGGTGAATTATTCAGATGGTGTGAAAAATTGAACGCCGTTGTGATACCTAAAAGTGTTACCACTATCGATTCTTTTGCGTTCTCGAAATGTTCTTCCCTTACTACCCTTGTAATACCCGCTAATGTGGCTAGTTTGGGTTATGAGTCTTTTAGTTATTGCAGCTCGCTTCAATCTCTGGTTTTTGAGTCTGCTGTACCTCCAACTGGCGGACAGGCAATGATGAAAAATACGACTTGCCCGATTTATGTGCCTGCCGCTTCTGTAGATGCCTACAAAACGGCTGATGATTATTGGAGCGGCTATGCTAACCAGATTCAGCCGGCCGCACCGCTTCCGTCTGTAGTCGACCTGGGTCTTTCGGTGAAGTGGGCGACCTTTAATCTTGGCGCTTCTTCACCGACGGGTAGTGGCAACAGTTACGCCTGGGGCGAGACTCAGCCGAAGAGTTCTTATTCATGGGAGAACTACAAGTGGTGCAAGGGAACGGAGAATACGCTGACCAAGTATTGCTACGACAGTACTTATGGTAATGAAGGATATACTGATGCGAAGAGTACGCTGGATCTTGCCGATGATGCTGCTGCTGCGAACCTGGGCGGTTCCTGGCGAATGCCGACGGTAGATGAATACCTGGAACTTCGTAATACGAGCAATTGCGACTGGACTTGGAATGAGAACTATCAGGACAGTGGCGTCAGCGGTTATGTCGTAACCAGCAAGAAGGAAGGCTATACAGAT
>JAFYZR010000146.1 GCA_017557345.1 Paludibacteraceae bacterium | reverse complement strand
CGCCAGCAGCAGTCGCTTCACGTGTTCTGGGGCCATAATGATTCTGCTGCAAGCATGCGCCTTAGGCATACCAGGCAACACCCGCGCAAAGTCAATCACAAAGTCGCCCGATCCGTGCGTGATGATTGCAAAGTTAGCATACTCTCCTCGAGCCACCTCCTGCGACAGCTCCAACTGCAGTCCCTGCTGCTTCTCATTGTTATTCTCGTTCATAATTCTTATAGTTTTATATTAATCTGCAGCTGCAAAGGTAGTGCAAATCGAGCGAAATACAAAATAAATTAGTACTTTTTATGTTCTTTAAATTCGATGTCTTGTACTGAAATAGGTTGACTCATAAAAGGCCTTAAATGTTAAATTTTAAAAGTCATTTAAGAATTATGAGTAGACAAAAATTCAGTCGCGCAATGAAGCGTATGATTTGCATCGAGTACATGCAAAGTGGTAAATCAAGGAAGGAAATAGCCTTAAAATACAACCTTCCAAGTACAACAACTCTATCTTCTTGGATAAATTCTTGCCTAAGTCCTTTGGAAATTCACGAAAAATGTGCATCTTTGCAGCCGGTAATTGTTCAAACCGATAGTGATATGGCAAAAGAAGAGTCTATGGATGTTGCTGCTATGTCGGCTCTAATTGAGGCGCAGCGCAAGCAGATTGAGCAGCTTGAGAAACAGCTGAAGTACGGCAAGGACAAGGTTTTGGCTCTTAACACGCTCATCGACATTGCCGAAGAGCATGGCGCCAAGATACGAAAAAAAGGTGGGGTCAAGCAGTAGATCGCCTGTCCAGCTCATCCGATTATACAATCGAGTACTGCTGTGGACTGTTTGACCATACAAAACAGGCATATTATAAGAGAAAACATTATACCGAGGAGTATGATAGGCGTATAGAGCGCATTTTGGATGCTATCATGGAAATCCGCAAACTGGATCCTGGTCTTGGCTATTACAAGCTGTGGCTCATGATGAAAGGTCTGTTCCAGAATGACTGGGTTCCTGGACGTGATGCTTTTTGTGGCGTTATGCGTGAACATAAGCTGTTGCTGCCTCGTCCAAAACCACGTCACACAACGAATTCCAACCATCGCTATCACAAATACAAGAATCTCATCCGCGGCTTCGTACCGACTGCTGCAAATCAGCTTTGGGTGAGTGATATTACGTACATAGATCTAGTGGACGGGTGCTGCTATCTGCATCTGGTAACGGATGCCTACTCGCGAAAAATTGTAGGTTGGCGATTGTCTGACACACTAGAGGCAGAGAATACGCTGGAGGCTCTGAGAATGGCTATTTCACAGGCAACAGCAGATAGTCTGCAAAGGCTTATACATCACTCTGACAGAGGCGTTCAGTATTGCTGTAATGCCTATACCGACGAATTGAAGAGATATGGTGTAAGAATTAGTATGACGGAAGATTATAAACCAACAGACAACGCAATCGCAGAGCGTGTGAACGGAATCCTCAAGACGGAGGTTATATACCGTGAACGGCGTTTCAAGACGATTGATGATGCCCGTGAGCGAATCTCCTCGTTTATAAGCTTCTACAACGAGAAACGACCACACTCAAGTATCGGCATGAAAGCCCCATCAAAGGCACATGCAGAACAAGGAATGCAGCAACGCTTGTGGTAAACTCTCGGGGGCTGTCTGCCCCCGCCGTATGGCAGCCCCTGAGTGTGTCTTTCATATTATGGGAGTAAACCTATTCAGTACAAAGTAAACAAAAAAAGATGAAAAGTAAACAATATCCGACCATAGTCAACGTTAATAGGAAAAGAGACAACCAAATCCGTAAAGCAGTCAACTTTGGTGGGATGAGGAAGTCAACTAAATCCGTACGGATAGTCAAGTGTTAAAAAACGAAGGCAATAACGAGTCAACCTTATTCAGGAAAAGACACGCAGTAACGCAGTAACGCAGTAACATTAGAAAAATCGAATGTGGATGGTTGGGAGGAGATATAAATTAAATATTTATTTTATATTAT
>JAFYZR010000145.1 GCA_017557345.1 Paludibacteraceae bacterium | reverse complement strand
GAAGGGATTTAATGCTCTCAATTAAGCTGTCTAACTTCATTTTTTTGCCTCCAATACTGATGTTTTATTGTTTTCGCCATCAGTATAGAAAACTCGTGCTGACATTATTTGGACTTATCAGTCCTCTTCTGTGAAATAGCCCAATAATGGGACTGATCAGAAGAGGTTGACCGATTTTCCGTCCTGATTGTAGATTTTCTTCTCGTTAACAACGACATAGATCTCGCCGCCGAGCTTCTCAGCCTTCTTGGCAATGACCTTAAAGTCGATCTGTCTGCCGCTGATCTCGAGCATGATCTTGCTGACCTTGCTCGCAGTGGTCTTCTTAGCGGTAGTCTTTTTAGCAGTCGTTGTCTTCTTAGCTGCCGGCTTCTTTGCAGTAGAAGTAGTCTTCTTCGCGGTTGTCTTCTTAGCCGTGGTTGTCTTCTTAGCCGTTGTGGTTTTCTTGGCTGTCGTAGTCTTCTTGGCAGCGGGCTTCTTAGCCGCAGTCGTTGTCTTCTTCGCTGTAGTTTTCTTTGCCGTGGTCTTCTTTGCGGGCTGCGTTGCCTTGGTAACTGCCTTGACCGTGTCGTTAAAGATCTTAGTGATGTCGAGTTCGTCTGCCATGATAATTCCTCCGTGCAGTGTCGTGCTTGAGACTTTACTTATTCCGATTCTACAAGTCTACAAAAATGAGGTCAACAGAATATCTGCTTGATAACGGTTTAGTTATTGTCCTGTCTGCAATCAACAACTGAATCTATATACACTTCAGAAATAAATTGCCGGGCAGCTTCAATGCTGACGTTCGAAATAAACTCAACATATTTAAGAAGATGACCGGCTACATGATTAGAAACTATTACCTTGTATTTTGCCATTAACCGGCCGCCTTGCTATCTGAATTTTCTTTACGTGTTTCAGCATCAGACACGATCTTCTTCATTTCTTCCAGAAGCTTTCTTGCATCTATCCCTTCGATTCCACCTTCTCTTTCCTGCTTAGAAACAACGATATCCGGTAAAACATCTTGTTCTTTGTTGAGAGACAGATTTAAAGGAACCTTCTTCTCACGAACAATCTGATTCAAAAACATATTGATCGTTCCATTCATATTCATGCCCAGCTGCTCAAGAATAATCTCGGCCTGTGCCTTCAATTCGGGATCTACACGTACACACATATTTACTGTCTTAGCCATAGCAATCACCTCGCATATATTAATTATATGCAATGTATATGCTTTTGTAAACATTTTGGTTGGAAAGGAGAGGTGCGAATGCAAAAAGGACCGGCAGTGGATATATGCTGGACACCGTTCCTTCTTTCTTGTTCTCTTAAACATAAATAACGCAGTGACGCCAAGTGACACGTTTCGAACCCGATTCGTGTCACTTTTTGGCAATTATTCAGATAGTGACGAGATATGACACGTTTCATCGCGAAAACGTGTCATTTGCGGGCAATCGCGGCCTCGCTTACGAGCACCCGCTGCCCCGCCACCCCTTAAAAGCACTTCTTATTATGCTCCTGCCTGCACTCCTTGAGCTGCGGGCACTTGTAGCACACCTCGTTGGCCGAATACTCGTTCTCAAAGAACTCCCCGACGTTCTTCAGCGTGGTGTCTGCTATATTCGACAGCGCTTCTTCCGTGAGGAACGCCTGGTGCGACGTGACGATGACGTTAGGCATCGAGATGAGCCTTGCGAGGATGTCGTCATCAACGATGTGGCCGGAATAATCGTGGAAGAAGACGTTGGATTCTTCCTCGTAGACGTCGAGGCATGCCGCGCCGATCTGACGTGCCTTGATGCCTTCTACAAGCGCCTCGGCGTCGATTAGGGCGCCTCTTGATGTGTTGATGAGGACGACGCCCTTCTTCATCTGTGCGATGGTGGAAGCGTTGACCATGTGCCTGTTCTCATCGGTCAACGGGCAGTGGAACGAGATGATGTCTGCCCTTGCCCAGAGCTCTTCGAGCGTGACGTACTCGATGCCGCTGTCAGCAGCCGGGAACTTGTCGTACGCGATGATGTTCATGCCAAAGCCCCTGCAGATGTCGATGAAGATGCGGCCGATCTTACCCGTGCCCACGACGCCGACGGTCTTGCCGTGCAGGTCAAAGCCCGTAAGGCCGTTTAAGCTGAAGTTAAAATCTTTCGTTCTGATATATGCTTTGTGGATCCTTCTGATCGACGTCAGGAGCAGCGCCATCGCATGCTCTGCGACCGCATAAGGCGAATACGCCGGCACGCGCACAACGTGGATCTTGCCGTACGCATACTCGATATCAACGTTGTTGTAGCCCGCGCATCTAAGCGCAATCAGGCGGATGTTCATCTTCACGAGTTCATCGATGACCTCGCGGTTTACATCGTCATTAACGAATACGCACACGACGTCGCAGCCTTCCGCCAGGCGGCAGGTATCTTTGGTCAGACGCGTCTCGTAGAAAACTATCTCATATCTGTCGTCGCCGTTCGCCCTGATAAACGAATTCTTATCGTAATCTTTGGCATCGAAAAAAGCTATCTTCATACTATGTATCCTCCCCTTTTTGATATTACTATCTTAGCGCGAAAAGCTCCTCGTTGCTTTCATTTATCGGTTGTAATGTGTAAGAAATTACTAAGGCCCGGTAGCGACCCGGGCCCCAGTAGGTAAGAAAGGAGTATGAAAAACATAGGCACACAATGAACAGAACTTGAAAGGAGGTGTTAGAACTGTTCTTTTGATGATATGGTAACATCTCCGAAAAGGGCTTGCATGAGAATAATGGGACTATTGGATGCTATCACCCTAATCCAATTAGTTGGAAAGATACTTTACCGGAACTTCTTTCGTGAGCCAGACCCCGTTAACGGAACAGAAAAACTTATAGCCGTCCCTAAACATGTCTCCGCTTTTAACCTGATATATGACCGGCTTCCCGTGACGCTGACCGACTTTATGGGCAGTCTCCTCGTCTTTAGACAAATGAACATAGAGCCTTGACTTCGGAATCAGGCCCTGCTCATTTATGGATGACACATATTTCTCGCCCGTGCCGTGATAAAGAATTTCAGGCGGCTGTTTTTCTTCTAGCTCGACATCAACAGGGCTGGAATGTCCCTGATTTGCCCTGATCAGCGTCTTATCCTCGTTAAAGGAATACCGCTGCTTCTCGTCTTCTGCCACGATCTGCTCCAGGATGGCCATGTCAATGGAATGAGTCTTTGCAACACCTGCAATAAGCTCATCTACATTCGCCCAGCCGTGCTCATCCAGAGTGATTCCGATGGCCTCAGGCTTATGACGGAGGATCAGAGATATGAACTTGCTTGTTTCTTTAAGGCTCAAATCAAAGCACCTCCCTTATCTCTTCAAGGATCTCCGCTTCCGTATTTGATTCCACGAAAACGGATATCTCATCCATCAGGCTGTCGGCCATCGCATTGTGAGGCACGATTGATGCCACACCGATGACGATGATCTGGTGCGTATCCTGTTCGTCAATCTCTGCTGCAGACACGTGAAACTTGTTTTGTAACTTTGTTACAAGACTCTTTACGATCATGCGCTTCTCTTTAAGGCTGTGCACCCAGGGGGCATGAAGCCGGAATGTCATTGTTGATATTTTCATAGATTAGTTTTATTCAATTATAGGTTTTGCTATTGGCTAATTCTGTTTAGATTCACCATTATCATAATCGATTACAAATACTTTGAAACCCCTTTTCGTAGCCTTTTTGACAGTATCATTCGTCCCTTTCGTTCTTGGGCTCCTAAAAGCTACTACAACCGGCATCTCAGCTTCTGAAGCGTACTTAACCATCTCCGAATTGCGTATGGGGCCTGCCGATCTCCCATACTTCTCCCATTGGGCAGGAAAAACCTTGCATGGTAAACCATGGTTACTCGCATATAATTCGCCAAGTTGGTCCGCACCTTCACAATGACCGCTTACGATCTCAATCACATCACGCCAAGGAGCAATCTTAGACATAACGTCATTCATCACAGATTCCAAGCGTGCATAGTCATCGAATTGCCTACCTCCGCATATTATTATCCTGGCCGCATGAAAATGCAGTTCGTTGACGTTCTCAAGTGAATTCATACGCAAACTCTTCTATTTATCGTTGTAATGTTTTTTCCAACTCTCCATGGAATACTTCAATTCTGGAAACCATCTCTCTGCATAGTCCCAATCGATGTGAGACGGTGGATTCATAATCTGCTTGTATGCCTCATACATCAGTTTTGCAATGACCTTAGGTGACACCTCTCCATATTCACCGCAGAATGCCGGAATAACGATGCTTTCCATGTTGTTTTCAAGAGCACACATAAGGCTTGTTCTTGTACATTGATAAACAATCATCGGATCCTTAACAGCGAAGGGCCGCCTCATTGTCGGAGTGTGTATGAGCTTTATGCCCCTGACCCATGTGTCAATAATGAAGCTTGTTGCCACAGGTTGTTCGCCCCTGAAATGCCTGACTATGTAGTCCTGGACACGTTCCTGAAGATTCCATCCGAAATACCCGGATATTGCCAGATCAAAACCGCCGTCCATCAGGCCATATGAATTTGCAGGAGATACGACGCAATCCACTTCGATGGTATCAAGGAAATGCGCAAGGCTGTCGCACACAACGGTTACATCCGGCTCGTTGCTGAAATAAGCATTCCAACAATCCTCCATAACCGCCTTCCTATCAAGAAGGTAAATCTTCATCTTCGCTATCTCCAAACTTCTCGAGCTCCGCTCTGTACAAAAGGAGCTGATTAGCTTCTTCTTTGGTGATGTATTCCATCCTCAAGGCTGCCATTACGCAGAGGCGCTTGGTCTCCAAATCTGTATCCTTATCGGCCAGGATCAAAGCAAGCTTTGCGATCTTTACGATTACGGGGTCTTCGATGTAATTTCCGTCAGGCTTTCTTGCTGTGGGAATTCTTGTTACTTCTGCTTTTGCCATGGGACACCTCCTTAACCGCTATCAGATTTGCTTTTCTTTTCACTTATAGGATAGCGGCAAGTATGTACTAAAATTATCCCATCGTTTCAACTCATCAGCAGAACCCTTCAGGATAATCCGTATGCTCATCAGCCATAAAAGTCTCATCCTGCTGCTGCGCATCCTCTTCTTGCTGAAGTGCGCCTTCATCTTCTGACAAAGGCGGATCCATGACCTGAGCGTCTTCTCTTTCTTCATCGAAATCATATTTCGCAGCAGCCGCATCACCATTCACCGTTCTTGCGTAAGGGCTGTCCGGATCGACGGGATCCCTCTCGTTGTGTTCATAGAAGAGCGTCTTGCTCGGGATCCACCAGACGGTATCTTTTCCGACTTGCCCGTGACGATTCTTCGCAAGGAAAATATAAGCTACTTCAGCTTCGACGCCGCCAATATTCGCGGCGGGTGCGGCATTATTTGAAGGCGTGTTGTCGCTATCTCCGGAGTAGTTGGGTCTGTGCACGAACATGACCGTGTCTGCATCCTGCTCGATGGCGCCCGAATCACGAAGCTCCGAGAGCTTGGGAACCTGGCCGTCAGCTTTTCGGGAGAGCTGCGAAAGCGCAATAACAGGAATGCGGAATTCTTTTGCAAGGAGCTTGAGACCTCTTGATATTGTCGCAACTTCATCATTGCGCGACCTTCCTTTCAGTCCCTTTAATTCAATAAGCTGAAGATAGTCAACGATTACAAGCTTCGGCGGATTGCCTGAAGCGACGAGTTGCTGTATCTTCGCCTTCATCGTTACCGGATTGATGTCGACGCTCTCATCAAAAAAGATAGGGTATTCCCTCATTTTCAATAACGCCTGATCCATCTGCTTTTTGTCGCTATCCGTCAATTCACGCGATCTGATTATATCTTTCACGCTCTTTGTCATTGCCGAAGACATCATTCTCTTGCCAATCTCTTCATTGGTCATTTCGAGCGAGAAAATAACCACAGTCTTCTGATTGGCCGCGACATTTGTAGCAATGTTCATGGCAAGGGCTGTCTTGCCCATGCCGGGACGGGCAGCAAGAACGTGGAGCGTTCCCGGACCTAAACCGCCTAACATTGCATCCAGCTTCGGATAACCCAGTTTAACCTTATTCCCTGAAGCCTCATCGCGTATCTCGGAATAAATGTCGGCTAAGGTCGATTTAAGGACGTCAGTCATGGACGCAAGGCCCTTGACTTCATCGGAACCTTTGAGCTGCGTCATGTTGTTAATTGCTCTGTCAATAATATCGGAAGCACTCAAATTACTGCCTAAAGTATCTTTTCTGATATCATTGGTTATCTTGAGTATTTTTGCTCTGGCACTACGGTCTTTAAGCGCATCGATATAATTCCCGAGGGCAGACTGGACAGCCATTGTGTCTCCAACCCGATAAACATATCTCTGACCGCCGACCATATCTGCCAGGCCCCTTTTTTCCAATTCAGCGAAAACAGTTATTCTGTCGACCTGCACATTCTCGTAATACATCTCGAGTATGACGTCGTAGATAACGCTGTTGCGCTTATCCGTGAAATCATCAGATGTAATCTTATTTTGAACCAATTCAACGATAGAACTGTTCTTACGCATGCAAAGAGCAAGCACAGCCATCTCAACGTCAACACCATTGTTTTGATCGATCACCTGATCAACAAGATTATCCATACATTCGCTCTCCCTCACACACCAAGTGAATTAATTATAGGAAAAGTCAAGTTCCGATATTGGGACAACATCTCAGTTTTTGGGACATTCGAATTCAATCCCATTCTTTTCAGCCCAATCACGGAGCTTAGTCTTAAGTTTTGCTTCGTCTTCTTCATATTCATCAGGACTGAGCCGTATATGGCGGGTTGCCTTATTCTTTTCAATTACCAACCATTGTTGGCAATTATTCGTGAAAGTAATCATTGTTCCAACCGGCAAATTCGGACCAGAGAATGTCATAACAGCAACAATGAAAAAGCCGTTGTAAGGTCCCTTTGAAACTAGTGACCTGTGACAAACATTGCTTAAACCAGGACACGATAATTGAGCCTCTTCTTCCGAAGCGGGATTTATGTCAATCATTTTTATATCAGAAAAATAATAATCAGGTTCTTTAATTCTCGCTTCCATCATCATTCACATCCTTCAGAATCAAACCACCGTCCACGGAAGATCAAACTCCTTCTTATATTTGGAACCCTTCAGAAGATATGAATCCTCATCAAACTTCTTATTTCTTCTAAACTTCCTAGCTGCAATCCGCTTACAATACCTTGCAGTAATTGAACAATGTCTGACAATGAAAACTTCTCCGCCGATAGGCTCAAACTGAGGATAATAATCTGCCCTTCCGCCTGGACCCTTCACAATAAATGTATGTGTCAAGCGTTCTTTCTGGCGGATAACAAAATACCCACACTGTCCATAAAAACGACTATACTCTCCTCTGTCGCTCTTGCGGGCCCTGGTAAGCTTCTTATGTACAGTCTCATAGCGCCTCATCCTGTGACGCGCTTTCTGCTTTGAATCAAGATAGCAATTAACCTTAGACATAGTCATTTACCTCAATTACATGATAATGGCATTCATATACTCAAAATGTCCCATCAGCTCTTGCGCTTGAACTTCTCGCCTTCGTAAATCCTAATAGGATTTCCCCTCACGATTTCCGTGTGTTTCTGCCAAGCGTTATTCAAAGCATCAGCATTGTTGTCTTCCTGCTTTGCTGCGAGAATGCTCTGCATTCTTTTCATAGCTTTCTGCTTGTTCTGCACCTGGCTTCTTTCCTCTGTACATGTAACAACAACACCTGTCGGCTTGTGGCAAACACGCACGCCTGTCTCAACCTTATTAACGTGCTGTCCGCCCTTGCCGCCACAGTGCATTGTTGTCACTTCACAGTCAGACAGATTGAACTCGCCGACAACATCAGCTTCCTTAATTACATGAACATCCATGTACCAGTTCTTGCGCTGATGACCAGGTCTTATGGTGCTCTTCCACACCCATAAGACTGTGCCTTCAAGCATCGATACATCCTGAACGAATTCCATGACACAGGACTTGTATCCGTGTCCTGAATAGTCCGCGTTTACGGAAACGATCTTTGAGTCTGCAAACTCTTTAAGCAAAGCCTTACAAAGCTTCTCGACTCCGACAGAGCACTCAACCGGGCCCTGTCCTGAACTTATCTGTATTAACATTCCTACCTCTCTTTTCCTGCCTTGAAGTTATAGACGGGCTTTATAACTTCCTTCACTTCAACGCTGTCCGAAATCACATCAACGATCTCATCAATTCCGCGATATGCAACCGGCGCTTCATCGAGCGTTCCGGCGCTTATGGAAGACGAATAGATCCCCTTCATATCAGACTTAAATGCCGATACCGTGTAGTGGTTCTTAACCTCATCACGGCGCAGTACTCTGCCTGATCCGTGCGGCGCGGAATAGTTCCACGAAGGATTACCCTTACCAACTCCCAGAATCACGCCATCACGCATGTTAATGGGAATGATGACTGTCTCACCTTCACATGCAGAGGCAGCACCCTTACGAAGAATCTTGGTACCATCCGGAAGAACACCGATGTAATTATGAATAGACTCGTAACGTTCGATTTCTTTCCACTTCATTCCCTTCAGGATCTCCTGCAAAATGATCTCCCTGTTAAGCGATGCATATGTGGTAGCAATCGATACATCGTGAAGGTAATCGTCCATCAGAGAGCCTTCCACATAAGACATCTCATAAGGCACATCCATTCCCATGTTGGCAAGTCTTCTGCGCGCCGCTTCGGTGTAGTAATCAGCAACGTCGTAACCAAGATGCCTGCTGCCGGAATGAATGATGATGTAGTATCCGTCTTCGCCCTTATCAACTTCGATAAAGTGATTGCCGCCGCCCAGTGTTCCAAGACTCTTCAAAGCCTTATCACCATTAACTGCACGCAGACATCTGAGACCGGAAATCACTTCAAAACCTGCCCTGCTGTGAGGCGCTTTGCGGATTCCAAAACCTGACGGTACGCAGTCTCTTATAACCCTGTCGAACTTAGTAAATTCAATGCTCTTCGCCTTGAACTTGCAGACCAGCATTCCGCATCCGATATCAACGCCCATGAGCTGAGGAATGATCTTGTCGTTAACGGTCATGGTAAGACCGATGGGACCAACCTTTCCGGGATGGCAGTCTGGCATTATGCATACTTTTGAATTAATAGAGATATCGGCACGTCCACTGATAATGAAGACGATGATGTTTCTGTATCCGAAGCAGAGATCGACCACATCGCGCTCCGCACCCTGATCAAGTACATGGGTGACAAGTTCGGCTTCACGATGGACTACGACGACATCGCTTTCTGCCTCGCCCAGCGCAAGTCCTCCGACATCGATGAGTCCAGCGCCGTCAACGATACCCTCGAGAACCGCGAATACTATGCAGCGAGGGACAGACTGAGAGATCTGGAGTTTGTGAGGGAGAGGTAAAAGCGAAATCTCCAAGTGATACCTATGCTCTTCTCAATTTAAGAAAGCACCTCCTTCACGTCTTCAATGTTTTCTCACATTAAATAAAAAGTGTTATAAATGTAGCAAAGGAGGGACTCTACTTCTATGCCAATCGATTTTAACTCTGAATTTAATACGCTTTCAAAATTAATAAATAATCTGAGCTGGGAAAATCTAAACGAATTATCCAAAAAGAGATGGGACAAGAAAGAATTGCGTGAAGCCAGGGAGATTTTCTCGGATCGTGAGGATGACCTCAACATTCTCTATAGAGCATTGTTAAATACCAGATTAGAAACTAAATCAGACAGTGATAGCACACTATTATTCCATGATTCCACCCAGTTTGTTCCTCTTTACTGCAGACTAATCGAAGATAAAAGCGAAGATATAGAAGACGGATCAGAACACTCTTATTACATCGAAGCTTTCACCGAAGAAATGATCGATGTGAACTACGCATATTTCAAATCCAAAATTCCACTTAAAATATCCTGCAAAACAAGAAAGAATACAGCAACCATTAACATTAGCGTCTTAGGTTCAGAAGACGATTGTTATGTTGAGGTATACCGCTTAAATAATAATGGGACAAGGGATAAACTAGAATCTCAACGAATAGTCAAAAGCAGCCGCAAAAAAGCAGTAGTTAGCTGTAGTCTTGATGTTGCTGATGATGACACTTTTGATGTTTATTATTCGATTAATGAAATATATACAGAACGAGCATTATCCGTTGTCGAGGGCAAAATCAAACATACAGAGTATTCCTTCTTGGATCTTCTGTATAAACCATATTCGTTTGCTATATCTACTGATATTCCTGAAGAAATATTGGAAGAGATTAAAGACACTAATAGCATGTTTGTTTTAAAAGCCAGAATGCTTAATAGGAAAAATTCGGATCCAGACAGTAAATCAGGACATCTATACTGTGCAGCAAGTAAAGAAACACATGATGATATAGAAATAAAGTGGACTAAAAACATCTTTGCAATAAGCACTGGTATAGATACAAAAATACAACATATTAAAAGTTGTCTCGACAATATATTCAAAAAGCGCAAAGTTGTAGATTACAGTCAGAAATATAATAGCCCAACGATATCCAGAGGAAGAGATAAAGACGTTTTAAGCACTCTGTTTACCGCTGTTAATACCAGTACCGTCCGGGTAAGATGTGTTGGACAGGCAAATGCGATTATCATAGAAAACCAATATATAAAAGGCAAAAGCAAAACTTTCGCTTTCGATCTGGGGTTGCCATGTTACAGCAATAGAGAAAAGAATCCTCAGGGAAACCACATAAACACGTCACCCTTATATCAATTTGGTCACGAAGATTTTAGAAAATTTGAGCCAAATTGTATCTTTATTTCTCATTGGCATGCCGATCACTTTCTTGGCTTGTACTCATTAGACAGAGATTTCTTCGTAGGCACCGCGGCCAAAGAAAAAGGCCTTGTCATAGCACCATACATTGAGAAAGCAGATGATGTTACAGAACAAGCTAAACTAATGATTTGTTATCTAATAGATAATGATCTAATTCGTTTTGTATATTCTTCTAAAAACAGCATTAAGCAAATATATGACACCCCCAATTGCAAAATGTATTTTGTCAATTGTCCACTTAATAAAGGAAATGGTGAAATTGATATAAACAGCGTCTCACTTGTTTTATGGATGAAAAACACCCTATTCCCCGGAGATTGTTTTATCGGTTCTTTGCCACCAGGAATACAACGGCTGATTATTGAAAGAATGATTGTTCCACATCATGGGTCCTTAAATGGCAATTCGATGATTCCTTTGGGGAAGAATGCTCTAAACGCAACATGTCCTGGCGAGTCCGCATATGTCTGTATCGGAAACCATCCCAAAAATTGGGATCACCCAAATCAACAGGTTATAACGCTGTATGAACAAGCGTTCAATAACGTGTACCGTACAGACGGAGATCCATCAAATCCCAATCCTATGGTTGAAAGCCGAACCGAAGGCAATTTTACTTTTACGCTGAAGTGGTGATTATATGAAAGAAGTTGAGATTTTAACTTGGAATGTAAACTGGTTTAGAGGCGAAGAGATTAGTACAGAATCCAATAATTATGATTTTGCTGATTGTAAAGAGAGTGCTCTAAACGGGTTTATCTCGGAAATTAATAAGTTCTTTGCTTTAGAACCATCTGTAGATCATATTGTTTTTGCGCAAGAAGTTCCGTATCAATATAGAGAAAACAAAGCTTTAAAACCACATCCTTTTTGGCAGAAACTATTTGAAGCTTTCCCGGATAACAAATACAGAATTATCTACAAAAAAGGTGAAAGCCACCTGAGAAAAAACATCGCAATATTTAAAGTGAATAGTGGTTTTTCAGAGGTTTCTGTTGAGGGAATTGATTCTCCAAGATTAATCCCTATCAAAACTGACTATGCTATGTTTATCGGGGTGCACATGCCTGTGGTAAATCGTCTGTTAGATAAAGAGGATAAGGTTTGGACACAAGTTATTGACTATACAGGAAATAACAAGAATGTAATTCTAGCAGGGGATTTTAATTCCTACATCGGATGTAACAGTAAATCTACAGAATACCGTTATTTAGAACTACTAAATAACGCGGGAAATATCGTTTCAGAAAACATCAAGACTTTCAACAACACAACAAGCATAGATAAAGTCCTCGTAGGAAAGGATCTTAATGTTATTCATTACGGCATAATCCCCCAGGAAGAACAAAAATTTAGTGATCACAGATATATAGTGGCAAAACTTCGCATAGCCGAATAATCATATTCTGATAACCAATAAAAACGTTATAGAAAACCCCGAAGTCGCCACTTCGGGGTTTTTGTTTTTGATGAACAGGCGTTCATATCATTCCTTTGCCTAAAAGAATTATACCGCGCTCAACTCATAACGCAACGCGATTTAGCAGACTTCCCTTATTCCTTTATCGCCTTCACGATGTCATCACAAATGCTATAATCAAAATACCGATAGCGCTTTCTGACAGGAGGATAAGATTATGCCGAACAAAGATAAGACGATTGCAGTAAATGCGGAAACGCTCAATAAAATGTCCAATGGTACTCTGCAGGAACTGATCGGTGTCTTGCAGGAGCAGGTCGGAAACATAAAGCTTGATAAAGAAGCAAGGGAAGAACTCAAAGAAAAACTGGGTGTTGACGACAAGACCGCTAACGGCTGGAATACCGCAGGTGATGTCCTTAAGATGGTCGACACTTTCGAGATGCTTGCTGACCATCCGGATGTTGCAAAAAAAGTCGTTGATACTGTTCTTGGCTTGCTCGGAACGATCTTTCCTGTCGCACTTATCGGAAAGACTCTCCTGGCTTATGTGCCCGAGGGAGTATACGCAAAACTCATGCGTGTATTAGCTTATACTGATCCTGTTCATCTTGCAAATAAGGCTACGGGAATTGCGGGCGCGAAGGCTCTTCAGAATGCTGTAGAACTTTCACAATATGCCGAGAGCCTCCTGACAAAGCCTGAAGGCTACGACTGCTCACTCGTTATAGTCGCAAAAGACGACTTGATCGCACAAGCAATGGCTCAGTTGATAGAACGCAATGATGATACCGAAGAAGGTGTTGTCGGCACGAAAGACGGCTCGGTCTATGCTATTGTCGCTGATGAGAAATTCTATCAGAAAGTCCTTACAGGACGCATTGCCGGACAGAAGAAGCTATTTATCGGCAACCTCAAGAGTTCCGAGAACCTGCGCAGATCATCGGTCAAAAAGTTCGAACAGTATGGCGTCTCATACGGCTGGGCCGGCACGGATGCCTATATTACATGTGACACTAAGAAGCTCGATAAGAAAGCCGATTATGAGGCTTTCCTCAAGGAGATCGAAGGAATCGATTTCGACAAACTCGACAAGGGCAATGCCAGATTCAAAATGAGTATCGCTAATGCCGCCAAGATCGCCTTAGCAACACCGATACTGCTAAAGGACGCATATGATTACCAGGTCAAAGTAACGCGCCAGCAGCTGATCTACGGCATCTACCGCTTGTACTATGATGACCTCGGCAGCTTTTTGAAGAGTTGATAGTAATGTTTTCTTCAGAACAAACGCGGGCCTTGGGGCTCGCGTTTTCGGGGTCTTTGCTGATATTTCCTACACTGCGGTGGAAGGAATGCTTTTTGTTTATCAATCTGTTCAGGCTGACTCATTGCCTGCAATCTCCCTTACTTTCTCAGTTGAGAGGCCTGAATACTCAGCAATTTGATCTATTGTCAATTTCCCATCCATGATCATTTTGTTTGCTATCTCGCATGCCTTTTTGTCGGCTGCTTCTTTTCTCATTTCATCCAATATATCGCACATGTTCTCAACCCCTTCCTCTGTTTCTTTATATTGTTTTACTCTTTCAGAAAGCTCTTTATAGTACATATCCTTTGCTTCAGTACAGTAGAAGTCACTTATAAGCTTTCCGAGAGCAGTATCTTTCGCTTTCATCGCTCCATTTACGTATATTATATGCTCGCCGTCATTGAATTGCACATTGACTTCTCTAATGACTCTTTCTATATGGTAGATCGGTTCATTCATACCAAGCACATCGTTTTCCGTTATGAATATGACGTAATTCTCCCGGATATCAGAAAAGTCTTTTGCGGCTTTCAACATATTTGCATCGATCAGGCTCGAATGATATCTGGCACGTTTTTGATGTGCATCTTTTTTCGCGTCAATAATGCGAAAAAGTCGCAGTCGCGGAAGTATGCATCTTTTTGAATGGAAAACAGATAAATAGGATTCATAAATACTTGCACTATGCATCTTTTCGGGCCGTTATTCCTGTGTATGGATGCACATTTGGAAGATTGTGCATCTTTTTCGCGCAAATAGCCAATTAGCGGATGCATATGCCGATGAAATATGCATCTTTTTTCGCGTCAATAATGCGAAAAAGTCGCAATCGCGGAAGTATGCATCTTTTTGAATGGAAAACAGATAAAAAAGATGCATATCATGCTCCCCCTGATCGAATTGCTCTTTGCCTTCTTGAATTAAGCGCTCATGTTACAAAAAGACTTATTCCCCGACGGAACCTTCACCCTTCCAGCCCTTTAACTCTCTCATCCCACATCTGCATCATCTCGACCGACAGGTCTACCACCTGGTCGCTCGCGGCGCCGTCCATGCGGTGGTTCGCGCCCTCGATGACAACGTATTCGCAATCCGGCAGCGCCGCCCTCGCCTCATCGAAGAAATGCGGGTCCTCGCCAAAGCTCCCGGCCGTACCCGTGATGATGACAGCAGGAATGTAACATTGTGATATCAACGGATAGATGTCGGTAGTTATGGTCTCTTCATGCTCGAAGTTCATGCGCTCGGCGGCGTAAAAGCTGGGATCGACCAAAAGCAGTCCCTTTATCTCATGCTGGCGGTACGTGCCCGCGTAAGAGCACACCAGACCGCCCATGCTGTGGCCGTAGAGATAGATATTGCCAAGGTCAACCTCGGGGAAATACGTCATCGAGTCGATGACCGCATAAAGATCCAGCACCTGCTCGTAGATGAAGTCGCCCAGATACTCGGGATCCGAGTAATCCGGCGGCGGGTTTGCGCCGTTCTGGAACTGGAATTCGATCACGGCGTAGTTGTTCTCGCTGTAGCGCAGGGCCTTGCCCGAATACCTGCCGAGGCTTGCGTACAGGCCGTTTGAGATGATTATCGTCTTGAACGGGCCCTTGCCCTCGGGCACCGTGATCTTGCCGTCTATGGGATTGCCGTCGCGGTAGAAAACAACATTCCTGGTCCTGCTGCCGGGCTCGGCCTTAGAGACAGTGGGCGCAGCTACCGTGTATTCGTATTCAAACGGAGGAAGATCCGGCACCGGCGTAGGCGAGCGCTTTATAACGGCCGACGTCGTGGCAGCCGCGGCCGTGGTCTCTTCCGCGGTCGTTTCGGTCACGGCAGGCTTGCCGCATGATGCCAGCAGTAATGACGCCAGCAGACATACCGCCATAAGGAACGTGATAATGAATTTGATCCTCGCTCTCATAGCTGAATTATATCATCACGCGGCGGAGGAGTTTTTCGCAAATCCATGAAAAAGCCGCCATAGCGGCGGCCTCTTCTCTTACTTCCTCTCGTCCAGCACCTTCTGCGCCCTGTCGTTGATGACCCGGGCGACGTCTTCGAAGGACTTCTGGCCCTCGAAGTATGCGGGGATCTCCTCGTAGATTATGAGCGAGATGCTGTGGTAGACGAAGCTTGAGGTCGTCGCCTTCGAGATCTCATCAATGTATGCGTCGGCGACGGAGGGGTCAATGAGCTCACCTGTTTTCGCGAACTTCTGGCCGGCATTTCTCTCAACGTAATTATTGTGACTCTCGATCTCCTGAAGGGCGGTCTCTCGCGCGCATTTCTTGTTCAAAGGGATGTTGGTCCCGATCGTGCTCTGGATGTCTTCGGAAAGGAGGGTCTTCAGGAACTCCTTACAGGCATCGGGGTTTTCGCTGTGGGAAGAGAGCGACACGGTCATGTCCGAGCCGATCGAAGCGGTCCTGCCGTCGATGGAGGGGTAGCCGCAGATCGCAGCATCAGGGAATTCCAGAGCAAAGGTCTCGTACTCATAGAAGCCGTAGATGACGGCCGGCTGGACTTTCATGTTATCCATGGCGGTCATGAGATCCTCGAATTCGGCATCGAGGTCCTTGCCTTCGTAATAGCCCTTGGCGGGCAGGTCTTTGCAGTAATCGAGGATCGCCTTGAAGGACTCGCAGTTCACGTCGATCTTGCCGTCATTTATGTACATCTCGCTCGTGTTCGCGAAGAGCTTCGTGGCCACTTCAGTCCTTGAGAAAGACAGTTGGTGGTCATACAAGGGATCCTGTCCGTTGCAGACGTTATTCACCATCGCCCTGTACTCGTCAAAGGTCAGTCCGTTCTTACCTCCGAACGATTCGCCGGAGCCTGCGATGCCGTCAACGTAGAAGCCGATGGGCATCTGGTAGAGCGCGCCGTCAAACTTCAGAGCGTTGACCGCGTTCATGAAATAATCAGCCTCGCTGATGCCGCTCTCATTTGCCAGGAAGTCACTAAGGTCAATAAAATAATCCGCCTTGGAGAGCTGTTCGTTCGCGCCATTGGTGATGAGGATGTCAGGGCCTTCGCCGGCCATAAGATCCATCGCGAGGCGGTCTGTTACCGTAGCATATGAATTGAGCGAGCTCAGGGCTGCCTGGTCCGTGCTGTCAACGTTGCTATAGTCGATATCACTGTTAGCCTTGTATCTGCTGTCAAACAGCAGGAACGACGAATCGCTCTTGTTGTTGAAGATCATCATGGCCTCGGAGATGCTGTAATCGAGGTCTTCTGTCGAAGCGACGGTCAGAATGGTCTTGCCTGCCGCGGGATAAGCGGAAGACTTCGTGAAGGTGCAGAGCGCATGATCCGGCAGGTTGATGCCGACGGAGTTTGATGTGATGCCGAAGATCATCCTGTCTTCGTCCGCGTACTTGAGCTCGGAATTATTCACGAGATATCTGTTGCAGTTCGAGCAGTTGAAAGACAGCGTCATCTTGCATGTCTCACCCGCCGTATCAATGACGTACACGCCGCCGTCAGTGACAGTCACAAGCTGTCCGTTGCAGTACGACAGATTGCGGAGCGGCACGCCTATATATTCCATCTCATCGAGCGCGCTGATCTTGCCGGTGCCCAAATCTACCAGGCAATATCTGATCTGCCCGAAATAATAATTCGACGAAGTATTTCCCCATACAACGACCTTATTCTCACCGGCGCAGAGAATGCCCTCGGGATACTTGATGTGGAAGTCCCTGGAAAGGTTCTCGAGGGAGACACTTGCCTTTGGCGCGCCGCTTGCAAGGTCAACCACTTCAACGCTCGGTGTCCCTGCGATCTGAAGGAGCGCAACGTCGCTTCCCACAAACGCGAACCTGCTGAAATATTCATCTTGCGGGAGATTTTTTGTCAGGTCGATCCTGTTGTCAGGCGTTACCGTACCCGCCTTCTCATCGATGGGATACAGGTAATTATCGTCAGTCGCGAAATCATACGCTGACAGATAAAGCCTGTCGCCTGACACCATCCTTTCGAGGCTTATGTTATCGCCGAACTCGCTGCTTATCACCTGGTCGGTCACCACTTTATCGTTCTCATCAAATGACATTATGTGGAAGACCGGCAGGACCGGCTCGGTCTCGCAGAGGAACACCCATGTGCGGCCGTCAAACCACGTGACGTCCGACAGATAATATCCGCCGGTCGTCTCCTGCAGATAATCGAATATCGCCGTGTCTTCCTTGAAGTCATACCATGACATTCCCTCGGGGAGCTCGTCAGGCATCTTGCCGCTTAAGACAAGCCCTGATTCATCCTTGATCTCGCTGGCTTTCTTCTTCGAGCACCCGCAAGCGCTTCCTGCAAAAATACCCGTAAGCAGCAAAGCCGCCATAAAGGCGGCCGTAGTTTTTGTCCCGATCGTTCTTACATTTTTAGTCTTCATACGCATCAGTTCCAATCATCCTCATAGCCTACATAGACGTCGTCGTAATCGTCGGAGTAGTCGTTCCAATCGTCGTTCCAGTCGTTGTAGTCTTCATTATAGACATTATAGTTTTCATCGTAATATTCGTCATTGTAGTCGTAGTTGTCATCGTAGTACGGGTCGTTCCATTCGTTGGTGTCAACGCCCCACCAGTCTTCCCGGTAGCCCGAATATCCGCTGGCACGCTCGGGATAGAGCGAATGGTCAAAGTCGTGGTGACCGTCGTCGATCTCGTCGTCCGTGCACATGAAATACATCTCGTAGCGGTCCCTGAAGACAGTCGCGTCGCAGTGGTACCACTCGCCGTTAAGCTGCACGAGGTTCCAGTAGTGGCCGTTCGTGACGACGGGGTATCTCGTGACCATCATGTTAGGGATGCCGGCGCAGTCGAGGAGCATTTTCGCGCAGGAGAAATAAACGTAGCAGTCGCCGCTCCTCCAGTTAAAGCCCATGTACGCCGCGTCCTCGTATGACTGGTCCTCGAAAACCGTCTGGTAAAGGATGTTCGAGTGCACCCAGTCGAAGATCGCGTACGCCGTGTCAACGTCGTTGTCGCACTCGATCTCCCTCAGGATCTTCTCCGCACACGCATACGCGGGGTGCGACATGTCGACTGCGACGGCCTTCATCATCTTCTTGGTGGCCCTTTTGCTCAGCGACTCGAGCTCATCGAGCGCGTCCGCTTTGTCAGTGCCCTTGCTCTGCTCTTTCTCGGCGCCGGCGCCCTCAGCGTCCGTCTCCAAAAAATCCAATTTGCTCAAAAACTCCCCG
Source organism: Paludibacteraceae bacterium (assembly GCA_017557345.1). Lineage (GTDB taxonomy): Bacteria > Bacteroidota > Bacteroidia > Bacteroidales > Paludibacteraceae > Colicola. The sequence continues at coordinate 3,978 of JAFYZR010000145.1, read as the reverse complement.
ATATCAATGATCCCGAAATAGTTTCCCGCGTAAGCCCCCGCAGCCACGATCACCGTCAAGACCCCGAAAACCGCCAGGAACACCTTGCCCTTGGACTTCTTCTTAGGCTGCTGCTGCTCTGCGGCCTCGAAATCTACCTCGGCCTGCCTTACAGCGCGCTTCTTGATCGGCTTGGTCTTTGCTGCCTTCTCGGGCTTTGCGCGCTTCTCGGCTTTGACTTTCTCTGACTTTGCGGGCTTAACCTTCTCTGCCTTTACTTTCTTGGCCTTGACCTTCGCAGGTCTGGCCTTCTTAGTCTTCGCAGGCTTTGCGGCCTTCGCCGGCTTCCTGACAGGCTGGCTCTCGAAGCTCTCGTCCTCACCAAAAGCGGTGAAATCTGTGTAGCTGCTCTCAGGCCTGTTATTGTTTGTCGTATTAAATTCAGTATAGCTGCTCTTGGCCTTTTCGCTTCCGGACAGATACCATCCTTTTATACCCATAAAATTTCCCCTTTATGTTTTGTTTGCCGGGGCTTTGGCACGCGGCCCCGCCCTCTGTTGCTGTATAAAGGTTAGCCCTGCGGTTTTTCAAATCGTCTTCCTTTCGGCATCAAAACGCCAACAATAATGTGTGAAAACGATGGCACGGGAAAGCGCTTTTGAGGCGCTTTTCCCGCTCATCCGGGGCACTTTGCCCGCGCTTTTGGTTGGAAAGGAGAGACTCGAACTCTCGACCACCGCTTTATAAGAACGGCACTCTGACCGGCTGAGTTACTTTCCAATATTTGGTGGACCCGAAGAGACTTGAACTCTTATCACCCGGATTAAAGGTCCGGTGTGTTGCCGTTACACTACAGATCCATGGTTGGGACGGCCCTGAGAGTTTCCTCTCCAAGCCGTCCCCGGGCTTCCGCAAAGAGTGCCTGTTTCTTTGCGGAAGTCCTTGTTGGCATAAAAAAAGGATCGCTCGAGGTTCTTCATTTCGGGCGATCCTGATCTCATTCGTCAATTTGTTTGTGCCTAAACAAAAGTCAGATCAACATCGTGACCGCCCGCAAAAATAGCTATTGTATATGGATATCTGGGCAGAAGAGCATGCTTTGGCAAACGCTTTGCTGCCAAGCGTTCTGTTATTCTGCATCGATTTTTTCTTCATACTTGCAGTTTGCATTGTCTTTTGTCCTTTCATTTTTTAGTCACAAAAAAAGAAGTGCAGTACGATCCGGGCTCAAAATTCGAGCCGGATGTCGGACAGGCACTTCCTTCATCGCCGATAAGATAACACATCGAATTCTGTCGCGTCAAGTCCCGAAATGAAATTTGTTGAATTGCCCGGAGCCCAGTATTTGCAAGGCTTCCGGGGCTCTATATTAATAATATTTTGAAGATGTTATTTTCGCGAAATTTAATCCGCAAACGAGCTGTGCTAAAATATTTTTATCACCTATGGAAGAGGGAGAGATTATTATGCCGAGATTCAACGATTACCAGAACAATTTGAGCGAGATCAAAAACATCACCGCCGAGGGCCGCAACGCCGGCAGAGTTAATGAGGTCAACAGAAGCGTCAACGACGTCCGCAGCGAAGTCCTGTCTCTCAGGATCATGGTCCAGGCCATGATGGAGATCATGGCCGACCGCGGCATCTCGCCCGATGTCATAAACGCCAAGATCGAAGAGATCACGAACAGGCCCGAGACCTTCGATGCTCCCCGCAAACTGTCAACGAACTGCCCCGGCTGCGGCAGACTGATCCTGGACAACGGCAACACGCCCCTCACCGGCACCTGCCTTTACTGCGGCAAGGTGGTCAAGTTCGCGCCGAAGTTTGAGAGCGGCAGCGGGATCAAGACTGAGGCCGGTGAGCAGGAATGATAAGAGTACTGTTTGTCTGTCACGGCAGTACACGTAAAATTAAAAGAACCCAATAACCACAAGGGTTCTGAAGAAAAAACACGACATTCTGAACCCGTTTTGATCCTTTTTTCAGAATGTCGCTTTATAGTAACAAGAATAAGCCAAACCCGATGCGATATTTTATCTTGTAGCTTGCTTATTCTTCTGGCTTTATTGTGCGAAATAATAATCTATATTCCATGCCAGATATAAAGGAAGGCTATAAGTTTTTGTTTCTCCGCATAGGTTTTCGGCAATGTTCTTTGTCGAAAGTTTTAAACCCAGCCGAGACTTGTACTTGCTGCAAAACTGCTTGTAGCTCTTGGCCTGAGTGTTATCCGCAGATTTAACCTCAACGGGTACTATCTCGCCGGAATCTTCATATATAAAATCTATTTCTGCTGAATTTCCGGATCTCCAAAAATATGGTTCTTTTCCAATCGAGACCAACTCGTTTAATACATAATTTTCCGCCAATGCACCTTTAAATCTGACAAACAATCCGGTCTCTTCCATTATAGTTTTTGCTGAAAGACCCGATCGATAGCGCAACAGACCTACATCTGACATATAAACCTTAAAATATGTCTTCTCTGCAACACCGGAAAGCGGGAGTTCCGGCTTCTCAGCAAGATGCGTTTGAATAATCAGACCTGCATCTTTCAACCACTGAAGTGCATCCTCTAATTCAGCAGAACGTTTCCCTTCTTTTACATGCGAAAACACAAACTTGTTGTTTTCTTTAGCAAGTTGAACCGGCACGGAATCCCATATCCATCTTATTTTGGGAACATCACTGACCGGTGCATGCTTGGAAAAATCGTCAGCATAGTCTTTCAATATTTCGGATTGAATCTCTTCTACGTCTTCAATATCATGTGTTTCTATCCAGGTCTGTACTGCTTCCGGCATTCCTCCAACCACATAGAATTCCTTAAGAAGATTTTTCATTGGAACTGCATAGAGTTCCGGAACCGGTCTATCTACAGGCCATGTTCCAAGAACATCTATAAGGTCTTCTCTGCCATTTGCAATAACAAACTCTTTAAAGTTCATTGGGTAGAGCTGTAACCGGTTAACCTTTCCGACAGGAAATGAAATCTTTTCCTTTTTCAACGCAACACCCAGCAAAGAGCCTGCACATATCAGATGAAGATCCTTCATATTCTCACAAAAGTACTTTAGTGAAGTAATGGCACGTGGACATTCTTGTATTTCGTCAAAAAAGACCAATGTTTTTCCGGGAACGATCTTTACTTTTACGACTCTCTCAAGCTCTGTGATTATCCTTTTCACATCAAAATCATATTCGAAAATTCCAGACATACTTTTGGATTCTTCGAAGTTGACATATACATAGCTTTCAAAGTTTTCTTTTGCAAACTCGTTAACGATATACGTTTTTCCGCATTGCCTTACACCTGATAACAACAAAGGTTTTCTGTTGGCTTTGGTTTTCCAGCGTTTCAGATCATTTATGATTTCCCGGTACATATATTTCTCCTTCAACTGGTGCGATATTCAAGAATATAATAGCAAAAGTGGTATGACTTTTGCAAGCGAGTCGCAAAAAGTCATGCCACTTTTGGTTCAGTCTTAGCGATTTCAATAGAGCCAACTCACACCATCACAACTTCAAACTGGCTCTGACTGACACCTGTATTTACCGTTTTATACCTCTGGATGCAGCCTAAAACAAGGCTCAAATCAAAGCACCTCCCTTTCCTCATCAAGAATCTGTGCTTCCGTGTTAGCCTCTACGAAAACGGATATCTCATAGAAAATGAAATGCCCATTCAAGCATGCTTACTACATTCGGTTCATTCTTTTCGGGGACTTTATCTGTTCCATCATAAAGAATACCGGCGTCATCCAACAGTTTCTTGAGATACTTGTTCTCAGCCTCGAGTTGCTTTATATGCTCAGTAAGCTCATTGAACTGTTCATCCGCCAGAATTCTCATTGTATGTCCCTATACATTACGAATCTACTCTTCTTGAACCACGTCCGGATTCGTCATATAACATGCCGCCCTCGACACCTTGCTCTTAATAAGATATCCGTTCTTTTCCAGGTTTTCCAACACTTGCTTGCGAAGATATGT
>JAFYZR010000144.1 GCA_017557345.1 Paludibacteraceae bacterium | reverse complement strand
TGGGGTCATATAACTGGATGGTATCAGCTCCTTTCTCAATTGCGGTGGCCAGGTATGCTGCCTTGGCGGCATCGGTTATGGCATTTTCTATGTAGTATTTGTTCTGATACATAAAAGGGCGTATAAAATTGATACCCTTTTGCAGTGCATCAAAATCACCTTGTCCGGCTTTACCTCTTGTGGCAAGGCATAATGCGGTATCGCGTATGTCATGGAATACCGGTGCCGCATCGGCAGGCAGATGCTTATATGCCAGTTCTATTGGAACTATCCGGTCAAACACCTTCTTTACTGTGGCCAGGCTTGTCATGTTGTCAAACAGACGGCCCACGTCATAGAGTTGCTTAATCACTTCCACAAACTTGGGGTTCCCGTTCTTATAGTATGGTATGCCCGATGTGTTGGGCGCAAAGGCGGTCAGCTTGTCGGCCAGAATATCATTGACAGAAGGTATCTGTACCGTCATGGGCTCGCCTTCTACGAGTATGAACGGACTCTCCACTTTCAGGGTTTCAACCTTCTCATATTGGGCATCTTCATAAAGTATGTCCAACAGAATGGTTTCAGTCCGTTCCGTTTGTGACAGGTACGCTACTCTATAGTGCAGTTTCTCATGTGATTTTGGTACTGCCGTTCCGCGCTGCTCACGTTCTATCGTCTCACGGCCTATAAAACCGTATTCCGGGAATTTTGCCAGATACTTCTCTATATCAGTACCAGGTGGGCATACTATATCCACATCTATGCTCAGTCTGTGCAGGCCGGAACCCAGCAGGAGCATCAGGCATGATCCGCCCTTCCATATATAAGGACAGCCTGATTCACTGAGCATATTCACAAGTGAAAATGCCCGGATAACCTTCTCAATAAGGTTCAAATCGTTGTAATGCAAGCGGTTGCTTACTGTTTCAATCCATTCTTTGGTAAAACATTCTTTGCGTATCATAGTATGTATGGTTTGATTGCGGTTGATATTTCCTGTAGCTTGCCGCGGCGGCCGGCGTAACGCAGCAGGCGTGACTGGTTGACGGTAAAAAGACTGAATGCGTTCTCAATCATATATTGCCATTCACCTCCCTGCAGATAGTTAAAGTCTTCGTCACAAAAGGTGTCAACAAGCAGTTTCTCTAATGTAGGCATCGGAATGCCAGATTCCACAGTTATGGGTGAACCTGATATAATGGGCTTGATTATTATTCCGGGCTGGGACAGATCTATGTAGTTCTGAATAAGTTCATGTGATGGCTTAAGCCACACCTTATCACTTGTTTCCTTCAGCCTGTGAAACACTATCTCAGTCAGTTCACGCGGCACTTCAATGTAAGTCAGCGCGTTGTATGCAAGATGATGCAGAAGCGGTGACAGGATAGTACCCTTGTAATAACATGTCTTGGCAGATGGGTACTTTCCGCTTATTTCCTTTGCCAGTTTTATCAGGTTTTCGTCCGGCTCATTCCGGAACTCCTGCTTTCCATGGACAGAATAAACGCCACGTCCCGTGCGGAACAGCTTCCTCTCAGCAGTCAGTTTACGCAGTGTCCAGTTCACAGTTGTATCTGTAAAACCACTGTCTGCGGCATCAACAAGCAAATCCGCTGCACGGAATGTACCCTTATTGGACGCATACTCAATTATATATTGTTCACAACCAGTCATAGCGGGGCAAAGATAACTATAAAATGTCAATATCCTAATATTTTGACAAAATATAGTATTGTGATACGCATTATTCATTGTCATATCCCGCAAATCATCTTGTTTAGCGTGGCAATCCTCTCCTTAATCTAGTTCTTGCTGTTGGTGGTAAAACGCTACGACCAGGCTTACTATCTGACAGAGAAAGGCCTTGAATTACTCGCTCTCTACCGTTAATCGAACCAAATTAGAAGACCTGCGAGTTCCTACACTCGTTGAAGTGTTTGGAGGTGTCCGCGTAATCATCAAGCGTGAGATATTCTACGCCATCCAGAACGGTGGTCGGATAGATCCCAAAACCGGCAGATTGGCCAAAGATGGTGACACCCGGAATGTCACCAATGATGTCACAAAAAAATGACTGATAGACAGCGACTTATCTATGAATCATTGCCATTAGGTGACATAGATGATGTCACCAAAAATGACACCAGCCCAATACGTTTGAACCTGCGTTTTTCCCTTCGGTACCAATTCGGTACCAAACGGTACTGAATCGGTACTGAATAATACCAAAATAGGATCCCTAAATCACTTGTTATCCTTGTTCTGTAACAACTCTTTCTCTTCTTTTGACAAGCGACGTTCAACCTTCTTCACATCTTCGGCAGGAGGCAGGTTCTCAGGGACAATACCACGTTCAATAAGCATCTGGCGTACAGCAGCATTGTTATCGACATGCTCCTTTGTTCTGGTCTGAACCGCAAAATATGTCTGCGCAAAAGCTATCTGGGGCTTTCGGGGGTCTCCGTTTTGTGCAACCAAATAGCAGGCATAGCGGGTGAGCATAACATCGTCAATACTGCGTTGAGAACCGCTTCCCAAATCAACCATTTTATTGACGTCAATAAAATGGTCATTTACGCTATTACCTACGTTAGCGCACGCCTCTTTTGCTTTTGTAATAACATTGGTAAAGTTCTGCCAAAGCTTGTACCCTAACAACTTACGGAGTTCTCTTGCACTCCAGCATTCTGTCTCTTCAATGGTGCAAACAGCATCTTCAAAGCTCTTAAAAAGAGCCTGGATCTCTTCTTTTTTCATAAGATTCAAATTAGTTAATAATATGGTTATAGAATAGTGTAATCATGTTGCTCTAATAATCAGTTAAACAAGGATCCAAAAACAAGAGGGCATCCCAACCTGACACCCTTAAGCCTAGCGGAATACCCTCTGGTATCAGATACCGCAAATATAGCAAAAAAGTACAATTGGGGACAGACCCCAATTGTACTATTTTTCTTTATTTGCAGACAGTTTGAGGCTTATCCCGTACTATTCCGATGCCTTATCCGGGTCTGGAATGCCGTTTATCAGTCCGTTCGAATAAATCTTTTCAAGATAGGTGGCGGCATCGGGAATGCCTTTTTCATCATCCGTATCGTGTGCGGCATACTCAAACCATCGCGCTGCTGCTGAATAATCTTTAACGCCGGTAATACTGTCAGAATAGGGAATATCGCCATCAAAAAATGCCTTTCCAATGTAGAATTGACTCTTTTTATCTCCGTTACAGGCAGCCATCAGATACCACATGAATGCTTGAACCTTACAATAATCAACTTCAATATCATCATCTACACATCCTTCATCTCCATAAATCGAATAAGCTTCATAGCTTTTGGCCAAATAATACATAGCAGAAATGTAACCTTCATATGCAGGAGATAACAACTTTTCTATAGCCTCCAAGTAATGGCGTTCCAAGTAAAGAGCACCTCCTTCGCGATATTGCTGGTCATCCGATTCCGTTCTATTAGTTTTTACAAACAGCAAACGACAATAAGAAGGATCTTTAAAGGCCACCATTCTAGCCACTTTTACCAAAGAACAACTGTCTCCAAGCATGGCGAGTTTCCCTACCTTGACTTCCTTTTTGGAAAAATTGTCATATTTATCTTCAGGTTCCTGGAACGGGCAATCATATTCCTTTTCTATTTTATATACTTCACACCATGTATCATAATCATATGGATAACTATAGTCCATCAACGCCTCACGGGGTTCTTCGCCATCATCAATTACACTGGTGGCTGGCCAGAAACCGGCTTTATAAGACAGTTGGAACAACTTATCGGCCATGTCCCGATCGGCATCCACGCCCATACCATAATAATACAAATAGCCTTTCCAGAACAGTGCCTCATCGACTATCGGAAAAGGCTCTTCGACATCGTTTTCCGTAATCTCGCCACAAACAGCATCCAGATAGTCTATGGCATATGTATAATTCTCCTCCAAGCCCACACCCATTATCATTGCCTTTGCATAGGCCAGACATGCTTCCGAGTCATTCTGTTCAATTGCTTTTTCCCAATACTCTATGGCCCTGGGAAGATTGACTTCCAAACCCTCGGGTTGTTTTCGGGAAAAAGTCTTGCCGGTAAAAAAATATTCGCCCACACGGTACATCGAGCGCGCATATCCCTTATCGGCTGCCTCAATTTCCATTTTCAAGCCCTTGTCAGGATCAACTTCTGATTGGAGGTACAAATAGCCCAACTCTCCTATAGCGGGCGCGTATCCCTTATCGGCGCTCTTCAGTAGGCACTCTATTGCCTTATCATGATCCGCATCTTCAGGGATGCCAAGTTCTTCATCTCCGTATTTGTAAATCTCATACAGTTCAAACTGGGCATCGGCATTTCCCAGACTGGCTTTATATCTAAGCAGATCAAATTTAATACGATTCATAGGCAATGGGGTAATAATTAAATACAGTAAGTCCTTTCTGCAAATGTAGCAAAAAAAGTACAAAAGGGGACAGACCCCTTTTGTGCAATTTTTCCGGAGCACACGATATTGAAGATTTATTTTTTTGTCGTTTTAATAGAGATATTGTATTTTAGCATCGAAAACATAAAAGAAACTAACATCATGAGTACAGCAAAGTTAATGGACTTACGCAACTATCTTCACAGTACTCTATCACTTGAAGACATTGTCTGGTTGGTAGAGGAACTGAAAAAATATGTACGTGAAGATAGTAAGCCTAAGCCTTATACCATTGAAGAGTTGCACGCAAGGATTGCTCAATCCGAGCGAGATTTTGAAGAAGGGCGTTTTTATACTGACGCCGAGGTCTTTTCAGATTTAAACAACTAATCCTAACAACAGTTTTCTTACCTCTTTTTACCAATGAATTGCGTATCTTCGCAGCATGAAAGTGTGCGTAGGGTTATCTGGGGGTGTTGACTCCAGCGTGGCGGCTCTGTTGCTCAAGCAGCAGGGGTTTGATGTGTTTGCCATGTTCATGCAGAACTGGCATGACACTGAGGGCACGCTGCACGGGGATTGCGAGTGGGAGGAGGACCGATTGGTGGCCGAGATGGTTGCCAAAAAGATAGGCATACCGTTCCACTTTGTGGACCTGAGCGACGAGTATCGCCGCCGCGTGGTCGATTACATGTTCAGCGAGTATGAGCAGGGCCGAACCCCAAACCCGGACGTGCTGTGCAACCGCGAGATAAAGTTCGATGCATTCCTGGACGCTGCACTCAAATTGGGGGCCGATATGGTGGCAACGGGGCACTACTGCCGCAAAACGGAGTTTACGGATGATGACGGAAAAACGGTATATCGGATATTTGAAGGTGTCGATTCCGGCAAGGACCAGAGTTATTTTCTGTGCCAGTTAAATCAGGAACAACTCTCACGTGCACTCTTCCCGATAGGTCATCTGCTCAAATCTGAGGTCCGCAAGATTGCCGCAGAGGCCGGTTTACCATCGGCCACCAAGAAGGATTCGCAAGGCATCTGTTTTGTGGGCAAGGTGGACCTGCCCGAGTTCCTAAAGCAGAAACTCAAGAGCGTAGAGGGCAACATAGTGGAGGTTTACCCCGATTTTTACAAGGACAATCCGCACTACCGTTTCCAGCAGGAGACGCTGGACAGCATTACGGCCGATGGCGCCAAAGCCAATATGGTAACGGGATACATAAGCGAGGACAAGTGCACCGATACGCTCAGTTCCAACAACTACGACCCCGAAAAGATTGCAGCACTGACCGATGAGACTCTGGAGCGCCTAGCCACCCCCTACCGCTACGACTCCATAAAATTCATAACCGAGACCTACCGCTCGGGCCGCAAACACATAAAGAAAACCCGCTTCAAGGCCAATCCCTGGGGCAAGATAATAGGCACGCACGACGGCGCGCAGTTCTTTACCATCGGCCAACGCCACGGACTCAATGTGGGCGGGCACGATGATTCGCTGTTTGTCATAGCAACCGATATTGACAGCAACACTGTTTATGCAGGCTGTGGTCACACCCACCCCGGCCTTTCACGCAGCTGTCTGAAAATAAAATCGGAACAGATCCACTGGATCCGTCCCGACCTAAAAATGAATGAATCAGAGATTCGCCGATACCGCGTGCGCATCCGTTACCGCCAACCGCTTCAGAACGCGTGGCTCATTCAGCTCGCACAGGCCCTCTACATCATCTTTGACGAGCCTCAGCGAGGCATCACCCCCGGCCAGTTTGCCGTCTGGTACGCCCCCGACGATGAAATGCTGGGTTCC
>JAFYZR010000143.1 GCA_017557345.1 Paludibacteraceae bacterium | reverse complement strand
GTGATCGGTTTATTACCACCGTTTAAAATCAGCGTCATTCTGTCATCGTAAAGATAGATGGCACTGACAAAGATGTTGATCAGACCGTGGCGCGTCGTTTCCTCATCAATACTACCAAGTTTCAGAGCGTTAAGAAAAGCTTGGATCTGTGGGGCGGAGAAGGTGACATGCTTGCTCATTTCCAAGGCAAGACTCGCTTGCAGCTCATTCTTATCCTTTTGCCGCTTTTCGATACGCTCTGTGATTATATCCGCAGCTTGACCAAGCTCTAAGGCCTTCCAGAGGTTTTCGATAGCAACGTCTGTTTCCTTTATGGCGGCCTTGATGCGGCGGATCGCAGAAGTGTCGTAGTCTGCTTCACAGGCTGTGGCGACCGCAGCGGATATCTTCTCAATATTGCTGTCAGTAAGCAGTTTCCGGCACTCGGAAACGACTCGGTCTTCAATCCACTGTTTGTTGACTATCTTCTTCGAACACAGCTTTTCTTTCACGTTCTTACAGGCATAATAGCGGTACGCTTTTCCGGATTTACCCCTGCCACCGTAACCGGTCATCATACCTCGGCAATAACCGCAAAACAGCTTTGTCGTAAGCAAGTATTCTTCCCGGCCTCGACTTCTTGCAGGAGCTGCCTTGTTTTTGTCTAGGATGTGCTGTACCCGATCAAACAGCTCATCTTCGATAATACGGGGCATTCCACCGGGCGTTTCCGTATCCTTGTAGATATAATACCCGATATACCGTTTGTTCCGCAAGAGACGGTGCAGGCTGTTTTTGTTGAATTCTTTGCCCAGCGAAGTCCTAACCTGCTTGCCATTGAGATACGTAATAATCTCTGCGACAGTCTTGCCGCTTGCATACAGCTCGAAAACCTCCCGAACCGTAGTTGCGCCTTCAGGGTCAATATGAAATCGCCTTTCCTTGTCCACATAATATCCAAGGCCGGGATTGCTGCCGTTGGACAGACACTTTTCGGCATTGATGCTCATGCCTCTGCGGATCTTTTGCGACAGTTCTGCGGAGTAGTATTCTGCCATGCTCTCTAAAACGCCCTCGACCAGGATGCCGCTGGCATCGTTACTGATATTCTCTCTTGCAGAGATAACCCGGACCCCGTTCTTTTTAAGCTTGGCCTTATTGATAGCGCTGTCATAACGGTTACGAGCAAAGCGGTCCAACTGATAAACAAGGACGGCCTCAAAGGCATGCCTGTCGCTGTCGGCAATCATACGCTGGAACTCTGCACGACTGTCCGTCGTGCCGCTCTGCGCCCGGTCTATATATTCGCCGATCACCTTATGTCCGTTACCTTTGGCGTATTCATAGCAGGTCTGAAGCTGTCCCTCGATGGACTGTTCCGTCTGGCTATGACTGGAATACCGGGCATAGATCACGACATTCATTATTAAGTCTCCTTCATCATTCGCAGCACAGTTTCTTTCAGCCTTTCGTTCGTCGGCGAATTCGGGTCAAAACACATTTCAACGAACTTTTCCATCTCCGGAATGGACTGTGTGATCTTGGGCTTGCATTCGTAAAGTCTGCCCTGAGGATTCTCTGTCCGTCCGAAAATATAATCCAACGATACGTCAAAGTAATCAGCATATTTTCTCAGCGTTTCAAGTGAGGGGGACGCCTGATCCAGTTCGTGAAGATTAAGAGTCGATTGTTCCACTCCGACGATCTCTGCCATCCTGCCCTGTGAAAGCTTTGCGCTCTCCCTTAGGAAACGCAGTCTTTTTGCGACTTCTTCCAAAATGCCACCTCCTGTCTGAAAAGTGATTACCAATACGAAAACTCCGTTGTTGGGTTATCCTTTTACTTCAATCCCAGATGCTCCTTAACACGCCCGGAACAAAGCACTTTTCCCTTGACACTAATCTCTTCTATGGTATCCAGCGCCAGCTCATCTAGACTTTTGTCTATCACAGCTACGCCATAACCTCTGAGTTTTATCTTTTTACCATTTTCCTGTGCATGACGGAGTTGTGCCTCTGTAAAAACATAGATGCCCGTAAACCAGTCCTCGTTATAGGCTCGATGGCGCTGATTCTCACTTTCTACGATTGAACGCTTCTTTTCCAAAACTTGTCGTACCGCCTGATTGATAAAGTCGCTACGATTAGAATAATAACCCAAATCTACAAGCAGATCAATTTGAGAAAGCGTTCCAATGTTCATATTGACAGATACCTTTTCCGTTGAATCCATCGTGATCCCTTCCTTCTGCAATGCATGCTCTGTTTGGAGCATATATAGAACATCACAACTTGCTGTGCTTGTCAAGCACTTTTTGGAGATACTCAGCTTTTTCAGGCGATTAGGCCTGCGGCGGAGAATGCTCCTTGCACAAATCGACGGATTGCACACAGGGTATATTGTTCGCAGCCAGTGAGGCTTTCAATCACTATGAATGAGGGATACAACATATCAACCTATCTAGTAATCCGATACTCGGTGCCCAATGAGGTGCCGGGTATTTTTGCAGCCAAGGAGATGATACTGTGCAAAAAACATATGTGTGTTGGCCCAGCCTGTATTTGAAAGAGTTTGTCCATAGTTCAAATCAGATTGCAGGGATGTGGTGTGAGGAGGGGCGGCATGCGAACAATTAAAGTGTATCAGCTGCCCGGTCAGACACCACCTTTGGAGCAGTTCCTTTTCACGCTTGAACCCAAGCTCCAGAGGAAGCTTCAAAGGCAGTTTCAACTGCTGGCCAGCACAGATCCCTGCAATTTGAAGGAACCGCATTATAAGCATTTCGTGCTGGAGAAGTACAGTCAGTTCTATGAGCTTCGTGAGAAGAACAAAGTCCTCGTCCGCATC
>JAFYZR010000142.1 GCA_017557345.1 Paludibacteraceae bacterium | reverse complement strand
GAATCCCGTATTACGGCATTGGCGTCTCGTTGCCCTTTATCCTGATGCGTCATTGGGATGAGTGGCAGGAAAGCCGCAGTCTGACTATGGATGACAGGGATAAGCGCCTCTGTAGGTTGGCCATGGAGATTCAGTACCGCTGCCAGCAGTTCTTCTTTGGCGAGATGGCTTTCAACTATTTCGCCGATCAGAACAAGGAGTTTGTGCAGCGACGCCGTACCACTCGGTATGATGAGTGTTTCCGCAAGTTGCCAGATGAGTTCAAGACGCAGCAGTTTATGGATTGCTTCGGTTGTTCACAACCTTCGGCTTCTAAGGCTATCACTCGCTTTCAAAATGACAAAATTGTCGAGAAAGTGAAATATGGACTGTATCGTAAACTGGTGCAGGAACTACCATAGTTATTCACTTATTCAGTTATTCACTTTGGACATTTATAATTAGAGTTTATAGTTTAAAGTTTATAGTTTAAAGTTTATAGTTTATAGATGATTAGTTTAAATAAACAAGCAAAGCTCTCTGAGCATTTTCAACTTGGAGAACTGACGAAGACAAAGCACAAGACGGAGGATGGGAATATCCCGAGTCATGTGGCGATTGAGAATCTGAAAAGGATTTGTGAGAATTGGCTCGAAGATTTAAGATATAGCTATAACACGTTGTATTGTCTGGAGCCAGGTGAGGATTATGAATCCTCGAAGAACGTAGAGCCGATTATTATTAACTCGGGGTATCGTTCGCCAGCGGTGAATCAGCTCGCGGGCGGGGCTACGAAATCCAACCATTTGACGGGATGCGCGGTGGATATCCGCTGCGCGGGAAAAGAGCAGATGATCCGCTATGCGTCAATACTGTTAGATATCGCTGATGGGACGAAGCAGGAGTTCGATGAATTGTTATTAGAGCAGCATGGCAACGTCTGCTGGCTGCATTTCGCAGTAAGACCTAAGGATAATCGAAGGCGAATTGGATTCTTGAAGGCATAAAAGAAATATCCCTCGGCGACTGCCGGGGGATATTCATTTGACTTACTTACGAAGACCGAGGGCCTTTACGATGGCACGATAACGATTGATATCGGTGTTGTAGAGGTACTTCAGCAGCTTGCGGCGCTTACCTACGAGCATAGTCAGCGAACGAGCTGTGTTGTGGTCCTTGTGATTCTTCTTCAGGTGCTCAGTCAGGTGAGAGATACGGTAAGAGAAGAGGGCGATCTGTGCCTCTGCAGAACCGGTATCAGTGGCTGTCTTGCCGTACTGACCGAAGATTTCCTGCTTCTTAGCTTTGTCTAAATACATAATTAATAATGTGATTAAATGTTGTTTGCAAAGACATCTTTCAGACGCGTTTCAAGCCTAATCACAGACGAGTTTACGTCATCGGATGCTTCGGATTTTCCGAAATGCGGGTGCAAAGGTACAACTTTTTTCCGATACTGCAAACTTTTTCGAAAAATATTCGTACCTTTGCAGCCGATTTTTAATAATAAGGTATGCAAGATATCAGAAATATCG
>JAFYZR010000141.1 GCA_017557345.1 Paludibacteraceae bacterium | reverse complement strand
TTGTAGATTTGCCAGCTGTCATGCAGAGTGTCATAAACAATCTTATCGGAGCTCAGCTTATATTCAAGTGTATGATTATCAAACTTTTCCAATGTAAATTTATATCCCGTAGCGCGCTTCAAATCGTAGTTCGACATATATGCATAAACGCCCTTTTCAATCTGCACATGAATGTTTTGACCCGAACTCTTCATCAGGTTTTCCATATAGGTGTTTTTAAACGTCATACGCACAGTATCCATTCTGGGAATCAAGAAATTACCAAGATAGAACGAGCTGCCTGCAAGGAGCAGAGCCGCCATCATATATGGCCACAAAAATCTCCTGAAACTAATACCACTGCTTAGTATCGCGATGATTTCGGTGTGCCCCGCCATCTTCGAGGTGAAGAAAATCACCGATATAAAAGTGAACAGATATATGAAAAGGTTAATAAAATAAGGGATAAACGGAATATAAAAATGGAAAACAACCTCATATAGCGAGGCGTGGTTTTTAATAAAACTATCGACATTTTCCGAGACGTCGAATACTATCACCACGACAATGAGCAGACTGATGGCAAAGAAGAACGTGCCAATAAACTTTCTAAAAATATACCAGTCTAACTTTCTCATCATGTTGATATTCAATACTTACGATATTCTATTCATCACTTTTGGGAGCATCATGTCGCGCCACTCGGTGAAGTCGCCTTCGATAATGTGTTTACGTGCTTCGCATACCAGCCAGAGGTAGAATCCGAGATTGTGAACCGTCGCAATCATAGGCCCGAGAATCTCTTTCGAGATGATAAGATGGCGCAGATATGCCTTTGAATACTGGCGATCCACAAACACGCTGCCATTCTCATCGATTGGCGAGAAGTCATACTTCCAACGTTCGTTTTTAATGTTTATTATGCCTTCAGACGTGAAAATCATACCGTTACGGCCGTTTCGTGTTGGCATAACGCAGTCAAACATATCGACGCCACGTGATATAGCCTCGAGAATGTTTGCAGGAGTGCCCACACCCATCAGGTATCTCGGTTTATCCTTCGGAAGGATTGCGTTCACAACCTCAATCATCTCGTACATCACCTCTGTCGGCTCGCCTACTGCTAATCCGCCGATGGCATGACCGTCGCAGTCTTTCGACGCGATAAACTCAGCCGATTCAGTGCGCAAATCACGATAAGTGCAGCCCTGAACAATAGGGAAAAGTGATTGATAATAACCGTATTGTGGTTCGGTCTCATTGAAACGTTTCAGGCATCTGTCGAGCCAACGATGTGTGCGGCCCATCGCCTCCTTGGCGTATTTATAATCTGAAGTACCCGGTGCGCATTCATCAAACGCCATCATGATGTCGGCGCCGATTGTGCGCTCGATGTCCATCACGCGTTCAGGAGTGAAGAGATGTTTTGAGCCGTCGATATGAGAGCGGAACTCCACGCCTTCCTCTTTCATCTTACGAATATCGGTCAATGAAAACACCTGGAAACCACCGCTGTCTGTCAAAATCGGATGATGCCAGCCGTTAAACTGATGCAGGCCTCCGCATTCATGCAACACATCGAGACCCGGACGGAGGTAAAGATGATAAGTGTTGCCCAGGATAATCTGTGCCTTAATCTCATCCTCTAAGTCCCTGATATGCGTTGCTTTAACACTTCCCACCGTGCCCACCGGCATGAAAATCGGGGTCTCGATATCACCGTGATCAGTGGTAATAATGCCTGCTCTCGCATTACTCTTTGCGTCGTTTTTAACCAGCGAATACTTCATTTCTAAATTTTGTGCAAAAATACAAATTTTTTTATTTATATCCATTTTTAATACCATTTTCGAAATGCTCACAGTACCCGGTGGTAGGTCGCATTTCTGCAAATGGTATTAAAAATGTTGAAACGATGTATAAGAATTACTCAGTACCTGGTGGTAGGTCGTATTATTTTTTTTGCTACCTTTGCGCTCTGTTAAATTGAATGCGATGGAAATATTTTTCAATTATAAATCTCTGAGTTTCATCATACTATGTGTTTTCGGCCTATCATGGCTGATTCAGATGCTTTATTTCTGGGGACTCTTCAGCCGCTTGGCGTTTTTCAAGAAAAAGAAATACGATAACAGCAAGCCTAATTATGAGCCAGTGTCCGTAATCGTCTGTGCCAAAGACGCCTACGAATATCTAATTGATCTCGTTCCACGTATTTTATCGCAAGATTATCCTGAATTTGAATTAGTTATAGTCAACGACTGCTCCACCGACGAGACGAAGGACTATCTAAAAGAACTCGTTGATCGTCGTCCCGACATCAATGTGGTGACGCTTGAGCAGAGTTTGAATTTCTTCCATGGGAAAAAATTCCCGCTGAGTATGGGCATAAAATCAGCGAAACATGACTTGCTGCTTCTTACTGATGCCGACTGTCTGCCCGAGAACGACCAATGGATCAAAGGTATGGTGAGCGCATACCGTAAAAACACCGAGGTAGTGCTCGGATATGGACCATATTTCACACGTAAAGGCTTGCTAAACAAGCTCATACGCTTTGATACGCTTTACACAGCCATACAATATCTATCAATGGCATTGGCAAAGATGCCGTATATGGGAGTCGGGAGAAATCTCTCATATCATCGCGATTTGTTCTATAAAAACAAAGGTTTTACGTCGCATTACAATATCCCATCAGGCGACGACGACATTTTTATCAGTCAGGTGGCGAACAGCAAAAACACTCGCATCTTTATTGATCCTAACTGTCGTGTTGAGTCGGAGCCAAAACACACTTTCAGCAGCTGGATTCATCAGAAGCGCCGCCACTATTCAACCGCTAACATGTATAAGCCATTGACAAACAGGATATTAGGAGCGTTATTAGCAAGCCGGTTTTTCTACTATGCTTCAGGAATAGCACTTCTGTGCCTGTCTCCGGCTTTCTATTGTAACACCGACTGCCCTATCTTTTATGCCACTGTAGGCGTGCTGATGCTGCTCCATTACATCAGCATGGACTGGATTTACATAAAATCAGCAAAACAATTGGGCGAGAAAAAGCTGTATCTTTTCTTCACGCCCTTGTATGATTTATTTTTCACTATTTTCACAACCTTACTCGGAATAAGAAACACGATCTCAAAGCCGAAAGGCTGGTAATTCTTAGTTTAGAGTTTAAAGTTTAGAGTTTAGAGTTTAAAGTTGGGGGGAACTATATTTTTAATGCCATTTGCAGAATTGCGACTTACCACAGGGTACTGAGAGCAATTCGAAAATGGCATTAAAAACATACAAATAATTATTTCAAAACTTTAAAGGTTCTTTCATTTACTTTAATCAAATAGATTCCTCTCTCCCATTCTGATGTATTGAGTGTCAATTCATTACGAGCTTCAACAGATAAGATTTTCTGTCCGAGGCAATTATACACATCAACTGTCATCGAGCCATCAATTATAATACTCAATTGATTATCAATAGGATTAGGATACATCATAATTGCCGCATCGACTACATCATCGACTGACAAGCCATATTGGTATTCAATTGCGCCCAAATCGATTTGGTTATTCACAACACGTTGATTACCAAGAATATCCGGACCAGTAACGCCACCAACATATTTGTCGCCGGCATCCACGCAAACCGACAATCTATTTAATGCATAATTACCTTCATCAGGGTTTTCGAAACGAGGATAATTGTCAGAGTCCATACCATCATTATTGGCTGCCAGATTGATGATATTTGTGCCTTCGTAGCCGCCTTGTATGCCACAATAGAAGAATTTTGACCTTCCTTCGATCTGATTTGCCTCGCCGTTGGCGGTATTACCCCAGAAAATCGTATTGTAAAAACGGCTATATGCTGACTCATTATATAATCCGCCACCATCTTCAGTTGCTTGATTATCAACAAAATCGCAGTTAACAACAGTCATCTTGCCAGTATTATAAAAAGCGCCACCCTGTTTGGCGTGGTTATGATCGAAAATGGTGTTCACCATCTTGCCCTCCTTATTTGCAAATATATAATAAGCGCCGCCTTTTGTCGTAGACGAATTATTTGTAAATCGACAGTTTAGCAGATATGCGCCTGTCATATCACAAATAGCGCCGCCTATTGCGCCTGTATTACCTTCAAACGTACAATTTGTAAATTGTGTTGTGGAATTACTATAATATGCAGATATAACATATGCGCCTCCGCCGAAGCCAATAGCATGATTATTTAGGAATTTACAATTCGAGAAGCGACTATTACTGCAAAGGTATGCGCCTCCACCGGCTCCGGTGTTACCATTCTGGATTGTGAATCCATCCCAAATAGAATACTCTCCATTCGTGAAATGATCTGTCTGATATAACACTCGGTTAATGCCTTGACCATCAAGAATTGTCGGGTTAGCTTCAAAATCACGATTATTGAGGTTGAAATCAGGAGTTTCATTGCCTGCGAAACCGCCGTAAACACGGTTGTTTTTGTAAATTGAGAAAGCACCGTTTTTATTATTCTCCTCGCCGTAATATGTGCCAGTCTTCACCCATACCATCGTTGAGACGTCGGAGGCACGTGCGCTAGTATATTCAAGATAATGTGTTGCATTCTCCCACGACGAGCCGTCACCGGTGCCGTCAGGAGTCACATAAATTATGGCGTTTTCATCTGCGTTAATCTCCAATGGAACGATATTCATGACGATAGCCTCGTTGTTATTATAACCGGCCACATCGTTGATGCTGTAATAATCGTTGCCCGAGCCGCTCCATCCGAGGTTAAAATGGAAATAGTCGTTGCTGTCATAGCCGTCACAAACTATGGCATGACCGCCACCCGAATCGCTAGTACCAGAAAAATACACCGGTTGCGACTTGTCAAGCTCGCTTTTAAGCATAGCAATCCATTCTTCTTCCGTGTATTTGCTGCGCTCCTGATAAGATGCCGCACAATAGCCGAAATACTGGCGAAGAGCGGTTTCAACGTCTGGAGAATAGGCACCACTACCGTCAGGACCGAAATTCATATTGACGCTAACACCACAGTGATACATCAGCAAAGCTACAGCTTTTGCCGCGTCATCAACTTCATAGCCTAGCGCAGTTGGCATGATATCCCAATCATATGTCGTCTCGCCAAAATTTGCCGACTGCACCCCATATGTGCCGTGCGTATAAGAATGTGAGCCGTGTCCATGCACCGGATGGTTCCAGTATTTCATAATCTGCGACATAGCACAGGCCACGCAACCTGCATAGCAATGGCCTCCCGGACCACCGCCCCACCAACCGCCAGACGTTTCAGGAGCATAATAGTTATAAGGATAATCCTGATTCCACAAAGTTTGAATCAAAGGCACCACCGTCCTGGTGTTTTTTGTAGCTGGTAACTCATTGTTTTCCAACAAGCTCCACTCAGCTTCCACATCAGCGTTCATCAAAATGCCACGCTCATCGCAATAATCTACATTTTTGCTATAACTATTTATGAAATACCAAGCAGTCTCTGGGATATCGCCCATATAGCGATGTTCTAACGAATATGCAAGCACAGGCTTAACATTTTTCGAAGCCGAAACTATAACAAAACCGCCTCCTTCAACATTGAAAATATATAGATTCGGCTGTCCGTCAGCACCGTTTTCAGTATGGAAAAGATTCAAGCTAACATCCGCCTTTCCCATCTTATTTGATATGAAATTTTTTCCAATTTCATTTGCAAATGATTCATTAACAAAGTTTTGCGCAATAATACCATTCGTCAAAAATGATAGTATGACAAATGTCATTATGAGCTTGAGAAAATTATTTTTAATCATTTTTTGTTAATTTGATGGCGCAAAGATATAAATTTATTAAATTTGCACACTTAAAATGTTGAAATTAATACAAAAAAATATAGCTAAATGAATGATTTTCAAAAAGAAATACTTGCTGGCATACCAGAACAGCTGCCAGAAGTGAAAGAATACGACAAGAGCATCAACCATGCTCCAAAACGTAAGGATATCTTGACGAAAGAACAGAAAAGACTGGCTTTGAAGAACGCTCTGCGTTATTTCCCGGAGAGACTTCACGCACAGTTGGCTCCTGAGTTTTATAATGAACTTGAGACTTACGGCCGCATTTATATGTACCGTTATCGTCCTTCGTACAAGATGTACGCCCGCCCGATTGACGAATATCCTGCAAAATGCCGTCAGGCTGCTGCCATCATGCTGATGATTCAGAACAACTTGGACCCTGCAGTGGCGCAACATCCGCACGAGCTCATCATCTACGGCGGCAATGGTGCTATCTTCCAAAACTGGGCACAGTATCGCCTCGTGATGCAGTATCTCGCCAACATGACCGACGAGCAAACTCTGGTGATGTATTCAGGTCACCCAATGGGACTGTTCCCATCACACAAAGAGGCTCCACGCGTCATCGTTACCAACGGTATGATGATTCCAAACTATTCAAAACCAGATGATTGGGAGCGTTTCAACGCACTCGGAGTAACACAATACGGCCAGATGACAGCTGGTTCATACATGTACATCGGACCACAAGGTATCGTCCACGGCACAACAATCACCGTTTTGAACGCATCGCGTAAACAAGGCGGTACACCGGCAGGCAAGCTGTTCATCACAGCAGGTCTCGGTGGTATGTCAGGCGCTCAGCCAAAAGCTGGCAACATCGCAGGCGTGGTGTCAATCACAGCTGAGATCAACCCGGCAGCAGCGCAGAAACGCTACAACCAAGGCTGGGTCGATGAGATTCACGAGAACCTCGACGAGTTGTTTGAGAAAGTCAACGACGCCCGCGCAAAGAAGATTGCTCGTTCATTCGCATATCAAGGCAATGTCGTCGATCTTTGGGAATATGCAGCAAACAAAGGCATTCAGGTTGACCTTGGCTCCGACCAGACATCATTGCACAACCCATTTGCTGGCGGCTACTACCCTGTCGGATATTCTTTGGAAGAGTCAAAGAAGATGATGGCAGAAGAGCCGGCCAAGTTCAAAGAGGCCGTTTACGCTTCATTGCGCCGTCACGTGGCAGCTATCAATAAATTGACTGCTAAAGGCATGTACTTCTTCGACTACGGCAACGCATTCTTGCTCGAAAGCAGCCGCGCTGGTGCAGATATCTTGAAAGAAGACGGCAAGTTCCGTTATCCATCATACGTCCAGGACATCATGGGACCTATGTATTTCGACTACGGTTTCGGTCCGTTCCGTTGGGTCTGCACATCAGGAAAACCTGAGGATCTGCAGGTCACCGACGACATCGCATGCAAGGTTTTGGAAGATATCGCCAAGTCATCACCAAAGGAAATTCAGCAGCAGATGCACGATAACATCCAGTGGATCAAGGGTGCACAAGCCAACCACCTCGTCGTGGGTTCACAGGCTCGTATTCTTTACGCCGACTGCGAAGGCCGTACCAAGATCGCTGCCGAGTTTAACAAAGCTATCGCTGACGGCCGTTTGACAGCTCCGGTTGTTTTAGGTCGTGACCACCACGATGTCTCAGGTACCGACTCACCGTTCCGTGAGACATCTAACATCTACGACGGCTCGAGCTTCACAGCAGATATGGCAGTTCAGAACGTCATCGGCGACGGATTCCGTGGTGCCACATGGGTTTCAATCCACAACGGCGGCGGCGTAGGCTGGGGCGAAGTCATCAACGGAGGCTTTGGCATGGTGCTTGACGGCACTCCAGAGGCTGACAGACGCTTACACTGCATGCTTCACTGGGATGTGAACAACGGTATCGCACGTCGTAGCTGGGCTCGCAACGAACCTGCCATGTTTGCCATCAAACGCGCCATGGAGGTCGAACCGAGACTCAAAGTCACGATGCCGAACATCGCAAGTGATGAAATGATTGCAAATATTATTAAATAACCTTAAAAAATAATACGTATGAAAAAATTATTACTGACATTATCATTAATTCTTTCCGTGTTTGCATTATCGGCACAGAGCTATGTAATCAAAGAGAAAGAGACATTAAATGTTGTTACAAGCGGCGTCACTTATTATATTTATGGCGATGGTTCCTCATCATGGGGCTATCCTGGCGGTCCGCTTCAAGTGGAGTTCTATGTTATAGCTCAGGAAGATGTAGTTCTTATCTGTGAAAAACTCGAAAACGATGTCGTTCCAGGAACAACTAACGATTTCTGCTTCGGCGCATGTTTCATGCCAACAGTTTACGTGTCACCAGCCACACCAATATCAGCAAATGACACTTTGGATTTCAGCGCACATTTTACTGCCGATGATTATCTTTCTGTATTAGAGCAAGAGCAGAATATGACATATTACATCTATGAGGAAGGCGATCCGGACAATGCTATTGTCATCAACGTCATCTTCAAATACACGCTGGATGATGTCGAGAGTATCAGTGCTATTGATGAGTTCAGCAACGCATATCCAATGCCGGCAAGCGATGTCGTCAATTTCGACTACAGCTTCAATGCAGATGTCAACGCTGAGATTGCAGTTTACAACATGATGGGGCAGGAAGTCATGAGAAACGCTATCAGCGGTATGAGTGGCAAAGCCTGTCTCAATGTCAGCGACCTCACAGACGGCATTTATTTCTACAGCCTTATCGTGAATGGCAAGACTGAGAAATCAAGCAAACTGGTTATCAGAAAATAATTTTGATTTTATAAAAGCAATGTAGAGACGCCACATTGTGACGTCTCTACTTTTTTATGCTGCGGCGCTTTTTTTATTTAGCAAATTGCACCGCTCTAGTCTCTCTGATGACAGTGATCTTGATTTGTCCTGGGTACGTCATTTCAGTTTGAATCTGACGTGAGAGATCGTATGCGATGCTGTCAGCCTCCTGGTCGCTGACCTTGTCGGCACCCACGATGACGCGGAGCTCACGGCCTGCTTGGATAGCATAGGTCTTCACGACGCCCGGATATGACATCGCCATCTTCTCGAGCTTGTTCAGACGCTGGATGTAAGCCTCGACAACCTCACGGCGTGCGCCTGGACGTGCGCCTGAGATAGCGTCGCACACCTGGACGATAGGAGCAATGAGTGATTCCATCTCAATCTCGTCGTGGTGAGCACCGATGGCGTTGCAAACATCGGCTTTTTCTTTGTATTTCTCAGCGGTCTTCATACCGAGAATTGCGTGTGGAAGCTCTTCCTCGTTGTCGGCCACCTTACCGATATCGTGCAACAAACCTGCGCGTTTCGCCACTTTCGGGTTCAAACCGAGTTCTGCAGCCATTGTGGCGCAAAGTTTAGCGGTCTCGATAGAGTGCTGCAACAAGTTCTGACCGTATGATGAACGATATTTCATTCTACCAATCATCTTGATAAGCTCAGGTGCGAGGTTATGGATACCGAGGTCGATGACAGTGCGTTTACCTGTCTCGATAATCTCCTGTTCTACTTGTTTTTCAACTTTTTTCACAACTTCCTCGATACGTGCCGGATGGATTCGGCCATCGGTAACGAGTTTCTGAAGTGAAAGACGTGCGATCTCACGGCGAATCGGGTCGAAACCTGAGAGTAGGATAGCGTCAGGGCTGTCGTCGATGATGATTTCGACGCCTGTGAGTGACTCGAGGGCGCGGATGTTACGGCCTTCACGACCGATGATACGACCCTTAATCTCGTCATTCTCAATGTTAAACACTGAAACGGTGTTCTCGATGGCGTGTTCTGATGCTGTTCTTTGGATTGTCTCGAGCACAATCTTTTTAGCGTCTTGGTTTGCTGACATCTTAGCTTCTTCGACGATTTCTTTCGCTAGAACCATTGCTTCTGCGCGAGCTTCGTCTTTAACCACCTCCTTCAGTTGTTCCTTTGCTTCTGCGACTGTGAGACCGGATATTGACTCCAGCATCTTCTTTTGCTCTTCCTGAATCTTGTCGAGTTCGGCCTGGCGTTTTGTAAGATTTTCTTGTTGGTTTGTCAGTGTCTGTTGTTGATGATTCAGTTCGTTAGCTTTACGGTTAAGTTCCTCTGCTCGCTGGTTAACCTGCTGCTGTTGTTGTTGAACTCTTGACTCCACCTTTTGCAGTTCGCGTTTCTTCTCATTTGTCTCTTTCTCATAGTCCGATTTCATCTGGAGAAACTTCTCTTTTGCTTGAAGAATTTTGTCTTTCTTAATCACTTCTCCTTTTTCTTTTGCTTCTTCAAGCAATTGGTTGCTTTTTCTAGTCAAAGCTTTACGCATAATTGTTGTAGCAAGCAGCACGCCGATACCGGCGCCTACTGCGAGGCCTACTACTGCGTACATAATAATGCTCATGCTTACTTGTAGTAAAATCATTTTTTAATTTAGATTTTACTCTTCCGCGAAAAAGAAAAAAGCCTGTCTGCCCAAAGGGATCGTAAACCCTTATATATCACGCTTATGGCTGCCACGATACGCAAACGTCCACTGGCGTTAAAGCTCCTCTTGCGAGGATGAGGCCTGTTTTTGTACCCATGAGTCAACCGG
>JAFYZR010000140.1 GCA_017557345.1 Paludibacteraceae bacterium | reverse complement strand
TTTTCCCCGGCACAATATGTCCGCTACACAATGGGCATTTGGTTCCTTTTGCCCTGGATGCAATCACCGCTTGCCACTCATGTCCACATTTTTGACATTTCCACCACACCTTCTTTGTTGATTTGGGATAGACCTGGTAAGCAGTCAATGAGTCATTTTTAATATAATCCCATTCAGCAAAACAGCATATGACCGCAAGGCGCTCCGCGATCTGCGGAGCGCCGATTTTTTATAGTGGAAAAATCCGATGAAATGAGGTATAATAAAATACCTTTTTTGAGTGTGCAGCGGAGATGGCATGGCAACTCCAACTTTGTGGAGAGGAATCAATATGACAATAACACAAATCGAGAAGAACGGGATAACTTGTGCCATCGTAAACAGCGATGACATTGTGATAACTGATTCCCAATCTGCTTTGGATGTATTGATGACGGCCAAATATGATATTGGTACAAAGAATATCATTATCAGCAAGAAACTGATCGTTGAAGATTTCTTTATTCTCAGCAGCGGTTTGGCCGGAGAAGTATTGCAGAAGTACATCAATTATGGCGGTCATATCGCTATCTACGGTGACTATTCCCATTACACGAGCAAGCCTCTCCATGACTTCATTTATGAAAGCAACAAAGGCAAGGACGTGTTTTTTGTCGGGACACAGGAAGAAGCAGTAGATAAACTGACGCAGTGAATTCCAGTTATTCCCCAACTGTCCCCTTTACCCGACGGTAGTAAGAACCCCTCAGTTTTACTACCATTTGACTACCATTGACGGCATTGACTTGCCGCATTTTGCCGTATTTTGCTTTTTCCGTGACAGAGTCACAGATTCTTAACAACTTTTTCTGCCCGGCAAATCGCGGCAAAGCGGGGCAGAATACGGCTTTTCAGGAGGCTGAACGCATTTGACTAAGATATTATTCGTTTGCCTCGAAATATATCAAAACTCCGCTCTTATACAACCATGAATACTCCAAAAATGAAGAATGATTTTGAATAAGGATAATCATTTTCTTAGAAAAGGGGATTATTGGGAAGCGTGAAAACGCGCAGCTCGCACTTGTGCGATCATAAGGGTTTGGGATTATCCCAACAAGCCAGATTTGGCGAAAGTGGTTCCGATCCGGATCGGAACACTGCTCGCCAAGTTCTGGAACCGTCCATCGGTACACTGCTCGCCAGTTACCGAGGCGATGACGGTTCCAGACGAAAATCTGCATACTCTTACGAGTATGCCCTGCTTGCCAAGTACTGAAAGGTTGGCAAAGCAGGACGTTGACGCCTGAAACCGTCAACAGTATTCAGACATATTGACAGTTCAAAACTGCATTGGTATATTTGTATCGGTCCTGAAAAGGATCTTGGGGGAATCGGGTTCACCCCGATTCGTTGCCGGTTCTCTTCCCGGAACAGGGTGAGTTCTCGGCTTATATAGAGTATCTGTCGGATAGGATAGATACAGTAAGCTGCATTAGGGCAGCTACCGGCTGTTTGACTGCCGGGTTACATAGACACATATCGATCAAGGCGGACTCTCCGGGTTCGTCTATCGGTGCGTTTCTATGTGACCCGGCTCTTTTTGTCCGGAGAAATAGAAAAAGGAGAACAGCCAAAATGAGAGAAACAAAAATCGACGAAGCCGGTCACATCACAGTAAAGAATCTTTCGGCTTACTGGATCCCGGAGATTCGTGTGGAACGCGAGATCCACGGAACTGTCTACACTGTCA
>JAFYZR010000139.1 GCA_017557345.1 Paludibacteraceae bacterium | reverse complement strand
TTGTGGGTGTTGCGTTGTATGCTATTGTGTGGATTGCTAATGATGAATATTTTCATTTTGTCAAATCATTAACTTTTTTCAATAATAACAATCCATGGTCTATGTTTAACTCGATAGCTATATTCTTGTTCTTTACCACTATTCATTTTAAGAGCCGTTCTATCAATTGGCTGGCTAATGGAGTGTTTGCCATTTATTTTATTCATACGAGTGTATGGATAAGCAACGATTGGAATCATTCTCTTATAACGTTATATGATTCATATAGCCCTTTTGTCGCTTGGTCACTTTTAACAATACTATTCTTATTATATAGCATATTAGTCTTGTGTTTTGATCATGTGCGCGCATGTATAACAAATTCTATCGTAGATAAAATTGATAATCATGTTAACAGTCATCATTTGCACATATAATCGGGCAAAGTATATTGGAGCATTGTTGGAGAGTATTGCTACCAATGATTTAGCCAAGAATGAATATGAGATTCTCTTGGTTGATAATAATTGTACAGATAATACACGCGCGGTATGTGAAACGTTTGCTGAGGCTCATCCGGATGTTCGATTCCGCTATACCTTAGAACATGAGCAAGGCCTTTCTGCTGCGCGCAATAAAGGTATTAAGGAAGCAAGAGGTAACATTTATGTGTATATAGATGATGACGCTCTCATCGATCCGCCGTATTTACGAACGATAACAGAATATATGTCGGCACATCCAGAGATAAGTGCAGTAGGTGGACCGATTATTCCATCGTATGAGACCGCAGAACCCAAGTGGATGACACGATATACGAAAGAATTGCTGTGCGGATATTTGTATTTTGGAGACGAGGTGCGTAAATTTCCTGGTGATCGTTATCCGGGAGGCGGTAATGCGGCTTATCGGGCAGAAGTATTCAAAAAAGTCGGACTTTTTAATACCGATTTAGGGCGTAAAGGTGATGGACTTATGGGTTCGGAGGAAAAGGATATCTTTGATAAAATGAAAGCTCATGGGATGCAGTATGTGTATTTGCCAAATATGATCCTTCACCATATTATTCCACAAAAGAAATTAGAGAAGGATTATTTTGACCGTCTAACTTACCAAATCGGTCTAAGCGAGCGTCAACGAACCATGGCAATAGGATATGGCAAATACATTAACCGCCTCGCAAAGGAGGCAGTTAAATGGGCAGGAACGTTGGTTTTGCTTGCCGGTTATATTTGTCAGGGGCAATTTCTAAAAGGATGGAAATTAGTCCTTTTTCGCAAAAATGTTACCAAAGGATTGCTTGGATAGCCATAATGGAGAACTAAGACATCCTAAAGAAAGAATAATGATGAAAATAACGAGTGCAAAACACCATTTATCTGTTTTTAGTGCACTCGGAATGAATTTCATGGTTACTGTATGTTCGCCGGCCGGGATAACGGTTGCACGAAGTACATAATTGACACGGCCTAAACTGATTTCATCGTTATCAACATAGATATGCCATCCTTCCGGGTAATATATCTCAGAGAAGACAGCTATGCGATTATTTGACGTATTAGCTGCGTATGTTAGTTTATTGGGCTTATATTCAGTTAATGTTATCTTGTCGTTCTCATTTGGCTGTGCTTCGCAAGTTAGAGCATTTCGGAACTTTTCATCTGCAACTGCCGTTTTGTGCAAGTCAAGTGTGTTGAGCGCAGCACTTTCATCATCCGGAGTTGGCACAAATTGCACGTCATTTACAAACCACGCATTTCCCATTGCATCTGGGTTCTGAATCACGCCACGTTGCGTAACGATATATTTCGTGTTGAGCATATTGAGCACATTCCAATTCATTTTGCTGATATGCTCATCAATCAAATCCTGGTATCTGCGCAGTTTCACAGCTGAATAACCTCCAATAGATTTGAGTCTATAGCTTGTTCGTGCGTCATTGAACGTATTCGTATTCAGATTTAATACACGATAATCGAGACTTTTGTCTTGTAAAATCTGTTCTTCCCAAGGCTGTATTCGGAAAGCCGCTTCGCTATCTTTAACTTTGACAAAATTGTCGTTGTTAAAGAATCGCTTGTCGACAGGAACCATATCTGCCAAGATTAAAACGGCCAATCCGGCATAGAGAATATATGCATATGTGGGCTTATTTTCTTTATTGCGTTGCCATGCATACCAGAAAGTTAGAGCAAATCCTAATGCGACAAAGAGAAGTGATCTCCATGCATCCGCTTTCGCCATTGCAACACGTTGATCTAAGATAGCATCATATAGCCATTGTGGAACTTGGCTTTTCCATTGTGCATCATAACTGCTCGTCATATCCAAATTTCCGACAAAAACAGCACATAATAAGCATAAAACCCCGACAACCCCACCTGAAATAAATAGACTGTTGCGCAGTTTTTTCCATTCGATCTCTCCATTGACAATTTTCTGCAATCCGAGGAATCCTAATAAAGGCATTGTGATTTCTGCTACTATTAAGATAGATTCAACTGCTCGGAATTTGTTGTACATCGGGAAATGATTGAAGAAAAACTCAGTTAACCACATCATATTTTTTCCCCAAGCGAGGAAAATCGACATTAATGTAGCAAAGAGTAATGCCCATTTATATGGACCAGGCACAATTAGTAATCCTAAGACAAACAAGAAGCAAACAATTGCGCCGACATAGACTGCTCCGCTGGTAAACATTTTTTCTCCACGATAAGTAGGCGCATGTTCGCAGAACTGTTCTGCATCGCGTTTAGAGATTCCTTGCTTGCGCATAGTTTTGCATAGTTCAGAGTCTTTGCCTACATTATAACCACTTGCACCGCCTTCCCAGTTCGGAATCAAAAGTGTCATTGTTTCTCCTTTGCCGTAGCTCCAATCGGTTGCATATTTCAAATCCAGACCTGCTGCTGGTGCATCTTGGTTTTGTTTGGTTAACTCACTATGTCCGCCACGCATGGTCTCTTTGAGGTAGGATTGGTTCATCTCCATCCAACTCCATTTTGTCCCAAAGATTAGTAGGATACAAACTATCAGAATACCGATATTAATACTTAATGACTTAAATTCTTTATTCTTGATATATGTGTAACATTCCGCAATCAGCATGGTTCCGATTAAAAGTGCCACATAATAAGTCATTTGTGGATGTACAGTAAGACTAATAAATCCATAAATAAGAACTAAAGGTATTCCAAGAAAATATTTTTTGCGGAAAATAGCATATATACCACCTACAAATGGAGCTAACGCGCCAAGCGCCATTGCTTTAGTAATATGTCCTGCCGGGATAATTAATAGGAAGTACGATGATAAGGTAAGAGCAAATGCTCCTAATATAGATAACCAAGGATTTACGCCAAAGCATATTAGCATTAAGAAAAATCCAAGCAGATAACCGCAAATAAGCCCAACTACTTGCCAATCTCCTGCGAATCCTAAATGGGTGATTTTTTCAAGGAAGATCCGAATGTTGTTTGATGGCAATTTACCTGTTATCTGATATGTTGGCATCCCACCAAACATGGAATTCGTCCACCAACTCGTTTCTCCTGTAGCTTTGTAGTATTCAGTTGCTTCATTTGCCGCACCTTTCCAATTCATAGTGTCGCCGGCTTGAAGCACTTTGCCCTCTAAAATAGGACTACAATAAACTAATGCAAAACCGATAAAAACGACTAATGCTATTAAATATGGCACTATTTTCTTCCAATCTATCTTCATTGTTTAATCATTTTGCGAATTTCACATAACTCTTCTTTCACGCGTAACAGGATATCCAAAGCTGCCTGCCGTTCGTCAGAACGTTTGCTGTTGCCTTTTAACTCTTTGCGGATAGCCTCAATTCGTGTGATTTTCAGTTCATCACGAATGTATTTTATGCGCTTAATCAGTTCTTGCTCGTCACGCGTATAGTAACGGTTTCCATGCCCGTCTTTTCGTGGGTTCAACTCTTCAAATTGTTTTTCCCAATAGCGCAACGTGGAAGCAGGAATGCCTGTTTCCAATTCTGTTTCGCGAAGCGAATAATAAATTTTTTCAACCTCTGCCATTACTTACAGATTTTCAGTTTCTTTCCTGCACGGATGGTGTCATTTGTCAACCCGTTCCATTGCTTGAGTTGTTTTACCGTACAATGAAACTTTTTTGCTATTGTGCTGAGGCTATCGCCGTTCTTAATCGTGTAATAAGTGACACCGTTGACGCGATAGGCTCCATTAATAGAAGTCACTTTCGCCAAATCAATTTCAGCACGGCGATTGTTAATCAGACTATCTGCTTTGTATGCTAAAATACTCTCTTCTTTATCAATGAACAAACCTATTTTATCTGCAGGCAAACATAACGAATAGGCATTACCTCCTGGTACGATATCTCGAGAATACTGCGGGTTTAATCGACGGAGTTCTTCCATTGGAATCGCTAAATTATCACTCACTTGCTGTAAATGCATCCGCTGTGTTGTACAGATAGTGTCTGTAATCATGATTTTCTCAATTGGAGCCTTGCATATACCGTGTTCTTGTCCATAATTCATGGCATAGTTGGCGGCAATGAAAATAGGCACATAATTCCTTGTCTCTCTTGGTAAATACGGGTAAATAGACCAGAAATCGCGTTTCCCCTCAGCTCTTCTTATGGCTTTATTAACATTTCCGCTACCGCAATTATAAGCAGCAATCACAAGATTCCAGTCTTGATATACATTATACATACTGCTTAGGAATCTACATGCAGCTTCAGTTGATTTGAGTGGATCCATTCTTTCGTCAACCAAAGAATTAATCTCTAAACCGAATAACTTACCTGTCCCTGGCATGAACTGCCAAAGTCCGGCAGCCCCTGCATGTGAATGAGCCATGGGATTTAACGCTGACTCAATAATAGGAACATATTTTAGTTCGTAAGGTAAGCCATATCGTCCGAGAGCTTCCTCAAAAATGGGGAAATAATATTCGCTCATGCGCATTAATCGTGCCACTTGTTTCGGACTGCGTTTGACATATCGAAGTATAAATGCGCGCACACGCTCATTGTAGGGTAACTCAATCACACAAGGCAACGCTTGCAATCGAGCTTTATAGACAGAGTCGGGTAGAGTAGTGGTGTCGTGCATGGCGATACAATCGGTGGTGTCTAACCATTGCAGACTCCAGTCTAATGCCCGCATCTCAATGTCCGTTAAATCACTATCATTCCATAATTGATAGAACGGTATAATCGGCACAATGGTATCTTGGATAACCAGGCTATCCGTCTTTAAGATACCTGGATTATCAGGTTTCACTAGGTTATCTGCTTCTTGTGCATTAGCAAAAATGGCTATACACAAGACAAATAATATCAAAAAATACTTTTTCAAAATTGTATTGCTAATTTAATTTCCGCACTCCGTTGGTGCTGAACGTCATAATAAATCTGTGGCTCTATATTAAGAGTCAAGTCAGGCGATATGTCGAAATCATACAATTGTGCATCTACGTAGGCATCTATTAAGCTTAATGCGTATACTACCACAGCGGCTAATATCGAGTAATCACGATAACGTCTAAAAATGCTCTGTCTGTTCTTTAACGTGTTCAGCCAGTTGCTTACGCCTCCTACGCGCGCTAAATCATAACCATCTGGTATCACGGCAATATAACTTTTACTTGGATCTTCGCTTACAGCATCCGCTAAGTTATCGTTATACAAGTCCAGATAGGCCATCTTATAGCCGCTATAGCGGTTTTGCATATACATAATTGCATATCCGCATCCCATGAATGAACCGTAGACGATAGGCAATTTCCAATACGAGCCATTGTAAATCTGTCCCGCTCCGGGCAAGATTGTGCCTAACCATACGGCTTTAATGGCATCCGGCTTTTTGGTTAAATCGACATAATAGCGATAGTCTTCCTGTGCCGAAGTAGTGGTGTCCGGGTGGAAATAAATGCTATCCTGTTGCGCCCATAAGCGCAGCGGAAGCATCATAAGCACTATGTATAACCAATGTCTCAAACTAATTTTTGA
Organism: Paludibacteraceae bacterium; assembly: GCA_017557345.1. Taxonomy (GTDB): domain Bacteria; phylum Bacteroidota; class Bacteroidia; order Bacteroidales; family Paludibacteraceae; genus Colicola. The sequence continues at coordinate 13,117 of JAFYZR010000139.1, read as the reverse complement.
GCTATACGCACTAATTCCTCTTCGGTGGAAAAAGCAATTATTAGTTTATTCTCCTGAATCTTAACTTTAAGGCCGGATGAGATACGCAATTCTTTTTCCAAGTCTGCGTAAGGATTATTGGCTTTTAGTTTTTGCTTCTTAGTGTCTTCTTTCGATGCTTGTGCCAATTCTTCTACTTTGCGAACGGATAACCCTTCTCGCAGAATACGTTGATACAGCATCAGTTGACGTTCTGTAGACGGGCATCCTAAAATGGCACGAGCATGTCCCATTTCTATTTTCCGCTCCTTGATTCCTACTTGTATCTCTGCGGGCAATTTCAATAGACGGAGATAGTTGGCTACCGTTGCGCGTTTTTTACCGACACGCTCTGACATCCGCTCTTGAGTCAAATTATAATCATCCATCAGCCGTTGATATGCCAAGGCAATTTCTATGGCGTCCAAATCCTCGCGTTGAATATTTTCAATCAGGGCCCATTCCATCACCTGCTCATCTTTCGCTGTGCGGATATATGCAGGAATGCGTTCCAAACCGGCCATTTTACTGGCTCGGAAACGGCGTTCTCCGGCAATAATCATATATGTGCCATCTCCGTTATCGCGAAGAGTAATAGGAGAAATGACACCGTGCTCGCGAATCGAATCTGCCAATTCCTGCATCGCCTCCTCGTCGAAAGAACGGCGTGGCTGATCGGGGTTAGCTACTATCGCACTAATAGCGATTTCTGAGATGGAACTACCTCCGTTGGTATCTACATGCGAGGTGTCAATTAATGCATCTAATCCTCGTCCTAATCCTGTTTTTTTCATATCTCTAATCTTCTAATTCATAACTACTTGTTGCGTGCGATAAGTTCCTTCGCTAGCGCCGTATATTGCTTTGCTCCACGTGAACTTGGGTCGTATTCAAGTACTGATACGCCGTGCGAAGGTGCTTCACTCAAACGGACATTACGCGCAATAATGGTATTGAATACCAAGTCGCCGAAGTGGCGCTTCACCTCTTCGTACACTTGATTGCTTAAACGGAGGCGGTTGTCGAACATCGTCAGTAAGAAACCTTCAATCTTCAAGGCAGGATTGAGTTTTGACTTGATGATTTTAATCGTATTCAGTAACTTGGCTATGCCTTCCAGCGCAAAGAACTCACATTGGACAGGAATGATTACACTATCACTTGCTGTCAACGCGTTGACGGTAATCAAACCCAATGACGGGCTGCAGTCAATAAGGATGTAATCGAACTCATCGCGAACTTGTTCCAGTACTTTTTTCATCAATTGTTCCCGATGTTCCATATTCAACATCTCAATTTCCGCACCGACCAAATCGATGTGACTTGGAATCATACTTAAGTTCTTGGTGCCTGTTTTAACAATCGCTGTATGCGGATCGATGCCATTTACCAAGCACTCGTAAATCGTGCTGTCCAAAGCGCTAATCTCAACTCCTAAACCGGAAGAGGTGTTTGCTTGCGGGTCTGCATCAATAAGTAGCACATGTTTACCGCATTTTGCTAATGCGGCTGCTAGGTTAATGGAGGTCGTTGTCTTGCCTACGCCTCCTTTTTGGTTTGCTAATGAAATAATTTTGCTCATATCTGTTGTAATATTGTTTCTGCTTCTATTTGTCTGCATGCGTAATTGCCATAGCGGCAATAATTGGTTCCGTGGCATGTGCAGGGGCGGCAACGTAAATCATGGCGTTGGATAATATCTTCTGGCCGTTGTTTCCAGCCTGCAAAACCTATCATCGGATGGGTTGCGCACCATATGCTGATTGCGCGCAAACCGACCAAACTTGACAAATGTTGGTTGGCGCTATCCATACAAATCATTATGTCTAGCATGCGCATTAACTCTAGTTCTTCCTCTAATCGCAAACTTCCTGCAACACTCTCTGTACGAGGAAAAACGCTTGCCCACTGGCGCAACATCTCACATTCTATATCTCCTGCTCCGAATAAAAAGATTCGTGTTTGTTTGTCTTTGCTTAATCGTTCGATAATATCCTTTGTCTCGCGGTAAGGCAGCATGTTCGAACGTGATTTGGCAAAAGGAGCGAGTCCTATCCAACGTCCTTTTTTCTTCCCGAAACGGTTCTCTACTTGGGCTTTTGCCTCTTTATTTATCGGTAAGGCGTCAAATGAGTTGTCTGTTTCTAATCCTGCCCTCCGAAAAGCATCCGCGTAGCGTTCGAACTCTGAAGGTAGCTGTTTTTTACCGATTCCCCAAACCGTGATTAAATGCTTATGCAATCGTCCGTAATGCACTCGTGTCACGCGCTTGCCGCTAAATCGCATCAATAAATCAAATATATTGGTTCGTAGCACACGTTGTATGTCAATAACCGCATCAACCTCATCTTTCCATTGCCGCCATGCAGCGAAAACGCCCTTCCAACCTAAGTGATTGTCTACTTCGCAAAACTCCACATTAGGCATGCTTGAAAACATCGCGGCCAATGATTTCTTGCTTGCTATGATAAATCGGTCATTCGGATAGCGCTTGCTCAGCGAAGCCACAACAGGAACTGTCATCGCTACATTGCCGATTGTCGCCAAACGAATAATCAAATACGTCATAACTTTCTCACTTCTTTTCTTATCGCTTCAATCCACGATTCCTCTGTTGGGAACGAGTGTTTGCCATCACTCCATCGGTTCCAACAGCCGCCGAACCAATATGTCAATTTCTCGCCTGGAGTGTAATCCGTCAAGGCAACTGCGGTATTGCAAATAATGCTTGGCGTCGAACCGGGAACAACAATTGCCTCATGCGTCTTTCCCAAATCGGTATTGTCATACCATTTCTTATTTAACCGCACGGCTCCCGGATCGCTTAATGCTGTCTCTGTGTAAACAACCGCATTCTCTTCCGTCAAAAAACGATATGCTCCAATACTGTCATGCAAGTATAAACCTGCTCCCACGCGCATAGAAGAAAGCGAACATTCCTCGCGAGGAGTCAATACCAATTCTGCTTTATTCAGTATTTTCTTGGCACAAGAGGTAACCGTCAAATCTTCGCTAAATATATTTCCCGCAATATTCAGGCTGTCATAATGAAGACGGAATACCAATTTGTTAGGTGTTTGTTCCAAAATCTGCCAGCTGTCAAACTGATCGCCTACATACAGCGAATCATTTACTACAATCGCCAAGCCGCCACAACCGGTTGTATGCGCTACTTTATAACCGTCAAAACCTATTCCGTGTTGCACGTGATAAGGAATTTTGAAGTTGACATAGTTATAAAAGAACGTATCCAGCACAAAAGCCGGCGTATTTTTCATAAAAATATCCACACCATTTGACGGATTTTCCGGTTTTAATGCCGGTCCGTAAAAACGATAGGCCGCATATTCATTTTCCCACGCAAAATCATCCTTTCGTTCTGGAACAAAACGGCCATATACTTTTTGCTGCACGTCTCTTTGACAACTCGTCAAACTAAGGAGTGCTATTAGGAAAAATAGAACATTTTTCATTTACCTGTTAATTACGGTGTCATTACCTTATCATTACCTGGTTATTACCTGCCTAAAATGCGGAAAAATTGAACATTTTTCACTTCGGCTGTTTGCCGATGTATGCCAATATTCCTCCATCCACATATAATATCTGTCCGTTCACGGCATCCGAAGCGTGACTTGCCAAAAATACCGCAGGAGCACCTAATTCATCCGGCTCTAACCATCTGCCGGCTGGCGTCTTTGCGCATATAAAGGCATCAAACGGATGTTTGCTCCCGTCTGCCTGAGGCTCGCGAAGTGGCGCTGTCTGAGGAGTGGCAATATAACCTGGACCAAGACCGTTACATTGGATGTTATACTCGCCGTATTCCGAGCAAATATTTCGTGTCAGCATTTTCAAACCGCCTTTCGCAGCTGCATAAGCGCTAACGGTTTCACGGCCCAATTCGCTCATCATCGAACAGATATTGATAATTTTCCCTTCGCGACGTTCCATCATTTCCGGCAAAACTGCTGCACTCACGATATACGGAGCAACAAGATCAATATCGATAACTTGTTGGAACTCTTCACGTTTCATCTCATGCATCGGAATGCGTTTGATAATTCCGGCGTTGTTAACCAAAATATCGATTTGTCCGACTTCTCGATGAATCTGTTCCACTAATGCTTTTACTGCCGTTTCATCCGTTACATCGCAAACATAGCCATGCGCATTCTTAATGCCTTCGGCATGATATAAATCATAGGCTTTATCGATGGCTTCCTGACTCCGGGCATTGAAAATGATATTCTTCGCACCCGCTTGCACGAACGCTTTTGCAATCGCAAAACCGATACCGTAACAACCGCCGGTCACCCAAGCATTTTTGCCTTCCAATGAAAATAGATTAGCCATATTATTTTAAATCTGTGATTTTGCTGAAATCCTGATCTCCGTAGTCCAAGTTTTCACCACCCATTCCCCAAATGAAAGTATAGTTGTGTGTGGCTGCTGCAGAATGAATCGACCATTCTGGAGAAAGAACCGCTTGATTGCCTTTCATCCAGATGTGGCGAGTCTCTTCTACTTCACCCATAAAATGGCAAACAGCCTGATCTTCCGGAACTTCAAAGTAGAAATACGCTTCCATTCGGCGGCTGTGAACATGAGCCGGCATGGTATTCCACACACTTCCTGGCGCTAATTCAGTCATGCCCATCTGCAATTGGCAAGTCGGCAGAACTTGATTCACCAGCATCTTGTTGATATCGCGTTCGTTGCTCATCTCTAAACTTCCCATATGCGCAACAACGGCATCGGCTTTTGTTATTTTCTTATTTGGATAAGCACAATGAGCCGTTGTCGAATTGAAATAGAACAGCGCTGGCTTATTGGCATCAATACTTTCGAATTTTACGTCTCTATCGCCGCGACCAAGATACAAGGCCTCTTTGTAATCTAATTCAAAAACCTCATCGCCGGCAATAACACGTCCTTTTCCGCCTACATTAAAGATGCCTATCTCGCGTCGGGTCAAAAAATGCGGTGCTTTCAGAGGATCGATCGCTTCCAGCAAAAGTGTTTCTCCAACGGGCATAGCACCTCCGACAATCATACGGTCATACATCGAGTAAACCATGTTCACTTCATTTTTCGCAAACACGCGTTCAATCAAAAAGTCTTTCCGCAAGCGTGTCGTGTCATAGCTCTTTGCGTCTGTCGGGTTTGACGCATACCTTACTTCGTAATTTGTTTTCATATATTAGTATATCTGATATTCGCGTTCTAATTCTTTTTGCTGTTTTTCGGCTTCTTTGGCTTTTTTCTTGCGTGCTTTCTCTCTCATCCGCTCCATTTTTGCCTGGTCGTCTTTTACAATGGGGAAATACCAACCTAAATTAAGACTCAAATCTATTGGACTTGCCATACTCAATGGATCTGTTACGCTTGTTCCGAAAACGCCGCCGAACGAATAGTCAAATCGAACTTCCAATTCATATACTCCGGCATACTTTGTACGGACATAGAAACCTGTGCCTGCCGCTAATCCCCAGTCAAATGGCTTGTCGATGCTTTGTGTCTCGTCCGAAACACAATAGCCGAGTTGTGGACCGAGGTTGAAAATCCAACGGCATATATCGTTGCCGAAATTCAGATTCATGAAGATAGGAACTTCAAAATAATGCAAACTATGAATCGTTTTTTCGCCTGCATTATTGGTCGCCCATCCTCGATGCTGATAGTTCAACTCAATCTGAAAAGCGCAATACTTATGTCCGGCATAACGGAATGCCAAACCTCCGTTTCCGCCAAGCACACAGGCATCAGTTATTGGCGTCATGTATGGTTGAGTCGGCACAAAAATAACCGAACTCGCACTCACGCCGCCATGAGCACCTATCCAATATTCCGGATTCCGCAAACGAGGCTGAGCCTGCGTTTGAACAAGAAATAAGGAACAAAAAACAAAACTTAATATGTAATAACTTTTACGCAACTGTTTTGCCAGCCTTTTGCATTAACTTGATGCCATTTGATATCGGATTGCAAACCTTGATGCTCTTGTGCACCGGCTAACCAGCCAACTAAAGTTTGCATCAAATCATAACCCAGCAAATCATAACGCGGAGTCTCACTTACATGGCCGCCAATGAAACTTTCTGACCATAATTTATCATATGCTTCGCGGTTTACTTGGCTTGTAAACATAGATGTATAGACTTGCGGCAGGCTAAGATTCTCTTTCTGCCAGCTATACTGACTTACGATACGGATTTTATAACCCTCTTTCTGTAATTTCTCCAGATGAGGAATGAGCATTCGTACGTTCTGGAATCTGTCAGAATGCAATACAATAATATTCTCTTTCGTAGCATCCAAAGCGTATGCGCAGGAATCTACCATCAAATCGCGAAGCGCTAAACCGGTATAACTAATCTTCTTCGCACGCATCTGTTTCCGCAGAATTCTTATGGATGATGCCAAATCAGCTTCGCGCACTTCAATGGCTACAAAATGAGCTGTGCTGTCTTGCGTTAACATCCATTCGCATAAACTGTCCGCTTCTTGGGAATCGGTCGAATTGAACTGCAAAACCTGCGAGTGAGTCGTCAAATCCACATCATCGCTAAACGGCAACAACAGCGGTACGTTATGTACTTCACACCATTCCGCCATTCGCTCAATCTGAATAGGGTAGATTAAACCTAAAATACCTTTTACGTTGTTTAATTCGGTGCTGTCGCATAATTCTTTCACACGACGTTCGCTGCGTTCTGTGTCATAGACACGCAAACGATAAAGTGTGCTGTCGTTTTGCAAGTCACGTAATGCCAGTATGCTTCCTTGATAGAATTCCAACATCCGCTCGGCATTTCCGCTACGTTTCGTCTGCTGGCTTTCAAAAGGCAGCATAAGTGCTAATTCTACAACATGACGCGTTTCCGCTTCGGGAACGATTGTGTCAACGGTTGCTACAGCGTCTGCATAAACTGCAACTTCTTTAGAAACTGTATCAACAGGCTGAATAACAACGGTTTCCGTGATAATCGTTTCTACCACCTTCGGCTTGGATTCAATAATAACGGGACGGCCTGTTGGAATTAAAATAATCTCCGCGTAGTGCAGACCGCGTTCACGCAATTGGGGATTCAAACGGATAATCTCGCTCTGAGCCACGTTGAAGTTAACACCAATACGGTACAAACCGATACTTTTCTCTACTTCGTATTTGTACACTTCTTCTCCGTTCACTGTGTCTAACGGATAGTTAAGCAACTCCTGTGCCTGGCTCATCATACAGAACAATGAGCAAATAACCAGAATAAAAAATGATTTACTTCGCATATTTTCGTTTTCTAATAATCACAACTAAGCCACCTATCAGCGCCAAAATAGCAACAGGACTGATGGTGCTGACTAATTGCACTTTTAGCCGTTCTTCATGTGCCCGCTTGTCGTTTAGCAAGCGCAGAGCGACATTCTTCTCGCGTAGACTGATTAATCCTTCGCTGTCTGTCAGCCATAATACGGCATTGGCTACAAAATCACGGTTGCTGAATTGCATTCCGCTATATCTGTCGTAGCCCATAGGTAGTGCTTGGCCTTTCTGCACTTCATTTAATAGCACACTCCCGCTTCCAATTATCACTTGACGTGTCTTAACGCTGGTTTTGCGTATCGGTTCGTTTGTTTCTACGCCGTCAGGAATCATCCGATGAGCAAAAGCACTATTAAATTCTCCTTCCATAGATACCGCTACCGGAATATACTGATACTTAAAATCACTCATCTCAGGATTCATGTCATTTAAGTTCACTTCGCCCGGTGTGGCTGTTACACGACTTGCCGTACTTGTAGCGAGCAAAATCCGTTTTTCTATCCCATCTTCGCCGCCAACAGCATCTAAAGGACTGACAAAAGTACTCATTACCTGCCCAAGACTTCGGGTTATCGGACTTCCTTCGCTCGTTAGTAACAAAGGAGCATAGGTCCACGGCATCGGTTGCAGATTCGGTTGCTGCGGGTCGCTGCTGACGTTCACGGGTATCGGTAGGCATTGTATATCTTGAACCAACGCAGGATTCACGCGAATACCGTATCTATAGAGCATCTCCGTCAATCCCAATTCTAACGATAATATAGGCGTAAAACCGTCGCTCTGCAGCACTTGTTCGCTGAAACGCACGCCATTAAGCGCCCATAGTATTGCTCCGCCACGCATGATATATTGATCGATTACAAACCGCTCTTGTTCGCTAAACGGCTCTTGCGGATCAACCACCAATATTGCTTTGTACCCATCTAGAATATGACTCTCGACTCTCGACTCTCGACTCTCGACTATACTCCCGCGATCTACTTGGAAATACCGGCTCAGCGCGCTCATCAAATCATATGTATGTGCCTCGTCAGGTTCTCCATGACCTTCTAAAATCGCCACGCGAGGAGTCTCTTCCTGTTGAAGCAGATGCAAAGCTTCCATGAAGGCAAACTCTAATTGCTCAATACTGGCATTCAGGTTCTCTTCGCCGCTTAACCCACGGGTGTTCTTTAGAAGCGTCACCACAGCTCGTTTCCCCTTATACTCCATAATGGCGTAAGGATAAACGGTCGTCTGTGCGGTTTTGCCATTTTGTGCCCGTTCGTGGATGATGATTGGCTGTAGTCCAATAGAGGAAATGCTGTCAAATGTCAAATCTTCATGCTTTAGTCTCATATCGCCGAAGACTTTCATCTCGTCGCTGATTTCCTCTGTCGCTTTCTTCAGGCGTTGGAATCCTGCGTTCAGGTCGCCGTTCAAAAGAAGGGTTACTTTTATCGGCTCGTCGGTTTGCTTGAGTAGGGTTTTACTGGCTTCGCTGAGGCTATAGTGCTTGTCGTCGGTCATATCCCAACGAACACGCCAAACATAACTCATTGCCAAAAGCAATAAGCAACTAGCCACAACTACTATGTAACGCCAGTATTTCAATTATTTCTTGATTTGCGTCCAAACCTCTTGGTTTACTTCCACGGGGTATTTAGCGCGAAGTACTTTAATCCACTCAGCCTCTAGATAATCCTGATAGTCGGTCGTCACTTTGCCTTTCTCGTCTTCCCATGAAGCAGGTGCTTTGAGTGTTTTCCCCACACCTTCTACGATAGGCAGAGCCTCGCTTGGCGTAAACTCAGCGGCTTTGTCCTTGAGGCAGAATTTATCTACTGCAGGATTCTTGCCTTGCTCCCATAGACCGTGTTGCACTTTGACATAAGTTACGCTGTCGGTATTTACGCGGTGTGCGATATAACTTTGAATCGAATCTTTGTCAGCACTCTTGATAATGGCTTTTGCAGCCTTCATGCTGCTCTTGTCCTTGGCTTGGATCAAATAGCCTTTCCAGCGCGGTTTCTCCCAGGTATATTCTTTCTGATGAGCTTTGAAATAAGCCTCTAAGCCTGCGGTATCTTTGGCCGCTTTGTCCCAAACTTCACGAAGCGATACTTCAAACAGCAGAATACCGTCATGATATTCTTGCACTAAATTCTTCAATTCCGGATATTTCTCCTCAAGATGCTCGTCTGCAAAAGCTTTCACATCAGCATCGCTCATCTCTGCTGGCAGGTTGTATTCTGCGCGAGTCTTACGGATGAAGCTCTTGTCGGCTTCGTGTGCGCGATCGTCACGCATAACTTGACGCTGCACTTGCGGACGAATACTATCAAGCGGTTGAATGCCGCGTTCGCCTTCTTTATAGATGATATGCCAGCCGTAGGCTGTACGAATCGGCTCGCTGATAGCGCCTACTTCCATGGAGAAAGTAGCATCCTCAAATGGCTTAACCATCATTCCTTTTCCGAACCAGCCTAAGTCGCCGCCACGCATACTGCTACCGCGATCTTCCGACTCGCGTTGGGCTACTTCTGCAAAGTTTTCAGCCGTCAATTCTGCACGAATAGCATCTATCTCTGCTTTCTTGGCCGCATCGAGGCTATCGGTTGAAGCATCGCCGCGTGGCACCATCTTCATGATATGACGGGCTTTCACATCGATATGATCTATCTCTTCTTCCACTAAAACGATGTGGAATCCGTATTGTGTGCGGAAAACCTCGCTTATTTCACCAACTGGCGTGTTGTAAACAGCCTCTTCTAACGGATAAACATAACGGAATGGAGTAATCCAGCCTAATTCTCCACCGGTTTCTTGTACGCCTGGATCGGTACTTACTTCGCGTGCTACAGCGTCAAAAGGTTCTACTTTTTCGCGTACCAGTTTAGCTTTCTTGCCTTTTCCTTTCATTACGCTTTTGCCGATTGTCACGCGTTCGCGGGCCTCGTTAATCTTTGCTAATGCCTCGGCTTCGGTCGCGCTGTCTGCGTTCAATGGACATTGGATGGCGATGTGAGCGGCACGGCGGTCTTTTGACATGTGGCGCCAACTCATCTCAATCAGACTGTCCATCGCTGCTTCGTCTTGCAAGTATTTAGGCGTAGCTTGTGCACGATAGCCTTTCAACTCTTTCTTGAAAGCCTCAGTCGTGTCAATGCCTTGACTTTCTGCCTCTGCTACTTTCAACTTGAAATTGATGAACATGTCCAAATACTCGTCCATGGTTTTAGGATCCACGGCGCCGGCTTGGTTGTTCTTCTCGTAAATGTACAAAAACTCCTCTGCGCTGACGGATTTGCCATTAATCGTCATCAGCGTTTCTTGTTGTGCAAAGGCCATCATACTCATAGCAATCGCACCTAAAAAAAGCATACTTTTTTTCATTGTTTTTATTTCGTTTAATAAATTGTTTTCCTATTTGCATACAAAAAGCGTGCAAAGATACGACTTTTTTTTGACATATGCAAAATTTTTCTATAAAAAATAGAAAAAGTAACCGTAAAGCCACTTTTTCTGTCCAACTAAAATTTGTTAATTTTTCTATCGGTAATTTCTAAAAATGTTCAATTTTACGGGTTATCGAGGTTTCATCGGTATTATGTCGAGGTTATTACCTATGCAAAAGGCACTAAAATCCTTAAAATTTCATCCCAAAATGTTCAATTTTTCCACACAAAAAAAGCACCTTCCGAAGAAGATGCTTTGTGCGCAGGATGAGACTCGAACTCACACGGTCTTGCGACCACTACCCCCTCAAAGTAGCGTGTATACCAATTTCACCACCTGCGCATTAAGTCGTTAGATCACTTTTTTCCATTAAGGCCCCCGAAAATTTTAATTTTTGGGGAGAGCGGGAATACGGCGAAGATTCATATGAGCGACGAGGTCGCGAATCGTATTGAGCCGTAGTTCACGCGAGAGTGCCCAGAACAGGACTCGAACCTGCACACCTCGCGGCATGCGCACCTGAAACGCACGCGTCTACCAATTCCGCCATCTGGGCAAAAAAAAAGAGCGGAAAACGAGACTCGAACTCGCGACCCCGACCTTGGCAAGGTCGTGCTCTACCAACTGAGCTATTTCCGCAATTTTTTTCGTTATAATCTTTATAATCTCTTAAAGATCAACGCTCTTTTTCAAAAGCGGGTGCAAAAGTACTGCTTTTTTTTGACATGACCAAATTTTTTGGCAAAAAAATGCAAAAAAATGCGTTTTTTCCTTATTTTCTTATTCTACTTCTATCACGGGAACATCGTCGAGAGACGAATCAATGGTCTCTTGAACGCGCTCACGAAGCGCCATCTGCTCACGGCTTACGCCCATCATAATGCCGAAATAAATGGAAGTGATTAGCACAGATGTACCGCCTCGAGATATGAGAGGCAATGGTTGTCCCGTAACTGGACCAAGACCGACCGCAACAAGCATAGAAATAAGTGCCTGACATGTAATCATCAACGCCAAACCCATTGTCATTAACATAGCTGGCATGTCAGAATAACGGCTGGAAACATTGCATGCACGGAAGAGAATGGCCAGATACAGAAAAATCAAAAATCCTGCGCCTAACACACCCGATTCTTCCACAATAATCGCAAAAATATAATCAGCAAAAGCGAGTGGCAAATAATCCCGTTCTTTGCTGTTGCCGGGCAGAACGCCAAACGGCGAAGAGCCGCCTCTTGCAATGGCTACAGCGGAATAGACTTCTTGAATGTTATCGTCCGTTAGTTGATATTTTGAACCGCCGTCATGTTCAAAATGTCGATCTATACGCGCAACCCATGTCGTGGCACGCTTGAATGGACCATGCATTTCTCGTTTGGGGCGGACAAAACCGAGTTCAACGATTGCATATCCAATTCCTAAAACAAGTACAGCGATACCAACGACTGATAGCGTGTATTTCCATGGGATACGCGCTAAAATCCATAAACAGAATACAATCAGTCCGATAAGAACGGCCGTGGAGAGGTTGGATGCCAAAATCGGTAGCATCACAACACCTGCTATGATAAGCGTGCGGTAGAAATACTTGCGCTTATCCTCTTCCGTGTGAATACGCGCCAATTGATCGGCAATAACAATGATTAACGATAGTTTTGCCAATTCTGATGGCTGGAAAGTTATGCCTGCTATACGCACCCATCGAGCCGCTCCGTTGATGGTAACTACCAACGGATTATGAGGAATCATGGTCGAATAAACAAGCAAAGTACTGATAACCAGCAATATATACCCGCCAAATCGCACCCAGTAAGTGGGAATATATTGAATTCCAAAAGCGGCAATAACACCCAAAACGATGAAAAACATCTGCTGGCCGATAGGACCAAGCGCAGAGTGATGCATATATACAAGCGTTGAAGACGCCGAGAAGAGCGCAATAATTGCTACTACAATCAGGAGTCCGAATAGTCCCCAGAATGTACGGTCGATGTTTTGTAAGTTTAATTTTTTCATAAGGGTTAGAGGTTTAGTGTTTAATGGAATTTATAGTTTTCTTACGGCTTCCATGAATTGATTCCCTCGATCTTCATAGGATTTGAAAAGGTCGAAGCTGGCACAACATGGCGAGAGCAAAACGGTATCGCCTTCCTTCGCTGCGTTGTATGCTCCTTGGATGGCATCGTGTAAGTTGTTTGTGTCGATGATTTGTAAACCAAATCCGTCGAAATGTTCATGCAATTTCTCGTTGTGCAAACCCATAAATACCAGCGTGTGACATTTTTCTTTCACCAATTCATCTATCTCACTATAGTCATTTCCTTTGTCCTTCCCGCCCAG
>JAFYZR010000138.1 GCA_017557345.1 Paludibacteraceae bacterium | reverse complement strand
GTTCGCAGTGATATGAATAAGTCATTCCTCCTATGCAACATCAAAAAGCGACATTTGGTTTTCATCAACGATTACCTTCCGTCCCCGTTGCTTTCGGTTGTATTCGGCTTCTATGAGCGCTTCAAGCTGTGCGATTTTTTCCGGATCAAGACTGCGTTTCACGAAGAGTTGCGTTGTGATCGGACGAGGCGCTATTTCGGTTGTTATCAGCTCCGACTGTGCTGCTTGCTCCGGAATCGCAGCAGGCTTATGCCGATTTGGGTTGATCATGGCCATTTTCTTGTAGGTCGCGGCAATATCCTCCACATTATCCCGAATGCCAAGCATCAGTTCTTTCGCCAACTGTGAGGTCATGTCCTGCATATCGCTCATAGCGGCAAGTCCTTCCTCGCTGAAGTTCCCTTCAATAATCCCGGCAACCGCCAGTTTTGAGGCCATCAGCTTCATGGCTTTTGCCTGCATCGTGTCCTGGTAATAGAGCAGGTAAACCTCTACCTTCGGCGCGGTTTGGTTGATCCGCCAGCTGCGACGGGAGGCCTGCCGCAGCGTGAACAGCTTATACCCCATGGAATAGAAGATCAGGGTGGTAAAGGCATTGAGATCCAACCCGGTTTCCACAAGAGCCGGATTGGTGATCAACACCTGCATCCCCGATTCGAGACGCTTCTGAACCCAAGCTTCCCTGGCTCCCGGCTGGACATTTTCGCGCATGACCTCCGTATGGTATCCGTTCTCATTCAGCAGTTTCACGAGTTTCTTTTGGGAGTCAATACGGACCCAGCTGGTATAAATGAGGACCTTTTCTCCGGCGCTGACCTTGCGGCGAACGATATCCAGCACCGCCATTTCCTTCTCCCCGAGCTGGTCAAAGCTGCCGGTATCCTTCGGCTCAACGAGCACCTCTCCGGTCTCGGGATGCCGTATCGGGGCATGGGCATAGGGCTGATCAGGATACACGGTAAGAAGGTTCAGATAGGTTGAAAGGAGTTTCGTGGCAATCCTTCTGTCGTTGAGCAGGACCCTTCTCAGTGCTCCTTGTAAGCGTGTATACTCACTTTCTACTTCCGCCGGCATTTTTAGGGCTACAGGGATCTCCTCATAATCCGGGAGAGCTTTTCCCATGTCCGATAAGGACAGAAACGCTGTTTTATCCAGCAAGAATCTCGAATAAACGAGGGGCGATACTCCCGGGAGTTCCCTTGTACTGGTACGAGAAATCGCTGTGCGGCGGTTGGATGCATAGTTTGCGTTGTCATCATTGTCCATGTTGATCTCTTTGTAGCGGGTTTCTTTTACACCGTACTCTCTGTTGAATACTTTGGGTTCTGTATAAGGTTTGCCGTCCAACATCATCTGCGAAGGCATCGTCCGATACAGCAGATGGAAGATACCCGAGGCATAACCGTTAATGAGGGTAGCCGTCATGCCTATCACCTTTCTGGCTGCGGAAAAAACATCCCCCATGGCGTCGCCCTGTCCGCTGTTGTTATTGTATTGGTGCAGTTCATCAAAGATCGCGCCATCAATGCGTCCCTTATACATCCTTTTTATATATGAGGATAAGGGATATCGGCGGCAAGCTCCCACGGGGGCAAAGCGCCAGTCCGGATGCTCCTGGATCTCATTGAGTTTTTCCCGGATAGCTTCGTTTGGAGCCTCATGCAGGTGCTCATAGGCCCGACGCCGAAACACCCAGCCGTAGCCGCCGATCTTGACCCAATCGGATGTTTCTTTGGGATTAACAGCCGTCCAAAGCAATGATCCGCAGTCGCATTTATGGTTTTTCTTGTTTTCTGTTTTGAAGAAGAATTGAGAAGCCTTCTCCAATGAACTGTCCAGTATGGGCAAGTGGCAGGACGGACAGATAAACGCTCTTTTTCGCGCACACCAAGTCACCGCCGGCCGCTTCATGTATCCATCGCGGGCGACCTCCTTGCTGATCACGGCGTAAACACTTTTCTCACCCTGTTCGTACCGGGCATAGAGCTTGTCCAGTTCGGACGGGCTGCGAACGATGGCGCCTACCGTTTCCGGCAATGTTTCCGCTATCTCCCTGACCCATTTCTTGGCTACATGAGAGGGGCAAAGGATCACATTAAAGTTTTTCTTCCTCTTTACCTCCTCATGGAAAACAGCCGTAGCAGAAAGTGCCGCGGCCATGGCCGTGGAGCCGATCTTTGTTTTTCCCGATCCGCATTCTGCTACAATGAAAGCCAGCTTGTTTTTCTTGAGCTGCCGCCGCACCGATTCAGCAACAGCAAGCTGTGCGTCAAACAGCGGGTAGCCGGCATGCTCCTGAATGTAATTGTTGATGGCGAGGATCTCCGGGGAAAGCGGTTCCGCCGCCGGATCGAATAATGGTTCAAACTGATTTCGGATGCGTTTTGCGACAATCACACCGAAGGTATTCAGATAGTCCGTGACATTGTTTACAGTATCGAAACCGTCTGCAGCCTTCACAGCTCCGGGAATTCGGATAACGCCGTTTTTCAACCCGTCCTCCAACACGGAAACGATATTTGCGTCGGCATTGTCACATTGAAGCACCCATGCATCAATTTTTTCTCGAATGGAGATTACAGTCAACTTCTGCAGGATGCCTCTGTCCTCCAATTCAGAAAGCACATAGTCTTGAAACTCCGGGATAAGAGGCACGTCGGTTTTGTGATCCAGTTCTTCAAAGAGTCGGTCCCGGTCTCCTGCCGAGCAGAAGATCATGCACTTTCTGGGCGGTAAATCCATGCTTTCCTGTCCGTTATTCTCGTCTTCTTCTCTTACACCATCCTCCTTTGCATCATGGCTTGATGGCTGTGCCTCCTGGTCATCATCTTTAGCCAGCAAGGTCGCCTCTGCATATGCTCCGTCATGGCTGATCTGACGCATATACCCTCTGGATTCCGAGGTGAAGTGGTACGTATCCTTCCCTATTGTTGCCTTGATTGTCGCACCGGCATAGATAGCGTCACACATCGCCTGAACCATCTCCGGATAACCGCCGAAACGAATGCCTCGGATGATCAGTTCAGCGCCAGGCTCATAGATGATAATGTCCGCATAAGCGTTAAGTCGAATTTCCTTTGATGCATTGTAATACGTGATCGGGATGAGTTTGCTGTTCGACATTCATCTGCTGTCTCCTTTCTTTCGTTGTTTGGACACAAAAAAAGACTGCAATCGCCCACCCGAGCAATTACAGTCTTCTAGGTCTATATTTGATTATTCTTTCGCGGTCCGCTGCGGAGGCTCGGGGACATACCTCACCCCGGCCTGTTCATTCCGCCCTCACATCGCTCCGCCCTACAATGCTCCGCCCTGAAATACGGTTTCATTATAGCGTGGTAGCAGTACGCCTGTAAACTTGATAATGAATCAAGATATAAACGTGGTCTTTTTGAAAGCCTTCTCAGTTTCCACTTTGACTCATTATAGTCACGAAAATGCATTCCTATGTCCCTTTTCCCCTTGTTCATGTAACTATATATGCAGGTGATTATTTTGAGATATCTTATCAAGGTGGTGATGACATTGTGTTGATTATTAAGTAGCTTCAGCTTACAAGACCCAGATTGACTTAGTTAATCCGAGAGTTTTCGATTATCTTACAATTTTTGACTTTTGAGATATTCAATAATCACCACATCTATTCTTTTATGAGGAGTGACATTCAATGACAGTGCAGAAAACTGGAGGCAGCAAAATGAGAATAACAGCACGTAGAATCCTTGTACTGCTGCTCACGTTCGTTTTCCTCATGGGGAACGCAACAATTGTGAATGGTGCAAACGAAGATGAAGATACCGCCATCACTTCGACTAATGTTCTTGATAATGATTATATTGTGGACGATGGCCTGCGTATTCAGAATGGATGGTGGTGGACAAGCAATACAATCAAAGTTTTCTATGGAAATGGCATCACGCAAAACATGAAATCGAAAATTATGAGTGCGTTGAGCAATTGGAATTACGTGAGCATTTATGGCTATACCGTGCAATTTACTTTTATCGAAGTTTATTCGCTATCTGAAGCACAATTGTATTTTGTCTTCAACAATACTCTGACGACCCTTGGACACGCGACACCTACTGATATTTATGGTTACGAGGAAGGTGATTCAAATTGTATTCGGGGACAAATTGCCAAGTGCAAAGTTGAATTTGGCACCCCTGGTGGTGCGGTTTATTCATATAACAATTATGCAGAAACAGGCAAGTACAACTTTGAGAGCGTGGCTTTACATGAGATAGGCCATGCACTTGGTATTGCACACTGCCATACTGGATGTACATCTAGTTGTACGGCAAACGTAATGAGCAGTTATTTTTCTACTGAGCAAGTTAGGACAACCCTTCAAACATATGACAAAGCCTCATTGGTTTCTTGCTATTGCATATCTCACCCTTTCTCCTAATATAAGAGGACGTACGTCATGAAATCGATTAGAAACCGCGATAATCAAAGGCAGATGAAACCTTGGCTTCTTGCTTGTACTGTACTACTGGCTCTTTTATCCTTATGTAGCTGCGCGAGCAGAAAACAGTTGGCGCCATCTCTATGCGAATCATTATTGAAAACTGTACAGTCTCAACGAATTTCACTTGATGATGATGACGCTTTTGCATTATGTGAAGACATAGCAAAAGGTACAGTTGTTAGTGTGACGGTTTTAACAGGTGACTATCTTCCAGTATACGTCAATCTCTCCAATACCGGCTTTTTTTATCGTGCTGTTCCTATTGAACAATGGTCTGCTACACACGCTGTCGTAACTGTAACAGTTGAAGACGTAATTTCTGGTACTCGGTTTCAAACAGGCACAACTGCTTCCTTCAATATTCCAATGGATTTTCAAGAACTTTCAATTTGGAATGAATCAGATCCAAAATACACAGGCCGGAAGTTCTCATTAGTCGCAGAAAATGAATCACTTCCACTGGTAGGAGACGAGGTAACAATGCTACTGGGCGGAGGACAGAGTGGTTTCTACCGGCTGACTGGTGATGACTTGAGTTTTGTATTTAGTGGAAAAAGCCGCCTACATATCGGATGGCTGCGCCCTGGTGTTGTTGATAATGGTGGTGCCTACTGGGCAGATTCTGAATCAGAACCACGATGGCGGAGAAATGTGATTCAGCCTCGGCAGAAAGATGTATCAATTCTCGAAGCTGCGTTCTTGACACCAATGAAAGAAAGGGAAAAGCTTTCCTCAGCGAACGCAAATGCAAAAAGCAGTTTTGTGGTCAAAGGTGTGGTCAAAAGTGTTTCACCTTTGAAAGCTCCGATTGAAATGTGGTATCAAAACTCATTTAGTGAAAAACCATTGGAAACATGGTCCTTGGATGGATGGATGGTAACTGTAACAGTGAATACAATAGACAAGGCAATGGATCAATCACTATCAGTCGGTGCTGAACTTGTGCTTTGTGTGCCACGACAGCTTGTGAATACTGAGGGGCAAAAGACCATCAGTTTGAAAGGTCGAGTCCCTGTTGAAGGGAGTGAAGTGACCGCTTATTGGAATGAGGGATATGATAATGTTGCAGTTGATTGGCTTTTGCGTACATCAAAAGGTGACTGGAACATACTCTATGGCTATGTAAATCGAAACCCAAGCGCAACTATCATGGATTAAGTTTTGAAGGAAGGAAGTTGGTCACTCATTTGTGCTCAACTTCCTTTTTCATTACCACATGTAATTAGAATGAGTTGAAAACATTTTGGTATCAAATAAGTTTTATGATAATAAACAGGGGCATGTATATGGGTATCTGATTAAAGCAATGAATTGTGATCGACCGCAAAAAATCGGTACTGATGAGCGTGGCAAACCATTAACTATTTCTAGCGGAAGTAGTCTTAGTTGATTGTAATCGTATAACCACGGCCAACAAGGCAATTAGCCCATTATTTTGATAACCGAATAAGAAGGGAATACAACCGTCCCGTCATAAGGACATTGAAAAAGTATAGCGTTCTTTACGGCTGGCAGCTTCGGTTGCCAGCCGCTTTTAAATAACAATTCACACCCTGTGTTAATTCGTCGTAGGAGTTATGTGTGCTACGTCACAAACATAAACACCAGAGACCGCATTTTTGTTAGTGATGCAAGTAAAATTGACACCAGAACACTGTATTAGAGCGAAAACATAACGCCTTATACTGCATCGTAGCAAATCACCTACGATTGACATGTTGCATCGCACAGCTTATAATGTAATTATTAACTAGTTAGAGGGGGAACGCTTATCATGGCAAGACCCAAAGGCTCAAAAAACATCACGCATGCTTCCACAGAGGATCTTGAGCTGAAAATCTCTGCAGCGGAGATTGAAATCACTGAATTAACCGAAAAACTCAAAGCAAAGCGGGCTGAGCTAAAGAAGCTAAAAAAAGCGAAGGAAAAGAATGCCTTGATCGCAGCTGCAAAGAAAGCAGAAGAAGATAAAGCAGCAATCCTTGCTGCCATTGAGAAAAGCGGGAAATCCGTGGAAGAAGTTTTGGAAATGTTCAAAAGCAAATAATTGGGCTATGAATGGAAAAAGCCGCCCCTGGTCTTTTTGGACCAGAGGCGGCGATTGTTTCAATCAGCATGTAATAACTGTCTTCTCATCGCTATTGATCATTATCGTACTAACCGCGCTGTTCATTAATAATTTCTTCTAATCCTATACTTGGTGGCTTTTTCAGTTCAGTTCCACAAGTTAACAATTGCAAAATCAGCTTAGATATGTCCCTTTTGGCTGTATTCGTGTAACTATATAAATACAAGGATTGTTGAAAGGGGTGTTCCCAATGGGATGATTATGTCAGTTCGCTCTTACAATCAGTTCTCTATCAATAACTTATGAAACGAAAGGGTGTCATGTAATTGAAAAAGATATCGTTGTTCCTGTCTTTCATCCTTGTGCTTCATGTATTGTTTCCTTCTGCAAATGCGTATTCATTGTGCATAGACGACGATAATTGCAACCAATCTAATGTGAAACTCACTACTTCTACAAACCAGGAAACGGACACTCTCTATTATGATCAAGCAGAGATTCTTTTGAAGTATAGAAACAGCTTTACGCAGGAGAATGACCAAGCAATTCAGACCGTATGTGAACTCTTTCTGACAACACTGCGTGCCTCTGTGAGAGATTCATCTTATGATAGTCTAATATTCATTGATGATTGCAGCATTTCATGCCCACAGATTCAGTATCGTTTATCAGAATATGAATACCTTACGCTTTTATACAGCACAATGCAGACATACGTTACTTCTGACAGCTTGACTTTTAGAGGGTATTCATGTTCAGTAAACAATGGTTCTGCAACAGCAAGCATAGTTGAGGATTATATTTATCACTTGGCTGATAGCTCTGATTTTCCTAGTGAAAGAATACGGGAATACTACTTTTCTCTTATTCTAAAACAAGGTCGTTGGTTGATAACTAGTGTTACCACAAACGACCCCTGGGAATCGAGTCAGGAGTTCAAATATGAACCTATTAATTGTGTCGACGCAGTGGATAATGCTGTAAACCCGGGTCCCTCCATACCTGCGATTTCGGTTTGTCCACCAATTAGCAGAAATCTCTATCTTTGGTCGTATAGTTCACCTACCGCTGTTCAATATGCGGCTACCTGGTACAATGGCAACAATTATGCGGTATTTGGCAATTCTTGTGGTGATACTGATTGTATGAATTTTGCATCTCAATGCGTGTGGGCTGGACTTGGTGGAACAGATGATGCCGGCGCATATCCTGCTGTTTCAAAAAATATCGTTGGGCAAAGCAGCAGCCGTGTCTGGCGCAAAGGTGAAAATAGCACATATTATAACAATTATTTATTCAACTGGTCTTGGACATCTTGCTGCAGTTTTTCAAATCTGATTAATACAAGTGATCCACAGATGATAGGACCCTGGGGATATATCTATTTTGGAAGTATCATCTATGCAAACGAGGGTGATGTTCTTCTGCTTGCTTATAATGGATCTCCGTCAACAACAACAGTTGATCATGCGATGTTCATTACTGAAGTTACCGGCACTTTAGGGAACCAATCAAAAAACACCATTAAAATTGCAGCCCACACTGATCCAAGTAATTCAGCCTATCAGCTCTTAAGCGAATATGCTCCATTTCGCGACCCAAGCAGTTTCGCGGATGTCAAGGTACTTGCAGGGTTTTATGATGTGAGTCAAAACTAAAGCGAACGCTATTTATGCGTATTCATAGCCAAATACTGCCATAATCTTGCCATGCTCATATAAACGCGAGTAAAAGCCGGGAGGCAATATGAAGAAAAAGAAGTTCATAAATTTGATGCCAGTCATTTTTATTCTCCTTTGCTGCAGCTGCCGCCGAAATCTTGATGCTGTAGTCATTGCTTCGATTTCTCTTGGGAATCAGTCTGTTGACGTGATCCGTTATGCAGAAAGTTCTTACGAATTAGAAGCTGTTGTTGACGAAAGCAAAAAAAGCGTGATCTCGCTCAACAATCTGCTGGGGGAAAATAATCTTTCTGACGAACTGTTTGCCGACCTTGTTGTTACCAAATACACTTGGTTTTATCACCCGCTTCTCTGTATCGGCGTTCCGGTTTCTGAGGAGCTGACGAGGTATGCATTTGTTTATTTTGCGAACGGGGATCTTCGCAGGATAGATGTACAAGGGTATGGCGAAAACGGCTTTATCTACTCTCTGGATCAACACACCAGTACTGCTTTTCCAGAACTCGTAAGACCCAGCGGCATTGAAGTCGGTATGCCTCTTGCGGAGGGCGGCAGTGCCGTTGCTTCGTATCGTTGGGATCCTGCAAATAAACGACTGGTCTATGAAGCAAATGAGGATCCTGTAATTTCCGAGCTTATTGTTGACGGGTTTACTATCGGAGTCCGACAGACGCAATATCAAAAGCCGGACGGCCCTTGGAATGAGTCTTTCGCCTTAGCTTTTCCTGAATCGTACGCAGGTCAATTCGAACTTGTATCTCGTAATGATAATGGCATTGAAGTTTCCCGGATGGCTCTTTGTGAGGTTTTTAACAACCGTCAGTCTTTTTCGGGGGGACCTCCACTTTTGATCGCAAGGGATTATAACGGCGATGGGCGTATGGATTTCTCTCTGGGGATTGATAATCGTTACGCGATTTTTTCAGTTGATGAGGCAGGAAAGATTCTTCGTCTCCCGGTAGAGGATAGCGAAACCGATGGATACATACTCTCATACACTGAGAGTATGCAACCTTTACCCATCCGGGAAGGTGCTGTACTGGGGCAGTTGTCAGGCGAGGTAGGAAGAATTCCTTCTCCGGTTGAATACCGCTGGAACGGTCAGTCATTTGTCCGTGATAACTCGCGGAATTCAGACAAGGAGTAAAAATACCTCAATCGTAGAGAGCATGTGCGAATGTGCACAAAATGTCTCGCAGTTAATGAGCATAAAGATACGTTCTCTATCTGGACCTAGTATTCTATTTGGCATAGTTTGCATTCTTCTGAAATATGGTTATACAACCGCACTCTCATAAGATTGCAAGCTATGCCTTTTCAACTTGATTATTCAAGGTATTTAAGCCATTATCTAGCTTATGCTATATCAGCACTTGGCGACGATCTTCCCGTAGATCTGCTTACGATTGTTATCGTAGCGCTAGAGAATTGCGGGGGAAACAAAACCCGGCGTTGATGTCTGCAAGAAGCGTTCCAGCGGGAAAGTAGATAAAGTTTAATGTAATAGCCGTTTCCAATGTCCCTTTTGAGCCCGCTCGCGTAACTTATTTACTAGAAGGAAATGAAATCGTTACTTATCACTCGACAAATTGTGGGAGAAGAACGTGCCGGGAGGAATGCCTGCATGATTCGGACCAATGTGGTCGCTGAAGGTTACAGCGAATTGTTCTTTGCCAAGCAAGTTCTGAACAACTATTTCAATGGCTCCCGAATTGTTGACTCCAGGTGTGTGCTGACCGGAACAAATCGACTTGCAAATCATGAATCCTGTGCTGGAAGGCCTAGCCTAAATTTCAAAAAAAGCAAAGCCGATGTCCCAAATCGCTCGGTTCATGTAACCATTATGATTAGAGAGGTATTTAAAGCTTGCGGTATTGATTGGCAAGAACAATACGATAGGCTTATTCCGGCAAAAATAGTGTTTTGGGATAGAGAAAGAGGATACCTAGATAAAATAGTGTGCGGATATATGTCTTTATAAATGTGCTTTTTCTGCAAGATTAGGGCACATATAAGTACGGCTTTTTAGCAGCATCTGGACCCTTATAGTGGAAAACGTCTGCATGCTATCAATTTGAAATCTATTATGATTGGAGGTGGGGACCATGGTTTGAATTATTGATAAGCAATTTAGTGTGTACTCAATACGATTCTGATGTAGTGATATATGTTGTACATATCACATCGATCGGCAGAAAAACAGTAGGAAGATAATAAATGAAAAAAAGGATAATTTCGTTTTGCTTGGTTATTCTCATGGCCTTTTCTTTTTCCACATATACCTCCGCCACTGATTCATCCAGCAAACTAACGCCAAAAACAGCATCCGAAATCGTTGCACTTTCCTTTATGCGAAACTCAATAAGCGAGAGAGTAGAAATATCGGAAACTACTCCATTTTATGATTTGAGTGGAAACATCACCGCCTACTGTATCTCATTTGAACTGGAAGGTCATCCGAGCGGATATGTTCTTATTAGTTTCTTGAACCTCGACAGCCCAATTGTTGAGTTTTCGCTCGAAGGGCCTGGAATAACAAACACGATCCGTGAAATGCAGGGTTCGTTTTCTGTGGCAACAAAGGATCGCATTGTTTATCTCGGAGCTGATGCGCTGTTTGTTGAGGAAGAAAATGGTGACCATTTGTACGATGTTATTTCAAAGAAACCCTATTTGACGGCGGAAATGGATAGAGCCTACAGAGAAACAGTCAAGTTTGCACCTACAAGAAATGAAAGAAGTGTATCGGATTGGATTCTTAATTACAATGATGCCGGGATTTATGATCCATCCATTGTTATTATTCCCTATTTCGGGAACGGAGCTGACTATTGGCTTTTATCTGATTTTTCGAATGGGGAAGTTTGCGCACCAACATGTGCAACTAACATTCTGTGGTACTGGGGAGTGAAACGTGGTTGTTCATGGGCAATAGAAAATGGCAATTTGACTGGTTTAGAACTCGCTGCATCGGTCTTTATAGCTATGTGCGTTCACATGAACACGATTCCCTCACTTGGCACTTTTTCTTTATTCGTTCCAACTGCATATTATTATTATCTCGCTTCAAGAGGATCGAATTTCAATGCGCAAAATTTAACTCAGAATAGTTATTCAAGTTTTACATCTGCTATTGATGACAATTGTCCTATTCATACTTCGCTTCGTAGCGCGTTGATTTCAGAAGGACACGACGTTATGTCTTTTGGTTATGGTGAAAGCACAACCGGAACTAAATACCTTTTTGTCATAGACGGATGGAATGATTATGGTAGATTTTTGAATTTCAATTCTGTACCCATCGTGGAAGGACTTAAGGTTTGGATTGGTAATACAGCCAATTAATTATGCATAATCACAAAATGTCTTCCCGATTTTGGAAAAGGGCGCTCGTTGCCATTCTGTTGGTTATGGCATTATGCGCAGTTATGTGGGGCATCTCATCGGTTGTTGATTATCGTTTGATGCGCCTCAAAGAACAGCTAAAATACCAATTGTGCAAAGAATATGATGAATATCACAGTGCATTGTTTGATGAGGTTTATGTGCTGCGGCCTTGGTACAGTTTGTCTCCTGAAAATTGGGTGTTTGTGGTAGAATTAACAAATAACCGGGGGCAGCATAAGTACATGCTCCGAGCAGGAGTTAAAGGAGTTATTTTTGATTCTGTTGCTTGAGTAAACTAACGATTTTAATAACAGAATAGCTGAGATATAATATCAGGAAGGTGGGTGTGGTGTACGAAAGCGAATTGAAACACGCATGGGAGCTCTATTATAACGGTGTCAACGCAGAAGGCTCACAGAAAAAACACTATCTCCAGCAAGCGATGCGTATACTAAATGGGATCCCGCAAGGCTATGGCAACAGCGACGAATTGCGTAAGCGAATCAAGCCCATGTTGTGAAACTAGTAATCAATTAAGAATTGCGATTATTGACATTTCATACCGTTGACTATTTAGGCGCATTTCAAAACAGAACGCAATTACTAAGCACTAGTCGAATCCGAAAAAAGACTTGGCTGGTGCTTGCGTTTGCGTTAAGCTATTGGTGTGAAACAAAACCAAACGCTGGAACGGCGTAATATGACCGAGCGGGAAGGTCGAGTAGTATTCACACTGAACAGCAAACTATTTTACCGGAAGATGCAACCGTATGGCTGACCAAGGGTAATTGCGAACGCATTTATCTGAGATTTCGGCTGCATAACTGAAAATTGGTGGAATGAGTTTTCCACATATGACGCTAGTTTCAATGCCAGGCAAACTTTGCTATACGAAGAACCGGGGTACCTGCATACCCCGGTTCTCTTTGCATTTCAGCTGCTGCAAAACTCTCTTTTTCAACAGCTCCATATTATTGCTTTCGGAGGCCATCGGCCTTGCCGGTGGAGACATGCTGAAGAAGAATTTTGGCTTTTAGTTTTTACCCGTGAGCTATTGCGAAGCCAAGCTGCCCTTTAGCAGATGGCTCAATAGTAATACATTGCCTGATTGCGGGCAATAGTACGGTTGATGAATAACGGTGAATGATTCAGCGCATTTTAAGACGTTTGTTGGTATAAGGCCCATATAAAGCCACCTCAAGCTCCCGGCTGAGCCAACGGGTATGTCTAATCAGCATTTGGCAACGATCTTGCCGTATATCTGTTTCTTCCTGTTGTCGTACCGCTGAATGATCAGCATGACCCGGTCGCCGGTGCGGAATGCCGAGTCGTCGTAGTGAAAGGAATAATTGCACATGACGGTCACCCCATCAGGCAGATTGCAAAACACTCCTCCGCCGTACTTCCCTGCTATCACCCCCTGGCGATGGGACTGTACCGGATGCCGAAAAACCGCTCCGTCGAAAGGATTCGGAGCGGTTTCTTTGACGGAGACAGAAAGCTGATTCTTCTCCCTGTCATAGGCTTTCACAACACACCCCAGCGTCTGCCCCGAGTGATAAACCTCGCGCAGATCGGGCACCGCTGTATACGATAATTCCCGCTGCGTAAGGTCCAGATCGTACCCATGGCAGGAAACCAGGCAGCGCCTGGGACCAACGACCAGCACCTCGCAGCTCACCCGGGAACCAGGTGCGTTCATTCCCGGCTGAGTAGAAAAATAGTATCTCCGGGAGGGCATGGCCAGTCTTCGGGATCCTACCGCAAAACCAGCCTCGCGATCCACATGGATGATCACGAAGTCGATCTTTGCCCCGGGCAAGTTTCGGAGAACAAACCCGGGCCGCTCCTCCCCTTTCATCCAAACTTCCGTTTCCGGAATCAGAATACGGACGCGGAATGGAATCACGATCGCGCAGTAGAGCTGCTTCCAGGTCATTTCACCGCTTTTACGGTCCCGTACACGGAGTCGATGCTGATCGACGCCGACGACTGTACCGCTCATGGCGTTTCGGCCGCGGTACGAAGCGTAAATGGAGTTCCATTCCTGACGCTGCTCCGGAGTAAGATCACGGTCCAGCTCATGAAAATCCAGGTCATAGAACGCTCTGCGTTCACCGTCCACAGCCTGTTCTTCCAGGTTCTGCGCTGGTTCCCGTTCTTCAGGATCTGCAGCTCCGCCGGCATTCTCCCGTTCAGCGGACGGTCTCTCCAAGCCGGCTCCCATGAGTTCCTTCCCTGCTTCGGATTCTTCCTTCGACCCACCATCATCCGATATGTCGTTTGAGGTTTTCAGCCCGCCGCCTTCTTCAGGGGTTTCCATTTCCGTTTCCGATGCTGTGACCGGTTCGAGGTCCGAGATATCCGGGGTATCCGGCATTTCCATCGAAGACCCCTCTTCCAAGTTGGCAGTCGCGACCTCCGGTATATCAGGTATAACGTCCTCTGTAATGGGGATCAGAGGTGCCGTTTGATCCAGGGACGTCTCTTTATCAGCCGACTTCAGTTCCTCTGAGAACGAATTACTCTCTCC
>JAFYZR010000137.1 GCA_017557345.1 Paludibacteraceae bacterium | reverse complement strand
CTAATTCGCTAATTCACTAATTCGCTAATTCGCTAACTCGCTAATTCGCTAATCACCAGATCAACTGCAAATGGAAGTCCATCTTCTCAGGCGCAATCAGATGGCCCTGAGCATCTTGAGGATACAGATAGTCCGAGTTCGTTACTTGTATCTCTACAAAACCCACACCCACGCGATAATCTACGCTCTGCGTGTAGTAATACTCCAATACGTTACCCTGCCCGTCCGGCACATTCTCAATCATGTAGATGCTCTGCGGCAGACCAACCTGGTATTCATCATCCGTATATGTGTTATACACACGATGGAACGAGTAATTACCGTAGTTGTACACATTGGACGTCAACTCAGGAACCGAGAAATGAGCATAGAACTGATAGACCCTATCGTCGTACTTCCATTCGTCTTGGTTTACCGACAGGTAGATGCCCTTCGAATGGAACTTGCATTCCTCTACTTCGTTGTACGTACAACTGTTAAAACTTGCTAATGCGATAGCCAAAATACTTAAAACGAGGTATTTCTTCATATTGTCTTTATTTTGTATTAACACCTTTGCGGCTGCAAAGGTACTGCTTTTTTTTGACATACGCAAATTTTGTAATGATTTTACGGAAATTTATTGATTTATTTGCGTATATGCAATTTTTTTTGTACCTTTGCAGCCGCAAAGGTGATCTATTCAATAACAAACATAAAACAACAATCATTATGAAAAAACTTCTCACTCTTTTTCTTGCGCTGACAGGCGTTTTAGCAGTCAATGCATCCGTGATAATTGACAATATTTCCTACACGGAGGATGAAACGAATTGGACGGCAGAAGTATCGATGTGCAACAAGACCGGCGATGTTGAGATTCCGGAGACTATTTCGTTCGATAACAAGACGTTCACAGTCACCAGTGTCAACGGAGGTGCATTCTACGACAAAACCGGTATTACTTCGGTTGTTCTTCCGAACACTGTTACGCTTATCTGGCCTCAAGCTTTTGCAAACTGTGCTGACTTGAAATCGGTTACGCTGGGTGACGGTCTGGAACAGATTCAAAGCGGCACTTTCTCCAACTGTACCGCGTTGAGGGAGATTACTATTCCGGCTAATGTATACACTATTGAAGAGCATGCGTTTGACGGATGTACACACCTTGAAACCGTTACGCTTCTCTCCGAGAGTTTGGTGAATAGGTCAACCGGTTATACCACTTCTAACAATTTTGTCAACCGTTGCGGTTCTCAAGTAACCCATTTTATCATCGGTGATGATGTGACGGGCATCTGTAGTTACGCGTTTGCAGGAGGTGCCAACATAAGAGAGGTTACCATAGGTAAAAAGGTTCGAATCATCGGCGGGAATGCGTTCAAGGACTGTACCGGTTTGACTTCTATCGATATTCCTGAAGGTGTAGAGAGCATTAACAACAATGCGTTCGGATCGTGTACCAATCTCGCCAATGTCAGTCTTCCCGAGAGTTTGCTGTCGATTGCTTCCAATGCTTTTAGCAATTGCAATGAATTAGAATCCATTGAGATACCGGGCTCGGAAACGATGATTGGTAACGGAGCTTTCAGTGGTTGCACCAAACTGCTGACCGTTTCCTGCAATTCCAATACCTTCTGGAGTCAGTCATTTAATAGTCAATATCCCGCGAGCAATTATTTCGGTGCACAAGTAACCGCTTATACCATTGGCGATGATGTGGAGACGATAGGTAAAAATGCTTTCTACAGCATGACCGATGTTGCTTCGGTTACCTTGGGCGAAGGATTGAAAACGATCAGCGAGGATGCCTTCTGGGGCTGTACGGGTTTGACCGGAATCTCTTTCCCGGCAGGGCTGACATCCATCGGAGCGCGGGCATTTAGAAGTTGTAGCGGATTGCTGGAGCTTGAATTGCCGGATGGCCTGTCAACCCTTGGCGGTAATGCTTTTACCGGTTGTAGCGGCTTGGAGAGTGTGACGTTTGGAAACACACTGACTTCTATCAGCGTTTCTGCATTTGGCGGCTGTACTTCCCTGAAGACAGTGAACTTTGGAACA
This sequence comes from Paludibacteraceae bacterium, assembly GCA_017557345.1. Taxonomy (GTDB): domain Bacteria; phylum Bacteroidota; class Bacteroidia; order Bacteroidales; family Paludibacteraceae; genus Colicola. The sequence goes on along the minus strand of JAFYZR010000137.1, from coordinate 3,562 downwards.
GGACTGCTAACCATCGGCAATGATGCTTTCGACGGCTGTTCTGCTTTGCAATCGGTAGATCTTCCGGAAAGCCTTACCACTCTCGGCGGATGGGTTTTCGTTGGCTGTGACCTGTTGTCCGTGGAAATTCCGAAAAACGTGACTGCGATTGGCCCGTATGCGTTCGACGAGAACCCTAATATGGCAGAGGTAACCATTCATTCCAATGACTTCTTGAGCCAGAATTTCTCAAGCAGCGGTAGTTTAATTAAATATTTCGGTGACTATACCACCCATTATATCATTGGCGATGAGGTGGAGACGATAGGTACATATGCTTTCTATAATCTCCAAAGTCTTACTTCCGTTACATTGGGCAGCGGCTTGAAGACTATCAGTGATGATGCCTTCTTCTATTGTCAGAACCTGGCTTCTGTAACGTTGCCGGAAGGTCTGGAGACAATCGGGGAAAGTGCATTCAAACAAGACAACCTGACCTCTATTTCCATTCCGTCAACCGTCACCAGTATTGGCCAGAATGCTTTTACGGGCAACGCCGGTTTATTGGATGTAACCATTCTTTCTCAGAATATAGCAGGTGCTAATACGTATAGTCAGTATAGTAATCTACAGCACATCTTCGGCAGCCAAGTCAATCATTATATCTTTGGAGGTAATGTGACATCGATAGGTAATAATGCGCTCTATAACGCTACTTCCCTTACTAATCTGGAGTTCGGCAGCGGCCTGAAGACTATTGGTGAGAATGCATTCATATATTGCACCAGTCTGCCGAGTGTTGTTCTTCCTAATGGCGTGGAAACGATTGAGGAGCAGGCTTTCTTACAGTGCGAAGCATTAACATCCGTCACGTTGGGTGATAGTCTGCAGAGTATTGGCAAACAGGCATTCGGCTACTGCTATGATCTGCCGAGTATTGCGATAGGCCATATGGTTACGAACGTAGGTCCATCTGCATTTATTCAATGCGAATCGCTGAGAACAGTCACCGTTAATTCAGAGGATATATTGAATGGTAATACTTGGCTGTTCAGCGTATTTGGCAGCCAGGTAACCCATTACATCATTGGCGACAGTATACAAACGATTGGCGATGATGATTTCCATTCAGCTGGCTTCAATCAGCTGACGGAAGTAACGATAGGCAAGAATGTGAAGACTATTGGAGATCAAGCATTCCAGGGCCGCACCGGTCTGACATCCATTGTCATTCCGGATAAAGTAACTACCATCCGTAGCTCTGCTTTCAGAGAATGCGCCAATATTACATCCCTGACGCTGGGAGAAGGGCTGAAGTCTATTTATTCCAATGCCTTCAATGCCTGCCGCGGATTAGAGACGGTTTCTATTCCTGCCGGTGTTACCAATATCGGAGATAACGCTTTTGCCAATTGCGACAATCTGACAACCGTTTATAACTATGCCGAAACGCCGCAGGATGTGGGCAGCATAGGCTCGTATGCTAACTGGGATTTGAAAGTGCCGTGTATGACCAAGGGCGCCTACGAGGGTGCAAACGGTTGGAAGACATGCAAGAGTATTTCCGAATTTGGCTGTGCTACATTCAACATCACGTGGCTCAATGAAGATGGTACGACGATTGAGACAACGGAATGCGGACAAGGCGAGATTCCTTCACACGACGCACCGGCCAAGGAGAATACACAGAAATACACCTATACGTTCACAGGTTGGGATCCTACGCCTGTTGCTGCTCTCGCAGACGCGACCTATAAGGCTACGTTCGATTCTACCATCAATACCTACTTGATTAAATGGGTATACGAAGGAGGTGCACTCATTGACCAGGATTATGTCGCTTATGGCGAAACTCCGACCCATGAAAACCCGACGAAGATTTCGCCGGAACCTAATAGATACACTTTGCAATTCAAGCAGTGGAGTCCGGAGATCGTGCCTGTCACAGACGAAGCCACTTACACGGCTCTCTTCGATACGATTCCGGTATTATATACCATCCGCTTCCTCAATTACGACGGTACCGAATTGCAGACCGTTCCCACGGCGTATGAACAAGTGCCGGAATATACCGGCGAGACACCGACCCATCCGGCTGATGCAAATTACTCCTATATCTTTGCCGGCTGGGATCCGGAACTGGAGATCGCATGGCGAGACTTCGATTATACCGCCGTTTACGATACCCTTATCAATACGGTTGCGCTAACGGTTCAATACCCGGATTTCAAAGCATACTTCGAGGCCGGCAGATATTACGAGGCACAGGATATTAACACGATGTCTGTCGAGTGCGAGAATGAAGAGGCTTACTTCTTTGCCGGAGCAGATTTCTGGCTGGAGGGCTATCAGACCTATGCTAAGAACCAGCTGGAGCCGAATACGGAATATCTCGTCCGCTTCTATGTGCAAGCTCAGGAAGGATTCAGTTTCGATGGTGTCAGCGGGGACAAGATTTTCGTGAACGGAGTTAAACCGGTGGATATCAGCATCGCAGAGAACGGAGCAAAATTACTCCTCTCCACGGTCTTTAACACCGGCAGTAACGTGATTGATGAAGTGCATGTCTTCTTGACGACGGCCTATCCGAATTATGGCGAGAAGATCAGAGAAATCGGTCCTGACGATCCGGACTTTGGAGACTTTGGCTCGGTATATGATGGTGCTCCCTATCAAATATCGAACTTCAGATATTTCGCTGCAGACTGGTCTAATCTAACGGTCGGAGAACCCTTCCAACCCAATACAACGTATATCCTGGCGGCCTTGATCTCACCTCAGACGTATTATACGTTCCCGTTGCTCCAAAACGGTTTCGTGGACCTGGAAGCGATGATAATAACGGTTAACGATGAAGAAGTGGCGCCGGAGCTGATGTATAGTGCCAGCAAAGCTTTCTTGGTCGGTCTCTCGTTCACTACTGACCCGACAGGAATCGAGAGTATTCAGGATTCAGAAGGCAGTGTTCAGAAGGTTGTTCGTAATGGGCAATTAATCATCCTTCGCGGCAATAAGACCTTTAACGCCCTCGGCGTGGAAGTTCGTTGAGCGAATTAGCGAGTTAGCGATTAGCGTCTGCTTCGGCAGGCGCTTTTTTTATTTTAGGACATATTAGGACAATTAGGACAAATTTAGGACAAATTTAGGACAAAACGTCCTACAAGTCGGACATTTTTCGCAGTACTTTTGCAGCGTCATTCGGAAACGGTAAACTCTCGCGGTGAGAGAACCACAATCCCCGAGTGGCGCTGTTTTATGTCACAAATAAATTTAGAGGTCATCGACCAAATGTATTCTGTTCAAATGAGCATGAACGAGAGTGAAGAAACCATCAAAGCCCTGCGCCCGAAAGTGGAAGAGGCAGTGCAGGAACTGATCCGACAACGCGGTCTGCCGCGCACATTCACGGGGGTGCTGGAGTATCACGGATTTAAGATCCGCGTGCAGCGGCCGGTATCCTACACGTGGGAACAGAACAACAACATCAAAGATGCGACGCTGGACTATTACAAGTCGCTCCATGCGATGACGGAGCAGCTGAACAACGACCTGAAGAAACGCCGGGCAGAGATGAAAGGCGTGG
>JAFYZR010000136.1 GCA_017557345.1 Paludibacteraceae bacterium | reverse complement strand
GGTCAAACCCTTCAAAGGGGCATACTTTTCATATAGCCGGGCACGTTTGTGCTTGGCTAAAACCGAGTTTACGAAAGCCGCATACAGTAGCACATCAGCCTCTGATGCCCAGGGCGACAGCTCCAAAGCCAGCGCCTGAAGGTGCGGTGTATGCACCAGATAGATTCCGGTAGCCGATTCGTTGTACTTGAACAGTACCACCGCGTCCTCGCCCTTCTCCTCGTCCGCCTCTGCCGGATACAAATCGTATATGATATCCTCCGGCCGCATATCATCCGACCAAGGCTGAAGATAGTCAACCGCATCGCCCACGTCAAAAGACTTCGGTAGGCCGGCAATTATCAGATTGGACAGTTTCATAGATATTTACAGTTATAAGATTCCTATTTTACCCCTATCACCATCATCCCGGCCAGCACCGCAATAAAAATACTCAGCAGCGTTCCGGCCAGTACATACTCAGTCTTTGCGGTATCCTTTTCGCTGAACCGGATAATTGACTTTGCCGCAATCAACAGACCCAGCGCATCATAACGACCTAAGCACACAAATATCAAGATCAGCCAACGCTCAATCGTCCCAATCAAAGCACCCGCATTGAATCCGCCCTCCTTTTCTTCCGGCATATTCACACTGAAGTATTTCAGCATCAACTTGATAAAGATATTCGCCGGCTTCCAGCAAACGAGAAGGGCAACTGCAGCAGCCACATGCCACAACTCAATGCCAAAAGGCAAACTCCAATCATGGCAGTTAGTCCATGCATAAGCTACTCCAGCAATCACCAGCAGATGAAAGACCTGGTCCATAACAAACCAAGAAACCTTATCCTCTCGGTACGACTTCCATATATCAATGACCAAGTGAGCCGCGCCAATAATCAGCGCGCCCCACCAGAAGCGCAAGTCCCAGGACGCCAGCCACGCCAGCGCAAACACAATCAACGCGTGAAGATACTGGTGCACGCTCCGCCAGTGCTTCTCCGCCTTACTTTTACATGAGGCGGAAGTCTGAAATACGAAATCGGCAACAAGATGTGCCAACACCAGGCATAAGAACAATTCTATCCACATATCCTTTCAAAATCCATTTCTTCAAAGTCCCGAATAGCCATCCGGAGTACCCCCCACTGCGCCTGACCAGAGCGAGTATTTACCGAAGATTGATAAATGCCCAAGCGTTCGGCAACATCTATCTCTTTGTAACCAAGCAGCTTATAAAAAACCACCTCGGCCTGCTTGGCAGAATAGGAATCGACCAGGTTACTCAGGAGCGCCACATAAGATTCCAGCATATTATTCATCTGCCGGGACGCATTGGCCATCTCGAACGCAGTAAAGATACTGCTTTTCCTGCTGATTTCATCGAGGTTCCGACCAGAAATATAGATAGCCTCGCCATTAATGATATCATCTTTCTGATTGGCATAATCGAGATTCCCCATGCCGATAGAGAAACGGATTCCGTGCCGATGTAAAAGGTAGTGACAGTCAAGCCCTTCCGCCTCCATTTTGACAAAGAGTTTGATGAGGATGGCGATCCGCAACGAATAACGGTATGCCGGGACAACGCACTCTACGCTGTCGCCTCGAACAATTCTGGCCCAGAAACCCGGATACTCCTTTTCAAGTTGGTCCAGGAGACCCCGAAGCTTATCCCTCAGAGCCATCAGGTCCCTCGTTTTCAACGAAGTCGAACGGACAATATCTGCCGAAATGGTAGCAATCATAGCCTTATATTCTTTACCGGCAAATATATCTATTATTTATTAGATAATCAAGAAATATCGACTTTTTTATAGATATTATGTAATTATCAGTTTTGTGGCCGCGGTGGGATTCGAACCCACGATATCGACATTTGCAAGTGTTGCCCTTTAACCACTAAGGTACGCGGCCTGGACCGGATTTCTTATCCTTCTTTTCCGGCCCCCAGGTTGGCCGATAGGATTCGGAGTATTTCAAGCTGATGCTTTATATAGCCCATGATCTACCATTTGATCTAATCCGCCGTGTATGAATCTGATTTAGAGGCGGATGCGGGACTTGAACCCGCAACCCTGGGCTCCTGTCGAAACACTTAACCTCCGAAGAGCCTATACTTTGAACCATGAAGCAGATGCTTTGGCACGATGCTGAAGCTGACGCGCATCCCACCGGGACGCAGATAAAGCTGATACATAATGCTTACGCTGATCTGCCAATCAGGAATCATTCATTCCCGTAGAAGATATACCCAAGAAGCTTGTCCGCAGCCAGATTCGGTTCCATAGTCGGAGTATCATTGACGGTCT
>JAFYZR010000135.1 GCA_017557345.1 Paludibacteraceae bacterium | reverse complement strand
GGTTCAGAACGTCGTGAGACAGTTCGGTCTCTATCTATCGTGGGCGCATGAGATTTGCGCGGCTCTGGCACTAGTACGAGAGGACCGTGCCGGACAGACCTCTGGTCTGCCAGTTGTGCCGCCAGGTGCACTGCTGGGTAGCTAAGTTTGGATCGGATAAGCGCTGAATGCATCTAAGCGCGAAGCCGGCCGCAAGATTAGATCTCACAGGGTCGTTGTAGACTACGACGTTGATAGGCTGCAGGTGTAAAGATGGTGACGTCAAAGCCGAGCAGTACTAATTGCCCGTCAGCTTTGTCATGCCGTGAGGCGTGTTCCTTGAGCTTTCGGATTCCGATTGCTTTTCTTTTCCTGTCACTGATGTCAGACGTACAACGTCGTGTATGTTTGTAATGATGTACATGATGTAAAAGAGATATCAGGTGGCTATAGCCTTGGGGTTCCACCTCTTCCCATCCCGAACAGAGAAGTTAAGCCCAAGCGCGCCGATGGTACTGCACCGCAATGTGGGAGAGTAGGTCGCCGCCTTTTTTAGCATACTGGACTGCAAGTTTCGAAAAGATTCTTGCAGTCCTTTTTTTTATGCCCGTTTCCGGCGAGGTCGCAGTCGGGTTAGTACCGCACAGAAGTATTCTCATGGGTATTGTTATTCATGGGAATGAAAATACACTGGAAACGAGTATAGTTATCTATTATAAGTTTATATTATCAATAATACATATCCCCGATAACTACACGTAAACAGTTATCGGGGATGTGTATTAATATTTATCAGAATTGTTATTTCAAGTATTTTTCTATATTCTGACTTAGTTCTGTCATGGAATGATATAAGACGTCTGCGCCGCTTTCTAAGAGCACATTGTCGGGAAGTGGACCAGTATTCACTGCAATAACAAAACAGCCGGCAGCGTGCCCCGCTTGCACTCCTAATGGGGCATTCTCTATGACGATGGCATTACGTGCGTCAACATTTGCCTTTTTTAGTCCCATTAAGTATGGTTCTGGGTTCGGTTTTCCGTATTTCACATCTTTTGCGCATACCATCCATTCACTTTTGAAGAGATTTGGAAAACTTCTTTCAATTCTTTCCATTAAACTTACTTGTCCTGAACCTGTAACTATTATCGGTGTGATACCGCATTCTTTCACTTTACTAACTGTTTCGAATGCTCCTGGCATACGTTGGGCTGTAGGGCATGAATTGAAATACTTGCTTTTGCAGGCGTAGATACGTTTACATTCTTCTTCGTCTGCTTCCCTACCCAATTGTCTTTGAGTAATAATATTTATAGTTCCAGAGCCTGTTCGTCCTTCATGCATGTATGCTTCAGCTTCTGAGAGTTCTAAGCCAAAATCTTTCATGGCTTTATTCCAGCTTGTTGCATGATATGGCATGGAGTCGAATAAGACTCCATCCATGTCGAACATTACAAGTTTAATTTTCTTATTATCTTCTGATAATGACATTCTCTTATAGTGTATTTGCTTTTAAATAGATAGTATTCCAAGTACGTCTATAAGTTCTTTGTCGATAGGT
>JAFYZR010000134.1 GCA_017557345.1 Paludibacteraceae bacterium | reverse complement strand
ATTATTGCCATTGCTAACAAACTTATCCGACAAGCTTTCGCTATTGTTACCAACAATCGACCCTATATAGATGGATATGTATCATCATTAGCGTAAAAAATCATTTTTTTGTCACTTTTTTAATATAGTTCGTTAATAAATAATGTTAATTGACCTATATCTTAATATAGTTTTGTTCCGAGGAGGTTATATTTTGTGCCATTGTGAAGGATATAAATCACGCCATTCTCCATTACTTTATACGCGTGCGTTCCTTCTATATTTATATTATCTACGGCTTGATCATCTGGATCTGGATCCGGATCAGGATCTGGGTCTGGATCAGGATCTGGATCAGGATCAGGATCGGGGTCCGGATCTGGGTCAGGGTCTGGATCTGTTCCGGGATCCGGTTTCACATTTTCCGCACCAACTGTATATTCTACGTCAATACGTGCATTATTGTCTGTATACTGGATCAAGAAAAAGATTGCCGGTTTATCGCCATCTACGAAAGTTTCAGTTGTAGTGAACGTTGCCGACTTTCCGTTCAACGTCATATCGCTGTAATTCTCTTTGATGCTCAAACGCGGAACAACACCAGGTATATCTTTATTCCATGAAATAGCAAAAGTCAAGGTTTTGTTTTCATTACGTGTGATATTCCATTCAAAGGTTGCAACCTCTTGCTTATCGAAGCCATAGAACGTAGCAGGTTGGATTTTGGATTTCTCTTTGAATGTAGCCGTAACGGTTACATTGCTCTTCGGCATACTGAATATGTCATTTTCAACCGGCACAGCATTTTCTTCTGCATCCTTTACAATCCATTGGTCCAGTTCCATGCCTTCAGCCGGAGTAGCCGTGAGTGTTATTTTTGTGCGATAAGTAGCTTTCTCAGCACTTGCAGTAATTGTTCCGCCTTCGGCAGGTTGTGTAACAGTAATGGTATATTCAGTTGTATCTTCCGGATCCGGCTGTTCCGGATCAACGCTTTCTGAACCAACTGTATAATCTACATTAATCTGCGCCACGCCTCCGGCATATGCCATATAGAAGAAAATATTTGGTTTATCGCCATCATCGAAAGTTGCAGCGGTAGTGTAAGTGGCTGTTTTACCTTCGGTCGTCATGCCTGCAAATTGAACTGTTCCAACAGTTATCTGTGGAGAAATTCCCTCTACATCTTTATCCCAATTAATGGAGAAAGTAAGCGTTTGGTCTGCATTACGAGTGATGCTATAGCTGAAAGTAACGGTTTCTCCTTTTATTTCTTCTTCTTTGCTTCCATAGAATGTAGCAGGTTTGATCTCTACATAATCTTTAAACGTAGCCGTAACGGTCACGTTGCTTTGCGGCATTGTGAACGTATTGGTTTTAGAAACAGTAATATCATTATCCGTTGCATCTTTTACACTCCATTTATCCAACACTTTCCCTTCTTCAGGCGTAGCTGTCAAAGTAATGGTTGTGCCGTATTTTGCTTTTTCTGCATTTGCAGCAATCGTTCCGCCTTCGGCTGGTTGTGTAACGGTAATGGTGTATTCGGTTTCATCCTTAGTGCAAAGTCCCCACTCGATGTCTTTAATCTCACCGAAATTAACCTCACCCGGCATCATAACGTAAAGAGGAGTATAAAGATCCGGAGCTGCATTCGATTCAAGAGCGCAAGTAATTTTTTTACCATCGCCCGATATAACGAAATGGCCTTCTGCATTCAGTTGGTATGCCTCTGTGCCATTGACATGACAGAATGAACCGCCAAGGCCAGACAATTGCACATCTGCCTCTATCACAAATTGATAATTCGTTTCGCCTAACTTCTCACAAGTCAAGTAGATCGTATTATCACCTTGAGTCAGAGGTTCGCGACAATACTGTTTTGCAAAGGTTGTCAAAGCGACAAACAAAGAAACAAACAGAAGGAAATTTTTTCTCATAATATCAAATTTTAAAATTAAATACAAATATTTCGAAATGTTTCGTGATACATCGATTAACAGGTTAACTTTTTCAAAACCGATGCAAAGTTACTGCTTTTTTCTTACATACGCAAGCATGAGTATATGTTATGCAACATAAAAGTACGTAAAAGTACGATTAAGTACCATCTAAATAACTGACAATGAGCAAAGTAACATTTTGTATTAGCAAAAAAAAGTACGCATTAAGTACCACTAAAGTATTGGCACATGTATGTCAAATATGCAAAAAAACCATAGAACTTTTTAACCCGGACTATAGAACTATACATTTATCAAATAGAACTACTCAATGTCTTTCCCCCTACATATCTTATCGTACAATGAGTAGGTGATTAGTAGGTGATTAGTAGGTGATTAGTAGGTTATTTGTAGGTTATTTATGTGCTTTTTCTATGATATTCAAATTATTTGCCAACTGGTCAACTGAACTGGCTCCAACCAAAACAGAAGTAACTCCATTTTGCGCCAAAACCCAAGACAAAGCTTCTTGTGCAATCGATCGACCGGAAGATTTAGCTTGTTTATCTAATTGATGCAGATAATCCAACAGTTCAGGCGTACGACGGTCTGATTTAAGAAAATGCTCTTTCGCCATACGGCTATCCGCAGGTATACCATCCAAATAGCGATCTGTTAGCAATCCTTGCGCAAGTGGCGAATAAGCAATAAAACCTATGCCCTGTTCACGGCAGAAATCAAGAATTCCTTCCTCTATCGGTTCGCGATTCAGCATATTCAACCGCCCTTGATAAATGAGCAACGGCACATCTCTCTCGCGCAGATATTGAGTGGCCAGACGCAACGGTTCCAATGGCCAATTGGATATGCCGACATAAAGTGCTTTCCCTTGACGAACGATATCAACAAGCGCCTGCAACGTTTCCTCTATCGGCGTATTTGGATCGAAACGATGGGAATAAAACAAATCCACATAATCCAGATGCATACGTTTTAACGACTGATCCAGACTTGCCATCAGATATTTTCTGCTACCCCATTCTCCATAAACTCCGGGCCACATATCATAACCGGCCTTGGATGAGATAAACAACTCATCGCGATATGGACGAAAATCATCATCCATCAGTTTTCCCATCGTCAACTCAGCACTACCATAAGGCACGCCATAGTTATTCGCCAAATCGAAATGCGTGATGCCATGATCAAAAGCATAATGCGTAATAGCCCGACTGCGTTCATATGGTGCATCCGCACCAAAATTATGCCAAAATCCCAAACTGACTTTAGGCAACAAAACGCCACTTTTTCCGCTGCGATTGTACATCGTTTCCATTTGAGCATACCGTTCTGGAGAAGCTGTGTACTGAGAATTTGTCTTCATAGTATTTATTAATTTGGTTGTTACATTAAAATACGATGCAAAGATACTGCTTTTCTTATATATACGCAAGCGCTCATACACACTATACGGCACAAAAGTACGAATAAGTACGTGTTTAATAACTGAAAATGAGCCCATTAAGCATAGAAAACAGCAAAAAAAAGTACGAAAAAAGTAATTAAATTTGCATATCTCAAAAAAATGTATTACCTTTGTCCCGTTAATTTTTGCGACCATGATTAAACGCTTCTTTACAATTTCTCTTCTAATGGCAGTTACGCTGACCATTTCTGCCAACTCCGTCTTAGATTCTTTATTCAGCGTGTTAGATGCCGAAGTGAATCAATCTCAACTATATATAGCCCGCCGCCAAGCCCGTATCGATTCGCTATGCAGATTACGTCCGATGAGTCCGGAACTCCAATTACGGATAGCCGGCGAATATCAACATTTTCAGAGCGATAGTTCTCGTGCATGGTATTTAAAATTGGAAAACGCGGATGAACCATTGCGGGCAAAAGCTTTCATCAATCTGGTCGATTTGCTTCGTGCTTCCGGTCATTTCAATGATGCCATCACGTTGTTTAATAGCGATAAACGCTCTCCAATCAGCAGTTCAGAGGAATATAAGATTGCATGGTTGCTTTATAATGAAGCTGCCGCCAGCACACCTATTCCGGATTTTCAAACAGAACTGTTAGATCAAGCGAAGTTATATCACGATTCGATGATGGTGTCGTTAGAACGCGAATCGTCCGTATCTCGCGAAAGTTACCTATGGCTTGAGCATTATAGAGCCAGTGATCGTCATGATTGGAAGAGTGCACTTGAGTTTAGCGAGCAACTTCTAGCATTGACATCTCCGGAACAACATCTATACGCTATTCTTGCCTATGGTCATGCGATGATTTATGAGCATATGGGCAACATGCCGAAACGTAGCGAATGGCTGGTTCGTTCCGCGATAACAGATGTGCGTTGCGGAATCACAGACAACGGATCATCATGGATTGTTGCAAAAGATTGTTTTGATGCCGGAGATATAGAACGGGCGCATCGTCTGAGCGACTATACTCTTACAAATGCCACATTTTTCAATGCTCCTACGCGTTTCATACAGAATTTCACTCCGGGACATATGATTTCTAATACATATGAAAATGAGCAACATAAGGCGAATATCCGATTGATTATAGTTCTTATGCTGTTGGCCGTTGCTCTATTCGGCGTGGTAGGTGCGGCTTTGTATAGCTTGCATCAGAATCGCCGGCTGAAAGCGCTGAATATGAAACTGATTGCGCTTAACAGGCAGTTGAAGGAAACAGATAAGGTAAAAGAGCAATATATTTGCCGCTATTTAGAGGTTTATAGCGATTATATCCGTCGCTTGACGACCATGGCTCGCAAGGCAGGCGAGAAAGATCCGGCAGGATTTATGGAACGGGAAATGGATAATTTCTATCGCTCATTCGATGATACATTCCTTTCATTATATGGTTCATTCGTAGAAGATTTTAATGCACTCATAAAACCGGAAGCGAGACTGGTTCCAAAGCCCGGTGAACGAATGACCATTGAGATGCGGATCTTTGCATTGATATTGCTTGGCATCACAAGTAGCGCGAAGATAGCAGAACTGCTTTGCTATAGCCCAAATACCATCAGCAATTACCGCGTGAAAATGAAAAACGCCGCTATAGGTGATCGAGACACCTTTGAGCAGCGTATTCAAAATATTGGAAGATAATTTACTTCTCCGCTACAGGAGCACGATTATTTCTTTTCCACCAGAAATTCCGGAGTATAGGGTGCAGAAATTGTGCCCAATTGCGCATCGTTGCTAAAGATAATGGGATCTTTGGCGATGAAAGTATTCTTCAGTATAGCTGAATAATAGCGCAGAGTTACTTCTGTGCCTTTATCTGCATTCGGTCCGATGATAAACAGGAAAAACAAACCGTTATTCAGAGACGTCACACCGAGACATTGGTCTCCGGCAAACGCCGCTAATAAGTCATCGGGCGACAAGGCGCTTGCCTGATCTTTTATCTGCTTAGGATAGGTAAGCGTCAAGTCAACATTGATGATGGATGACATCGACGATGTCATATCATGACCGGCAGACACCGTCCATGATGGAGTAGGTTGATCACTAATGATGGACTGCGGATCATTCTTGCCTTTACATCCGGTCAAAAGAGACAGACTAATAGCCATTAACGCGACAAAGAATACTTTGCCTGCTCCGCGCGGTCTTGGCGCCTGACCAGTTTCTTGACTACCACCGCTGCCATCAAGAATGTGTCCAATCGATGTTACATGTTGCACTTCTGTGCTTGGAATAATATACTTTTTCATAATTTCTGTCCTCCAATCGTATATTGTTCGCCATCAATAATGAGCACTACTCTGCCCTCTTTCAATGCCTTACGAACTATGGTTTGATATTCTGTATTTTGTATGTCTGTTGGGGTTAATCCAATTGTAAATCCGCCACCGATATTGAGCAATGTCGTCATTCCTTGTGAAACGGTCAATTCGGATGGACTTCCGCCTGGAATGATATAGAAATGTGCACGGAATCCCTTAATCTTCGCATTGGGATCTTCACCATCGTTAGGCCAATAAATGGTATTATTTGCTCCCATAAAGAAATTATAGTGAGCTGCATGGGGATCGGAACTTCCACTAATATGCGTGCGATGGAAGAAACCATGGCATTTTACAATCTCATCTCCCACATCCTCTCCTGCTGTACTCGTTGATGCCCAATTCTCTACATGGTCAAAGACCATGTCGGTTACCGTTTCTCCAGTGTTTTCCCATCTCATAAGATATGGCACACCTTGAAGAAGTTTATCCGTCGTAAGTGCAATAAGATCGAGATGTAAAACCTCACTTCCCACACTGCCTGTTACCGTTCCGCCGTCGAAGGTAAAGACTTCAGCTCCTGCTAAAGGAGATTCTGAGATTTTAGGAACATCAAATGGTAGGCACATAGTATAAAATGTGCCATTCTTACCTATCGTTCGATGCAGCACAGCATAACCATTCTGTCGCGCCACCTCCAGTTTTGCCTCAAAGTCCTCTTTCTCATCCTCTTCATCCAAGACAGGTGCATTATCCCGAACCAAGAATACACTGTAATAGCGATCTTTAGGCATCACACTTTCTTCGTTAATGACCGGAATGTCGTCATCATCAAAAACAACCCGATATGCTTTCTCTGTGGCATATTCATATTCCGTACAAGACCAATAACTACCATGAATAGTTCCATCATACCACATAAAGTCAGAGCCTTCATACACGCCATATCCGCCACAAGGAAGGAATACCGCTCCTGCATTCTCCATGTCCGTCCATTGAGCAGAAGTATAAACATTGAGGTCATACCCTTTGTCCGTGCTCCACAACGGAGTGAAGGTCAATCCGGTAGGCGGCTGCCATTCATCCGGGAGCAGAATTAGACCATTGATGCCATTTACTTTTCCTTGACCATATAACGCATTATGATTTGTACGTTCATTGAAGATATACGACCATTCTTCCTTAGTTAACACGCGCCATCCGTCCGCCATTAGTCCTGCCAACTCATTCCAGTTATATAAATTATGCGTCTCAGGACGTGATACGCCGGATGTAGAAAACTCGACTTGTTTGGTGCCGCTAACAGATATTATGTGTTTAGACGCTGCCCCTTGTGCCGGTGTAAGGCACAAAGAGCATAGCATCATAAGTATTACGGCAAACCGTTTATAATTTCTTTCCTGTAACATCATATCTTTCGTTGTTTCGAATGATTATTACGTGATTATTTTCAATGATTTTGTACGGACGGTTGTCTCCCTGCTTCAGCAGTACCGGTGCACGGAGAGAACCAACGTGAGCGTTAGAATCATATATCAATGTGAGCGGAGCATGATTCTCTGTTACCGGTATCAATGATTGTCCATCTGATGTCGTGAAGCGTAGTTCTCCGATGTTATCACTCTGAATTGTCAGGAAATAGAGCGAATCTATCGGTGTTGCCACTCCTACAAGTTCATCATTGATAAATGCTTTCAGACCTTCACCTTCTACCTTTGCTATCATCGTCATATTAGTAGCCGCTTTTGGATTACGGAACAGCCTTAGTTGCTGCGGAATCGTTGCTTTTCCATTCTTGTTATAGAATGGAACGTCAACGGTACCCGCACCTACGCGACGGAAGAAATATCCCTCTCCCGGACGCATGGATGCCAAGTCCCCGACCCATTTGCCTTCCTTCGAGAAGGTAGCAAAGCGATCTTGCGCTTTGATTAAGTCACCCGCTGTTGCCATATCATAATATCCTGATAAAGCTTCTGAAAGTGACATCGGTTCATCCAGAAGACATGGTAGTACATTCCATTGGCCATCACCGCGGAAAGTGATTTTCATTGAGTCTTGAGGCAGTGCTTCTCCGGAAATGCGAATGGTATTTCCCTGTTTTGTATAAATCATATACATCTGAGAGAAATGCAGATTGGTTAATTCACCCATGAAGCAACTTGAGTCTCTATGATACGAACTGAACTGGCGGGAAGCAGGATTCTTTATCTCATCACCTTCCGTCCAAAGTGAATCAGCAGTCATGCAAGTTGCCAAATCACCCTTAGAAGCCGACAAATTGAGATTAGTAGATACCCAGTTCCATCCAGGTTCCAATTGTATATTCTGCGTCTGACTGCCACCGGTTGTAAAGAGCACAGATTTTTCATCTCCACAACCAAGAACAAGTCCATGCGCAAAGGTTACTTTACGATCCGGCGTCAAATCGAAGAGTTTGCCTGTAGAAGCCTGCCACAACTGGAAGCGAATCGGTTGATGATTCATATCGTCCGAACCATGAATAGTGAGGAATACTTCAGATACACCGGTTTGGGAGATAATAGTCACATTCGCCATACCTACACACTCGTTACCGAAGAGTGCATAAATGATATCATCCGGATCATTATCATAGATTTCCTTTTCGTCTTTAACAAGTTTCACCTCTCCGCAAAGCGACATATTGAGCGGATATTTATGCTTATCTACCTCATCATATGGCGGCACAGCCTCAATTGTCAATTCCACACGCAGAGGTTCTGCCAGGCCATTCTCATCTGTTAAATAGATAAGGTCAGAGAATACTCCCACAGGCATCTCTACATTATAGGTAAACTGAATCGTCTTTTCCTCCATGGGCTGTATGGAACCGAACTCAGCGTCTACACTCAACCAATCAGGCAATGCATCTATCGTGTATTGATGGCGTGTCCCGGACTGATTGATAATCTTGATGGAGTAAATGCGGTTATATGCATTCTTTTCGCCATAAGTTGCTTGGAGTTTGATTTCATTTTCGCTCCATTTGAGACTATTGCGGTCCACGAAAGCTTGCCACATAACAGGAGAAACCATGCGGTTTCCATTAAGATCCTCCACATTGCGCACCGTGACATAAACGGTCTGTTTATTAATCTCACGATCAAGCATATTGAGATTGATAAGCAGTTCGTCTTGATTGAATGCCCAATCGAAGTTCAGCTTGCTTAATGCGCTCTTATCGCGTACAGGCGCGTCATTGGTCTTATCAGCCATCTTCTCAACGTCTGCAGGTTCCAAGACAAGCGGTTGTATTTTATTTACCACATTGCCGTTCAAGTCCTTGAATACGCGGCGGTTATTCATAGTAAATACCGTTTCATATATACCACTAACATTCTCTTTCTGCATCTCAAATGGCAGATAAGCTATCAATCCCATTTCATCTCCACGCTGACTGATATTATCCGCCTCTTCTATGAGTGCTTTTGGTAGAGCCTGTTCATAGAGCACAAACTCATCAATATTACCTTTGAATCCATCGGCACCAAGATACATCTTACCGCTAAGTGAGCCTATCTCATTCGCTGCAATGTGATTGCGTAATTGTCCGTCAATAAAGAGAGCAACGGTATTCGCTGTTCGATTGACGGATAAGACGAAATGATGCCAAGCATCGTCTGCGCAACCCGTGCTGAGTGACAATTCTTTCGTGTTATTTCTAAAGAGCAATTCTCCGTTCTTTAATCCGATCCACGTGCCTTTTGCCGCGGTCGTATCCGTTAGACGTCCTGCGGAGAAAATGGTAGCATCCGTAGACAGCGTCTTAAACCAGAGCATGAGCGTATAATCCAGTTCTTCAGAACGAGAAAGCAGATCTTGGTCTAACACAACGGGCTGTGAACCATCAAATGCAAGAGAGATACCCTCCGGCACTATCCAGTTAGCTCCTTCCAAGAAGAGTGTTGCTCCATTAGCTTTATCCGCTAGGGTCGCACCTCGTCCTTCATTCATTGGATAATACGCCGCTAATTTTTGCTCATATCCCGTCAGACGCACCAGATGAGTGTTGGCTATCTGCTCAGTTGTCAGCGCCTTTGTCCAAACGCGTGCCTCGAGCATATTACCATTGAAGCCCTTTCCGAAACAGAGTGGTGCGTTCACATTATATTGAACCGACTCCTTTGGAGCAGAGTCCACTGCGGTTACATCAAGCGTTCCGGCATAGAAACGTACTTTGGATGTATTATTATCATAGGTAACAATAACGCGTGTGAAAGCAATCATCGGGTCTTCCAGTTGCTTGGAGTACTGCGCAGCAGCTGCACCCATTTGCACATATAGACGATTATCTTTCGTCTTACCGAATACAAGTCCCTTACCCTGTTCCCCATGAGTAAAGAAGACTTCATCTGCATTGGCAACAGAAGGTTTGACAAGCACATCGATAGTGAAAGATTTACCAGCCAAACTCCGCGAGGCCTTGGTTTGCGCGTACGATTGCGGCGAACCATCGAAATGCACGGAAGTAGAAGATGTGATGCCTGTACTATTGGTCGTTCCTACAAGTTGGAAATTATTGTCTTCATCCAGATAATTCCCGGCAATCGGTTCATTGAAACGCAATTTGAGATTATCACCAACACCTAAGATGCTATTCGCAGGTTCAGCATACCCGAAGACGCGAGGAGGACGGGTATCTTTTATTCCGGTAAGAACCTTACTGCTCTTTGTTACAAAACCACTTCCGTGACGGCAGAATGTAACAGCTCGCAAATCATATTGTTGCTCCATCGGATCTCGTTCACCATAGAAACGCAGGGTATTGATACGCCCATTTGTTATCATCTGCTTGTTGCCCGTTGCCGCATCATAAAGATCCTTATCAGCGAAGAAGGAGCATTGATTAACCCATGCATCATCGCTCTGCGTAGTCAGTTTGTATTGGAATTCAATATGGTCAAACCCACGATGGTTCACATCAAAGCCCTCGATCGTAATCGGCAGATAATAGCCAACTGAGTCTTGCGCGGCAAAGGTATTCATAATCCACTTGTCATGAGGAACGCTTATTTCGACATCAGAAGACGAAGGTACATAGTGGACAGAGAATGTTAGATAATCCGCATTACTTGCACAAGTCGAAGATCCAAATCGCAACTCGATATCCTCATAATCATCCGCTTCTCCACGATAGACTTCCATTACTTTACTTACCGATTGCCCGGAAGCAAGGAAGAATTCCATGCCATTACCCGTTACCGGCATGCCGTCAATGTATATCTTCGCACCTTTAGGATTAGAGCCTGCTGTTTGAGTTAATATAAGGGTCGTTCCTATGGCTCCCAAACCATTTTCCACCTGTCCTTCATTGCTTAAACGAAGATTGAATATGGCTGGTTTATCAGCCGGTATATCGCTTCGCTCATGCGTATCGATTTGCATGTGCGGGTCTTCCAGTTTGAGCGTTCCGTGGTTGAGTTCGGTATCGTTGTCATAGAAACGCGGCTTCTCCGGACCCTCGTATGGGCACATGCTGGCACCGCCTTCTGTGAAGAAAATGTAGCTACCATATACCCTCATACTATCGGCATCGTACATCTTATCGCGATACTTTTTCGATACTTTCTCAAAGATCGTATCTTTCTCCGTATAAACGCTGACAGTCAGACTGCCAAATTTATTGGGAGCTAAGGTAAAACCGGTTGACTTATTGGTAGATTTGCCTTTGCTATACGGGATGTGTACTGCTACATCTAAAATAGGCTTGAGGGTCACTTTGAATTTAGAGCCCGGTGCATGTCCATCTACGGTCCACGGAGCAAGTTCTTCGCCCATCACGTCTTCAAATGCATCCAACAGTTCCATCACATCATTAGATATCGCCCCAAGTACATTGGTCGATGCCGCCGAGACGTCAAGACCGGTGAAACGCCATGTGTAAGTATTACCATAAGCAAAGTTATCCGAGTGACTGCGTGTCACACCCCCGCTGACGGACCATGTGCCTACGCGATTCTCCTCTTTGCGCGCATTGATTTTCTGCTTCTCATTCTCCACAAGAGCGTCTTTCCATTGCTTGATGCGATAATTGAGCATCTTCACGCGGTTCGTCCCGTTTTTAGACGAATTCGCCGGAGAAATCACTTCGTATTGGTCCTCCTCACCGAACTTACTCATATCGGTAGCTTTATTCCAATAGAGCACAGAATCGGTGCTGTTGGCCAGTTTCTGCACTTCATCCTTCGTGCCCATCAAGATGAGTGAGTTACGCTCACGTTTCAAATCCGGGATGATGGTATTGACAATATGCTCTTGCGTATATGCGAAGGCATCATCAATCGTTCCTTTGTAAACGATCTCGGTACCGATCACCAGATAATAGTTCTTGCCGTTTGCTTGTCCGGAAGCAAGTACGACTAAAGTACCTGCATCTACGGCCGGCTTACGCTCTTTATACGTATCTTCGTCTATCACGCGGATAGCACGGGCTTGGCCGGTGAGCAATCCTTGCGCTACGCCCAGGAATATATCCGCATCACTACCCACAATCAGGTTATCGCTGCTGGTCTGGATACGATCGGTCGTGGTGAAAGAATACGTGTAAGCATCATTGCCTTTGTATTCGAAGGAGAGCGGGATCTCCATCATTATCTGCTTGGAAACCACATAGTCCATTCCGGCAAAAGTACCGCCGCCTACGCCACCCCAGGCGCCAATCGTATTGGAGACATTAGCACCCCAGCCGATACCAATCTCCACACCTACGTTGATATCGAAATCGACGGCTTGCGAATAGGAATAAGTCGTTCCTTCTTCTATCCACGCATAGCTATTTTCTCCCGGTGGGTCACGCAGCACATCCAGGATGGCGAAGCCTACTGTATCGTGACGGATAGTATGTTGCTCGGTGCGATTACCGGTGATGAAGGCTTGTATCGGTTCGGCCTCTATAAACTCATTCTCTATCTCGGCACTCACGCTTACAGTTCGCATAGCAGCCTCGCCGCTCACGCGGAAATTCGGAGCACCGACGTTCAGTTCAAACGTTGCTCTACCGAGGGTATCGAGTTGACGAAGAATCGTCTGGTCGTTCGAATACAAGCCATTGTGAATACGCAACGTTCCGCCATGCATATTCACTTGGTCGCGCGCTCCGGCCAACGGATCATTATTATAGAAATACTGCTCGAAAGCCTCAGCCCGATACGAATACTGGCCTTCCTTGTATATCGGATGACCGAAGAGATAATAGGCGGTGCTGTCCGCATCGCGGCAAACAACGCTTATCGGAGTTGTCTCCTTATTCACCACGCTGGATACTTTCAGCTGCGACTCGCCGAAGTAATCGCAGTCGATGCCGAAATTCAATTGCGTCAATTGCAACTCTATCGGTGAATGATAGATGCGATTGAAGGTCGCCTGATAATAGGTTGTATCTTTACCATTAATCACCTCCGGATTAGCCACCACGGCATTAGTTAAATCGACAGTAGCCGCACCTTGACCGGCGCCATAGAGCGTAGAATACCCCTTGGCGGTTATCTGCGTCACTTTGTAGCGCACAGGCCATAGGTCTATCTCATATTCGCCCGTCTCTTGGTCCGGATGGATGATGATGCGTTTCTGCATGATAGTGGCGCTCGTATTGCCAACGGTATCGATACTTTCTGCTGTCTTCACCAGATGAGCAAACGAAGTATCACGTTCGGTGATGGTCAGGTCGTTCGGATAATTGACCATGTAGGAGATGTTATCGCCTTCGAGTTCCATCACAATCTTCAGGTCATCACCCAGGTTATTCTTGCTCAATCCGAAACCGAGCGGTTTCTTAGCTTGGTCATTTCCACCCACTACTCGACCGGCTAGCTTCACCGTAGTCTGATCCCAGAAACGCACACCATCCTGCGGTTTATCCAGCGAGAATGTATCTTTACCGTTGATATAAAGGAAACCGTCATTCACGAATGTATGCCCTTCCATTACTACTTGGAGAGTGGCTGGTGCTTGCGGCATCACGAGTTGGAAAGTTCCGTCGTGCGCGGTGCTGACCGGCGAACCGGCATAGCTAACCAACTGACCGTTAATCTTGAAGTTCGCGCCATAAACAGGTATCGTGGTATGCTCGTAGAGCACGCGGCCTGTCAAACGAACAGAAGAGGTATTGAGGAATTCTACATTCTTCACTTCCGTACGTTCCAGCGATATATTGACGATTGCGGAATGTTCTGATGCGATATCATTATGAATGAAGACGCCATGCTCGGATGTAGGCGTGATCTTATAGTCGGTACCCAGCGGATCGTAAAGCAGACTATCAGCAAAGTAGCCACCATCCGCGTCAGTAACAAGAGTCTTCACCTCTTTGCCGTCCGCTTCCACTTTGACGGTCACGCCGGCGCAGCCGGAGCCATCTTCGAATACCACGCGTCCACGGATACTGCCGTACGGCGAACGCCATCCTTCTACCGACGCATCGCGAGAGGAGCTATTGTTATTACATATATAGCGCACCACCAGTTTGTATTCATAGTGCGTATTGGGCAACGCCTGTGCATCACGGAATCCGGCCTCGTTGGTGATGGTTAAGGTATCATAGTCGCCATTAGACGTGGTCTCGCGACGCAGCAGCATATAATCGCTGAGCGAACCGGAGGTGGGTTCCCAGGTGATGATGACGCCTTGCTTATCCGTTCCTTGCGTTGCTTGCAGGGTATTGATATTCGCCACTTGCGTGGAGAACAAATCATCGCCCGTCAGCACGATTGGATCCAGAGAACTCTTGTCCTTAAAATTCAGGATAGAACGACTGTCATCGATACGTACGGAATACTGATAATGCGTACACGGCATGTCAGCCACGTCCGTCATATGAGCCATCCACGAGCCGTCCGCCTGACGTTTGATACTATCATTCGGCACACGTATCTCTTGCTCCGTGCCATAGTCCGTCATGCGCTTGGTGATAACCAGTTGCGCATTCTTATCCCAGTTGCAACGAGCATACGGATCTTGATCATCCGATTTCATCATCGGGAGCAGGTTGGCATATAGGTCGTCTTTCACTTTCGCCAGGCTATCTTTCATGAATTGGTCCACGATCACCTGCCGCAGCGAGTCGACGCGCTCCGGGTGGGTACCAATAGCGGCAGAAACCTCATAGAACCCTGCGCCGACCATCATGCGCCATAGGTTACCGATCACCAGACCATCCACATAAATCTCTTTGGAGGCTTCATTCCCCATTGCATCAGTGATATGAACATAGAGCATAGAATAGAGCGGCACGGTGAAATGATAGTTCTCGTTATCCGTAGTCCCCACCTCCCGCGGAGTATCGTAGGTATAACTGCTGGCGCCCTGCTCTTTGTAGTTATAGGTAAGCGTTTGCGAAGCATATTCCCATTCGCCCCATAAGGAGAGATTAACCGGCATTTTCAGCGACAGATCATCAATCTGAATGTCATAAGTACACTTATCCGCCGGCGTGGGATCTTGCTTGGTGACGGCATTATCAATCTTGAAATTGAAATGCACGATGCGGTTATCATCGAAGTTAGCATCCTTGGTATAAGGAGCCTGCTCTTTGGCGAGCGGAGCGAGCCATGCATTCTTCTCCACCGAAACGCTCTGCACAAACGGATGATTCTCCCATCCCCAGATAGCCGCCGAGGCACGGCGTACGCGGTAGTAAACCGTCATACCATGCTCCACTATATCGGAAGAGACCGTAGCTTTGAAGGTTGCCAAACGGCCCTCATCGTTATAGAAATCATAATTCTTGGAGAACGCCGTCCAACGGTTCTTATTTGATGCGTCACGCAAACCGCTCACATCGTCCACATATTCATATACCGACGAGTCCTTCGCATAGGGCTGTAGCGTCAGCGAAGTAGCATCTGAATAATCGGGCTTAAGGGCGCGCTGAATCTCAAAGAAATCACTCGGGATCAGTTCCTCCGCCTGTGGCGTATGGATATTCCATGTGATGCGATTCTGACCCAGCATGCTATTCTGATCATCCCGCAATTCCTCTGCCTTCAGATCATAAAGACGGTGATAAGCCGGTATGTCCACATAATTGGATTTGAGCGTTGCCTGATCCGAATGCGTTTTATCACGATAGACGGTGAACGTAGCATAATAATTCTGCTGCACCTCATCGGTGGTAGGCAGATACATCGTACCGGCCTGAGATAGACAAGGCTGCGCCGTCGGATTCAACGACGTGGTATACGAAATGGGTTCCTGATAAGCTACAAACGGAATAGCTGCTTGACCATATCCCGTGGTACCAGCAGCATCCGCCGCATAGAGATACGGCTGGAAGAGTTCCGGCGTCTGCAGGCTCTCGCGGCCCTTATATTCGCCATCCATCGGTATCCAATGGATATGACCGTCAGTACCGCCGCAATCCGAACAGGGTTCTCCGGTATATTTGCGATATATGTTCGCGTTCGCGCCCACGTAGAATGTTTGCCCATCCAGACTCTCAGGCGGGTACCAATCAAACTCCAAATAAGTGATGCGTTTATGGTCATCATCGTTCTTTCGCTTCAACTGCAACTTACCGCTCCAGTTGCCATCGGCGTTGAATTGTTTATCCACGCCGTCGTATCCGCTTTTCAGCACCACGATACCCTCGCCGCTATGGACGAGTAGGTATCCTTCGCCGATAGGGCTATCTTTATCGTTCGATCCTTTGCGCTCGGCCTTGAAGGACATGATACGCGTAACATGGCCGCGACCCGGATCTTTCGTGCCCACCGAATACCAGATATAACTATCATTATTATCGTTGGCGCCATCACTGCAATTCAGGTAGTAGTCATTCCAGGTACCATACACCCAAATCGGGATGCAAAAATGCAATACGCCATTACCTCCGGTACGGACCGTGTAATGATAATCTTTTTCCAGATACGTGTTCTCTGCCGACATTGAAAGCGACAGGAACAAAAGCGCCATGAGCGCAAGGATGAATCGATTTTTCATAAAATTTAATTAGTCTTTGAATTTAGCACAAAGGAACTCGCGGTTCAAGCGAGCAATGTTAGCCAAGCTGACACTCTTCGGGCACTCTGCAGCACATGCACCGGTGTTAGTGCAGTTACCGAAGCCCAGTTCATCCATCTTGGCCACCATGGCCTTTGCACGTTGGGCAGCCTCTATCTTTCCTTGCGGAAGAAGAGCCAATTGGCTCACTTTAGCTGCCACGAATAGCATTGCGCTACCATTCTTACAAGCCGCAGCGCAAGCTCCGCAACCGATGCAACTAGCTGCATCCATCGCTTCGTCTGCTACGGGCTTTGGAATAGGTATGGCATTTGCATCAGGTACGCCACCTGTATTCACACTCACGAAACCGCCGGCCTGCATAATCTTATCGTATGCCTGACGATCTACCATAAGGTCCTTGATTACTGGGAAGGCACGGCTACGCCATGGTTCTACAGTAATGGTCTCGCCATCTTTGAACTTACGCATATGGAGCTGACAGGTCGTGATAGCGCTGTCTGGTCCGTGCGGGTGACCATTGACGTACATCGAGCACATACCACAGATACCCTCACGGCAATCGTGATCGTATGTAACAGGGTCTTTGTGCTCCGCAATCAGTTGCTCGTTCAGGATATCAATCATCTCTAAGAACGAAGCTCCTTGGAATACATGTTTCAACTCATAGGTTTCAAAATGACCTTGAGCTTTCGGGCCTGCTTGACGCCATACCCGTACTTTAATATCAATGTATTGATCCATTTTCTCTAAACTTTAAACATTAAACATTCCATCCCGAAATTAGTTCTTGTAATTTCGAGTCTTGCGTTCCGTGAATTCGTAGTCAAGCGGCTCTTTGATGAGTTGCGGCTCTTTGCCTTCACCCATATATTTCCAGCAGCCGACATAACTGAACTTGTCATCCTGACGAAGTGCTTCGCCTTCCGGCGTCTGGTACTCTTCGCGGAAGTGACCGCCGCAGCTCTCCTCACGATGCAGAGCATCGACAGCCATCAGACGACCTATCTCGATAAAGTCAGCTAAACGCAGAGCTTTCTCCAACTCATTGTTGAGGTGGTCAGCTTTACCCGGGATATAGACGTTGGTCCAGAACTCTTTCTTGATTGCATCAATCTTCTTGATACCTTCTTTCAAGCCCTCTGCCGTACGACCCATACCGACGAAGTCCCACATAACGAGACCGAGTTCTTTGTGAATCGAATCAACCGAACGCTTGCCTTGAATAACCATCAGGCGGTCAATCTTATCTTGCACAGCCTTCTCTGCCTCAGCAAATTCCGGAAGGTCAGTACTCATGCGCGGCACACCGATTTGGTCACTCAGGTAGTTCTGAATAGTATAAGGCAATACGAAGTAACCGTCCGCCAAACCTTGCATCAATGCCGAAGCACCAAGGCGGTTAGCTCCGTGATCTGAGAAGTTAGCCTCTCCGATACAGAACAAGCCCTTAACGGTCGTTTGCAATTCGTAATCCACCCAGATACCACCCATCGTATAGTGAATAGCAGGGAAGATCATCATTGGATTCTCATACGGGTTCTCGTCAACAATCTTCTCATACATTTGGAAGAGGTTTCCGTATTTCTGTGCTACTACGTCCTTGCCTAAACGCTGGATAGCTTCGCTAAAGTCTAGGAATACAGCGAGACCTGTGTTGTTCACGCCATATCCTTTATCGCAACGCTCTTTAGCTGCACGCGATGCCACGTCACGCGGAACAAGGTTACCGAAGGCCGGATAGCGACGCTCGAGATAGTAATCGCGGTCTTCTTCGGGAATGTCACGACCTTTAATCTCACCTGCCTGCAAACGCTTTGCGTCTTCTAATTTCTTGGGCACCCAGATACGTCCGTCATTACGTAAACTCTCCGACATAAGTGTTAACTTACTTTGGAAATCACCGTGTTTCGGGATACATGTTGGGTGAATCTGTGCGTAGCAAGGATTTGCAAACAATGCGCCATGGCGATACATCTGCATAGCTGCCGAACCATTGGAAGCCATAGCGTTGGTACTCAGGAAGAAGGTGTTTCCGTATCCTCCGGAACCAACCACTACTGCATGACCGAAGAAACGCTCAATGCGACCTGTAACGAGGTTGCGAGCGATGATACCACGTGCACGCGGTTCGCCGTTCTCATCTTTAATCAGCACAATATCCAGCATCTCATAGCGAGTATACATCTTCACTTTGCCCTTACCTATCTGACGGCTGAGAGCGCTGTAAGCACCCAGCAGCAACTGCTGACCGGTCTGGCCTTTTGCGTAGAAAGTACGGCTTACCTGTGCGCCACCGAACGAACGATTGTCCAGCAGACCTCCATATTCACGTGCGAAAGGAACACCTTGTGCTACACACTGGTCAATGATATTATTCGATACTTCTGCCAGACGATAGACATTCGCCTCACGAGCACGATAATCACCGCCTTTGATCGTATCATAATAGAGACGATAGATCGAGTCACCGTCATTCTGATAGTTCTTTGCAGCATTGATACCGCCTTGTGCAGCGATACTGTGCGCACGACGCGGGCTATCCTGAATACAGAAATTGAGCACGTTAAAGCCCATCTCTGCCAACGAAGCCGCAGCCGATGCTCCTGCCAGACCTGTACCTACCACGATAATATCCAAACGGCGTTTGTTGGCAGGATTGACTAGTTTCTGATGATTCTTATAGTTCGTCCATTTGAGCTCCAGCGGACCCTCGGGAATCTTAGCATCCTTCGGCGTGATAACAGGAGCTGCAGCTTCTTTCACTTTCTTTGTTGCTTTTTCAACAACAACTTCTGCTGCCTCAACGGTTTTCTTGGCGGCCTTCACAGCGGCTTTCTTTACCGTCTTCTTAGCCTCTTCAATTATAGTTTCTTTCTTTGCCATAACTGTTTTCCTTTCAATTTTCATTTTTCATTTAGCAAAGCATTCCTATGCCCATACCTAAGTAGTAGAACACTACAATTGCAAACGGAAGTACCGCGAGAGTAGCGATGATGCAACCAATCACGCGTACACGTTTCAGCCACGTCAGGTTATTCCATCCTAATGTGTGTAAAGCCGACCAAACACCATGGTTCAGGTGAAGCCACAAAGCGCAGAGCCAAATAAGATAGAGCACGCAGTACACTTGTCCCCATACAGGTTCGGTAAATAACGCTTTAACATAAGCGGCACCGTTCTGCGGGTCAAACGCACCCGTCTCGATTCCCGTCACCTCAGCAAACTGCATCTTGAACCAGAAATTGTAGAGATGCAAGCAAAGGAAACCAATCACACAGAAACCAAGAACAAGCATGTTCTCCGATTCCCAATCTACGCCTTCTTTCTTACCTGTTACAGCATAACGGTCGTTGCCGCGTGCAGCACGGTTTTGGATTGTAAGATAGAGCGCATAGCAGAAATGCACCAATACCAGGAATGCCAAACCCAGCGTACCGATAAGGGCATACCAGTTAGCTCCCAGCAAATGACAAATCATGTTGTAAGCATCTTCCGAAAATACCACAGCCAGATTCATACTGCCGTGGAAAAGCAGGAAGAAGACCAACGCCAAGCCCGTCAAGCTCATAATGAACTTACGGCCGATAGAAGAGTCTTTTAACCACATAAATGATTGAATAGTTAATTGTTAATACTGATTATTTTTGTTTGTTATTTGTTTGCATATATTTTGCGCTGCAAAATTACAACTTTTTTTTCAAATATGCAAGAAAAAATGAGTCAAAATTTGCATATATGCAAAATTTTTACTACTTTTGCAGCCGATTTTAAAATGCGGAGGTATGCGCTTTTCATATTAGTATGCCTGGTTTGCGGACTGAATAGCACCTATGCACAGGTATCCAACGCAGGTAGATCGGTATTCTCATTTATGAGTCTGCCCGTTTCTTCGCGCATTAATGCATTGGGAGGATCCAACGTGTCGCTTAGTGATGGAGACATTTCCATGGGCATGTGCAATCCTGCCCTGTTACACGAAACCAGTCATATGGTTTTGCAGCTCAATTACTCCTATTATTTGCCGGGAACAATGTTCGGTTCTGCACTTTACGGACATAATTTCGGCGAAGCTAAATTCATACATCAGAATGACGACCAGCCTGTCCGTCCTAACTATTTTGCCGTTGGTATTCATTACCTCGATTACGGCAAGATGCAGTATGCCGATGAAGATGGGCATCTTACTGGCGGCACATTCGGTGCAAGGGATATTCTGATTGATGTGATGTATGCGCGCCAACTAAGCAGGATGTTCAAAGTCGGAGTGACGCTCAAACCCGTCTATTCGATATATGAGCATTACTCATCTTTCGCTATTGGAGCCGATGTGGGAGCACATTTTCTGAGTCCTGACTCTACTTTCCAGATGGGGCTTGTTTTGCAGAATATCGGATGGCAGCTGAAGAGTTTCTATTCCGATGAAGATGGTTCGGGTAAAGAGATGCTGCCGCTCAACCTGCAATTGGGTCTGACCTATCGCGTCAAGCATGCACCGCTGCGATTCCATCTGCAGATTCATAACATGCAGACATGGTATCTCAATTATGAATGGACCAGTTTTGACAAGAGTCCCACGACTGGCGATATCGTCCCGCACGATGTCAAATGGTATGACATGCTTTTCAGGCATACCATCTGGTCTATTGAGGTAGTACCAAAGAGCGAGAAATTTTACATCGCTTTCAGTTATAATCATCGCCGTCGGGCAGAATTGAACCTGCTGGATCAGAAATCGCTGGCAGGCTTTGCGTTGGGCGCAGGAGTCAAAATCAAGCAGGTACGTGTAGGATTTGCTATCAGCCAAATGACCAAATCCAATTTCTCGTACCAGGCCGGTATAACACTGGATATCAACTCGCTTATGAAATAAATACTGAATACTGAATTCTGAATACTTATGAATAAAATCATCGTTGCCATTGATGGCTTTTCTTCTTGTGGTAAATCAACCATCGCCAAAGCGCTTGCCAAATACGCAGGTTATACCTACGTAGATACAGGCGCTATGTATCGCGCAATCGCATTGTATATGTTGCGCAAGCATATTACTGACACGCCGGAGATTGTTGCTGCTCTGCCGAAGATACAGGTAGGTTTCGTCCTAACCGATGGAGCACAACATGTCACGCTTAATGGCGAAGATGTTGAGTCGCAAATCCGCACCTTGGAAGTCGGCAATCGTGCCAGCGAGATCTCTACTATCAAAGAAGTGCGCGCATTCCTTGTCGCACAACAGCAAGTGATGGGAGAGCAGAAAGGCATCGTGATGGACGGACGGGATATAGGCACGGTGGTTTTCCCAAAGGCAGAACTCAAACTCTTTCTTACCGCCACTCCCGAAGTGCGCGCTCAGCGGCGTTTTGACGAACTCGTAGAGAAAGGTGAAAAGCCTGATTTTAAGGCCGTTCTCGAGGATGTTAACGCTCGTGACTACCGCGACACCCATCGTGCGGAATCGCCGCTACGCCAAGCGGAAGATGCTATCGTTGTGGATAATAGCAATCTCACGCGCGAACAACAAATGGAGGTCATCTATGATTTGTTCGATAGACACCAATAGTGGCTTTTGCTTTGGGGTGACACGAGCCATCAAGGCAGCGGAAAGCGAACTGGCTAACGGTCCGCTTTATTGCTTAGGTGATATTGTGCATAACGGGCAAGAGGTGGCACGGCTGGAAATGAAAGGGCTGGCTACGATTGACTATGATGATTTGCGAACGCTGCCTTCACGCTCACGAGTCCTTTTCCGCGCGCACGGAGAACCGCCTTCCACATACTGGATCGCACAGCAGCGGGGGATAACGATTATCGATGCTACGTGTCCTGTTGTCAAGAAACTGCAAGAACGCATTCGCGCTTGCTATGAGCAGCATAAAAACGATGAGGCCGTCCCGCCACAGATTGTGATATACGGCAAACCGGGACATGCGGAAGTGATTGGACTGCAAGGCCAGACGAACAATACCGCCATCGTCATCGAATCGATTGAGCAACTCGACCGAATTGACTTCTCACGCCCCATCTATCTCTTCTCGCAAACCACTAAATCCGTTGAAGGTTTCCACTCTCTCACCGAGACTATCCTACAGCGCCAGCGGTCTTACAGTGAAAACGGTCTTACAGGCAAAGCCGGTCCTACAGCAAAGCGATCCATTCCTGCGCTGGAAGCGCACGACACCATCTGTCGCAATGTCGCCAATCGCGTAGCGCAACTGCAGGATTTCGCCCGTGAACAAGATATCGTCATCTTCGTCGGAGGAACCAAATCATCCAACGCCAAAGTCTTATACCAACATTGTGTCGAGGCCAACCCCAACACAATCTTTATTTCCTCTCCCGACGAAGTCGCATCTAAACTTTCAACTTTCAACTTTCAACTTTCAACTGCTAAAATCGGCATTTGCGGTGCCACCAGCACGCCTCTCTGGCTAATGGAAAAAGTTAGGGACCAGATTTCTCTAATCCCTAATCCCTAACTCACTAATTCCCTAATTCGCTAACTCGCTAATTCGCTAATTCGCTAACTCACTAATTCGCTAACTCACTAATTCGCTAACTCGCTAATTCGCTAATTCGCTAATCCCAAATCCCTCACCTCACACTCGTGAGTTTTTTGATCTTCTCGTTCAGTTTCTTCTCCTTCAGCAGTTGCTCAAGACTCAAGTGCATTCTGTAATTCCAGAAATGTCTTGGATTAGCAGGCACGTTAATGCGGTCTGCAAACTGATCTTTTAGACGTACATCACCATCGATAGCCAGCCAATCTTGCAACGGAAGAATCGTCCACATAGCGGGGCTGTACATATGCTGATTGATGATGAATTCGGCTATTTCCGGTGTCATCTCTTTCGGCGCATCGCCCCACCAGCCCATCTGTTCGTTGTAGAAACGCTGGGTCACGGCGCGGTCTTCTTCCCACCATGCGCGCAACGGATTCATATCGTGCGTGCCGGTTGTGCAAACGCTCTGATAAGGAGCATCGGCCGGGTGAGCGAACTTAACGGTCGGATCTTTCGGCATACGTTGGATCTCAAGACTCAAGATCTGCAACTCATGCATCACGTCAGGCACGCAAGCAGGTACCATACCCAGATCCTCGCCGCAGCAGAGCATATGCGTTGAGTGAATCAACGTCGGCAACTTGCGCATCGCCGAATCGCGCCAGAACTGCGTGTGACGACGGAAGAAATACTCGTTGTAGATACGCATTAGCACCTCTTTCTGATCGCTGTACAACTCGTTGAACGAGTGGCTCTGATAGATCGAGATACGCGGATGCAGCCATCCCGGACGGCGTTGGTCTTCTACAAACAGCACTTCGCAATGCAGATAGATCAAACCGTTGCAGATATTATGTACCGCAGCCTCACTTAATCCGCTGGCTTTCAGCTGTTTCTCATCGCCCAGCAGCCTGTCTGCCCACTCTTGCACTTTCGCCTGCGTATCAAATTCCGGGCGGAACCAATATACGTAATTATCGCGGGTCAGCAAGGCATTCTGCTTTGCCCATTCCGTATCATAGCCTAACACATCGCCCAAGAAATTCGAACGGATATATGGCTTTGTCATACGGTCCCAGTCAAGGCATACACCTTGTGCGCAAAGGTCATCGTAGCTGTACGGAAGTGCAGGAACGAAATGCCCGCAAAGGCCCCATACATCACTCTTGCGCATCTGCCAGATACGGAAGAATCCGAGGATATGATCTACGCGGTATGCGTCGAAATAATCCTGCATCTTCTGGAAGCGCGCACGCCACCAGCCGAAGTTATCCTCCGCCATCTTATCCCAGTTATACGTCGGGAAACCCCAGTTCTGACCGCTTATCGAGAAATCATCGGGCGGAGCACCTGCGCTCGCATCCAGATTGAAGAGTTCGGGATAAACTGCAGCATCCACAGAGTCTGGAGATATACCAATAGGTATATCACCCTTCATAGCCACGCCTATTGAGTGCGCATAAGCCACTGCCTCGGCCAACTGCTTGTCGGCATGGAATTGCAGGTATTTATAGAACTCTTTCGGTTGTTTGTCGCGTTTGTGCAGGAACTCTGCATACGGCTCTAACCAGGCCGCATTCTTTGCCTCAAAGGCCTTGTATTCCTCGCTGCTGAATAGCGCATCTTTATCTTGTTTGAACAATGCCTTGAAGAATACCATCTTCGCATCGTAAACATTCTGATAATCAGCGAATTTCAGCGCATTCAGCTCTGCTTTCTGTGCCTCATATTTCTTCTTCTGCGCAGGCGTCAAACGACCCATTCGCTCGATATTGATATAGATCGGATGGAGTGCGAAAACAGAAACGGCGTTGTAGGGATAACTGTCCAGATTGTTATGCCGCAGCGTAGTATCGTTGATCGGCAGCGTCTGAATCATCTGCTGACCCGTTGCGGCTGCCCAATCGGCCATCTTCTTCAAGTCCTGGAACTCACCGATTCCGAATCCCTCTTCCGTACGAAGCGAGAAAACAGGCACAGCCATACCCGCACCTTTCCAGCGCGGTTGGGTACGACGGAAAGTACGGTCATTCTGATAGATCACGCTTCCCTTTTCTACGCCCCATATCTGACGATTCTCGCCCCATTCGGTATCGACTATCGCACCGGTCTTCAGGTCATAAACAACGTATTTATACTCAACTATATCCTGGCCTTTCACCATGATATCTGCGCGCCACAACGGGAACTCAGCATCACTCATCACCAGTTTCTTGTCGGGATTCCAGTCACCCAAATCCTCGCAGTTACCGATGATGGCCACACCCTGTGTCGGCAGTATCTGCGGCAAATCTATCGAGAAATGCACATTTGCTTTCGCCTTTCGACTTTCGACTTTTGACTTTCTAGCAAACAACGCCTTCAAAAACGCCGTTGTGTAGAAACTGTCCTCATAGGTACTGGCCTGCCATGCATCGCGTACCACAACTCGACCTCCATTCGTCAATCGTAAATCGTCAAATCGTAAATGTCTTGGTTCGCCCGCTTCAAATAAATACTGTCCGTCGCCTACGCGGATAGCATACTTGTATTGGATGCTGCCTGCAAAATCGCTAATCGGCACATTTACAGACCAGTAATCCGTCCCTTGGCATGTCAATACCAACGGATCTTTCGTTGTCCATCCCAAAATCGACTCTTGCGTCTCAATCACGCATAGACTCTGCCCATACTCGGCACGATAATGAATCTGAAAATTGATTGTCATGGTATATTTGTTTTTGTGTTTATCGAATTCGATTGCAAAGATACAACAAAATCTGCATATATGCAAATTTATTTTGCATTTTTACACAAAAAGTTCAAAATATTTATCTACTTTCCACTCACTAACTCACTAACTCACTAACTCCCTAACTCCCTAATCGCTAATCCCTAATCCCTAACTCCCTAACTCCCTAACTCCCTAACCCACTAATCCCTAATTCGCTAATCCCTAATCCACTAATCGCTAACCCACTAACTCCCTAACTCCCTAACTCCCTAATTCCCTAATTCACTAACTCCCTAACTCGCTAATCCCTAATTCCCTAATTCGCTAACTCGCTAATCGTTCCAAACACGTAAACGACACGTAAACGACACGTAAACGAGACGTAAACGACACGAAAGATTATGCTTATTTGAAGATAGCTAACGGCTCGTTTGACGCTTAGCAGAAATACCCAAAGCGAATAGACACGGCAGTAGCGTATTGATAATCCATAACAGCACGCCGGCCAAGGCGGCATTCATCGTGCCAAACACAACAATCGCCCACGCCCCGCGAACACCTACTTCCGCTATCGGCACATTCGGGGTAATCGTCACCAACAGATAATAAACGAAGGTCTTCGCCACTAATCCACTAATCCCTAATCCGCTAATCCCCTCATCCACTAATCCACTCATCCCCTCATCCACTAATCCACTAACCCCTAATCCATCAACTGCCCACAGAATGAGGGCAAGTTGAACACACCAGCATAACAACCGCACAAAACTCTGCCCGAGACTAATCAGCACCAGTTTATGCGACACTTCCGCCCAACGTTTCAACAACCGCGGAGCGAAATACAATGCCAAGCCAAGCAAAAGTAGAACGACTGCAACAATAATAAGATAAGAGAATTTCCAATCTCCAATCTCCAATCTCCAATTTCCAATTTCCAATTTCCAATCTCCGCTAATCGCTAATTCACTAATCGCTAATCCACTAATCCCGGCGATAACTATCGCCATTGTCATCGTCGCACTTCCTACCGCTCCCATCGATAGCACGCGAGACCACGTCTCTTGACTCTTGACTCT
>JAFYZR010000133.1 GCA_017557345.1 Paludibacteraceae bacterium | reverse complement strand
CGAGCGGCTACAAAAATAGAGCACCTTTCCTCCCGGAAAAATGCTCTATATAAACTTTCGCCCTTTCTCAAGGGGCTCTCCCTAATTACTACCGCAAAGGTAGTGGAAGAAACTGAAATAACGAGAGACGGCACGAGGTCGGGAGGGAACTAATAGTCAGGGGTATAGGCGACCCGAACCGAGTACTTATCGTTTTGCGACCCCCATGCAAATGCGGACACATTTTCATTCCCGAAGGACATATAATACGGATTGGCAGACTCGCAATCATCCCAATAGCGACCTTCAAAGTTATAGGAAGAATCGAACGAGACAGTAGGTGTAATAAAACCGGCGGCAGGAAGGAATACGCAACCTGCATTCAACAAGAACTGGGCTTCGTCAACAGTAAACTTCAAAGCGTCGTCCCAAGCCAACGAAGAGTTGTTGATAAAGTCTGATGCAGATTCCCCGGGATTTTTCTCGGAAAGCGTGGATGGCCAGGTAAACTTGTCAGGGAAGAGCAGAAGGTTTCTCCACGGATCGTGGCCCTCGACCCCATCCATTACCCCGCATTTCATGAAACGGGCATTACTGACATTTCCAACCGCTGAAGTTCTCCGGTCCCAAATAAGCGTTTCCCAATCCCACGTATACAAGATGCCGTAAAGCGAGCCAAAGGCCATATTCACCGAATTCCGGAGAACGTCTTGGATGCTGCCGTCGCCGCTGGGGTAAAAAAGATTGATATGACCTTCTTCTGAATAAGCAGCTTCGCCGGTCCAGTTCGGTTGCTCGAACACCAATCTTCCATCGCTCAGTAAATAGAGATTGTTGAGGGTAAGGTAAACTTTTGTCGGGTTGTAGCTATTAGTCCCGGCCGAGAAGGTCTTCAGCACCACCTCGTCGCCTGCTCCGGTCGTGGTAATGGCTCTAGCCACGTAATTATATACGTCTTGCGGAATGCAAACGTACGGATAGTCATAATCATCGTCCTTGGCAATCTTGATGTCGTCATCCAAATGAACACACGCAGATGTCCCGGGCTTTTGGTAGAAGCGCCCTCCGTATATGATAGATGTGGCTGTGGAACTTCCGCCAATGAGCGGGTTTTTAGTAATCCACGAATAATGCCCTCCCCAAATGGCCACTTCTCCGTCGCCGCTAACCTGAATCGGCGAGCCGGCCGAACCGCCATAATTGACGACAACATCGTCAAAAGAGGTGAAACCGGCAGAAGCCGACAGAACCGGAACGTCGGC
This sequence comes from Paludibacteraceae bacterium, assembly GCA_017557345.1. Lineage (GTDB taxonomy): Bacteria > Bacteroidota > Bacteroidia > Bacteroidales > Paludibacteraceae > Colicola. The sequence continues at coordinate 5,057 of JAFYZR010000133.1, read as the reverse complement.
CGTCTGAAGGATCGTTCCTCCGAAAACCCAGAAACTCTCTAAACCATTTAAAGCCAAAGAGCATCCGTCCAAGGTCAGCGTATGGTCTTCCAACATGAATTGGACATAGGTACATGCTTCGTTGCCAGTAAGGACCGGGAGCGTTCCGGAAGCCGTATAATCCCGCAAAAGTGTGACAATGGTTCCTCCATCGCTCTCGGCCCCCGCTTCCATATCGACCGCGTCCGTATTCAAATATTCAAAAGCATCGGCCAGGGTTGCGAACTCATGCTCTTCTTCGCTAGCGTCGATTACCCTGACATACGGAATAACGGGCGCGATAAGTCGCTTGGTAGGAATGAAATAATAATTACCTGCCACTATTTCATAGCGCCCAATGCTTTTCGAATAAGCATACTCCTCCTGATAATCCTCGCCCAAATAGAAATGAGCGCTGAGCACAATATCCTCCGTCTCCTCTCCTCCTTCTCGGGGAAAAACGGCTATCAGGAACGGCATCTCTTCCGGGAACATAATTGCTCCGTTCTCATCGGCATACAATCCACAGTCGATAGCGACCGTCTGGTCTGCCTCAGAAGGGAAAGAGAACTCCATCTTCTTGCTCCCGACATGCTCGTTGTCATCCACAAGAGAGATTACGGCCGCGGCCTTGACACCGCTGAGTTGGATACGTTCAATTCTGACATTGGACATGCCATCAAGGCCTTTGATGCCCTGCAGGCCGATGAACGCTGTCTGATTGGTAAATACCAAATCGGCACCTACTGTGAGGTTATCATATTCGTCATACCAGAAGGAGAGTTCTGCGTCGGCGGACATGACGCCGAAGACATTGCTGTAATAATCGGGATCACAATAGCTATCGTACCAGAGATTGGAAGAACCCCCATATTCCGGAAAAGAAAAGTCAAGGCTTGCGTTTGCACCTTGGTAAAAGTCTAAACCACAGCCGTATGGATAGCCTGTAGGGTCACCTTCACCGCAATAAAACATGTGGATGGAGCCCGTCGTTGGAAAATCGCCATAAGCGACCGTGAGATAGGCAACACCATCTTCGATATGATTCACGACAAGGTTCAGTTGATTGCCTGCATCATCCCAACCGTACAGCACATCGTCCTCTTCCCAATGCTGGTGAATAAGCCGTATCGGGTTATTGTCACCGTCGGTGGTTTTCTCTTCAAGATAAGAGACCCTGGTTGCGGCATCATCGAAGCGGGCGGTAATGATGACTTTAGCGTTCTGAATATCCTCCGGCGTGATTTCCACTTCCGGCTCCTGTAAGGTGGAGGTACAACCCGCCAAAAGAAGGGCGGGAATGAATAAGGCAAGAATAAGGTTCTTTCTCATAGCGGTTCCTCCTATCGATCTACTCATCTTCCTCACCCCACGTGCCACCAAATTGGTAAGAGGTCATACCCTTATCGCTCTGATAGTTATTCGTTTGCCCTCCCGAGCAGAAGAAATTGGACACTGCCACGGGAATCAGCTCCGCCTCCGGACACTCATAACGGTTTTTCATAGTCAAATTAGTCTGCGTTATTAAAAAGTTTGCAAATGTACGGATTTCGGAGGAATTGAGCAAGCCCAATCACACCTCCTTCGAGTAGCATGCAACCAAACGAAAGTAGCAGCAACTTACCGTAACTTCGGAAAAGTTGCTGCTACTTGCATGTAACTCCGTGTCAATTACAAGTACTTTGTCGGAGGCTTACACTAATAGACGAGCGTAATCTCATCCAAAGCACGTGTCGCGTTTGTGCCATTGTAATACACTCGAACATAAACATTCGAATAGGAAGACAGATCCGCTGTTAACTCTTCCCATGTTCCCTTCGTCACTTTATCCATGGTCTTACCTGTCGCGACCGTTGTCCATGTTGTTCCATCGGAAGAAACATCAATCGTGAACTTGGACGAGTTATTCGTATTCGTTGAGCACTTCGAATAATAGCAGGTAAGCGATTTCGGCGACTCTATTATGTCTTTAGTCCGAGCAGATGCTGTCGTTTTTGTTCCATTATTTGCATACTTACTACCTTCTTTGGCCGAAATAGCGGTATTCTCAGTATCCAAATTGGTAAAAGTCCAATCAGAATATGTTGACAACTCACTCTCAAAATCAACTTTCGAGATGGAAGTATCGCCAGCATCTTGAGTGAGTGAAACAACCCAAGGGATGGCATCACCATAGTTAATCGTCAAGGTTGCTGTCTTTTCTTTATTAGTATTATTCTTAACGGCCGTGATATCAAAAAAGGTATACTGTTCTGTATTCTCATAATAGCTGAAACTATAGGAGAAGGAAGAAGCATCTGCTCCAGTTATTGTGATTTGAGGAGCACTGCCAGCATGTTCGTTTGTTTGAATATATAGGCCGTATTTCGTTTCACCATCCTTGTCGAAATCCAGAGAATGAATCGTCTCATAATTATAGACCACATCTAAAATGGCCGGAGCAGCGAGCGACACCTGCACAAAAGTGATACTCTGTGCCTCAAGTCCAGATGCATTGTCAGGAGTTACTGTCACAACAATATCCCGAGAATCATTCGTACTATTATTTGTAAAATTAACAACAAATGACTGATCAGTAGCATCAAACCCAATCGCTGGATCCGGTACAGTGGCAGTTGCGAGATTTGCATCATAAGATACTTGCCAAGAGATGTTAGAGCTTACAGTGATAATCGCAGTTGCATCATTAGCAGGAATCGAAGTAGCACTAGCAGAAACCAGGAAGACAGGAACCTTTGCCGCCTGAGAAACAATAAGGGTTTGAGTTTCAGCACCTGCGGCTTCCACCGTTATTGTTGCAGTCTTTTCTGTAAATGTAGTATTGACAGCCACCGGCTTGACCACGATGGTCTTCTCGGAGACATTCTCCGTTACAGTAAAATCAGTCGGATTGCTATTCGTCACCGTCCAAGTCGAAACATTCTTCAGCGTAGCCGTGAACGTCTTGGAAACCGTGTTGTCATCCGTAGCAAGGAAAGACTCAGAAGTTTTATCGAAGGACAATATTACGGCATTGGGATCGTCCTTTTTATAAAGTGCAAGGCCATTGGTCGCTGTAAGAGTACTAGAGGCATACATTCTCCACCAATTCACGTTCGCATCCTTATTAACGCCCAAATAAAAAGTGCTTGATCCGTTGTAATTAAAGCTAAAATAGTTGTTTGAAACAGAAGGCGTTATCGCTGTACCAGTATTGGAATTCCAAGAGAATTTGCCATCATTGCCAATAGATAAATACTTGGACTCTACAGCATTCAGAAGAGTGATAGTACTCCCATCACGAGTAATATGCCATACTTTCTCTCCTGCCGGATTTTCAATCTGCTCAGGAAGATTACTGGCAGAAGTATACTCTTCGACATAAGCGACACGACCACTATTTAAAGTGCCATAAGCAAAAGAGCCCCAACTCGTTGCTGTTTTTTCACCGACAATAACATAGTCATCAGTAGTCAAATCCGCCATGGCGGTAATACGCTTATAGACTGCCTGCTCAGGTGCATCGGCTGCTTTCAGCGTATAATTCGCCGTGTTATATTGACCAGCAGTAAATGTCACATTAGAGACCGAATTCGTCTTAGTATAGGTCTTGCCATCGCTATCAGTGACTTTAAACTTGATTTCACCACTATATGAGGAAAGCGGTGCCATTACGAAATACACCGGCAGATCGCCATTATTGGCAATAGTACCATTTGTGATATTAACAACAATTTTGTTTATACCAGTTTGGCCTGACTTAATGGCGACTGAAGGAGTGTCGCCAAAAGTAATAGCAAAATTACCAGCCAAATCGGCATTAGTCGCGCTAATCTCAAAACTATTTACAGTTATGCTTGCTCCAGTTTTGTTCTTTAGAGTAACTTTCATCAAAGTGAATAGGTGATTCATCGGGACATTTACGAACGTCGTCGGCGTGGTTGCAGTTACTCTACCCGCCAGAGCATCGTTTATCTTGAGGGCAGAAGTCGGATCTAAAGCATCTTCATTCTGAGTGCCCTGAAGTGTAATGGACGAGCCCGCTCCTCGATGCCAAGTCTTTTGTTTCGTATTCGCTGTATAGAGAAAATGGAATGTGTGTTCACCATCGGTTATAATTTGTTCCGTAGAGAAGTCGCTATTGCTATAGGTGAACTCAGCGATTGTTTCAAGATTGGTTTCCTCATCACTAACCCAAGCAGCACCCCACTCCTCATCGGTCGTAACAGCATAGAGGATATCACCATCCTCCCACGCCATTTCCCAGGTTTCCGCGTCAATAGTGGTCCTGGTCTCAGGAACTTGAGCTTTTAACGCGAAAGGAACATGCTTGCTGACATTATCGTCAGGGGTATTGATTTCAACTTCCTTTTCTTTCTGGCAGGAAGCAAGGGCAAAGAGACAGAAAGTAGCGCCCAAAAGAATAGAATACTTTTTCATTGTCTTCATCTTTAAGGGTTAATCTTCTTCATCATCTTCCCACCAATTAGTATTGCCTTGCTCCACCTGGGTGATGGTAAACGGTGAAGCCATCAAATTTTCCTCGAACCTTACCACGAGGAGTTCGGCCTCAGGGGCCTCATAGAATTGTTTAGTGTGCATAGTGTTTATGTGTTTTATGTTTTTGTGTATACGACAATGAATCAGCCGCTTCCGCAAGATGTGATTCGAAAACGGCCAGGTTAGGTGTGCCAACTATGGCAAGATGAGGACGGTCTTGTAATTGGTTGACGTTGAACCATTTACAGCCAGGACCCGGGTGAGATCCAGGGTTCCGGCATTGACAGTATATGATACGTTTGTGTACATACCCAAGGAGCAAAGATACGGAAAAGGGTTCTGTTTTCAAAGAACATTCTTGCGAAAAGACGACTAGTATTATTAATTCCCCGCATCTTTCTGCCGGCTTGGTTTATCTTGTCAGCGCAATCCGCTTATTGCCCGTGTTTTCTTCCTTGCCGGATTCGTCGAGACTTGGGGGCGCGGCATCAAAAAAATCCGCAAATCTCTCCAAGGTGTCGGCCTTCCGGATCCTGTTTTCGAAGAAAACTGCGGAGGTG
>JAFYZR010000132.1 GCA_017557345.1 Paludibacteraceae bacterium | reverse complement strand
CTTCTTCCCCGCATCCTCGAATATCGCCACAAGGCAGAGCAGGGCAGCCAGTCGCACCTCATGGTATTCGCTGGCGATGCACTCCTCCAAATCGTCAAAACAGGTCTGCCTCCAGCAGCCCTTAACCACGGCCCTCGTCACGGGCACCTTGATGCCAAGGAACCTGTCCCCTTCACCATACTGCCCCGGCCCGGTCTTGAAGAACCGTGACAGCCCCTCCACCTGCACCGGGTCGGCATGGGAAAGCATTTCATTCAAAAGTATATTCATGATGGAAATATACAAAAAAACCGTTGTTATGCAAAACTCCGAAAGGTTGGAATCCGGACATAACCTTTAAGGGTCTGAACGGAGCCTCCCTCTGCCGATACATCCAATACCACCGGACCATTCTCAACCAGCGGGAAGTACACCCACGCCGACATCGTCATGAAAAGGACTAGCCACCCTGATTACTCCGCTGTAGCCCTTACGGCTACAGACCTTAAAGCATTGCTGAAGGACTATGTCCGGGAGCAGAAAGTCGCCACTATCCCGCCTGTCACATCAATAGGCAAGTGCTACGGCTTAAGTACAGACTTCCAGACCAACGGGGAAAGCATTCGCGAGATTGCCTCCGTGCTGGGCATCACTTCCTCCAAGGCAAGTTGAAAACAGGGTAGAATGGGCAAAATGAAACATGGCATTTTTGGAGCAGTTGAGTCATAAAATGCTAGTATTCCTCTCTCTTGCAAATACGACTAACATAACAGAATACCGTCTTGTGCCGAAAAAACGTTTATTGACGGATAGTCCGGAAAATATCAGTAAATTTGTCAAATAAAGGAAACAATATGCTCAACGCAGAAACCATATTACCCCTCCTGAAGGATACAGAGAACGAACGGACCGAACGCACCACCTCCACGGACGCCAAAGAGAAGTTCGGCCAGGCTATCTGTGCCTTTGCCAACGACATCATGAACACCGGCACGCCCGGCTACTTGTTCATTGGCGCAAACAATGACGGCTCCCGCTCCGGCTTCAAATACACTGACGATTTCCAGAAAGATATTGCCGGTATGCGTAGCGAAGGCAACATTCTTCCGCAACCGGTGATGCAAGTTTACAAGGTGGAACTTCCGGATGGTGATATCGGTGTTGTTGAGGTTCAGCCCTCCAAACTTCCGCCCATCCGCTTCCGTGGCCGCATCTGGATTCGCGTGGGTGCCCGCAAAGCCATCGCCAACGAGGAAGAAGAGCGCATCCTGATGGAGCGTCGGGAATTCAATACCCCCAACTTTGAATCAGAACCCTGCCTCAACGCCACCCTGGAGGATCTTGACCTTGATCTTTTCCGCAGCACCCTGCTACCGGCAATGGTCGAAGAGAAACAAATCAAGAAAGACAAACGCCCCATCGAAGTCCAGTTGGCTTCGCTCGGTCTGTTCTACATTCCGTACAACTGTCCGACCAACGCCGGTATCCTGCTCATTGGCAAGAATCCCACGCGTTTCATTCCCAGTGCCAGCATCCAGTATGTCCAGTTTGAAGGCTTGACCCGCGGGACCAAGGTCCTCAATGAACATCTGCCAGCACAGAGCGTACAACGGAAGCAACTCGCCGGCGCACGTTTATGAGTATGCCGACCGCATCGAATTCGACAATACCGGCAACCTCTACGGCAAAGCCAGGCCGGAGAATTTCCCTACCGAAACAGATTACCGCAATCCGCTTATCTCCAGCGTGATGAAGGCACTCGATTTCGTCAACCGCTTCGGAATGGGCATCGGACTCGTAGCCGACGAACTGAAGGCCAACGGAAACCCGCCTGCAGAATACATCTTCTCTGAGCCGTCCTCCTTCAAGGTTATCGTGAAGTCGGCTGACCCTTATGTGAACTCAAGTGACACTCATGGCACTCAAGATGGAACTCATGTTGAAACTCAAGATGGAACTCAAGTGAAACCCATCAGAGAGACCCGCCTGGAAAAACTGATTCAGATTGTTCGTCTGCACCCGGGCTATACTATGGAGGAAATGGCTGGAGAATTGGGTATTAGTCGCACTTCTGTCTATAGGCTAATCAAATCTACCAATGGGAAGGTCAAATATAAAGGAGATCAATACCACGGCGAGTGGACCGTCATTGAATAATAATTTTCAGCGTCCTCCGAAATCCTATTGCATATTCAAAAGAAAACAACTAAACCATAAACCAGATATATCATGGATATGAAAAGGATATAGGAACAACAATACCCTTGCAGTCGTCATACTCTTCGCTGAAGGAGATCTGTATGACGATGCCAATGTCCATCTTACTATGAACTCAGCATCAGATAACATTGATGATGAGAAAGACGATTGTGCCGTTCTGAGATTATTAAAAGATTATCTTCAATTACTTAGCAAGAACGGCACGTATATTAGCCCCGGTCCAACGATATGTCTCCCAGCAATCATTGTTATTAGACGAGTGAGAAATATACGCAGCATGGACTGGGGTATATGAATAAAGAGATAGACTCTTCGTCCAAACAACTAAGTTGCGGTAAGACGTCATCGGAAAAACGATAGTATTCCCGTTAATTATGCTTGTGAACGTAACAGTTTCGTCCGTGTAGTTGACATTTATTTCGCAATACGTATACAGTTCGTTGGCTTCATCTCTGGTTGGCATTCTCCAATGTCCACCATACAGTACATGAGCTGCATCATCTTCTTCGTCAAGCGTCGTTTTGTTATCCACAGATCCGTATTCGCTATTTGAATTATATTTGGTCAGAGATGTCTCGGTCCCGTTACACCACTTATACGTCTCCCATGAGAATTTGTTCTTCGGCTCAGTCTCTCCCCAAGCAAATCTATATCCAACTTCCTCAGGGGCTGAAGCTCCAATATTAAAAGAAGCCCATTTGACCGAAAGGCCGAGGTCTATTGCCTCTGGTACAGGTACCGGAATAGGTTGAATTCTATCAGCAAGACTGCTCCATTCAGTAGCTGTCTTGTATACATCCACGCTCCCTGCTGGGACATATATGGGATAATTATTCCATCCAGAATTAGTTTGACTCCAAAAACAAGACCTACTATCTAGAGTTGGAGGTGTTGTGGCGAGAATCGTTATCGATGTTATGTGACTACTATCACTGTTATCCTCACGAAAAGCGTCACCGACAATGGAGGTAACTGATTCAGGAATAATGATAGAGGATAAACCTGCATTAAAAAACGCACAATCTCCTATAGATGTGATACCTTCTGGAATCATGGTATTCTTACAACCTCGTAATAGAGTATTTGTTGATGTCTCTATTATTGCGTTGCAATTATCCCTTGAATCGTATCTCGGGTTTTCGGAGGATACCGTTATTGTTTCAAACGGAATAATAGACAAAGTCGTAAAGCCAGAAAGCATAAATCCAAGGGACTCATAGTCATAGTTATAATGAGTAGTGGACGTAAATGAAAAATCTTTCCCGAAAAAGATATTTGTGAGATTCGGGCATTTATAAAAAATGCCACCGTCACCATAACTGGTATACGTTACAGGTCCATTAAAGGTAACAGAGGATAAAACGCTACTTTCAAAAATGTGGTAGTCGCTAAGAAATCCACGTGTGGTAGATAACGTGACTTTAGGTAAAACCAAGGACTCGATTTTTGTTCCTATAAAAGCCCCGGTTTCAATCGTGATACCGCCATCAGGAAAGATTATTGATGCAAGGTTTTTACATCCACAAAACGCTCCAACTCCAATAGTACTCAATGACTCTGGAAGAACCACTGAAGAAAGGTTAGAACAAAGCATAAACCCGCCTTCATATCCAGTAGCACCACTAGAATATGCGACCGTAGCAGTTTTGATTTCTGTCAATCCAGTAAAGAATTGTAATTCATCGAAAGTCGTTATTTCCTCGTTACGATCAAACACATTGCCGAGATCTGTCACCGCTGCGGCCTCGTCGTAAGATAATTCTCCATCACCGTCAGTGTCCCAGTTCTCTACACAAATACGCTTGACTTCCGGATCAGCGAAAACAATATTATCAGCATACTCCGGCACAACCTCCATTGCGCCCAACGGAGTAATCGCGCTGCGGCCTATAACACGCTCCTTGACAGATGACTTCTCGAATACTCCTCCGTCAGGAGTTGTTACTGTAACAGTGAAGCCATTACTCAGCGTTAAGGGAGGAAGTACAAAGATGAACTGGACGGCCTCCGAGGATGTTGCTCCCAAAACAACAGGGGGGTCGCAAACCATCGTGATCTGATCGCTCGCCGAATCGGACATCGTAACTTCTGGGACGTTGCCCGAATTCACTATCGTACACGGACCGGAAATCGGTTCGCCATTGTTGCTCCTGAGCTCAATGGATGACACCGATACCCCTTCGCCATAGAACTTCAGCGACAAATATCCGCCGACATTTTTGAACCGCAGTTTACTCCCATCAGTCACCGAAACCATAGTATTCGCACCAATGCCGAAGGAGTTCTCATGATATGACTGCTCGACAGGAAGGGTGAAGGATATCGTACCCAAAGCATTTATGGATGTCGACTCGGCGTAAGGATAAACAGCATATACCTGATCAAGAGGATCTCCGGAACCAGCTGTGCCGACAATCTTGATCGCACCGGCATTGTCTCCGTCTTCGCCAAGGAAGCGATACTGCTGATTAT
>JAFYZR010000131.1 GCA_017557345.1 Paludibacteraceae bacterium | reverse complement strand
GGATTCCTTTTTGAATCACTGTGTATCAGAGACTTAAAAATCTATTCTTCCGAAATGAATGGAGAGGTATCGTATTACCATGACCGCTATGGGTTGGAGGCAGATGCTGTTCTTCATCTTAAAGACGGCCGATATGCGCTTATAGAATTTAAACTTGGAAGTAAAGAAATCGACAAGGGGGCTGAGCACTTGTGTGAGATGGAGCGGCTAATTGCTGAGTATAATAAAAAGGAAAAACAGGTTCCACTAAGATTGCCGGATCTTAAACTAGTCATAACTGCAACTGAATATGGTTATAAGCGTGAAGACGGAGTGTATGTTATTCCGATTGGATGCTTGAAAAATTAACCGTGATGTGGAATGTGTGATTGATTTTGGTTAGTAGGGCTGCTTGGGTATTATGATTGTTTCCGGTAGTGTTATAAGAAGGAGTGTAAAGGTGTACAAGATTCTTGTGGTGGATGATGAACCGAAGATTGCGGAACTATTGAAGGTGTGTCTTGAGATGCAGGGGATGGAAGTGTCCTGCGCGGAGAACGGAAGGGAGGCACTGGAAAGTTTTGCGAAGAACCCCGCGGATATGGTCATTACGGACATTATGATGCCGGTTATGGACGGTTATGCCTTGGTTTCAGAACTTCGAAGGAAGAGCAATGTACCGGTTATGTTTCTCACGGCAAAGGGAGACGTGCTGGACCGAATCAAAGGATTGAATGCAGGCGCAGATGATTATCTGGTAAAGCCGTTTGATCCTATGGAGGCAGCTGCAAGGATCAGCGCTACTCTGCGCAGGTGCTATGGGTACGATAAAACGCAGGAAGCAAAGAAGCTGACCTGCGGTGACCTGCAATTGGATACGCTTTCCAAGATGCTTTATAAGAAGGACATTCCCGTGGAATTGACTGCGTTAGAGTATAAGATGCTTGAATTTTTTATGGAGAACAAAGGGCGCGTTCTCACGAAGAACCAAATCTATGAAGCAGCTTGGGACCAGGATAAATTCCCGGACGACAACAGCATTATGGTGGCTATCAGTAAACTTCGCGGAAAAATCTCCGATGAATCACACGATTACATCAAGACCATCCGCGGTTTGGGATACCGTTTGGAGGGCTAGATGAAGAAAAAGAGGAAGAAGAGCCTGCAGAGTTTCCTAATCACGTTGTTTTTGGGAACGATGTTCCTGTTGTGGGCGCTGGATTCTATCGCGGAATTTTTCAAGGGCTTTACGCAGGCATTAGTGGGGGACGGTTCCGAGACTTTACCTCAGGATGAGAGAATGGATGTTGCGTTGCTAATTGCCAGAATTCTGTCAATCGTATTCGTCTGTATCATATTCTGGATGATAAAAAAGAAGGTTTCCGATCCTGTAAAAAGGCTTTCCCAAAGCATGGCGCGTGTACGGGAGGGAGATCTTGATGCGGACATGGAGGTGCTTGATTCTTTCGAATTCGGACAGATGGAGAAGGATTTCAACTCCATGGTAGTCGGCCTTCGTGACGCGCGAGACCTCCGGGAACAAAATGCGGAGGCAAACCGCAAGCTCTACGCGGAGATTGCTCATGACCTCAAGACGCCTATGACCATGATACTCGGTTACGCAAAGCTTCTTTCGAAGGGAGAAGTGACGGAGGAAACCCGGAAGGAATACTTAAGCACTATCGTAGAGCAGACGGAAAATGCGAACGCTCTTCTTGAACAGATGCTGGAGTATGCGAAGCTCGGAAGCACAGAGTACCGGCTTGATATCAAGGAGGGGGATCTTGCGGAGTGCCTCAGACAGGTCGCGGCAGAGAGCTATTACCGTTTTGAGGAGAAGAAGATGGATCTGGAGGTGGAGATTCCGAAGGATGCCGTCTTATGCCATTATGATGAAAGACAGATGAATCGTGTCTTTTTTAATCTGATCGGAAACGTGATCAGCCATAATCCGGAAGGAACCGCGGTGAAAATCGTTATGGAATTGTCGGAAGCGGCTTCGAAAGAGGCGGAAGGCGGAACGCCGGGTACTGTCGAAATCCGTGTGGCGGATAACGGTCCGTTGATTCCGAAAGAGTTAAAAGAGCATCTGTTTGAACCGTTTCATGCCGGTGAAGATTCACGAAACAGCCGGGGCGGAAGCGGTTTGGGCCTCTCCGTCGCGAAGAAGATTGCGCAGCTTCATGGCGGCGACCTCGAATACCGGGAGGAGTTGACGGAAGGATTCAAAGGATTTGTTTTGACGGTTCCCGGAAAATAGTACGAAATGCGGAAGTACCCGCTGCAACGACAGGTTTTCTTATGAATAAACCGAGTCTGGTCTGAGCAGCGGGTGCTTTTTGTGTGCCGCAAATATTCCGAAAAAATAAGGTTACGTTAAGGTTAACATCAAACTCCGTAAAGAAAGACGAGGTATGATACGCTCAAAAGGGAGGTGTCATACATGTCTGAATACATACTTGAGACGAATGGACTAACGAAGAAATACGGATCTTTTACGGCAGTGCAGGATATTAATCTTCATGTTGAGAAGAATGATGTCTACGGATTTGTCGGGAAGAACGGCGCAGGCAAGAGCACATGCATGAAAATGATTTCCGGGCTTTGTCATCCGACAGCGGGAACAATCTCCATGTTCGGCTGCCGTGGGAATGAGCGGGACCTGAGCAGGGAGGGTGCCTATGCACATATCGGTGCGTTGATCGAGTCGCCTGCATTTTATCCAAACCTGTCAGGCTACGATAATCTGAGGTTGATTGCCAGGAGTATCGGCGGCGTAACAAAGAAAGATGTTGAGGAGACGCTTGATGTCATAGGCCTGACGTCGGCTGCGAACCGCAAAGCAAAAGGATACTCTTTCGGTATGAAGCAACGGCTCGGCATCGGTGCCGCGCTTCTTACAAATCCGGATTTTCTGATCTTGGACGAACCCATCAACGGTCTTGATCCTCAGGGTATTGCAGAAATCCGGGAACTCATTAACAGACTTGTCAGCGAGAAAAATATGAGTGTCATGATCTCGTCCCATATTCTCGGAGAACTTGAGAAAATCGCCAAGAACATTGGGATCATACACAAAGGGAAGCTTCTCTGCGAGTTCAATAAAGAGCAGTTTCTAAAGGAACACGACGGAAGCGTACTTCTGGAAACACCGGATGCCGACAGGGTGAAAACCTGCCTGCAGGAGTATCCGGGGAGCGTATGTACGGAAAATGATAAAGGTCAGCTTATTATTTCCGGCTGCCTGCTTCCGTTCGGTTCTCTGATTCGCGAACTGGTCCTTCGGAATGTTTACATCAACCGAATCGAAGAGCAGCGAATGTCCCTGGAGCAATACTATTTCGAGTTGACGAATGAATAATGGGAGGAAATGAATATGGTATCGAATTTGATCAATGCAAACCTGTTTCGCCTGAGACGGTCAGTATCCACTTATGTTGTTATCGGCGCTTTTGCCGCGTTTATGGTATTTGTCTTCTCGGTTATGCTCGGCTCGCAGATGATCTCGAGCGGAAATCCGGAATTTGCCGGAGTAGCCGAACGAATTACCACTGACGGGTTATTCCAATACATCATTACCGGTGATGTGCTCTGCATGTTCGTAGCAATCGGAACGGTCGTATTTGTCCATGGGGAGAGCGCGAACGGAAATCTCAAAAACGTTTATGGAAAGGTTTCCCGGAAGTCCGCGCTTGTTATATCGAAGACGGTATCCACCATCCCGATGATACTCAGTTTCGTCGGAATCGCAGTGATTGCTTCCGTGATTGCTAGTCTGGCCTATGCGCCGCACTGCATCAGTTTTGTCAATTCAGGATGGCCGATCCTTCGGTTTGTGCTCGTTCAGATTCTTCTGCTGACGGCTGCGGCATCTCTTGCCGTCTGTGTGAGTGTGATCACGAACAGTGCGATGGTAACGCTGATCGCAAGTTTTCTGTTCTGCGAGTTCGGCATTTCTGTTACAAGCGCCGTCACCACGCAGCTTCATAAGTTCGGCGCGTTTACCTTCTCGGATTACACGCTGCTCGGAAACCTGTATGCGATCACTCCGGATTCCTCCGGGATTGAATGCCTGCGTGCGGCAGCGGTCGCAGTGGCCGTCATTGCCGTGACTACCTTTATCGGATCTCGGGTGCTTGCCCGTTCCGATGTGAAGTAATAGAACAGTTTGGGAGGAAAATGTGATGAATTATATGGCCTTGGTACTCGTTCTGTTAACAGTGGATTATCTGCTTCATCTGGCTATGAATTTCCTGGATTGGAAGTCCATGAAAAACCCTGTTCCGGCAAATGTGAGCGACGTTTTCGATGAGGAAAACTATCAGAAATGGAAGAAATATAATTCGGAGAAGGTAAGACTCAGCATCCTTTCTTCAACATGCGATTACGCGGTTGCAATGCTTGCGTTCGGCTTCTGCTGGTATGCGGGCTTTGCGGATTTGTTTCCCAAGAAGCCGGTTTGGGGCATCTTCGCCGTTTTGCTTTGTGACTCGCTGATTCATCTGATTGAGGTCCCGTTTTCCTATTATGACAAGATGAAGATTGAAGCAAAATACGGGTTTAACCGTTCTTCGAAGAAGACGTTCTGGTTGGATCAGGTGAAGAGTTTCGTCATCGAGATAATTGTAATGACGCTGATCGGAATGCTGATTATGGCGATTCATCAATCGCTCGGCGATTGGATGATTCCGGTCATGGCAATCGCACTCACCTGTATTGTTCTGGTCATTACTTTTTTGTATCCCTTCTTCAGCAGGATATTTAACAAGTTTACGGAACTGGAGAACGGCGAGTTAAAAGATAAGCTGACCGCGCTTCTTTCAAAGAACGGATATCAGGTGCGTGCGATTCAGGTTATGGACGCATCGAAGCGAACCACGAAGCTGAACGCGTATTTTACCGGTTTCGGAAAGATGAAGACAATCGTTTTATTTGATACGCTGAAGGAAACCCTCAGTGTGGATGAAATCTGTGCAGTGTTCGCACATGAGATGGGTCACGGCTTACATAAGGACACGCTGAAGAGCAAGCTTCTCACATTTGTGCAAATGCTGATCCTGGCATTGCTCGCATGGTTCACGTTTCGGACACCGGAACTTTTTACCGGGTTCGGATTTGATGGTATCAATTACGGATTTGCCATGGTTCTCATCATGAGCGTTGAATTTTCCGTTATTGCTCCGTTGTACGGCCTTTTGGTAAACGCATTCTCCCGTAAAGCGGAATTCCGGGCAGACGCTCAGGCGGTTAAGGAAGGATACGCGGATGCTTTAATCAGTTCGCTTAAGATCCTGGCAAAGAGCAATTACGCAAACCTGAGTCCGGATCCGCTGCTCGTGATGCTGCAATACTCACATCCTTCGCTCAGCCAGAGGATTGACGCCATCGGAAAGTTGAGATAAGGGAATATCAAACTATATCAGACTGTTTTTCAGCCGGCTGGTGCGAGACATTGGCCGGCTGACTTTTATGTTCGCAGAAAATTCTGTTCAAGTGCTATGCGGTATGGTACAATATAAAAAGTCATTTTTTGGATAATCTGCCAAGCCCGTTGCCCCCAAACCTGAAAATGTGATAGTATAATACCTCCCTAAAACGTTAAGGAGGTATTTTTCTATGAACGACGAAGCTATCAATTATGTGATGTGGAAGATGTCTGACCGTCTTGATAACAGTCAGATGATTCGCCTGCAACAGACACTCGAAGAAGCATTCCGGGGTGACAGAAAGGGCCCTGAGAAGAGTTCCGAAGAGCTGTTGGAGCATTTTCTCGCAACGAAACGCTTAGAAGGAAGGTCCGAAAAAAACGCTCTCCCTGTATCGCTATTCGATGGAGCGAATGCTCGCGAAGACCGACAAGAACGTCTGTGTGATGAGTACGGATGACATCCGTGAGTACCTCTCAACCTATCGGGAGCAGAGCGGCGCAAGCAAGTCAACCATTGACAGTATACGGCGGAATCTCTCAAGTTTCTTTCGGTGGCTTGAAGACGAAAACTATATCTTTAAGAGCCCACTACGGCGTATTCATAAGATTAAGACAACAATTGCGGTGAAGGAAACTTACGCGGACGCGGATCTGGAGCGGCTTCGAGATGCGTGTGTTGAACTTCGGGATCTTGCCATCATCGATGTTTTGAATTCCACCGGAATACGCGTCGGCGAGCTTATCAACCTTGATATTTCGGATGTCGATTTTGATGAGCGGGAGTGTATCGTTCTCGGCAAAGGCGATAAAGAAAGAATGGTATACTTTGATGCCAGAACGAAGCTGCATCTGCAGAAGTATCTGGAGTCGCGCTCGGATGATAATCCGGCTTTGTTCGTCAGTATTCGAAAGCCTCATCGTCGCCTCTGTATAAGCGGCGTAGAGATTATGCTTCGAAAGAGAGGGCATTCAAGCTGTGTAGGGCATGTTCATCCGCACAAGTTCCGCCGCACTATGGCGACAATGGCTATAGACCGGGGAATGCCGATAGAACAGGTGCAGAAACTGCTCGGGCATGAAAGAATCGACATGACTCTTCAATACGCGATGGTAAAGCAGACAAATGTAAAAATGGCTCATAAGAAATTGATGGGTTAATCTGCAAGAAGATATTGCGCCTAATCCCCAAGATCGAGAAGCGTATGGTTTTGGGGATTGGTTGTTTCTTGCAGGAATCACTTTGCTGGTATCCTGTAGTTATAGACGATGGAAGTCAAATATGGTACAATAATCGGAAAAAGGAAGGGGCGTTGAGACAATGGACGATAATACGATAGTTGCGGACTCGAATGATAAAGCAGTTGATGAAAGAACATATATAGCAGTTCGAAGTTATGTAGTAGCCGCACAGAAGCAGGTTAGTGCGGCCATTAATTATGCGATGGTTAACGCCTATTGGAACATAGGCAAACAGATTTATGAAGCGTGTGGCGAAAGCGAACGCGCAGAGTATGGGAAGAATCTTTTGCAGTCTTTGTCTGAAAAGCTTACTGCTGAATTTGGAAAAGGGTTCACGGTGGCTAATCTTAGAAATATGCGCCAGTTTTTTCTTGCGTTTCAAAATCGCAACGCAGTGCGTAGCGAATTGAGTTGGACGCATTATCGTAGCCTAATGAGAGTTGAAGACGAAGCGGCGCGCCGGTTTTACCTTGAAGAGGCGGTAAAATGTGGTTGGAGTTCTCGACAGCTTGACCGTCAGATTAATTCGTTTTTCTATCAGAGGATTCTGGCAAGTAAGGATAAGGCGGGAGTCGCAGCAGAGATTGATGTATTGGAGCCCAAGCCGGAGTATGAGAAGATTATCAAGGACCCTTATGTCCTGGAGTTTCTTGACCTTCCGGCAAATGAGCATTATTACGAGTCGGACCTAGAACAGGCGCTAATAGATCATTTGCAAAAGTTTTTACTGGAATTGGGCAGAGGATATTCATTTGTGGCTCGCCAAAAGCATTTCAATATAGACGGTCGACACTTCTATATTGATCTTGTCTTCTACAATTACATTCTTAAATGCTTTGTTTTGATTGATTTGAAGCTTGGAGATCTTACGCATCAGGATATCGGACAGATGCAGATGTATGTAAACTATTATACGAGACAGATGATGAATGAAGGGGACAACCCGCCGATTGGCATCGTCCTTTGTGCGGATAAGAGTGATACTTTGGTAGAATACACTTTGCCTGAGGATAACAACCAGATTTATGCGGCGAAGTATCTTCCGTATATGCCCACCAAGGATGAACTGAAGCGTGAATTGAAGCTGGAAGATTTCGAAAGAAAAGAATAAATAAGCTGTTGCGCTATTTTTTCTAATTCGGGCATTTCTTGCAAAGCCTCTTTATCTATCTTCTCCTGAGTGAATTGTGGCTGGAGAAGGATTGATAAAAGATGAGCATTATTGATACCGTGGCAGGGGAGGAGACGGGCCATGTTTGCGATCATGAGTAACGGAATACTGTATAATGCCTACATGGACTGTAACCGGTACTATATTTCCAGCAGGAAGAAAGAACGGATTGATTCCGGTTTTATGGAGAATAAACCGGGTTTTTTCAGAAAAGAAATTGACTTGCGCAGCAAGGAAGTGACGGAACTGTTTGACATAGGCTGGTATGTCCAATACGACGTTAAGCTCCCGGGAGTCCACAACGAATGGCGCATCAATAAAGAAGATATTGACTTTGAGAATCATAAGGTTACGCTTTGGGGCTATAACTATGAAGGTTGGGAATTCAAGGAAAGAGGAGTAAGCTGCAAGGAATTCGATTATGACCGGGCCCTGGGTCAATATATAACCAAGATTATTTTCGCCAGGGGAGGGATAAAGTATCCCGATCCGCTTGTGGAGAGAACCGATGTTACAAAAGAGGAATTTATGCTCGCAATGCAGTTTTACGACAGGGAAAACTTCTGATCTGCATATTCAACAGT
>JAFYZR010000130.1 GCA_017557345.1 Paludibacteraceae bacterium | reverse complement strand
ACACCGTTTACCGGCATGATATACGGCTGGTTGATTTCCGTTGTAGTAGCAGATGAAAGCTCGATTTTAGCCTTCTCAGCAGCCTCTTTCAGACGCTGCATAGCCATCGGATCTTTGCTCAGGTCAGCACCTCCGTTTTCTGCCTTAAACTCAGCTACCAGCCAGTCGATAATACGATGATCGAAATCATCACCACCGAGGTGCGTATCACCATCAGTTGCTTTTACTTCGAAGACACCATCGCCGAGTTCGAGGACAGAGACATCGTGTGTACCACCACCGCAGTCGAAAACAACGATTTTCATATCCTTGTTCGACTTGTCGAGGCCGTAAGCCAGGGCTGCAGCAGTTGGCTCGTTAACGATACGACGTACGTTGAGACCTGCAATTTCACCGGCTTCCTTGGTTGCCTGACGTTGGCTATCGTTAAAGTAAGCAGGCACGGTGATCACAGCTTCGGTCACTTCTTGTCCGAGGTAGTCCTCAGCCGTCTTTTTCATCTTTTGAAGGATGATAGCGCTGATTTCCTGCGGCGTATAGAGACGTCCGTCAATGTCCACACGGGGAGTATTGTTGTCGCCACGCGTTACTTTATATGGAACACGTGCGATTTCAGACTGCAAGCGGTCGTAGGTTTCGCCCATGAAACGCTTGATAGAATAGATAGTTTTGGTTGGGTTCGTAATGGCTTGACGTTTAGCAGGGTCGCCTACTTTGCGCTCGCCACCCTCAATAAATCCAACAACAGAAGGGGTTGTACGTTTACCTTCAGCGTTAGCAATGACGATAGGTTCGTTACCCTCCATTACGGCTACACACGAGTTTGTGGTACCGAGGTCAATTCCAATAATTTTGCTCATAGTTGTATATAAATTTTATTTAACAATCAAATTTATGACCACTTTCGTTGAAAAACGTAGTCGCCTTATGAATGACAAAACGTGTGCCAAAGGGGAAAAATGGCGTTTAGGAAGGATTTTGGCAGAGGAACACTGACAATTTGGCAGAAAAAAGGAGGAGTTTACGGATTCGAAAATTGCAGGTCGCTGCAATAATCGTTCGAGCGTAGCGAGATAAGAACCCAGACCGGATTGCGGAGAGAAGGCCATTGGGCCTTCTAAAAGAAATAAGGACACCGCTTGGTGTCCTTTTCTTTTACGTGGGCGTTTACGGATTCGAACCGCAGACCCTCTGCTTGTAAGGCAGATGCTCTAAACCAGCTGAGCTAAACGCCCCTTTTTTCAAAAGCGGGTGCAAAAGTACTGCTTTTTTTTGATATGACCAAATTTTTTTGAAAAAAAATGCATTTTACCCCTCATTTTTTTGTTAGAAGGCGGTAATTATACCATTTTTTGTCCTCGAAACGGCTAAAGATAGCGTAACAAATGCATGTAATGAGCAATCCAACCATGACTCCCGCAAAGACGTCTAAGGCGAAATGCTGGCAGAGATATATTCTACTATAGCCTCCGAGAGCCGCAAGCAGGAATAACAAAGCTTGCAGCATACCGGCTACGCCTGTTAGACCATGCGCTGTTAGACGTTTTGTTATCAGGATAGATGCCACAAAGGCGAGAGCAAAGAAAGATGTGGTATGACCGGAAGGGAAGGAATGCCAGTAATTCATATCAACGCCTTCAACAAGCGGGAGTCGGATATCCGGCATGTTCTCTGCAAACCATGTTACAGGTCGCGGAGCATTAATGAGATGCTTGCAGATTTGCGTTGTAAGAGAAGAGAAAACCATTGCTGCAGACGCAAAGAGTCCGTTCCCTACTCTGCCGAAAAGCAATAACAAGACACAAAGCACATAAGGAAACCACTCTGCCACGTGCGTATAATACCGAAAGAAAATATCGCGTGCAGGCGTATGACGGTTGCAAAGCAACCAATGCAAATCGCCTTTAGGTATATACATAAGCGCTAAGCCTAACGCTAAAAGAAGCATTAGACTTAGTATAATAAAGACGATATTGCTACGCAATAGTTTAAGCATTCAGTATTCAGAAGTCTGCGTTCAATTCATCCGTTGGCCATAGACATCATACAAGATATCACCTATCTGTATATACATACGGTTATTGAGGATGACTTTCTGCGCAGGCGCTTCGCTGGTGGTCTGAGAAGCTTTAATCTGAATATCCTGAGAACACGACTGAATGGTCATTCCATTCTTGTTGGTCAGTTCCACAAAGTATTCACCCGGTGTTATTTGCCCTTCTGTATGATAAATCGACTCGTTGGCTCCCTCTATCGCTTCGCCATCTTTATACCACTGATAAGCAGAGAATTCCCAGCCTTTGTTACCTCCGAAACCCTTCTTATATACCGCTAGAACATTATTGAATTTATACTTAAAGATCGAATCGGGATAATAAACAGCAATATCAATCGGGAACTCGAGTGTTCTTTCACAGATAGGATCTTCAACAGCAATCGTTGCCTTGTATGTTCCCGGATTGAGATT
>JAFYZR010000129.1 GCA_017557345.1 Paludibacteraceae bacterium | reverse complement strand
TAAAGTGTAGATTGTAGATTGTAGATTGGCAATGGGATGGTGTGTCGTGTATAGTGTACGGAGTAGGGTGTATGGTGTAGGGTGTATGGAGTGGTGTATGGTGTATGGTTTATTGCACCCGCTGTCCTTGGGCGTTATATCAGTATAATCTGCAAAAGACGCTCAATATATACAGTCGGATTTTATTCTTTTATAGGATAAAGCAAATTACCATCTTCATAAAATGCCACAAGAGAACTCTCACTGATAGAATTATCCAATGGACCGAGTATGCCACGTTGCTCACTTCCTACAAATTCGATATCGGGATCTCTCGGAGCAGGATACGTTTGTTCATATTCAATACGCCGCGCTTTTCTGCCATCCGCCAATGTGATTGTTTCTGTTTTTATCACTTTGGCTTTACGCTTAGGAATTCCACTAAATGGATCTTCCAATTGCTCAATATAATCTCCCACTTTTAACGAAAAGTCGTATAAAAGTACTTCTTTTTTAGATTTATAATCGTATAAATAGATGCGGTTTTTGGTTTGTCGCATCGGATAGTAATCGTCTACTAATCGATATGTCCTGTTATTAATAAGAGTATCTTTACCTACAACGATACCTTTAGAATAGGACATTCCATCTTCTACAACATAATCTATTTCCCACTTAAACGAACGACTCAAATAGATATCCTGCGAAGTTGCCTCCGGTTCGGTGGATTCGCACGATGGCAAAAGGGCTATGAGGCAAACAGATACAATGAAATAACAAATGCGTTTCATAACTATCTCATTTTTGTGAGCGCAAAGGTAGTGAAAATTTATGACATACGCAAATGAAAACTATGTTTTGATGGCAAAAAATGCAGAAAACCTATATAAAACAAAGAAGGTTGTCTCCCGACAACCCAATCTTTTTACTTAACCTTAAATCTAATACCATGAAAAACACGGTGCAAAAGTACTGCTTTTGTACGAATCTGCCAAATAATTTACTAAAAAAGCGTCAAAAAAGAAAAAATTGCAAATTTGAGTTTGCAATTTAATCTAAAAGATCCGGTCTGCGTTTCTTTGTGTGCTCCAGCGATTGCTCGTAGAGCCATTCTTCAATCTTAGCCTGATGGCCTGATAGCAGTATCTCCGGCACTTTCCATCCTTTATATTCCGCAGGACGCGTATAGACTCCTGCTTCGAGTAGTCCATCCTGGAACGAGTCGTTAAGAGCCGATTCTACGTCTCCCAGCGCTCCGGGCAACAAGCGGACGATAGCATCCGTCATCATAGCCGCAGGCATCTCGCCTCCGGTCAGCACAAAATCGCCGATGCTATACTCGCGCGTAATAAGATGTTCGCGCACGCGTTGATCCACACCTTTATAATGACCGCAAAGGATGATGATATTCTCTTTGAGCGACAGTTCATTAGCCGCTTTCTGGTCGAACCGCTCTCCATCCGGCGCCGTGAAGATGATCTCATCATAATGCCGTTCGGAAGTCAAATGGCTGATACAGCGGTCAATAGGCTCAATCTGAAGAACCATTCCGGCACCAAAACCGAACGCATAGTCATCCACTTTACGATGTTTATCGAGCGTCCAATCACGCAGGTTATGCACGTAGATCTCACAAAGGCCTTTGTCCTTTGCGCGCTGGATGATGGAATGATTGAGCGGCGACTCCAATAATTCCGGGCAAGCTGTGATGATGTCGATTCGCATTGTTCTTTATTCTTTATGGTACGGGATCATAGCCGGAACCACCCCACGGATGGCAACGCAAGATACGCTTAATGCCCAGCCAACCGCCTTTGAAAATTCCATGTTTGAGAACCGCTTCGACCATATATTGGCTGCAAGTGGGCGTAAAACGGCACGAAGGAGGCGTGAGTGGCGAGATAAACACACGGTAGAAATAAACGGGCAGCAGGAACGCTTTGCGCACAATTATTTTCCACTTATTTTCTTCAGCGCTTTGCATATGGCTTTCTCTATTGTCTCGTAGGATTGCTCTTCCTTATCCATATAATTGAAGGCAATCAGATAATGATTATCCCCTAATAAATCCTGATGCAGCCGATAGGCTTCTCTCATCAGCCGACGCAGATGATTGCGTTGCACGGCATGTTTGAAGAGCGATTTGGGTGCCCAGACAAGGATTTGCGTTTCCGTTTCTGTCGGCTGATACGTTACCCGCAACGGCCATGCTACGAAACGCTGACCGTCTTTGTACAATTGCTCAATACGCAACTGCCCGCATAGCCTATTCTGTTTTGGAAACACGTATCTCACTATACCTTAATCCACTAACTCATTCTTTTCCAAATAGTCCGCAATAGCCATTGGCAAGGACGCGAACGGTTTGCCCGGACCTGCTTCGATATCGACTCTGAAGCCTGCATCTTCCATAGCACGGATAGTGCCTTCACCAAAAGCGGCAAGCAGAACCTTTCCCTGTTTCCAATTCGGGAAATTCTCGCACAACGATGTCACACCGGCTGGCGTGAAAAGTGCGATTATATCGTAATCAAACGGTTTGTCTGCCGGCCAAGGCGTCGAAACAGTACGATACATGATTGCAGGAGTCACTTCAATGCCATTCTCGGCGAACATGTTTATCTGGTCTTGCGAATGGATATTGGAAACCACCATCAGATATTTCTCGTTCGGACGACGATGCATTGCCGGCAGAAGATCTTCGAATTTGTTGCTGCCCGTTTCCGGGAAGAACACTTTACGCTTGCGATAGTTGATAAACTTCTGCAAATACAGACCTACCTGTTCGGAGTTGCAATAATAATGCATCGAATCAGGCACCTGCAGACGCATTTCCTCGCACATACGGAAATAATGCTCAGCACCTAATTTGGAATTGAGGATAACTGCCGAGTAATCCAACGGATTAATACGCTGCTGACGGAATTCGCGAGCTTCCAATCCCTCGATATGAATGAACTGATGAAAATCACATTTCACATCGAATTGTTCCTCCAGACGCGAGTATGGATTGTGCGCCGTCTCAGGATGAGGTTGAGAGAATAGAATTTTTATCATAGGATAGATATCGTTTTTGCAGATAAATAAGCCAGCCCGACAAAGGGCAATATTTCGAGAGTACAAATATAAACAAGCACATAAAGCATCGCTACCGGAGTAGTGATATATGTGCGCATCGTCCGATAAATCCATAGGAGAAGGAAGATGCTCATGATGATGCCTAAGCACCAGCGTGCCGCAAGTGGCGAAGCAAAACGCAGCAGCAACAGTAATACCGGATAAAGCACCAAGGCTACAAGGGTAAACAGGTTGCCGTAATGCTCATAGGGCGCACCAAAACGACGCGAGAGCGTAAATGTATAATCGACAATCGTGTTACAAAGCATTTTGACCAGACATACTGCGATAATCAATCCGCTAATAACGCCAAAAGCACCGAAAGAAAACTGATTCTCAGGCGCCCAGCATAGACACAGCGCTAATGCTAAAGTGCCGATACGGAAAAGCGAAACAAGGAACTGACCCATGAAATTTGCTGGCGCCTCTTTGTATAAACGGTCATTCCGAACAACAAGCGATAAATGCGCCTGACTAACCACACCCGGCTGGAACCATTCGCTCAGAATGACGCAGAGCAGCAGTCCGAACATGGTCCATGCGCACCAAGGTGCATTAACGGAAGAAAATATGTGTGCTATTCCGTCCATAGATAGAGTTTGTCGCCTCGACGGATGATGGTATCCGTCTTGAGCGAGAAATACAGTCCTTGTTGTATTTTGGTGGCAGGTTTGCCGTTTGTATCACGCATACCCGTCAAACATGTCTCTATAACGCCTGTCGTCTCGCCGAGAATCAGGCAATCTTGTCCTTCTTCAATCGATTCGACGGCTTCTACCAAAAACTCCGCCACACTCAGATTCTTGAAGAAATTGGTGCATTTGGCGGCATAAACTTTCTTGCGCGTCGCTTTGTTTCCGTAGGAATGAGTCCATTCGCCAAGCCGTTGTCCGAGATAATAGCCATCCCAGAAACCGCGGTTGAAAACACGACTCAATCGTTCATCCCAATCGGCTATTTTAGCGTCATCATAACTGCCGTTTTGCCATGCTTCTACTGCTTCGCGGTAACATGAAACGACTGTGGATACATATTCTGCGCCACGGGCACGGCCTTCTATCTTCAGCACGCGAACACCCGCATCCAGCATCTTGTTTAGGAAATGAATGGTTTTCAAATCCTTCGGAGACATAATATATTGATTATCGATGTCCAGCTCCAGATCCGATGACTTGTCTTTGACGGTATAGCCGCGACGGCAGACTTGCACGCATGCGCCGCGATTAGCCGAAAGGCCGTAGTTGTTCAGACTCAGATAGCATTTCCCGCTAACAGCCATACAAAGCGCGCCATGGCAGAACATCTCAATACGAATCGGTTGCCCGTTATGGCCGCAGATATGCTGTTCTTGTATGTCACGATAGATGGATGCCACTTGATCGAGATTCAGTTCACGCGCCAAAACAACGACATCCGCAAACTGCGCATAGAACTTCAGCGCCTCGGTATTGGCGATATTCAGTTGCGTGGAAAGATGCACTTCCTGACCGATGGAATTGGCATATTGCATCACGGCGATATCGCTGGCAATAATGGCATCCACGCCTACGGCGTGAGCTTTATCTACGATCTCGCGCATCAAAGGCAAATCTTCCGGATACATTACTGTATTGACCGTCAGATAGGTTTTTACACCCGCTTCGCGGCAAGTTGCCACGATGGTGGACATATCGTCTGTGGTAAAATTGACAGAACTCCGAGCGCGCATATTCAGATGCTCGATACCGAAATATACGCTCGTAGCACCGGCTTGGATTGCTGCTGCCAACGATTCCCAACAACCTACGGGCGCCATTATTTCAATTTGCTCTGCCATACAAAAATGTTCTATTTTTCCAGCAAATACTCGGCTATTTGCACGGCATTTAATGCTGCTCCTTTGCGGATCTGGTCACTTACGCACCAGAAACTCAAACCGCACTCGTCACTCAAATCTTTGCGGATTCGTCCGATAAACACTTCATCCTTTCCGCTTAGGAATAACGGCATCGGATAAATCTTTTTCTCCGGATCATCCATCAAAACACATCCTTGCGCTGTCTGGAATGCCGTTTTCGCTTCCTCTACGCTGATAGGACGTTCGGTCTCCACCCAGATACTCTCGCTATGCGCACGAAGCGATGGCACGCGCACGCAAGTTGCACTCACTTTGACATCCGAATGCATGATTTTGCGTGTCTCGTTGTACATCTTCATCTCCTCTTTGGTGTAGCCGTTTTCGGTAAACACATCGATATGCGGAATCAGATTGTATGCCAATTGATAGGCAAACTTATTCACCGTCACTTCTTCGCCATTCAGCACTTGACGATATTGCGTCTCCAGTTCTTTCATCGCTTGAGCGCCTGCTCCGGAAGCTGCCTGATACGTAGCTACATGCACGCGCTTGATATGACTGACTTGTTCGATGGCTTGCAAAGCAACTACCATCTGAATGGTTGTGCAATTCGGATTGGCGATGATGTTTCGCGGTCTGTTCAAGGCATCGGCTGCATTCACTTCCGGTACTACCAATGGCACATCCTCATCCATACGGAAAGCGGATGAGTTATCAATCATGATAGTCCCGAAACGAGTGATATCTTCTGCATACGCACGCGATACGCTCGCGCCCGCGGAAACAAAAGCAATATCGACACCCCGAAAGGCGTCGTCATGTTGTAGCAGCTGAACCGTATGTTCTTTGCCGCGGAAAAGGTATTTTGTGCCGGCACTCCGTTCGGAACCGAATAAGCGTAGTTCGGAGACGGGGAATTGCCGCTGTTCGAGAACAGCAAGCAACTCCTGTCCGACGGCGCCAGAGGCGCCTACGATAGCGATTACCATAATTAAGCTAAAGCTACAATGGTGTCTGCCTCTGCCTCTGTGAAAGTCAATTTGCCTTCGCGAGCCAGCCAGCCAAGTGCCAAGAACAAGTCCTCATTTTTCAACTTGGTTGCTTTCTTGAGGGCTTTCAGTCCCTGAGCACCATTCTGCAGCGCACCCCATACGAGGCCTGCATTTTCGCCAATTTTAGAAATCATAATACCTTAAATAATTTTGTGACTAATACGAGTGAATTTTATGGGTCACTCTTCCCATTTCTTAAATACCAGACATGCATTGTGTCCGCCGAAACCGAATGTATTGCTTAGCGCATAACGGATATCGCGTTTCTGAGCCTTATCAAAGGTGAAATTGATGCGATAGTCGATATTCTCGTCAATATCATCCGGATCATGATTGATAGTAGGCGGAATAATTCCTTCTTTGAGCGCCATCACACATGCCATTGCTTCAACAGCGCCTGTTGCGCCAATCAAATGGCCGGTCATCGATTTGGTGGAATCGAGATTCATCTCATAGACATGTTCTCCGAAAACACGCTGAATGGCCTTGAGTTCCGTGATATCGCCCAATGGAGTGGAAGTGCCGTGTGTATTGATATAATCAATATCTTCCGGTTGAACACCTGCATCCTTGAGAGCTTGTCGCATCACGCGTTCTGCACCTTTTCCTTCCGGATCGGGAGCGGTCATATGATAAGCGTCAGATGTCATGCCTTCACCGATAATCTCCGCATAAATCTTTGCCCCGCGGGCTTTTGCATGCTCATATTCTTCCATCACAAGACAAGCGGCTCCTTCGCCTAAAACAAATCCGTCACGGGATTTAGAGAAAGGACGGCTTGCCGTTTCAGGAGAATCATTATTGGTGGATAATGCATGCAGCGAGTTGAATCCGCCTACGCCTGCTTGCGTCACATCCGCATCTGCACCGCCCGTGAGCAATACATCCGCATGACCCAAACGAATCTGGTCAAATGCTGAGGCTACGGCATGAGAAGAAGACGAACAAGCGGTACTTACAGAGAAACTGGGACCGCCTAATCCGAAACGGATGGATATATGGCCGGCTGCGATACTTGGAATGGCTTTGGGAATCATGAACGGATTAAAACGCGGAACACCATCTCCTTCAGCAAAGTTATACAACTCTTCTTCCATGGTTTGCAAACCGCCAAATCCGCTTCCCCAGATAACGCCGACACGGCTCCGATCCTCTTGATCCAAATCCAATTGGCTGTCACGTAGCGCCTCATCTGCCACGCACACAGAGAAATGCGCGTAACGATCCATCTTACGTGCCTCTTTACGGTCAATCAATCGCTCAGGATCAAATCCCTTCACTTCCCCCGCAAAACGGGTCTTGAAATTAGTAGCGTCAAAGGATGTGATGGGAGCAATCCCGCTCACACCATTGATTAACGCCTGCCATGTTTCCGGGGCGGAATTGCCAAGTGGCGTCAAGGCCCCTAGACCCGTTATTACAACTCGTCTTAACTGCATAAATGTTATACAATAGATAAAAAGCATACGAGTTTACAGTGTTTTTCCGTAAACTCGTATTTCATCTGTGGATACAGATTATTTCGTTGCTTCCTCAACGTAAGCAATTGCATCGCCTACGGTAGAAATCTTCTGGGTATCCTCATCAGGAATAGAGATTCCGAATTCTTTCTCAAACTCCATGATCATCTCTACGGTGTCCAGAGAGTCTGCACCCAGATCGGTTTGGAAATTAGCCTCGTTTGTTACTTGAGACTCCTCTACGCCAAGCTTATCAACGATGATTGCTTTTACTTTTGCTTCAATTTCTGCCATAATACTAAATCTTTTAGTTACTATTTATGTGTTTTCAATGAATTTTCAAACTATTTTTACAACCTCTTTTGTAAAAAGCGTGCAAAATTACTGCTTTTTTTTGACATGTGCAAATAATTTTAATTATTTTTCGATTTTGTCACCCAAATATAGCACTATTTTGCCTAAATTCTCTCCGCTCTTGCCACTTTGACACACTGGAATGGATTTTCCGTCCAGGTTCGCTACACGCAGATTATCGTATAATCTGTGGGTATGTCCTCCGATAACCACATCGATGCCGCGCGTGTTGGCAACCAATGCTGAATCGCATACATCTTCAGGCGTTTTGCCAAAGGTACCAAGATGGCTCAAACAAATCACTATATCGCAGTTTTGTGCGCGTAAAGTATCCGCCATTGCTTGCGCAATCGGATAAGGTTCAAGATATTGCGCCGGACTGAAATTCTTGTCCGTAATCAATCCTTTCGGGTCGCAACCTAAACCGAAAACGCCAATCTTTAACCCGCCCTTACGAATGATGGTGAAAGGTTTAATAATATCCTCCAATACGGTTCCGCTAAAGTCATAATTGGCGCAAACTACTTGAAAACGAGCCGTTTGCAGAACTTTAGCCAAGGTGTCAAGTCCATTGTCAAACTCATGGTTTCCCAATGTGGCAACATCATATCGCATGCGGTTCATAGCATCTATTTCTATGCGACCGTGATAGACATTGAAATAGGGTGTCCCTTGACAGAAATCGCCGGCATCTGCCAGCAGAAGATATTTATCCGCTTTACGCTCTTGTTCAATCAATCCCATTCGCCGGGCATAACCGCCCAAACCGTTTGATTTGGGTTCTACTTGCGAGTGCGTATCGTTAGTGTGCAGAATGGTTAGATGGTCTTGCTGCGTGCAAGATAGAGCCAATACGGCCACGAAACAATAGAAAAAAAGGTGTTTCATACTATTAGAATCGTTTATTGATCTCTTCGTCAGAGAGAAGCGATACAATCACTTTTCCATCCGCCGTACGGCGATAAGAAGGCAGTTGTACCAATCGCAAAACCAAATCCCGCATCTCTTCTTCTGAAAGCGATTTCCCGGAAGGAATAGCGGCACTCTCGGCCAAACTCTGCGCAATCTGTTCGCGCCATTCGAGTTGCGTATTAGCGCCTCGTTCGCGCACTTGCGCCAGAATATGCTGCAGTGTCGGAATAGGCGATTGATTTGCCAGTTGTGCCGGAATACCTTGAATAGAATAACTATTCGGTGTGAGTTGCTCCATATCAAAACCGATGGCCCGCAAATCTGGCAAAAGTTGTGAAAGGAGAACCATTTCATCTTGTGGCAACTCCAGGACTTCCGGGAAAAGCAGCTGTTGCATAGCACCTTGATCGAGACCTAATTGCTCGATAAACTGTGCTCGCAGAATGGCTATATGGGCACGGCGCTGATGAATTAGAACAATGCCGTTAGCACTCGGAAGCAGAATATATCTCCCGTCATATTGCCACAACGGACACGATTCCACATCTTCCGTCCGCAATATCCTTTGTTCTCCGGGCAAATCAGTTGGCAATGTATAGCCCGTTTTGGGCAGCCCTTCATACAAACTCTCCCAATTCTTCGGCGCTTTATCCGGATAAATAGCTCCTCGCGAATGGAATGGATTGTAATTAGGGTCAATCGCCACTTGCGGACGCTGAACGGACTGATGGTCTTGCGGCAACGGAATATCGATACTTCCGTTTGTATCAAAATCGATGGTTGGAGCAAGAGAGAACTTACCTAACGCTTCGCGTACAGAAGCCATCAGAATCTGGAAAATCGTTTGTTCGTCGGCAAACTTAATCTCCGTTTTTGTCGGGTGAATATTAACGTCAATGGCTTCTGGCGCGATATCAAAATAAATGAAGAAGGAAGGCTGATAATCGTTTGTCAGCATGCCCGAATAGGCCGTCTGAACGGCTTTCAGGAAATACGGATGACGCATAAAGCGGCCGTTGACAAAGAAATACTGCTCAGCCTTACGCGTCGCATTTTCCGGTTTTACAACAAATCCATGAATGGAAACGATTTCCGTCTCTGTGTTGATATCCACGAATGCCGAAGTATAAACATTACGTTTCGGATTTCCGAATACCGCCTCAATGCGTTGTTTCTCCGTTCCTGCCGGCAGTTCCAGCAGAATCTCGTCGTTATGAACGAACGTGAAACTGACTTTGGGATAAACCAGTACAATATGATAGAATTCCGTGAGAAGGTTGCGCAATTCGGTCTGGTCTGTCTTTAGGAATTTCCGTCGCACAGGCACATTGAAAAACAAGTTGCTTACTTTGATGTTTGTGCCTACCGGGCAACTGCAAGGCTCTTGACGAATCACATCCGAACCGTGAATCTCTATCAGCGTGCCTGTCTCATCTTCCGCTCTGCGGGTAGTCATCTCTACCTGTGCTACAGCGCAAATACTGGCAAGCGCTTCGCCGCGGAAACCCATCGTGCGCAAAGAAAATAAATCCTGCGCTTCGCGAATCTTACTCGTCGCATGCCGTTCAAATGCCAGACGAGCATCCATCTCGCTCATTCCGAAACCATCATCTATTACTTGTAATAGGGTGCGACCGGCATCACGAACCAGCACCTGAACGCGAGTAGCACCCGCATCCAAACTGTTCTCTACCAATTCTTTCAAACACGACGCCGGGCGTTGAATAACCTCGCCTGCCGCTATTTGATTGGCAACACTATCCGGTAATAAATGAATGATATCCACGTTGAAAGAGAGAATTTAGAGGAACACATAAAATGCCAAAACAAGCAATCCCAGCAAAACCAGCCATAACACCAGTTTGGATTGTTTCTTTTTGCGCAGTTCGGTCATGTTTTTCTCATGTTCCTCGCGAAAAGCCCCCCGACGAAGACGCGCAAGTTTTTTATCCTTGCGCGCCTCCTTATCTTGGTCAAAGTAAATGGGGCGGTAGTCCCACTCACGGGGTTTCGGTACTTTTGGAAAAAGTACGGACATTATTTAACGATTGCTTTGAACTCTTCCTCTTCAGCAAACTTAGCGAACTCGATGTCCTCTGCAGCACGTGCTTTCAGCTTGCCATCTTGCTCAATTGCCGATTTGAGGTTTGCATATACAGCGTCTTTGTCGTTCGTACGAGCGCCTACAACGGCTTTCAGATAAGCGGTTGTTGCATTCGGCTCTTTAACTGCATCCAAAGTCTTAGCTGCGCCTGCATAGTCCTCGTTCAGGATTTGTTGAACAGCTGCGTTGTTGGACGGAGTGTCACCGTAAGCGTTCTTAGCTGCTGCATAGTCACCCTTCTGTGTGTAGAGTGTTCCAAGAGCGGCATTCAGGTTACCCTTTGTGCCTGCTGCTTTGCCAAGATGCTCTTCTGCTTTGTCCAAGTCACCGTCAGCCATTGCTGCGATACCTGCGTTGTAGTTTACGTCAGGATCATTCGGCTCAATTTCCAATGCTTTTGCGAAGCAACGGCGAGCTTCTGCAATCTCTCCCTTATCGAAATAGATTTGGCCTTGGCCGTTCCATGCACGGAAGTCGTTGAATTGCTCAGCTGCTTTCTGATAGATAGCCAGTTTCTCGTCAGGATCTTGGGTCAGAGTAGCGGCATACAGCATTTCCTCAACATTCAGTTGTGAAGGATCATTGGCCATGAATTCGCGGATTTCGTCATCGCTCTTACCGATCAGGTCGGTCGTCAAGATCAGACGGCTGCGACGGAGAGCCGGAAGAATCTCGTCTGCAATAGTGCCATATACGGAACTCAAGTTCTTGATTTGAGCCTCACGCTCTTCTGGATCGCTATACATGGACAGAACGCGGAGTACGAGGTCTTTATCCTGCATGTTGCTGTTCTCCATTGCTTTCTGGAAGCCTTCCCAGTCCTCTGCGGTGATGTTCGATTGAATCTCGCTCGATACTTTGTCTTTCTTCATGCCCTTCTTCAAGAAGTTAGCAGCGGCTTTCTGACGGTTTTGAGCCAGTCTCTCATTCAAGTCTTGAGCACCATCAGGAGATGCGTAACCTGCAACCTCAATCTTATTGATCTCTTTGCGCTCTGCATCGTTAGCGTCCTTGATAGCTGCTTGCAAATTCTTAACTTGCTCAGATTTGGACTCGGAAGAACGAAGTTCTGCACTTTGGATGAGGAACTTGATGTCAGCCTCGGTCAACTCTTGAATAACGCGTTGGAATTTGTCCGGAGTCGTTGCGGTCTTGTTGTCTTTTGCTTCTGCCAATTCAGAAGTTGCAACCATACCGTCTGCTACTTTCAGGTCAGGAATCTCAATGTCTTTCTTGCCAACTTTGGCTTGGAAGCGGAGATACAACTCACACTTACGCATTTCCGGCTTGTATGCACATGCAAAACTTTGTGAATACTTGCCACCTTCTTTGAAATTAACGGTTTTACCGTTCTCTTTTACTTTCTCGCCTACGTAGGTAATTGGTTCGCCGAGTTCTTCTTGACCGTCACCGTACTTCAATACCGGAGTAACGATGAGAATACCTTTCTTCGCGAATTTCTTTTGTGGGAATGTTCCGGTGATTTTCGCATTAACTTTGCTGCCTACTTTCTCCAGTGGGCTCGGGTTAACTGAAACTTGTTCCGGTTGAGGCAACGTGTTGTTGCAAGATGCCAGCACTACTGCAGCTGCAATAAGTGCAAAGAATAAACCTTTCTTCATGTTCGTTAATAATTATTTGTTTAATGATGTTAATTACACCTTTTTATCCTTGCGCGGACGCTTATCCGCACAATTCGGCGACAAAATTACTACTTTTTTTTCAATTATGCAAACAATTCGCGCTTTTTTTGCAAAAAATAAGTGTTTTTGCTTTTCTTTGCACTCAAAATACACATAATTTTGACCTCTAAATTTGAAAAATGTTCAATTTTACCACCTCTCGGTGTTTGCTCGGTATTATGTCGAGGTTTTGTGCTATGAAAAACCCCTGAATTTCATCCCAAAATGTTCTATTTTTCCGACGTTCCTTTCGCCCTTTCAACTTCCCACTTTCAACTTTCAACTGAAAATTTGTTTAAATTTTCTTGCATATATGCAATTTTTGTAGTACCTTTGCACCCAAATTGGATTTTTTATGGCAAAGAAATATATCATAATGGCGGAAGAAGGCGAACTGGTTTTGCTGGAAAAAGCGCGTGAGCAGTTAGGTCTCGATTTAAACGATGCAGAGCTTATCTTCACGGGCGTTGGAGCGATAAATATCATTCGTTCGCTGAGTAATCTTGACCGCGATGCCGAATTGTTTAATATCGGCTATGCCGGTAGCGCTAATTTCGATTTGGGAACATGGGTGGAAGTGACGGAAGTGCGGCTCAATCATCCGAATGTGACTTATCCCGAACCGCGATTGATGCTTGTTGACGAGAATTTAGGCGTAGAGCTGCCGCTGGAGCAGGAAACGAAAAGGGCAATCTGCTATACCAATTGCGATTTTGTCTTGGCTTCGGATTACAAAGACTGTGTCTTTGATATGGAATTGGCGTTTATTGCAGCACTTGGTTTCAACAAACTGCATAGCCTCAAATATGTAAGCGATAATTTGTCGCTTCATGCCTATCATGACTTAACGCACGGAGTAGAATAATTGACCGCAAATGACCGAAATCTTTTTAAAATCGCATAAAGAGGAATCGCTCAAACGCTTTCATCCTTGGGTCTTTTCCGGAGCAATTGCTCGTATAGTTTTGGATGCCGAGCATAAAACTTCGGAACCGGAGGAAGGCGAATTGGTTTGCGTCAAAAGTGCGGCTAATGAGGTTTTAGGTATCGGGCATTGGCAGATTGGCTCAATTGCTGTGCGTATTCTCGCTTTCGGCATAGCCGAATTACCTGAAAATTTCTGGAATGAGCGAATTAAAGCGGCTTACAAAGTGCGTGAAGCTATCGGACTCTTCACAACGGATAATAATACGTTCCGTTTGATTCATGGAGAAGGCGATTTCCTGCCGGGATTGATTGTGGATGTTTATGCAGACACGGCGGTTGTACAAGCACATTCCATAGGAATGCACCTCGCGCGAAAAACGATTGCGCAAGCATTAATAGACGAAATTCCGCAAATCCAAAATGTCTATTATAAATCCGATGATACCTTGCCTTTCAAGGCAAATATCGAAGGAGAGAAAATAGGTTATCTGATACAAAAGGAAGGCGAAAAAACGGACGACTTTTGGTCGCTCGAAAATGGACTGCAATTCAGAATAGACTGGTTGCGCGGACAAAAAACGGGCTTTTTTATCGACCAGCGGGAAAATCGTGCGCTCGTTGAGCGGTATGCCGCAAATAAGGATGTGCTGAATATGTTTTGTTACACGGGTGGATTCTCCTTATATGCTTTGCGCGGAGGCGCGAAAAGCGTAGATTCCGTGGATGTAAGCCAAAAAGCGATTGATCTGGTAAATATCAATGTGGCACGTAATTTCCCGAAAGCCAAAAACCATACGGCTGTAGCTGCGGATGCTTTTGAATACCTGACCGCTCAAAAAGCGCAAAACAGAACCTATGATCTGATTATTCTTGATCCGCCGGCTTTCGCCAAGCATCGTGACGCGATTAAAAATGCACTCCGTGGCTACCAGCGGATTAACGCTAAGGCAATTGAAATGATTCGTCCGGGCGGCATTCTCTTTACTTTCTCGTGCTCGCAAGCCGTGGATAAAGAGGCTTTCCGTCTCGCTGTCTTTTCTGCTGCCGCACAAGTGGGAAGAAAAGTGCGCATTTTGCATCAGTTGCATCAGCCGCAAGATCATCCGATAAATATCTATCATCCGGAAGGGGAATATCTGAAAGGATTGGTACTATACGTAGAATAATATGCATTTAGTTTGTTTTGATACAGAGACCACGGGCTTGGATGTGCAGAAAGAGCATATCATCCAACTCTCGTTAGTGAAAGTCGACACAGAAGATTGGCAAGTTATCGATCAGAGAGATTGGTATATCTTGCCCGAAGTGCCGTTTACTATTCCGGCAGAAGCGGAAGCGGTTCATCATATCTCCAAGCAGTTTTTGCAGGAAAATGGAGTGTCGTTGCGTAGCATTTATGATGAATTTATCGCTTTTACCGATGGTTGTGATATGTTGTCCTACAATGGAAACGGATATGATGCACCTATTTTGTACTATAATCTGAAACGCAACGGACTGACTTTCGATTTCGATAATAGAACGTGGTACGATGCTTTGGTGTTGGAGCGAATCCACACAGAAGGAATGGTAGATCCCGAAACGGGCGAAAAAGTGCATAATAATCTTACAGCCGCTTATACCCGCTATTACGGCCATCCGTTTGAAGGCGCACATAACGCTTTAGATGATGTGATGGCAACAATTGAAGTTTTCAAGGCGCAAGTCCGGAATCATGGCTGGGATTGGGCGCAACGAGATGAGTTTGGTTTTATCTCTTACGATCGTTGGCTTATCCGTCGAGGCGATTATTACTATCTCAACCAAGGCGGACATAAAGGCGACTCCATAGAGTCGATGCTTCTCATCGACCGTTCATACCTTGAATGGATTGTCGATAAATGCCAATGGACCGATCCGCAGACAAAAGCGATTATTGAACCGTATTTGGGACGTTATGTATCTCCAACGATGCCAATTGCCTCACAAACTTCAGCCAAAACGCTTCCTTCTTCCCGTGGCAAAAAACGCCCGAAAGGAACGATTACTGAGGCCGATTTGAGCTTGTTTTAATGGAATTTAATGAAACGCGCGATACTTTTCATATTATGTCTGACGGCAATAGGAACATGTTTTGCCGATAATGTGCTAACCGGAACAAAAATCAGTTCTAACGGTTGGACCGGATTGGATTTGGGCAAACAGCATGTGATTACGATTGTTGGCTGGAATCCCCCGAATGCGATTGATGTGCTGTTGGGAGTTTTTGAAGGTGCGAATAGCCCTGATTTCATGGATGCGATTCCTCTAATGATTATTTCGGGCAATTCTTTTGCCGGTCAGATGAATTATGCGAATGTGAATTGTTCGCGCGGATTCCGATATGTTCGTTACGTCGCGCCCGAAGGAAAACAGAATATCATACCGACTTTGGAATTTTGGGGCGATGAAGGAGCAGGAAATAATTCGCAGTTAGCACAGTTAACCAATATCCCGACGGTAGCCATCCATACAAAAAACGACGAGCGGCCTTATGACAAAGAACATGAGATAGTTTGCCTTATTTCCATCATCTCAAATAATGGCAAAACGCTCCTGACGGATAGTGCCACCATTCGTTTGCGGGGAAATGCATCAACGGAGTTTCCTAAAAAACCGTATCGTATCAAGTTTGCAAAGAAGCATCAGGTCTTAGGGGCTCCGGCAAATGCAAAGAAATGGACTTTAATCAATAACTATGGCGATAAGACCTTGATGCGCAATCAATTGGCCTTCGAATTAAGTCGTCGTTTCCAAATGCCTTATACGCCTTTCTGCGCGTATGTGGATGTGCTTTTAAACGGCAATTATCAGGGATGCTATCAACTGTGCGATCAGATAGAAGTTCGGTCTAAACGGGTGGATGTGAAAGAGATGACGGACAAAGATAATAGTGGCGAAGCTCTGACTGGTGGATATCTGATAGAAGCCGATGCGTATGCGGGAAATGAACCGTCTATGTTTTGGTCAGCGAAAGGAACTCCGGTCACGATTAAGTCGCCGGATGATGATATCATTACACCCCAGCAGGCCGCGTATATTAAGGGACAATACGATCAAATGGAGAGCAATTGGAAAAGCAATCTGGATCTGAATACTTTCCTGCGCCATTTCTTAGTAGGCGAATTGTCCGGAAATACAGATACTTATTGGAGTCTTTATCTGTATAAGCAACGCGCGAACGATACGCTATTTGTCGGACCTGTATGGGATTTTGATATCGCTTTCGATAATGACTATCGCACTTATCATGTGAATGACAAAAGCGATTATATCTATCGTTCGGGCGGTAGCACAACGGGCTATTTGAGAACCTTGGTAGATAAGATTGTGATAAATGATAATGATGCCAAACAACAGCTTGCTACAATTTGGGCAAATACCAGAAGAGCGGGACTGACGGAAGATTTCGTGAGTCAATATATTGATGAGCAAGCAGCTATATTGGACCAATCCCAACGCCTTAATTTCCTTCGTTGGCCGATAATGAACGAGTATGTACATATGAACCCGCGTGTGCGCGGTTCATACCAGGCAGAAGTAGAAAATGTACGGAGTTTCTTGACCAAACGTATCCAATGGATGGATAAAAAACTGGGCTTTGATGCAACATCTATGGAGAATAACGATGTAGTTTGTTCATCCGATCCTGAAGAGAAGCAAGGTAAGCTTATTCTCCGTGACGGCCAACTCCTTATTATCCGTGGCGATAAGGTCTATACCATCACAGGACAACGCTTATAAATAGGCAATTAAGCGTGCAAAATGAAAAATTTTTGCATTTTTTATCGCTAAAATTTGTATATTCCAAAAAAAAGCAGTACTTTTGCAGTCCCGTTTGAAAAGAACGGTGTTGTATCGCGGAGTAGAGCAGAGGTAGCTCGTCAGGCTCATAACCTGAAGGTCGGTGGTTCGATCCCATCCTCCGCAACTAGTATGAAAAAACACATTTTATTTTTCTTGTTCATTAGCACGCTCTCCGTTTCTGCGGTGGAGCGTGTTTCGTTAGAGCAGCTTCAAGCCGATTGGGGCAAGTATAACAACCAGATCGTTACAATCACAACCCCATTGGTTGTTTGTGGCAGTTTCTACGATTCGCTTATCCTTGCGCCACAGCGTATTTTCTGTCCGGAAGAGTGTGCGATTGGTTTGGCCGATGGCGATAGTACGATGTATTATCAGCTGGCGGAGCAAAACCAGGCTACACGCGTTATTCTCAAATGCCGTAATCAATATTATAAAGTCCGTTCGGGAGACATTGTCCGCAATGTAAAGGCACGTGTGACTTCTCAAGGACATCTGTTAACGGGTCAGTCTATTACAACTCGGCATATGCCTACGGATAAACTGCCAAAGCCAAAGAAAGGAGAATTGCGTGTGGTAGGAGCGAATATCGAAAACTATTTCGCAGATTTAGGAGGTTATGCTCATCGTAAAACGACACCTGCTCAGCAAGAGTTGCAGACGGTCAAATTGGTCAAAGGCCTTCGTGCTATGCATGCGGATGTGTTCGCTTTTTGTGAGATGCAAGTGGGAGATAAAGCACCAAAGATGCTCTTGGAGGCATTAAATAAAAAAGGTCCGAAATATGCATATGTCTCGATGGGCTTGGCGGATAAAGACCGAATAGGTGGTGCATTTATATACAATACAGAACGCGTGCGCACGTGCGGAGAATGGTTGACGGCATATAAAGACACTTCCAGTCATTATTGTGCGCGCATTGCGTTGCAAGGTTTTGAGACGATAGGCGCAAAAGGAGATCCGGAGGGACAGCGTTTTATCATTAGCCTCAGCCATTTCAAGTCTAAAAGAGCAGGACGAGGAGGATATAATACGAATGAGAAGCGTGTGGAGAATGCAGATTCGCTCTTAGCCGTTATCCCGCAAGCCGTTACGCTTTATGGCGATTCGGATTTGTTGCTTCTGGGGGATTATAACTGCTATACGCAGGAACAGCCGATTCAGAAAATTGTTCGGGCTGGATATCAGGATATGCTACCTCACGGGAATGTGAAAGATTATTCCTATAATTACAAAGGTGAGTCGGGCTATCTGGATCGTTGTTTTGCTAATCCATCTATGGCAGAACAAGTCATGCGCGTGCGTCCGTGGCATATAAATGCTGATTGGTACTACCAGCATGGAGCGTATAAGATGAAGGACAAGACCTACCATCGTTACTCCGATCACGATCCAATCATAGTGGATTTGAAACTCAAATAACAAATCACAAACCACAAATATAAAAATGCCACGACAACGAATCGTGGCATTTTTGTGACCCCGCTGGGGCTCAAACCCAGAACCTTCAGAACCGGAATCTGACACTCTATTCAATTGAGCTACGGGGCCGTTGCGAAAGGGTGATTTATCTTCTGCTTCCGCCTAAAAATATCAAAATATAGTATATCAGCGTAGCGAGCGATGATAATGCAGCTACAACGTATGTATAGGCTGCGCTATGGAGAGCATCGCTTGCCATCTCTGTTGTCTCGTTATCTGTAATACCCGCTTCGCGTAACCAACTCACGGCTCGTTGGCTGGCATTCACTTCTACAGGAAGGGTGATAAATGAAAAAAGGGTGGTGGTCGCAAAGAGGCAAATACCAATCAGAAGCAATTGGG
This sequence comes from Paludibacteraceae bacterium, assembly GCA_017557345.1. GTDB lineage: Bacteria > Bacteroidota > Bacteroidia > Bacteroidales > Paludibacteraceae > Colicola. The sequence goes on along the minus strand of JAFYZR010000129.1, from coordinate 14,237 downwards.
GGAAGATATGAAGGGTGAACATGCCTATCAGAAGTATCCACGTCATCCATTTGCTGCTGAATGATACTACAGGAACCAAAGCCGAGCGCATCTTAAGGGGGGCGTATTCTGCGGCATGTTGCACAGCATGTCCGCATTCATGGGCTGCTACAGCTGCTGCGGCTACATTGGCTCCGTTATACACACTCTCGGATAAGTTGACTGTCTTTGTATCGGGGTTATAATGGTCGGTTAACTGTCCTTCGATGCAGGTGATCTGCACGTCATAAATACCATGGTCATGGAGCATCATCTCCGCTACTTCGCGACCGGTCATACCCAGTCCCACTTTGGAGAAGCGTTTGAACTTACGCTCCAGAGAGAAGGATACAATCCAACTGGCGAGCGCCACGCCGATAAATAAGATCCAATATAATGTAGTTGCTGTCATTCTATTTTTTTGCTTCTGCAGATTTTACATTCGCCATACACAATAAGCGAATAATGTTGCATATTAAAATTCGGATATTTGCGTTCTTCTATCAATCGTCCTATGGCTCGGTCGCTAAAATCTGTGACCCTTCCGCAAGTTTTGCAGATAAGTTGCATATGCTTGACATTATCACTTATCAATTCATATTCCGTAACGGGTTGACCGAGATGACGTTTTGATTCACGAAGGATGCCGGCCTTCACAAAGATACGCAGCGAGTTATATATCGTGGCTGTGGATATACGTTCCTGTTTGCATGCTTCTATCAGCTGCTCTGCTACGAAAGGTTGGTGTAGATAACATGTCTGTTCCAACACTATCTTCCGAATAGCAGCTGGCCGTAAATTGTGCGTTTTTGCATATCTGTACAGCCGGCCTAACGCATTGGCATATATACGTTCTTTTTTCACGTCTAATCGTTTATTGCTTTGAGATATGCTCTACGGCGTTTATGTTGCTTATGGTCAAACTGCGTGAAGTTGGCCTGGTTCTTGGTGTTCGTCTCTAGGATGGCTGTCGTCTCCAAACGCTTGATGCCGTATTTGAGGATATAAGGTATCTGATCTTGGAAGAAGAGCGCGTTGATACCTTTGTCTTGATAATCCGGCCGAACGGCAATTAGCAGGAAATTGAAGGCGTCCATATGTTTTGCTTTGAGCGCTTTGAGAAGGTAGAACCAACCGAAGGGGAACAATCTACCGCCACATTTGCGCAAAGCTTGTGATATATCCGGCATCCCGAGGCCAACACCCACTATCTCATTCTGTTCGTTCACAACAACCGTTACGAAATCAAAGTTGAGGATAGGGAAATACATCTTCATGTAATACTTTTTCTGCCTATCCGTCATCGGCTGGAAGTTATATAGCTTCTGGTATGCCGTATCGATAACGTCCATGTACTCAATGCCATATTTGCGGACCAGCTCGCGAGAATTCTTCACCTTGTCCACATGCACATGAGAACGCTGTTTGACGATCTCTGCTATACGTTCCAGGCGTTCTGGACAACCATCCTTCGGCGGATAAACCTGATATTCCAGCCAATCCGCTTCTTTGGTCAGGCCATACGCTTCCATATGCTTCACATAATACGGATAATTATAGAGCGATGCCATCGGAGCGAGGTATTCGTAACCCATCAGAAGCAGACCTTCATGGTCAAAATCCGTAAAACCGACAGGACCGTTTAGCGCTTCCATCCCACGCGCTTTTCCCCAAGCAGCTACCGTATCCAGAAGTATCTTGCTTACCTCAAGGTCATCAATAAAGTCAAACCATCCGAAACGCACATGCTTATAGCCCCATTTCTCATTTGCCTTATGGTTGATGATTCCGGCAATACGACCCACGGGTTTGCTATCACGATAAGCCATCCATAACTGGAATTCACATACTTCTAATGCCGGGTTCTTTTCCGAATCGAAACAGTTCATCTCGTCAAAGAACAACGGCGGACAATAGTATGGGCAATCCGCATATAAATCGTTCGCGAATTGAATGAATTTCCGTAATTCACGCTTTGTTTGTATCTCGCGTATTTCTACTGCCATGTTTGATTTTTCCAAAATCGCCTGCAAAAGTACAAAATTATTTTGATATGTGCAAATTTTTTCGTACCTTTGCGGTCGATTTATGTATTTTGACGAGTTAGCGTTATCGGATGAAGTGTTAGATGCATTATGGGACATGCATTTTGATGAGTGTACCCCGGTGCAAGAGAAGACGATTCCCGTGATCTTAGAAGGTCACGATGTTATCTCGTGTGCCCAGACCGGAACAGGTAAGACGGCAGCATATATTCTGCCTTTGCTCACGAATCTTGCTTTCGATAATCACGATCCGAACAAACTGAACGCTATCATCATGGCTCCGACGCGCGAGTTGGCGCAGCAGATTGACCAGCAGATGGAGGGTTTTGGCTATTACGTGCCTTTCTCATCCGTGCCTATCTATGGCGGTAAGGATACCAACGGTTCATGGGGAAACCAGGTGAATGGATTGCAACGCGGCGCGGATATAGTAATTGCCACACCCGGACGATTACTGAGCCAGATGAACATCTACAACGTTGATTTTTCCGGAGTGAAATACTTCATTCTCGACGAGGCAGATCGAATGCTCGATATGGGTTTTTATGATGATATCATGACCATCGTCCGTAAGCTTCCCAAAGAGCGTCAGACCTTGCTTTTCTCTGCCACAATGCCTCCTAAGATTCGTCAGTTGGCGCGTTCTATCTTACGCAATCCTGTAGAAATCCAGATAGCCGTTTCGCGTCCTCCTGAGACCATCAAACAGATGCACGAATACATCAACGAAGCGGACAAACCTGCTAAAGTGGTGGAGCTCTTAGAGGGAAGAGGCCTGAAGAAAGTGATTATCTTTGCCGGCAAGAAACAGCGTGTGAAAGAATTGGCTCGTACCTTGCGTTCTTTGCAGTTGGATGCCCGTGCCATGCATTCAGATCTGGAGCAAACCGAACGTGACCAGGTAATGCTGGATTTCAAGAACGGCAAGATTGATGTGCTGGTGGCAACGGATGTGGTGTCGCGAGGTATTGACGTGACGGATATTCCGCTTGTCATCAATTATGATGTGCCGCATGCGGCTGAAGATTATGTGCATCGTATCGGCCGTACAGCTCGGGCAGAAAACAGCGGAGAGGCGATGACGCTTATCTCGCCTGACGATGTACATTACTGGAAAAAAATCGAAAGATTTCTTAAAGGTGACGAATCCGCCACTCATTCGGGTAAAGGTTATTCAAACGGTTCCCGACATTCTTCGCGAAACCGAGTGGGACACCCTCATAAGTCAAAAGGACAAGCCCGAGGGGGACATTTGCGAGGGCCAAAGCCTCAGTCCTAAGATACGCAAGGGCTTGATCATAGGTAAGCGCAACAGTCGGAAAAGCTTCCGGACGAAAATCTTTTGTCATACACAGGCTATGTTGCGGAGCAATTCCACGGCCGCGTTCTTCTCCCAAACCAAAGCCCGTAGAGATACACGTGAGTTGCGTTGAGAACCAGTCGATTATCTCCTTGAACTTCATCGGATAAGCCGTAGCAAACCGGTCGGAATAACGGATAGCCCAATCGTCCGGGTGTTGCAGCCAACTGCGCATAACAGGCAGATACTCAGGGTGTTGCATCGGGGTATCTTTCTTGGGCGCTTTTATCTTCGCTTGGTCGAGCATTTCGTCATCACGCTTACGCAAGACACAGAGATAGAACCCTTCGCCTTTCACTTTATGTGGGTAGAAATGGTATCCGCACGAACCTTCTACAATGCCCCAGTCCGGGTCATAATCAAGCGGTAAGACATCAGCTCCCAGCGTTTCTGCTAACCACTCTACATTTTTCTCATTTTCCTCTTCGTTGAAGGTGCAAGTGGAGTAGAGCAGTATACCTCCTGGTTTGAGGGCATCCCATACATCCATCAGGATACTTCTTTGCCGTTCGGCGCATTGTTTGACAGCCCGTAGGCTCCATTCGCTTCGCGCCTGCTCATCTTTGCGGAACATGCCTTCGCCGGAACAAGGTGCATCAACCAATATACAATCGAACAGGTGTTTGCATTTCTCGCCAAACTCCTCAGCCGTGTTATGCGTAACGACCGTATTGCCGTTGCCCCATTTCTGAATATTCTCGCTAAGGATGAAAACCCTTTGGCGCACCACTTCATTGCTGACCAGCAGTCCGTCACGGCCGAGATATTCGCTGATAAGCGTACTCTTCCCGCCAGGAGCGGCACAAAGGTCGAGAATGATTGAAGATGTGTCTACATACTGCTCCAACGCCTGCTGGATGAACATGGAACTGGCTTCCTGCACATAGTAGCAGCCGGCATGGAAAAGCGGGTCAAGCGTGAAGGAAGGACGCTCACTCAGATAATAGCCGTCGATATGCCAAGGCACCTCGTCTGTATCGCAATCGAATGTGAGCACATCCAGCTTCGTATTCAGACGAATAGAAGTAACAGGCTCCGTTTCCAAAGCCCTGATCAGCTGGTTCGCTTCCGCACCCATTTGCTGATGCATCTTTTCTATGAAATCGACAGGTAGCATCAAATCGGCTGCAAAATTACAAAAAAATTTGTATATGTGCAAAAAAAAACGTACCTTTGCGTGCTTTTTTGGTAAATATGGATTTTTTAGACCAATTAAATGACGTTCAACGTGAGGCAGTTACCTATACGGAAGGCCCATCCTTAGTCGTAGCAGGCGCAGGGTCGGGCAAGACGCGTGTGCTGACCTATCGGATAGCTTACTTGCTCCGGCAAGGTGTTCCTGCAAGCCGAATAATGGCTTTGACCTTTACTAACAAGGCGGCTCGTGAGATGCGGGAACGTATAGAACGGCTTGTCTCTGCCAATGATGCCCGTTATCTTTGGATGGGTACATTTCATCATGTTTGCACGAAATTATTACGCCCGGAGGCGGAGAAATTAGGCTTTACGCGTGACTTCACGATATACGATACGCCCGATATGAAATCGGTCATCAAAGGTATCTGCAAGGAGCGTGGGCTGGACGAGAAAATATACAAGCCAAGTACCGTTCAAGCCCGTATTTCGATGGCTAAAAACTGCGGTATTAGTCCTGCTCAATATGCTCAAAGCACCCAATTGTTGCGCGAAGACCGGGAGATGCGGATGTATGAAATGGCAACGATTTACGAGCAGTACCAAGTGCGTCTGAGGGCAGCTAACGCCATGGATTTTGACGATTTGCTGATAAATGCCTTGTTGCTAATCAACACTTTCCCTGAGGTACGCAAACGCATCCAGGAGCAGTTCCAATATATTCTTGTGGACGAATACCAGGACACCAACTATATTCAGTTCCTTTTGGTTCACCGGTTGGCCGAGCCGCAGAATAATATCTGCGTGGTAGGCGATGATGCACAATCCATCTATTCTTTCCGCGGGGCAGATATCCGTAATATTCTCAATTTCCAACGCGAATATCCAACCGCCCGATTGTTCAAGTTAGAGCGTAACTATCGCTCAACACAGACTATTGTCAATGCTGCTAACTCGCTGATACACAAGAATATACATCAGATAGAAAAAACCGTCTATTCGGAGAAAGAAGAGGGTCAGCTTCTTAATCTTCAACCCTATATGGATGACCGGACAGAGGCCTTAGGCGTAGCGTCTAAAATCCATAAATTGAAGTACAAAGGGTATGATTCGATAGCCGTTTTGTATCGTACGAATGCCCAGTCGCGAGTGATTGAAGGGGAACTTCGCAAACTCAACATTCCCTATCGAATATATGGCGGAACGTCGTTCTACCAACGAAAAGAGATAAAAGATGCACTCGGTTATCTTCGTTTGGCCGTCAATCCTCGCGATAACGAAGCTTTGCTTCGAATAGTGGGCTTCCCGGGACGCGGAATAGGCGATACTACGATGAAGAAAGTATCCACGAATGCCATCGAGCACCATCGTTCGTATCTGGATGTGATGCGTGAACCGGAAGCGACAGGACTGGATGTAGGAGCGGCGACGATAAAGAAGATCAGCCAGTTTGCTGCCTATATCGATGGCCTGCGTGAGCAGAGCGAGACGATGGATGCTTTCCGCTTTGCGGAAATGGCTCTCCGCACATCCGGTGTGATGACGGCTTTGGCATTGGACAGAACACCAGAAGGCATCGATCGGGCTCAAAACGTGCAAGAGTTGCTCAATGCTATTCATGAGTTTGTAGAGCAGCGTACAGAGGAAGGCATCGACTTCACGCCTATTACGGATTTCTTGAGCGAGGTAAGCCTTCAGACGGACCAGGATGAGAACTTGACGGACACCACCGAACGCGTGACGCTTATGACCGTTCATGCGGCAAAAGGACTGGAGTTCCCGGTAGTTTTCATTGTGGGTCTGGAAGAGAACTTATTCCCTTCCCAGTTTGCCGTCAAGCCGCAGGAAGTAGAGGAGGAGCGTCGCTTGTTGTATGTGGCTATCACGCGTGCGATGGAGCAATGTTACCTCAGTTTTGCGCGGCAACGGTTCAAGAATGGGTCTATCAATTTCGCTTCGCCAAGTCGGTTCCTCAACGATATCGACAAGCAATTTATCGATGTTAATCGCAAACCGGCGGCTACTCCGAAGCCATCCTTTGGCTTTTTCCAATTCCAGCCTCGTGAGACAGAGATTTCGCGACCGGTTACTCCGGTTGGCAAAGCCACCAGTACGGTTGCTTCTTCGTCATGGCAATCGGGTGACCGCGTGAGTCATCGTGCCTTTGGTGCAGGAACGGTGGTGCGCGTTTATCGCGATGAGGTAACAGAAAACGATAAGATAGAAATCAATTTCGATACGCAAGGCATCAAAACCTTGCTACTCACGCACGCTAAGCTGGAGCGTATATGAGATATCCGGCTATTCCGGCAAGAATGATTAACAGAATAGGGTGACTAATAAATGTAGTCACCTTGTTTTTTGCCAATTCCGGCAGAATGGTGAAGAATGCTACGACGGCGAAGATAATCCAACTGATTGGATCGATAAATGTGGTCGGTTTCATAAGCATCAAGGCAGCCGAGGCAATCAGGCCGATGACGGTAAAGCGCAGCATTCGGAGTGTCTGCTCGAAATACGGATTGCCTTGAAATTTCTTATTGAGCCAGAAATAAGCCTTGCAAATACTGAGCATGATAATCAGGCTCGGCAGGATGATGGCTGAAGTAGCCAGAACGCTTCCCCAGATGCCGGCTGTAGTATAACCCACGTATGTGGCACAGTTGATGCCTATCGGGCCGGGCGTTACCTGACTCACGGCAACGATATCTACAAATTCCTGCTGGGTCATCCAGCCGTATTGCTCTACTTCCATCTGGATGAGCGATAAGATAGCCAGACCACCGCCGAAACCGAAGAGACCGATCTTGAAGAACGAAAGGAAGAGTTGCAGGTAAATCATGGATGCCTCCTTTCGTATATTGCCACAGAGGCAAGCGTGAGTACTATCGTCGCAAGAATGACCCAAACGGGATTGACATGCAACAACCAAATCAAAAGCGCTGCGGCTATAGGAATGATAGCTGTGAGCCAGCTGATCTTAGCGGACTTGGCCAGTTTGAAGAGCGGAGCAGCAATAAGTGCCACCACAGCCGGACGCACACCTTTGAAAACGGCTTCCACGGCTGGCAGTTCTTTCCATTCCCGGAAGAGCATAGCAATCGTCAGAATGATGAGAAACGATGGAAGAACGGCCCCTAAGACGGCCCCACAAACACCTTTCCATCCGCCTATACGCCAGCCGATGAAGATGGCGGAGTTGACAGCTATCAGTCCCGGAGCAGCCTGCGCGAGCGCAATCATATTAAGGAATTCCTCCTCGCTAATCCATTTCTTGCGCTCCACCACTTCGCGTTGGATAAGCGGCAACATGGCATAACCTCCACCGAGCGTGAAGGTGCCAATCTTTAAATATGTCCAAAATAATTGGAGAAACAACTCCCTAACTCACTAATTCGCTAACTCCCTAACTCGTTAATCCTGCTCTTTCAATTGCTGCTTAACGAACTTAGCCAGCATGTTGATGGCCGCGTTGTTATGTCCGCCTTGTGGAACGATGACATCTGCAAACCGTTTGCAAGGCTCGATGAACTGCTCATGCATCGGTTTGAGCACGCGTTGGTAACGCTCAATCACTTGCTCGGCCGTACGTCCTCTTTCGAGTACGTCGCGCTTCATAACACGCATAAGACGGTCATCAGCATCGGCATCTACGAAGATCTTCAAATCCATTTGAGCACGCATCCTGGGTTCGCGAAGAGCCATAATTCCCTCGACGACTATCACTTCGCGAGGCTCTATGTGGATCGTCTCTTTGGAACGAGTACAGGTGATATAGGAGTAGATAGGTTGCTCGATGGACTTGCCTTCTTTGAGCATTTTGATGTGCTTGCTCAGCAATTCCCAATCGAAGGCGTCCGGATGGTCAAAGTTAATATTCTGACGCTCTTCCACGGGCACGTCACTACTGTCTTTGTAATACGAGTCTTGAGGGATAACGACCACCTCGCCTTTTGGCAAGCGCTCGATGAGTTTTCTGACTACCGTTGTTTTACCCGAGCCGGTACCGCCCGCAATGCCGATGATAAACATAAACCTATTTACGAATTAGCGATTTTCGATTTACGATTCTATTCGGAGTGCAAAATTACTACAAAAAATTTGAAGTACCAAATAAATTGGCAAAAAAATGTATTATGTCGGCATAAATGAATATTTTTGAGTATTATTTCATCATACCAAGTGATAAGGTCTCTAATATCTCTGCGAATCAGCACTATTATCGCGGCCATAAGAGTTATAGAAAGAATTACTTTCCTGTTGCGAACGGATATAAGCATTTCGCATTCTTTCTAAATCTTCATTCATTTGTTTTTCTTGAGTTTCTATGATTATCAAGCGATTTCGAAGAGAATCGTTTTCTCTAATCATAGCATTGATATTTGCTGCGTGGTTAGATTGTAACTCTTCCATTTGTTGCATTTGTATTTCCGCTTGCTTATTCGCTTGTGATCTGTATTGAAATATAAACACAACCAAATTGCCTAATAGTACAAAAAGGATGCATATACATAGTATACTCCAAGGATACTTTCGAGCGATTCTTTTTTCTAAATCAACAACGGAACGATAGCGTTTTTGCGGATTTTCTCTCCTACATTTGTCAGCAAAACGCCTTAACTTCTTGTTCAGCGCAAGCACTCCGCCTATTCCGTAAATATCGATAGCTGGTAATATCTCGCCCTTCCATTGTTCAGGTGCTGCATATCCGCTTGTACCTGCACCTCCTTTTAGAATACTGAAACTCGCTTTATCTGCCAACCCGAAATCAATCAGCACGATATGTCCGGTATCTTTTCTCACAAGTACATTTTCCGGCTTAATATCTCGATGAATTACACCCGAATGATGAAGATACGCTACGGCTTGACATAACTCTATCGCTTGACTGCGAGATATAGTTGTGATAGGAGTACCTTCTATGTATTCTTGAATAATACAAATCCCTATTCCCGGAACTTCTTCCAAGCCAAGTGTACGTACAATATTAGGATGTGATAGAGGATATGCGATACGAAATTCCTTTTCCAGCAATGTTTGATATTGAACATCGTTGGAAACGTCTTTGGTTAGGCATTTCAGCACATGCCATTGGCCATAACGTTTCGCTTTGTATACTTCGGAATAGCCATTACTGGATGTATGCAGCAAGGTTATCTCTGTAAAATGGTTGGAAATATTTATATCTCCGCCTTTGGTAAAACCCGAATTGACTTCTGCGTCAAACATTCAAAATCTCAATTTTGGTTAATCCTGTTTTGGCTCCCGCAACATAAACATCATGTCGTTCCGATTCTCGTATACTTACAACATTTGTGACAGTTAATGGTTGACCAAGAATAAATTGATTTGCATTAAATTGATCGCCTATTTGTAGTTTGCTATTTTGAGAATGCAACACAACAAATCGTTCCTCGCCTATATATTCTATCAAACATTCACGATTTGGATTCCATAACATCAATACCTTACTACCCTTCTGCAACTCTTTCGTCATTATGCGCTTCGCATTTATAAAACCCGATTCTACATGCTGCTTGTCTAGATAGTCTTGCCAACCGTTATATCCGGCATAGCGCGCGAGTATAGATAAGGTAGCCGGCCGAACTTGTCCTTCGTAAGGAATAACTCCAAATAAGCGTTTTAATGTTGTCGGACTTAAATATTCACCCGTTGATTTTTGTATTTGCTCGCATAAATACTCAAAATCTGCCGGTGATTCCAATGTCCGACCTAATTGGCGGATAACTATTTCTTTGAGGTGTTGCATGTTAGTTCTTTTGATTGATTAGGTTCACAACAACCTTAACCATCGTGTCTTTCTCCTCTGTACGGCTTTCGGCTATCATCAGCGTAAGTGCTACCAGTGTATTATCTGCTATGCGCTTTGTGCCATCCTCGCGATAGAGAATGCCGTTATTATTGAGGAACCATAAGAATAAAGTAGCAGCAATGCGTTTGTTGCCATCAGAGAAAGAATGGTTTTTTGTCACGAGGTACAACAGCATAGCGGCCTTTTCCTCCACACTCGGATAGAGATCTTGACCGCCAAAAGTCTGATAAATCTGACCTATACTACTTTTGAATGAGTCATCTTTCTCATTGCCGAACAATGTACTTCCACCGAACTTCTTACGTAGTGCATTTATAGTTTGCCTGGCATTCTCGTACGTGGCATGGAAACGCACCTCCGGAGTAGTCTCTTTTACGGCAAGCCGCTCATAATCATAGTTATCCAGCGTGTCCAGCGCGTACGTGTAATCCACTACAACATCGAATATGGCTTGCGTCTCGTCGGTACTTTCGATGGCTTTACTCTGCACGGTTCTTCCAACAATCTGCACCAACTGTCGCAAGTCCGCCAACTGCTCTCTACGCAATTTCTCATTAATGGCATAGCCTTTGATCAAATAGTCCTTTAGAACACGATTCGCCCACTGACGGAAAGCGATAGCGTTCTTCGAATTTACGCGATAGCCGACGGAAAGGATCATGTCTAGATTATAATAATCCATAGAACGTACAATAGTACGTTTCCCCTCTATTTGAACTGTTTCCATTTTGGAAACTGTTGAGTCGGGGCTTAATTCCCCTTGGTTGAAGATGTTTGTGACGTGCTTAGAAATAGCCGCTTTTTTAACTCCAAACAGGTCGGCTAATTGCTTTTGCGTTAGCCACACCGTTTCTTCTTGCACTTTAACTTGGAGTTGTATACTATTATCGGGAGCTGTGTAGATCTCGATACCTAATTGTTGATTGTAACTTCTATTCTCTTCCATAGTATTTCAATTACGCTGCAAAGGTACTAAAAAATTATGACATATGCAAATAAATGGATGGAAAAATGAGGATAAATTGGTATATTTTGGCACAAAATGGCATTTGGCATGAAAAGATTTCTTTTGGCACGATTTGGCTCAAAAAATAGTTGTACCTTTGTGCGCTCTAAGCAGAAGTGGTCTACATTATATTGAAAAAATACGAAAATTTACAATTATATTTGCATAAGTCAAATATTTTTCGTATCTTTGCGCTGTCTTTTAGAAGACAGACATATTTTGAGACGTATCAACGTATCAACTTGACAGGTAAATCTGGAAAATCTATCTGTAGTCAGGGGTGATAAGTTGAAACAGTCCGCCGTATGGTGTAGACTGCTTTTGCTTATTTGACTACAGGCCTTTCCAGAGCCTACCTGCCGATAAGTAAAAGTGGTCTTTTTGTATGTCAATATTATATAACATGGGCGTATTTAATACCATATTACACTTTCGATTGAGATATTTTTCTGTCTTTTGTTGTGTGCTTTTTTCTTTACTACTAACAGCCCAAACGTACTATTATCAAGGCCAAAATAATTATAATCGGGATATTCTGTATACTTGGGATGGGCAATATCTATATCTTGGGAAATCTACATATAAACGTGATATTTTGTATACTTGGGATGGAAAGCACGTATATAATGGTTGTTCTACCTATAAAAAAGATATCTTGTACACATGGAATGGCAAATATTTTTTTCGGGGAAATTCTACATATAAAAAAGATATTATGTACACGTGGGATGGAAAAACTTTATTTGTCGGAAAGTCAACATATAAAAGAGATATTGTATACACGTACGATGGGAACCATATATACAAAGGAAACACGACATACAAACGAGATATTATTTCCTCCACAAATGGTAAAATCCCTATTCCGATAATTATAACAATATTATAATTTAATGGAGAATGCCGAAAATCCTATAAAGAGTAGGCGAAACTAATAAATAATCTAAGATTTATGGAAAAGGAAAAACAAAAGAAAATGCCCGCAGTAGTAGACGCTGCAGCAAATGAAAAAGTAGTAGAAAAAACTCCTGAACCTCCCCAAAATGAGCATAAGGAATCTAATAACCAAACTCCAGTTGTTAACATTAATTTAACGCAAAATAATGCGAATAACAATTCGCAAAATGTGCCAACTGGTCAAGGTATGTTGAGGACAAATAGGGGATTACTAAAGATACTCCTTTTAAATCTAATTACATTTGGCATATACCAGATTGTGGTTGAAGATCACATTTCGGATGAGTTGAATATGCTTGTAACTCGTTATGATGCTCGCCGCACAATGCGATTTGGTTGGATATTCTTTATCTTTTCATGGCTCACTTTGGGTATTGCTCTTATTGTATGGTTTCATCGTACATCTGACCGAATGAACTTTGAGTTACGCCGTCGGAACATTGCTTATGATTTTGGAGCCGGAGATTTCTGGCTGTGGGGTATAATAGGATCTCTCATTCTTGTTGGCCCATTCATTTACATTCACAAGCGAATGAAAGCAATGAATTTGATAAATGCAGATTATAATCAAAAAGGGTAACATTTTTTTAAAAAAATTATTATGAAAACAAAAACATTATTTGTGGGCATCATTGCCCTTGCGTTATCAGTATTATTACCTTCGTGCGGAGCTCTTGAAGATCCGGATAGTTGGGCGGTAGAAATTGAGGACTCGTATCGTACTCAGGTCGCATTAGCTTTCGGTTACGCCGTGTACGACGAAAAGTCTGTTGACGCTTTTGCAGAGAAATTGGATGCAGAGGCAGAAAAAGCGAATGATGAAAGCGATATCCTTGATGGTGATTGTCCAAAATTCAAAATAGCACTGGAAAAAATGGCTAAAGAGGATGAAATGGCGGCTGACATCTTAGATGGGTATAACAAATTAGAAGTGAAGTTTTCCAAATGGGCTAAACAACCTAAGGAAGATGGTTTCTCGATTTGGACTGCGACAGAGGAAAACTCCGGTGTCAAGGTGACCTTTAAAAACAATTCCATGTTAGAGTGGGATTTGGATTTGGACGAAGAAACTTTAGTGGCATATTTTGAAAATATAGCTGCTACTTTGGGAGGCGGAACATCAACTCTTGATGAGGATGATATTGAAGACGCTATCAAACAAAGAATTGAAGCACAATACGAGAGCCGTATGCCCGATAATAAAATCATGTCAAAAGCATTTTATTCTATTTTTAGCAAAGCCCAACAGGCAGATGATAGCGAACTTGGATGGCCGGATTGGGATTATTGGGAGTGCACTCAAGGAGCATACGCGGAATTAGCATCTGTAAAAGTCGAAGTTATATCTGAAGTAAAGGCCATAGCACATATTATATTGCATTATCCAGAAAATGGCGATAACAAAAAGGTTGATATGCCAATGGTTTACGAAAATAATAATTGGTACGTAGATGATATTATCAGTTATGATGAAGACGGAAAGTATTCCTTACGAAAAGCAGCAATGGGTAATTGATATACAATAGATAGAATTAGCAGAGAATGTAAAAGCATCTATAATTGAGAAAATTGAACTAATTATAGGTGTCATCGCTTTAATAGGTCTGCTCATTTATTTCTTTGTATAAGGGATTAAATCACATTATTCTCATCCCGCCATGCCTCACCGCGTGGCGGTTTTTTACATATCAAAACCAGAAAATTTATCAAAAACTCACTAAAATCCCTCTAAAATTTGCACATTCCATTTTTTTGTTGTACCTTTGCATCAAAAATAACTATTTGAGTAGGTGATTAGTAGGTGATTTGTAGGTTATTAGTAGGTTATTTATAGATTATTTGTAAACTATATATAGGTAATAATTAAACTCTTCTAAACTATGG
>JAFYZR010000128.1 GCA_017557345.1 Paludibacteraceae bacterium | reverse complement strand
GCCGCAGAGATCGAGGCCGAGAGCGATGGAAGTTGCATAGACGAGAATCATGAGTATCTGATACTTCACTTTGAGAACGGCGAGACCTCAACATTCAGAAACTCACACGTAGATATGTGGATCAGATAATAAAGACCGCTGACCTAACGGCGAGACGGGGAGAAGGAGAAAAGACATGAAGGTTACATTACCGAAGAATTACAAAGAGTATTACACCATATATCAGGTGGAGCAGATGAAAGCTGTTATAGCGGCTGAGAAAGACGATGAAGAGACAATCAAAGGCTGGGCAGAATATGCAGTGAATGAGGCGTTAAAAGACGATCCTCACTATATCGTAGAGGTTTACAAGGCTACGGCTGAAACGTGCTTAAATAACAAGGTTTGGAACGCTTACGGCGAGGATACGGGCATTGTTGACGTATGGATCGAGGCGGTTGCAGAAACATCAGAGGGATTCGTAAAGGTCGGTGCTTATCTGTCAGATATATGGCAGTCAGGCGCAGTAGATTACAGAAACCGCTTATATGTAGAGAAATACAGCAGAGCATAATAAAACGGCTGACCTATCGGCAGGACGGGGAGAAAGAGGCAGGACATGACAGCGAAAGAATTTTGGGATGAACTTAATAAGACATATGGAACGGACCTTGAAATGCCGGCTGGAATCGATGGAGACGCAGAAATCAGCGAAGACGAGGATATGAGCGATATAGAGTTTGATATGGCTATGGGAATGTCTTTTGATGCAGCGATGCAGAAAGATATGGATTGAGGAGGGCGAAGATGATAAAGAGGTTCTTACATTGGATACTGAAGTCAAGAAAGAAGAGATGCCGGTCGTGTTGCATATTCTGTGAGTATTACGATGAATGCAGTAGATCGGACTGAACAGAAAGGAGAACGATATGAGAATACCTACAATCAAGATGAAATTAGATGTGAAAGCATATAGAGAATATAACGAGAACGGCGATTTTGTCAGAGAGGGCGATGATCTGAAAAAACTGTCAGACGATGCCAACGAGTTCGGCGGTTTCGTGATAGACGGCGATAACAAGTTCGTAGGCGGCTTTGAATGGTGCTATGAAGAATGGCTTGAACATCTGAAGAAAGCGTGATAAAATATGGGAAACGGAAGGTTTATCACGGAGGACAAAACGATGGATTTCAAGGCATGGCTACAGGCAAGGGGATTAGGTCAGAGCGAGTTCGCAAGGAAGTTCAACATACCATTGCGGACAGTGCAAGGCTGGGCGTGCGAGGAAAGGAATCCACCGGCATACGTCATAGAGATGGCAGATAAAATACTTCAGTACGAAAAGCAGGAAAAAAGCGTTGACAAGCCAACTGCTATATGTTAGATTTTAAGTAACGGAATATTTGAAAAGGCATACCAAGGCCATTAGACTGGGTTAAAACCCGGTTTAATGGTCTTTTTGTTTTTTCAAAACCTGACAATCTAATTCCCGAGGGAATGGGAACCGAAGAAAAGGAGATTATATGGCTGTTACAAGAAAAATGCTCAAGGCAATGGGAATCGAAGACGAGAAGATCGAGCAGATCATCGAGGCGCACAGCGAGACTGTAGATGGTCTGAAAAGCGAGATGGATGCGTTAAAATCGACCGCAAAAAGCGATGCTGATAAGGTTGTGGCACTCCAAAAGGAATTGGACGACACAAAAGCATTGGTCCTTGAGAAAGAGGGGAAGAATCCCTGGAAAGTCAAATATGACGCTCTACATGAGGAATTCGAGGGATACAAGACCGAGGAACAGAAGAAAGCGACCAAGGCGGCGAAAGAGTCGGCATACAGGGCACTGCTCAAAGAAACGGGCATTGCTGAGAAGAGAATCGCATCTGTTGTTCGTGTATCTGATATCGATTCTTTGGAATTGGGCGAGGACGGAAAGTTCAAAAACAATGACGACCTTGTAAAGAAGATCAAGGAAGACTGGTCAGACTTCATTGCGACCGAAAGCACCAAAGGGGCTGAGACGACTACGCCACCGGCAAATAATGGGGCAGAGGATAACGATGACAGTTCGGCAGTAAGCAGAGTAATAGCGCAGCGTGCAGCTATGTACGGCGCACAGAAATGAGAGGAGTGATATTATGGCATTCATTAGAAACAAAGATGAAGGCAAGACGTATCTTCCCGGTTATTTCCTCGACCGTGAGGATTGCGTAAGAAAGACCACCGAAATTCCCGCGACACTGGCAACAACGGCGGCTGACGGCTCTAAGTACGTGCCTTGTGGCACCATATTCCCGTCAAACGATGGCAATGCGATCGGCATTGTATACGAGGATGTGGATGTATCGGCAGGTAATATGCCCGGTTCTGTAGTTTATGCAGGATACGTTATCGAAGGCAGACTTCCTGTTGCGCTTGACGCATCGGCAAAGACCGCACTTCAGAGCAAAGGCTTTGTATTCGTTACTGAGCCGGCCGTTACACGTCCCGGTGACGGAAATCTGTGAAAAGGGGGAATAGATCATGAATACATGGGAAGATAATTTATTCGGATTTGCGCTTAAAAAGGACTGGCTGAGGATCGGTTCACTCGTTCCTACACGTCCCAACGATCCGATTGACCGTCTTTTCGGTGACGACAAGACCGATAATATCGCGGCATCCTGGGAAATACTCGCTGACGAGTACAGAATCCCTACTATGGCCGAGTTCCATGCTTTCGATACCGAGGCAAGGACAACAACCAGAATCCCGATCGATTCAAGAAGCATCGAAAAGGGACTCATTAAGCAGAAGATCAACCAGTCGGAAAGACTGCGTGCGCTGATGAAGAAGGGCGTTCAGGGCGATGCGGCTCTTTACAACTACGTTATCAATGACGGCGCAAGGCTGGCAGACAACGTAATCACAAGGACCAAGGTGTGCAAGAATGAACTTCTCGCAACCGGCAAGGTTACCATCAAGGAAAACAACCTTGATCTCACCATTGATTACGGCGTACCGGCTGACCAGGTACAGTACACACTCGATCTCACACAGGATGCAGATGTTGCATCGCAGATTCAGGCGATCATTGACGCTGCTAAGGACAAGGGCGTTACTCTGGACGGAATCGTTACATCTACAAAAGTCCTTCGCAAACTTGCTACAAACAAGTATTTGCAGACTGCGATCAACGGCGTATACGCACAGGGACAGTTCCTGTCACAGTCACAGGTTGAAAACTTCTTCTCGACCTGGTTCGGCATCAACACAGTCATTACAAATGACGAGCGTTATGCTATTGACGGCGGCGTAGATGAGTATCTGAGACCGATCAGAACAAAACACAGATATTTCCCTGAAAACAAGATCACATTCTTCGCAACCAATCCCGGCGGAAAGCTTGGTACAGGTCTTTGGGGCGATGCTCCTGAGGCTGATGTTGCTAAGTTCTTTGGAAATGCTCAGAGTGCTGGCGTAAGTCCTTACGTTTACATCACTCAGTGGGCAGAAAAAGATCCCGCGGTTCTTTGGACTAAGGCATCGGCACTCTTCATCCCGGTTCTTTACGATCCTTACAGCCTCTTCATTGCTACTGTTGAGGGTGATGAACTGAAGAATGTAACTGTAACTCCTATGGATGGAGAAGCAGAGCCTTACGGCAGCAAGAAGGTTAAGACTTACCAGAGCGGAATTACTGCGGTTGGCGATAAGATCGTAGGTAACCTCACTCTCGTACAGGGCGGCCTTGCAGATAGCGGTCCTCTTGCCGGTGATGGATACTTCATGGCACTCCATTTCGGCAACATTGATCCCGCTGCTACAAGCGTTAAGGTTGGACTCGATCCCAGCGCAGGCACAGGCCTCGTAGAACTCGATCCTACTGATTACGATGCAGTTTTCAAGGTTGCTGACAAGGACAGCCAGAAACTGAAGATCGTAACCACTGCCGGAACGATTAAAGAGACTCAGACATTCGATCTCAGCAGTCTGACTCTCACACCTGGAGGAGCATGATATGTATAGAGTAATCGAACAGTTCGCAGATTTGCAGGACGATGCTCACGTATATAATCCCGGTGACGAGTTCCCTCGTGAGGGGGTTCTCGTCAACCAGGCAAGGATCGATGAGCTTTCAGGCAACAAAAACAAGCTCGGTAAACCACTCATTGAAGAGTTCGGCATGAACGAGCCGACAGTGGCGGCGGAACAGGTCGAGAAGCCGTCCAAGAAGAGATCATCGAAGAAATAGTACACCAACAGGCGCAGGGGCCTTAAAACGCGTCTCTGCGCCTTTATTGAAAAGGAGCCAATATGCTGACGGCCATATGCGCAGAAATCAGAAATTACTTCACCTACCAGGAAGACAAGCATCCGGGAACGTACAAAATCGAGAACGGTATCTTGTCTCCTTCGGTTGACTTAAAAACTGATTACTTCGCTATTTTCGGGTCACGGAAAAACAACGGCGTGCATTTGCTTTCAAAGCATGATCTTAAAGACGAGGGCGAGTTCACGGGTGCGGTGTGGTCCATGTCGCCACCTGATGATTTTCTTGCAGTCGTAGCTGATATTGAAGCATGGCAGGATAAGTACGGCGGTGTTGATTCTGAAGCACAATCGCCATATTACAGCGAGAGTTTTGGCGGTTATTCCTACACCAAGAGTGCAGGATCGACCTCAGCGGCCGGTAATTCGGCGGCTGGTACCTGGCAATCAGTATACGGCGACCGGCTCAAGATATATCGGAGGATTCGCTTATGAGTTTGCTTACAGAAGCCTTCGAGGATTTCGTAGTAATAAACAAAACAACTGTGCCGGATGGATACGGCGGAACGACAACGATATATACCGAGGGAACTACTATCCAGGGTGCGATGCCGTATGATAACTCGACACAGACCAAGATAGCGCAGGCGATGGGCGTAAAGAACACTTACACCTTGACGGTCCGCAAAAACGTGGAGCTTGATTATCACACGATCCTGAAAAGGGCGAGAGATAATATTTATTTCCGTTTGACTTCAGGAGCAGACGATAATCAGACACCAGCATCAGCCGGACTCAATATGCGCCAATATAGTGCCGAGGAATTCACACTTCCTTCGGCGTAGGAGAAATGATGAACAAACAACAGACATTGCATTCCTTCTGGACAGGCTTCGGCATACCGGCATACGATGAGACATCGGTGCCGGATGATGCCAAGTTGCCATATATCACTTATGAGGCGGCGGTCGATAATTTCGGTTATATGGTCTCATGCAGTGCGTCTCTGTGGTACAGGAGCGCATCATGGGCTGGGATCACCGAGAAAGCGTATGAAATCGATGAACGTATCGGGCGAGGGGGAGTAATCCTGGACTACGAAGGCGGTGCGGTATGGTTGTCAAAAGGCTCACCATGGCAAATGAGGATGAATGATCCCGATGATGACATGGTGCGCAGGATACTTTTTAATCTTAATGCGGAATATTTCGATTAAGGAGGCAGGATATGAAATATACACAGATTCCCACTAATACCTTTGAGACCATCCAGCTTAATGCTGGTATTCTCGCAACGGGATTTAATCCCGCCACCGGCGAGGTAACTGGTCTCTTAGGTGCAACAACGGGCGGCGTACAGTTTAGCGATACTCCCGAGTATCTGGATTATGGCGAAGACATCGACAACTGCCCGAAAAACATGAAAGAACTGAAAAAGATTGATACTCGTGAAGTTAAGATCAGTGGCACGTTCGTTACGGTTACTGCGGAAAGCGGTGCGAAGCTGGCTGGTTCGGCTGACGTTGATCCTCTTGACTCAAACCACATTATCCCTCGTAACGATATCCTTCAGACGGACTTCCAGGATGTATGGTGGATTGGCGACTATTCGAACGTGAACACGGGGGCCAATGCCGGATTTATAGCGGTTCATCTTCTGAACGCTCTTAATACTGCCGGATTTGCGATCCAGTCTACAGATAAGGGCAAGGGACAGTTCGCATTCGAGTTCACCGGGCATTACTCGATGGACGCACAGGACACGGTTCCCTACGAGCTGTGGATTAAGGCTGGCAATGCGGTCGTAACTCCGAGCGTTAATCTCAACAAGCACGCCACTTCGCTTGCTGTAGATGCTACGGAAACACTCACGGCGGTTACTGTACCGGCTGGCGAAACCGTAACATGGTCGAGTTCTGATTCTACCAAGGCCGAGGTTACATCCGGCGGCGTAGTGACCGGCAAGGCCCAGGGCAATGCGATCATTACGGCATCTATCACAAAGGACGGCGTAACCTATACAGACACCTGCACGGTTGTAGTTGTAGCAGGCGCATAAAAACCGATATCGGCGGGGCTGTTCGCGGACTTGTCCTCCGCGGCGGCCTCGTTTGATATATAAAGACAGGAGGACATTTCCAATGAAAAGATTATCAGATTATCAGGGCGAGGCAGCTATTGAACTGTGGGCGGAATTATTGGAGCCGATTGGTGCGGTTCTGCAGGACGAGGAAGTAAGAAATGCTTTGAGCGAAAAAGGCACATCGACTATGCATAAGGTCCAGGCAATCCTTAAAACGCATAAGGCCGAGGCATCAAAAATACTTCTTACAATCGATCCCACACCGCTCACCGGCTTGAACATTATCGCAAGGCTTCTCGACCTTGTACTTGAGGTTGAAAATTCGGAGGAATTCGCTGGTTTTTTCGGCTCTGTGCGACAGCAGACGGAAGAAGAGTTTTCTGGCTCTGTTACGGTGAATACCGAGGCAATATAAAGCATTTTATAAGGTATGCCGTGGCTCGTCTTGAAATGACCATAAACGAGGCGGTATACCGCAATTATTTAACAGATACACTTTACTATTATGTGCATAACCAGGCGTTGAATGTTCGCTTTGCTGATCTTATGGACGATAAGAAAAAGAAACAGCGGAATAAGACCGGCGATGAGATCGTGGCTGATTTGGTGAAGAATGCAGGGATCGTATTGAGGTGAGTTTATGGCGGTTAGTTTATTTGATGCCTTTATAAATATTAAGGGCGACATAAGCGGGTTTGAATCCTCTATGACACAGGCAAAGTCCCTGGCAAACAGTTCGGGATCAGCCATTTCGAACGGATTTGCAAAGCTCGCAAAGATTGGTTCTTTGGCGTGGGGCGCAGCAACAACGGCGGTTACGGCGTTTGCAAAATCGGCTGTTAGTGCCGGATTGACCTTTGATGCGGCCATGGGTCAAGTTGCGGCGACTCAGGGCAAAGAACTGAAAGATTTAAATGATGAGATTGGCTCCGTCAATACAGCGTATGGAGAATTTAACGGCACACTCAGGGACTTTGCAAAGTTCATGGGTAGAAATACTCAGTTTACAGCTACACAGGCAGCGCAAGCGTTAAATTACATGGCATTGGCTGGATATGAAACGGCGGATTCCATGCAGATGTTACCGGCGGTTCTTGACATGGCATCGGCTGGCACCATGGACCTGGCACGTGCATCCGATATGATTACCGATACGCAGAAAGCACTCGGCTTGGATATCGACCGTACAAAGGTCATGGTTAATGAGTTTGCAAAGGCGGCGGCATCGGGTAATACGTCTGTTGAACAGCTCGGCGATGCGTTCCTGACAGTCGGCGGTCTTGCAAAAGAAGCAAACGGCGGTCTGATAACGCTGAAAGACGGAACAACGGATACAGTGGACGGCGTACAGATGCTTGAAGCGGCATTTACTGCGATGGCGGATGCCGGTATTAAAGGTTCTGAAGCTGGTACGCACATGAGAAATATCCTCTTAAAGCTTGCTAACCCTACGAAAAAAGGGCAAGAAGCTTTAGATGCGATGGGTGTTTCTATCTATGACGCTACGGGGCAGATGAAACCCTTAAATCAGCTATTTAATGATCTTAATACAGCCTTATCACAGCTGAGTCAGCAAGAAAAGCTGTCATATTTGGGTGAGATATTCAATGCAAGGGATACGGCATCAGCGGAAGCTTTGTTAGCGGCGGCATCTGACGGTCATTGGAATGAATTGGCGAAGACCATAAAATATGCCGGTGATTCAGCGAGTGAGATGGCAAAGACAAAGCTTGAAAATCTCCAGGGCGATATCACAAAATTCAAATCAGCAATGGAAGGTTTGAGAATATCCATTTCTGACGGCGTGAATCCGGCATTGAGATCATTCGTACAGCTTGGAACAACGGGAATCAGCAAGATAACAGACGCACTTGAAAAAGGCGATTTCTCGGGTGCCATGGATGTTGTCGGTAATATGATTAACGAGGGTCTTTCAAAGGTATTCGATTATGCGGGTCCTTTGATTGAGGCTGGCGGAAAGATTGTTGCGGCACTGGCAAAGGGTGTATTGGAGAATATCCCTAAACTTCTTACAGCAGCAAAAGAACTTCTTGTAAACTTCGTAACAGGCTTAAATCCGGCTGATGTGGCGGACGGAATAACAGATTTAATACAAAGTATATCTGATATTTTAAGTGATGGCGAGGCATTGTCAAAGATTGCAGAAGCTGGCGTGAAGATTGCGGCGGCATTGGCTCAGGGTCTGATGAATGCCATGGGAATTTTTGAAAATACCGAGGCAAATATAATCAGCGGTTTATATGATGGCATTGTAAAAACACTCCCGGAAATAATACCACAGCTTGTAACAGGAATTCAGAATCTTGTACAGAGTATGCTTACGGCATTCACATCAAGGCTTGAATCATTAAAAGAGATTGCATCTGTAATATACAAGGCTGGCGTAGAATTGATTGTTACTTTGGCAGATGGAATCGCAAGCGCTCTTCCTGATTTATTACCTGCGGTTGTTGAGACGATAGCATATATTGCGGAACAAATGCTAAGTGCAGATAACATATCAAGGATCATGAATGCGGCTTTGAATCTGATAAATCAGCTTGGATGGGCATTAGTAGCGGCTATTCCTCAACTATTCCAGGCAATCGTACAAATCGTGCTGAATATTTGCGAATACCTTGTTAATCCGGCAAATCTCGCAATGATTGTCAAAGTAGCATTTGAGCTGATACTTCAGTTGGCATTGGCTTTAGTAAGCGCAGTTCCTGTACTGATTGCAGAGATTCCCAATATTATCGCCAGCATATTTAGTGCGTTTGTGGACGGAATCATCCATACAAACTGGATCGATCTTGGAATACAGATTTTCGGCGGTCTGTTAAAAGGCTTGTGGGAAGGTGCAAAGGGTATTTTCAAGGCTATTGGCACTATATGCTCCAACATGGTCGATACAGTAAAGAATTTCTTTGGTATTGCCTCACCGTCAAAGCTGATGCGTGACAAAATCGGTATGAATATCGCTTTGGGACTGGCTGAAGGTTTGGAAGACGGAACGAGCAATGTCGAAAAGGCGATGGAAGACATCATAAATACGGCGAACGGCGAAATCAATGGCGAGGTTACGGCAAGATCAAGCGAAATGGCGATCAACCACACCGGCACGATCAGAATAGAAGGCGTAAATAACCAGGGTGAGTTCGTGGCGGCATCCGAATACGCAATTGAGGAGATCATCACGAACATTATGAAGAGGGAGGCACGTTTGGCATAATGGCAGCTATGGACATAAAAGCCGGGAATACGGTTGTAGGAATGCTTCTCGGCAACCTCAAAAGGCAATATACAGCGCAGAAAGTGATCCTCACGGCGACTGACGGAACAGTGTATGCACAGAATACCGGGCGGCCGATAGTACGGTTTGAAGTAAACTGCTATTGTGGTACGGCTGAGGACAGGGATGCGGTTGATGATGCATCCAATAATGGCGATGTAGTAACGGTCACGACAAAGGATAATGTGGACGTTGTGGGATACATAGAGGATGATTCTATTTCATGGAAAGAGTGGGTTGATGGTCACGGGGTCGGCAAATTTACGTTGATAGTGAGGTAAGTCATGAGGGTATTGAGTAGTGATATTATTACGAAATCCGCACAGCAGGATCAAACGATCGCTGCTGAAGCGGAACCTTATGTCTCACTTCGCATATCTCGAAACCGCACGATCCTCACCGATATGAATCTGACCGAAAAGGTAAAGGTAAGGACAGCCGGTAACGGCGACCTTACAGATGCCGATATAGCGGTGCAGCATCCTCGTTTCAAGGGCGAGAATACGAAAATATGGTGCGTTCTGATAAACGATGGGAAATTGGGACTGCGCTGGACTTACGACCGGGAAGATATCACGGAAACCAAGTGGAATGTGATAAACCTTGGCGCACCTACGGCTACGGCCTGTGCGATCGGCTTTGATTCGGAGGTAAAAGAAAACGCTCGCGGGTATGCCGAGTTTGTTACCGGCGATGGATATCCCTTGGTGTTCTATGTAGACGGCGATGGGGCGTTAAAATGCATTATCCTTGGCGGTGCGATCATAGAAGAGACGCTGGCCGCAGAAAATGTGACCGATGTTTCTGTGATTAGGGGGCCGTCATCGAAAAACGGCTCGTGGGATTTGGGATTGACGGTTTTCTTCCTGATGGGCGGTGCGCTTTTCTATCGGCAGCTCATAAACGGCGTGTGGTACGATGCGGAACAGGTCAACCTTACGATTACCGGCGAGACGTTTTCCAAAATCGATGCTTTCGTAACCTGGGATTATCGTGTGGGCGTGCAGGTGCTTACGGCAAGCGGGAAATTGTATCAGATAATCTCGTATACCGAGGGAATCGGCGTGAGGGGCACGGAACACATAGAAATGAAGATGTTTGCGGATGTATCGCTGACCGGCATTGAATACCACAACGAGTTTACAAACGAGCATATTTCTATGGTTATGAGCGCAAGCACGGCTCTGATATATGGCCATTCGGCTTTGCCTGTATCGGTTGCGAACGTGGAAGACGAGGACGAGAACTGGGGCACGACAATAGAGGTTCAGTTCGATTATCCGAATACGATCGGCACGGCAGACGAGACGATGTTCACTTTGGTTGACAGTAACAACATCAACTACACCTGTGAAAGCGTGGCATTAAGTGCAGATGGTCTTACGCTTATCTTGACGTTTCAGGATTTTAACCTTGCAGCGAGAGCGGAAGACATAACGCTCACATATACAGCTCCTGCATCGGGTGGTCTTCAATCACCAGCGGTCCAGACGGCATCATTTACTGAAACATTCGAGCCTGAGAACCTTGTGAGCCTTATCAATCCACCAACATTCGTGAACGCATGGAACGATTCAAAGGGTGAAAAAATTTATGTACGATTCAGCGAAGTTTTAACTGCAGGCATCAGTAACAGTAATGCGTCAAGCTATGGGTTGAATTTACATGAGTACAATTATGTACCAGAAGGAACAATAGAGGATACAACAAGAACGGTGGCGAGCGTTAACAATAAAGAGGCGGATTCCATTGATTTAACAAGTGGATCGTTGACGAATACAGAGTGTATAAACCATGTATTAAAACTGGAGGCGGATTAAGTGAGTTATGATTTTGACTACACAGGATCAATACAGACATTTGTTGCGCCATCATCTGGCGTTTATAAATTAGAATTGTGGGGTGCACAAGGTGGTGGAGTCGATAAAGTAGACAATAATGGAAGTTATGGCGGATATGCTTGTGGCAACATAGAACTTGAAGAGGGTGAAACATTATATATTGGTGTCGGTGGACAGGGCGGAAACCCAGGAAATGGCAGCAACTACGGCAGCGGCGGTTACAACGGCGGTGGAAATGGCGGTCGAGGATATAGTAATTATCATGCCGGTGGCGGTGGTGGCGGTGCGACACATATAGCCACAAATAACAATCGAGGTGAGTTGAAGAATTACTCGGCTAATAGAGACGAGATATTGATTGTGGCCGGTGGCGGAGCCGGATGCTCTGATTGGTGGGACTTGGCTGTTCAAGTAGGTTTTTTTGTTCGCTTTTATGTTGGATCGGGTGGAGGAATTGATGGGAGTCACGGCGATTGTTATGGTGGAACCGCTCCAAATGGAGGAACGCAAAGTACAGGATATGCTTTCGGGCAAGGGCAGAATGGTCGAAACGGAACGTCGATTGGCGGCGATGGTGAAGGAGATTCAGGCGCAGGCGGAGGGTATTTTGGCGGCTATGCCAATAGTGGATCGCAGAATGGACTCGGTGCGGGCGGTTCGGGATATATTGGAAACATTCGTCTGTACAATAAGAAAATGGTGGGGTTTGAAGTGCAAACTTCATCTGATCCTGAAACAAAAACCTATAATTCAAGCAGCCATGCATCAAATCCTACTTCAGAAGTTCCCAAAGAGGGAAATGGTCATGTAAGAATATCTGAAATAACATACAAGACTACAGGGCAGGCTATATATACTCTTTCGAACTATATAAAAGGTGGGAATGATACATTACTTTTTGATTCGGCAATTCCTACAGGCACATCTCTGAGTATATATACAAAGGTTGATTCAGGGAATTATACCCAAATACAAAACGGCGATTTAATTCCAAATTTGCCAGACGGTTCAAGCTGTACATTGAGCATAAAAGTAGAAATGTCAACTTCGATAGCCACAAAAACTCCTGCGTTATCAAATTTGCGGATAGAAGATGATTATAACGTAAGGAAAGTCATCGTACTTGGATTAAACGTTCCAAATATTACCCCAGCGATCGGTACAGCGAAGGTGTCTTATGATGGTCTTGGAGAACTTGCTGGTGTAGGTGGACCTGTTGAGGCATTTGAGGGCGTATTCACTCCAAGTGGAATGACATGGAAAGGACATCAGAACGATGTAGAGCATATAGAGATAACGTCTATTTCGGCATCCGCAAGTGTAACGCTCGTTACATACTATGATACGCAGCTTAACGAACACTTAGAAGCAACATTTACAGCAACCGCAGTTTTAACAAACATTCATGATTTATAAGGAGAAGACGATGAGTAAATTGTCAAGGGAAATATCAGCAAAAATACATAACAAGTTTGAAATTGAGATTATAGATGCTGTGACAGGGAAAATAAAGCAAAGGGCTCAAGCATTTAACATAATCTGTAACCAGTTATGGAGTTGTTTGATCTCGGCGAGTGCTATTGATTATGGTCGTTATATTCACTATGGATCAGGAAATGGAACGCCAGCAGCCTCTGACACTTCACTTTTTACATTCGCTGGACAGAAGCAGGCAACCAATGTTGGAGTGAATGCTGATTATACAAATTTTGTTGTTTCGCGTACAGCACGAATGCAGCTTGGCACTACTGATGCAGTTGGTGTCACTATTACAGAAATCGGACTCGCATCTGGAACGGGAAGCGGCACTTTGACTACACACGCAATGCTTCAGGATATGAACGGAAATCCGATAAGTATTGCGAAAACAGACACGGATATTATAAACATCTATTCTACGGTTTATTGTCATTGGAACGGTAATAACACTGGGATCGAATTAAGGTGGAATGAAAGGTTAATCAACGCGATTACAGGTCTTGGTGATGCCAGTTATGGGTATAATCAGCCTATCAGAACTTTGAATATTGGGTTTTCAAGAACAAATTGCAGCTATGTTTCAGAAAGCAGCATTACTCCAACGGCAGATGTTTCAAATAAAAGACTTACATACGCCAAGCGGTTTGATGTGGGTGATGGAAATATTGACGGTATCAATTCGATTATGGGGACGGGTAATAACTGGAATGGACTGGTCATTCAAAAAGGCACAGCATCCTGGTCGGCGTTTAGCTTGCAGGGTGAATCAGTAGGAATCGGAGATGGTACTAATAAACGATTCAAGACAAAGTTTGGATTCCCTTATAATGCTACGGTTTATGTAAATGGCATCGCGGTAAGCTCACAGAACGTGACAGTAGAAAAAAAACCGTCAAGCACAGCCGGATATCTTTATATTATCGACAATGAATCTACTGATAATAATATCATTCCTCGGCCGTATGGGATTACCAATACTTGGAGTACATCGAGTACCGGCACTGTCACATTATACAATTCGTGCTATTCGGATGGCTTGGGTATTGCCGCGATTTCTGTTGAGGGTGGAAATCGGTCTTCATGGGCCTTTGATGGCAGTGATGATCTTGAAAATTGGACGGCATTATGCTCGTATGATGCTTTTGATGCAGCAACCGTCACGGTGCCTACGGCTGGACAGCTCCACAAATATTATAGAATCAGATTCTTAAATCAGTATGGCAGGAAGTTCACTTTTATAGGAACGCAGGACGGAAACAATATCGAATTTAATACTGCTCCAGCAAACGGTGATGTTATTACAGCCGATTATACCACCGATCTGATCCCAAAGGACAGCGATCATGTATTAGATGTTAGCATAATTTTGCAATTTGGCGAATACCAGGGGCAATAAGGGGGCAATATGGCAACCACACCAAGACCTTATATATGGAAAGAAGCCGAGCTGATAAACTCTTCCGCTGACGAGACCGGCGCGACATTCCATTTCTACGATACGAATGCCGAGATGATCTATCCCAACAGCGGACTCAAGTACAAATACGGCTCTGTGCCGGAAGGTCACTGGGAAGATTTGGAACTTTCTGAGGAAGGCACACTCGAAAGCACGGCTTATATATATCTGAAAAGCGACCATCCGGCGACAGGATCGTTATATATGATCGCACTTGACCGGGGCACAAGAGATATCCTTTATCTCTTCCGCTACGACTACGAGAGGGACGTTTCAGAGCTGGTAGAAAGCGCAACACTTACCTTGCAGAGCGACAATCCGATCGCCCAGGTCGCAGCGAACGTGAAGAACGTGAAAGACGCACTTTTCATAGCAGAATCTTCATTGTTCACTCCGACCGCCAAGATACAGCTTGGCATCGGCTACGGCAAATCGGTGCCGTATACATTGGCCACAGCGTATATGGATGAGGTTGAGTGGAAACACGGTTCGAGGACGGTTTCCCTGAGCGGAAGAAATACTGTGGGTTATTTCCTTAATTCACAGACCTTTGATGAGGATAAATCGTATAAGGGAACAGCCGTGGCGGTGCTGACCGATATATTTGACCGATTCGGCATTACGAACTATGAAATAGACGATTCGGACAGTAAAGAAATAACCTTTGATGTATCGGCAAATGATACTGGTTTGAAAGCGGTGCAGATTGTATCCGACTTAATGACCGACATTTTAGCAATGCCAATGAAGATCTGGGATATCGAAGAACTGTATGACGGAGAGATCATCGCCGGATTTGAGGACTTCAGAGGGGATTACAATCCCAAAGGCGTTTATGTATTTCACGGCAAATCAGATGTGTTTGCGAGGAAGATCAACCGTTCGATTGACGGATCTTTCTCTCATGTAAGAGTGACCGGCACCGATAAATCAGGACACGATCTTACTCCGGCAATTAAGGACATAGTTACCTGGGATTATTGGAAACCGGCAACGCACAGAACTTATCACGCATCAAAGGTTGATGGTTTGGCAGACAGCAATGAACTTCAGCGGTACTGTAACATATTAGCGGAACAGTTGCAGAAGTCCGGGCAGACTGTAAACTATCAGACAACCTTAAAACCCCAGCTTTTAGTCGGCGATGTGGCGCAGATACAGGGGCAGGACGGCGAGGAAAATGAAACGCTGGGTATAATTACCGAGGTCAAGCATTCATTCGGCGTAAAAGGTTATATGACCGAATTCACGGCGGCATCCGGCGGTATTATAAATACCATTGGAAACAATACCTACACCAAGAAAAAGAGCGTTAACGGAACGGACAGATCAAGGCGTATAAGCGACTTTGTTGGAAGTACAGAGACACCTACTTTGGAGAGCAGTAATCCTATTGAGCCTCAGCCTTATATCACGAAATACACGACCGCACACTTTGACGGCACTGGACATATCGAACTGCCATTCAGCGTGGCGGATATTACTTCGGACGTTCAGTTTAAGGTAGAGTTTGAGCTTGACAGCGCAACGGATGAGGTTGCTGTATTCGGTAACGCCGGCGGAAATGTATATGCTCATTTGGCTACAACATCGAGCGGTTGGACGACTTCAAGCGGAGTTGCGGTTGTCACGTTTACGGCATTAAAGACCGGCGAGGAAGGTTTCCTTCTCAACCACAGCAGCCACAATTATATTTATTACGGCGATTATTCAGAGCAGAGCCTCTACGATGTCGGCGGATATTTGGCAACGGCGGTCAGCTTCAGCATGTGGCTCGGCGGATGCCAGGGGTTGAGCAATTTCAAAGGCAAGATAATGTCTGCACGCCTGGAGAACACATCGACCAACGAAGTTTTATATGATCTGTATCCTGCGATCTACTATAACGCTGACGGAACGACCAGGAACGAGGGTCTGTATGATTCGGTTCACGGCCAGTTTTACACTTGCTCGGGTCTGACAGTTGACAAGCCTTATATCAAGCAGCGTGGTTATGCTCACTTTGCGGGTAGCGGTCATGTTGAGTTACCGATACCGATCATGGCCTCACACGAAATAGAGTGCTGGTTTAAGGATGATGAGATACTATCCGGCATGGCTGTATTTGGAAACTCCAACGGAAACGCTTACGCAAACCTCACAAAGGGTCAGGCAAGCGGTGCGTGGATCACGTCAGAGGGCACTCAAATGACCTCGTTCAATATTTCCAATACAAACCATCATCTCATGTTCACGCTCAACTACGGCGACAAGAACTGGATGCTTTACGATGGCAACAATTACGAGGTCAGCGATTACACACCTACTACGGGCGGACTTAATGACGTGCTGTGGCTTGGCGGTTGCAACGGTCAGTCGAATTTCGTGGGCGATATTGAGCGGTTCTGGGTTGTGGACATGCGAGACAACAGCACGGTCGCAGATATCATACCGGCGGAAAAGTACAGCGCAGACGGCGCATTGCTTAACAGCGGACTGTATGACCGCAAGAATAAGATGTGGTATACCTGCACAGGTTTAACATTACATGATTAAAGGGGGAATGAAAAATGCCTATACCTAACAACCCAATCACACGGACGGAACAGTATCTGGCAAAGATAGCGGGGCAGAACGTGCCGGTTCCCGATTATCCAATCACGCGAGAAGAGTCATATCTCGACTATATTGCCAAACACGGTGGCGGTGGCGGCGGCGCGTTTTGGGGCGCAATCAGTGGCACATTAAATGAGCAGACGGACTTGCAGGGTGCGCTTGACGATAAATTTGATGCAGACGAAACAACCATCATAGAGCCTACTAATCTGTTTGATATCTCACAGGGTTTAACAAATTATAAGCCGAATACCACAAGCGGCTCAAAGTATTCAGAAGGTTCAACAATGTCCGGCATATATACCACAAAT
>JAFYZR010000127.1 GCA_017557345.1 Paludibacteraceae bacterium | reverse complement strand
TCTCTAACTCCCTAATTCGTTCAACTGCGAACTTAGTTCGCTGGCACGTGAGTGCGCTTCTACATTCGCTAATGTGTCAACCCCATAGGGTTGGAGGTGAGTTTATAAACAGCGAAGCGCTAAACGCTCCGCAGGAGCTATAAACGGCGAAGCCTCTAAACTCTAAACTATATTAAGGTGGTTATAGCGCTGAGGTCCCACCCCTTCCCATTCCGAACAGGGTCGTTAAGCTCAGCATCGCCGATGGTACTGCACTGCGTTGTGGGAGAGTAGGTAGCCGCCACTTTGAAGAGAGTCCTTTAGGGCTCTCTTTTTTTTGCGTCTACACTCCTCTACCATGTTGCAACGCAGGTCTGCGTGCATCGTGCCGGTGAAGCGATTAAGGCGCACCGAGAATGTCCGGTGGACATTCGAAGGAGTAAGTGCGCCGCGCGAGTCCGCAGCAGCCTTCACCGCTGCAAGGACATAGAACTCCTTATAACTAAGGAGCGAGGTTTCTGCCCTCTTAGGCGGAGCGGACACGGTCTTTCTCCCGTTTCATCGGGAGAACGCTCCGGGTAGCCGCCACTTTCGAGAGCTCGAGGAATTATCCCCGGGCTCTCTTGTTTGTT
Organism: Paludibacteraceae bacterium; assembly: GCA_017557345.1. Taxonomy (GTDB): domain Bacteria; phylum Bacteroidota; class Bacteroidia; order Bacteroidales; family Paludibacteraceae; genus Colicola. Next base: position 31,415 of record JAFYZR010000127.1, on the reverse strand, counting down.
CTACACTCCTCTTAAAAAGTGAAAAATAGGGTGAAAAACCTCGATGAAATACCGATAAAACCTCGACTTAATACCGAGAGGATACCGATAAGATACCGATTAACGAGTTAGGGATTAACGAGTTAGGGATTAGTGATTAGTGATTAGCGAGTTAGGGAGTTAGGGAGTTAGGGATTAACGAATTAGTGATTAGTGATTAGGGATTATGGTGTATGGTGTATGGTGTATGGTGTATGGTGTACGGGTGAATTTAAAAAAAATTCATTTTGTAATGTTTACTTTGCAAAAAAGAAGAAAAATGTGCTTTTTTGCTCGGAAAATTTGCATAATTCAAGAAAAATTCGTAATTTTGTGCCCTAATGTAATGTTTTTGCGCGAGACTATCGTCAAAATGATACAAAATAATTAAAATGTTTAACTAAAAAGTAAAGGTATGAAAAAGATTTATTCTCTTTTGCTGGTCGCGCTCATTAGCGTCTTGTCCACAACCGTATGGGCAGAGACAGTGAGCAAAGAAGAGGCTGTCCAATTAGCGACAAACTTCTTCTCGACCAAGATGGAGACAGGTGCCGTAATGCGTGCTCCTGCTTCTACAACAAGTACTTCTCTTTCACTGAACAACAGCCTGGTGACATCGCTGCAGGGAAAGAAGCTTGCTAATCTTCCGGCAATGCCAACGAAAACCGGAATGACAGCAAAAAGTGCAGGTCTTCCTACTGATCAACTCGTTGTTAGCAGCGACAAGCTGACGCCGAGAATCGTAGAGTTGCCTAAATCGCTTGGTATCGACCAATTCTACGTTATTCAGAATGAAGGCGGTCAGGGTTGGATGTTGTTGGCGGCTAATGATGTTGTACAGCCTATTTTGGCATATTCTGAGACGGGTACATTCCGTACGGATAAGATGCCAGAAAACATCAGCTACTGGCTGAATGGCTACAACACGCAGATTAAAGAGGCAGTAGAGAGCGGTCTAACGGCATCGAGCGAGGTGACCGCAGAGTGGTCTAATCTACGCAAAGGCGCCCGCAAAGCGAAACAAGCAGATGTGGTTGTTGCTCAGTTGATTAAAACTCAATGGGATCAAGATGCTCCTTACTACAACAAATGCCCAAAGAACAACAGCAACGGCCAATCCGTTACAGGTTGCGTGGCGACAGCTATGGCTCAGGTAATGAAATTCTGGGAGTGGCCAAACCAAGGTCAAGGAAGTCACTCTTATTCAGATGACACGTATGGAACCCAGAACGTCAACTTCGCCAATGCCACTTACGACTGGGCAAACATGAAGACGTATTATAATCCCTACAACTCGTCTTCATACACCTCAGATCAGGCAAATGCAGTAGCACTCTTAATGTATCATGCAGGTGTGGCCATTGATATGGATTACGACAATTCTGCAAACGGCGGTAGTGGTGCATATTGTGTAAATAATGGAAGCGACAATCGCGCATGTGCACAAAATGCATTATGGAAATATTTCAAATACGACTATGACCAAATCAAGAGTTACAGCCGTAGCGGTGGTAATGGTTATTCCAGTTGGACAGATAACAACTGGATCGCCATGGTAAAAGCCGAATTGGACAATCAACGCCCAATCATGTACAACGGTAGCGGAAGCGGTGGTGGTCACAGTTTCATTTGTGACGGTTACCGTTCTGACAACTATTTCCACTTTAACTGGGGCTGGTCCGGAAGTAATGATGGTTTCTATACATTGAGCAATCTGAAGCCCGGTAGCGGAGGTTCCGGTGGTGGAAGCTATGAATTCAATAACGGCCAGCAAGTGATCATTGGAATTGTTCCTTTGGTATCGGAGTTCTTCACTATCACGTACAATGGCGGAACCCATGCAACATGCGCTACAGCCACACAGACTCAAACCACAATCGGCCAGAGTCTCACTTTGCCTAATATCGGCAACGTGGATGACAAATGGCTATTCCTCGGATGGAGCGATGTAGCAGGATCGCAGACTCCTAACATCGGCAAGCCGGGTGATTCCTATACTCCTATGCGTAATATCACTCTTCACGCAGTAACAGTACAAGATGGTTATGTTGTTCGCTTTGTTCCTGAGATAGAACAAGGTTCAGTAGCCGTTGTAGTGGACGACACAACCAGTCTGACATGGTCGAGCGTTCCTAATTGGAGCGGTCACGGTTCATGCGAGACCGACTCACTCCGTGAAGATGGTCTGGGAACGGGTATCATCCTTCCAGCAGCAAGTAATAACAGCGGTTGGACATTCCAGCAATGGGTAGGTGTGAATACAAACGGAGGTCTGTACCTCGCAGGTTATCCCGGAGACCGCTTCTATCCAAGCCGCAACCAGAATGTATATGGATACTGGACTGAAGACTCCAAGGTTTGGCTGGATTACCTGCTGATGGGAGCCACCAAGACAGAAGGTCCAGAAGAAGGTTGGGTTGAGTATTCCGAAGGAATTATAGCTAAATTCACAGCAGCTGAGAGTTTCAATGCCCTGACCAATGCCAATACAACTGTAACGGTAGAGGTAGAAGCAGAGACTTTGACTGCAGGAACAGACTATACCAAGAATTTCAACGCAGGCGTACTGACACTCACTATCCCTGCTGCAAAACTGACAGGTGACGTCCAAATCACTATCCAAGGCACAGAGAACTATTCTCCGTGTGACGCATATTCCTACACTTATACAGCAAGCCAAGGAACAGGAACCAAGACTTTGGGAAGTTATTCTTGGACTATCAGCAAGGCGGGAAGCGGAAATGTCAACAGTTATGATGCTACTCTTGGTCAACGCTTCGGTACCGCAGGTTCTCAATCCGGTTGGGGAACTAATCCTGTTTCTCCAGGCGTAGTAACCTATACTACTTCCACTCCTGCAAACTGCTTGATGAATACCATATCGGTACAATGTGCAGGATCAATTTCTCTTTCCACAACGGATGTGAACAACCTTGGCGAAGATGATGAGATCTTGCCAGCAACGATTGAAGCATTCATTGGCGGAGTATCACTCGGTGAACAGTACATAATGCCTGAAAATAATTATAGCCAGATTCGCTATAGAGGTACTTATTATGAATGGGCTGCCGTATTGAATACTATTTCATGGCAGAATACCGGAAATCTGAAAGGCCAATTGAAATTCGTCCTGACTCCGGGAACCGGTTCCGGTTCGAACCTGTATGTGAAAGCTATTAATGCAACGATGAGTCAGTCTGTACTTGGTGGCCCGTATCATGTGGCCGTCAGCCAAATGCAAGCGATGTACGTTCCACTTGATGCAGGAGGCGGCAATACAGAATATGTATGGAACACCATATTATACGGAGATGGAGACTATCCAAATGTCTATACCATATTCGATGCAGCAGAAGAGAACTCTCTCGCAGGTACGCATACCACTTACGGACTTGAATACGAATCCAACGCAAATGAAGATATTATCGAGGCTGTAGGTCGTCCGAAACTCACATTGACATACAAGCAGAAGAGTGGTGACTACTATTATATCTACCATGCAGCAGCCACTTGGTATGATGATAACGGAAGACAGTACTACATCGATGACGACGTGGCGGCACTTATCATAGATTATGCATGCTTCCTTGAAGCCAAAGCGGCTAACCCGAGTGGTGTAACTCTGGCTATTCTAAACACGAACGGCTGTATTGTTACTCCAACGACAGACCAGAGCAATAACAAGATTACTTATACTATCAACCACTATTTGCAGAAGTTGGATGGTAGCGGATATGACTTGGAAGAGTCGAATACATTCCAAACTAAGTCCGGCAATTCTGTTACGGCTCCTGTAAATAGTTATACCGGTTTCATTACTCCGGATGCACAGACAAAGACGATCAGCAATAGCAACAAGACATTTAACTACTATTACAATCGTCGTAAATATGCAGTTAATTTCGTTGTAAACAATATTGTTGTACAAAGCGACTCTTTGCTTTACAAAGCAACTGCATCTTATCGTGGTTCAACACCTGTGAGAACAGCAACTGATGACTATTCATTCGAGTTCAGTGGATGGAGTCCTCAATTTGCTCCGATCAAGCAACATACGACCTATACTGCACAGTTCACCGCTACTCCTCACTACACGGTACATTTCGATGTTCGCGAACTTTGTACAGCGCCAGAGTCACAAGTAATTGAGGAAGGCGGCAAGGCTACTCGTCCTGCTAATCCTTCTGCAACCGGTTATGATTTCGTGAACTGGTACACCGACTTGACATACCAAACCGTTTGGAACTTCAATACGGTAGTGACATCCAGTATGACTCTCTATGCAAAATGGGAGGCACATACTCATAGCTTGACATGGAATGCTAATGGTGGTGCATTGTCCGGTACATATACCAGCGGTGATGCAGTAGAATATGGAACAGCTATTACTGTTCCTACCGCTACTCGCACAGGTTATACCTTTGATGGTTGGACACTTAATGGTACAACTGTTGTAACTCCTGCAGCGACCATGCCGGATAACGCTTTGGCATATATTGCTAAATGGTCGCCGAGAACTGACATTCAATATGTAGTTAAGCACTTCCAGGAGAATATTGATGATGATAACTTCACTGAAGTAGAAGCCGATCGTCAAACACTGCAGGGTACAACGGGACAATCCGTTACGCCGGCAAGAAAGAGCTACACCGGTTTCACGCAACCAGCATCTCAAACGATAACGATTGACGGTACCGGAAATCAAGTTATCTCCTATAATTATACGCGTAACAAGCACGCGCTCACGTGGAATGCTAACGGTGGAACAATCATCGGTTCTTACACTAGTGGTAATCAAGTGAAGTTCGGTGCTACCATTAACGCTCCTCAAAACATAACTCAGACAGGTTATACATTCAAGGGCTGGCATAATGGTACCGCTATCGTAACTCCTGCTACAACCATGCCGGATAACGACTTGACATACACCGCTCAATGGGAGATTAAGACTTATGAATTAAGTATCACTAGCGGCAATGCAAAAGCAGGTAGCGTAACGGTTAACCCGAACAAGACTACCTTCAACTACGGCGAGAGCGTGACAATCACCGCTAACACCAATACCGGTTATACATTTATCGGTTGGAGTGACGGTGTGAATACGAACCCGCGTACGATTACTGTTAATGATGCAACACCAACTAGCATAGTTGCAAGATTTGCTTCTGCTGAAGTTCAGTATATTGTTCACCATATGAAGCAAAATATTGACAATGATGAATATACTGAGCAACTTCCGGTTGACTATGAGACCGGAAAGACAGATAGTCTGACAGCAGCTGTTGCATTTAACTATCCGGGCTTTGATCCTGTACTGCCGATTGAACAACAAACAATCAAGGCCGATGGAACAACGGAAGTATCTGTATACTATACTCGTAAGACTTATGTTATTCGCTTCTTGGTGGATGGTGTAGAAAAGCAGAATGAGACCTTGCGTTATCAGGCTCCGGTTTCTTGGAAGGGAGGAGCAAATCCGACCAAGGCTGCTACGGCTCAATTCACATACACGTTTACCGGTTGGAATCCTGCTATTGATGAGAATACTGTAGCAACACAAGATCAAGACTACGTAGCTCAATTCAGCCAAACGACCAATACCTATACGGTAAGCTTCAATAAGCAAGGTCACGGTGGTAACACTGCAAACCAAACTATTGCTTACGGCAGCAAGGTAACGGAACCTGCTGATTTGAGCGAAACCGGTTACACCTTCGGTGGCTGGTTCAAAGAGGAAGCTTGCAATAATGCATGGGATTTCAATAACGATGTTGTTACCGGCACCACAGTATTGTGGGCTAAATGGACGGTTAATAGCCACACGCTGACATGGATTACTGATGGCGATGCATTGACCGGTAATTATACACATGGTTCTGTAGCATACGGAACAACTATCGTAGCTCCGAATACTCCGACCAAGACGGGTTATACCTTCAAGAACTGGGGTGCAGACGTTCCATCAACGATGCCGGATAACGATTTGACATTCACGGCTCAATGGACTGCTAATAGCAATACCAAGTATGTGGTTAAGCACTTGCAGCAGAATTTGGTTGGCAGTGATTACACCGAGTTTGAGTCAGAAAACAAGACCGGTACTACAGCACAAACGACCGCAGCTGTTGCTAAGAATTACGAAGGCTTCACTGCCTTAGCATTCAGCCAAGCAACCATTGCCGCTGACGGTAGCACAGTAGTAGAAATCAAATACGATCGTAATGTATATGAGATTAAATTCGTGGTTGAAGGTGTAGAAGTTAAGAAGGACGACCTCCGCTTCGGTGCAACACCTGTAGCTCCTGCAGATCCGACCAAGTCTGCTACTGCTCAATATACGTACACCTTCAGCGGTTGGAATCCTGGTATCAATGTCGTAACGAAAGCACAGACCTATACCGCTACATTCTCTCAGACAGTGAACAAGTACACCATTGTTTGGAAGAACGAAGACGGTACTGTTCTTGAGACCGATGTGAATGTACCTTATGGTACTACTCCGTCATACGATGGTGCAACTCCGACCAAGGCTGCTACTGCACAGTATACGTTTACACACAATGGTTGGACTCCTGCAGTTGTTCCTGTAGTAGGTGATGCAAATTACACTGCTACATATAACAGTACTGTAAACAAATACACCGTAAGCTTCGATGCAAACGGTCACGGTACAGCTCCGAACAATCAACTGTTAGACTATGGCAGCAAGGTATCCAAACCTGCTGACTTGAGCGAGACCGGTTATTCCTTCGGTGGTTGGTTCAAACAGAATGGCACTGCATGGGACTTCGACAATGATGTTGTAGAAGGAACGTTAGTGTTGGTTGCTAAATGGACTATCAACAGCTGGACGCTGACATGGGATGCTAACGGTGGTACTATCACCAGCACCAACCATACTCCTGCCGGTCTGACCGTATTTGGTACTGCTTTGGTAGCTCCGACTGTAGAGTTGACAGGTTATGTTCATAAGGGTTGGAATCCTGCTCTCGCAGCAACGATGCCGGACAATAATGTTACCTATAAAGCCGTTTGGGCTGAAGCCGGTGATACGCATTATACGGTTAAGCACCTCCAGCAGAACCTGAATGATGACAACTATACCGAAATTACAGCGGATGAGGAAGACCTGACAGGTGCTACAAATTCACAGACCGCAGCAGTTGCTAAGAATTACACCGGCTTCACAGCTTTGGCATTCAGCCAAGCAACGATAGCAGCTGACGGTAGCACAGTAGTAGAAATCAAATACGATCGTAATGTTTATACAATTAAGTTCGTGGTTGATGGTGTAGAAGCACAAAGCGATGATTTGCGTTACGGTGCAACACCTGTAGCTCCGGCAAATCCGACTAAGTCGGCTGATGCACACTTCACATACACGTTCGATCATTGGAATCCTACTGTGGGTGTTGTCGAAAAAGCACAGACTTATGAGGCAGTCTTCAGCAGCACAGTTAATACATATACTATTATCTGGAAGAACGAAGACGGTACTGTTCTTGAGACCGATGTGAATGTACCTTATGGTACTACTCCGTCATACGATGGTGCAACTCCGAGCAAGGCAGCTACTGCTCAATACACGTTTGCATTCGCAAGCTGGACTCCTGCTGTTGCTTCTGTAACAGGCGATGCAACTTACACCGCTACATACAACAGTACTGTAAACGAGTACACTGTAAGCTTCAATAACAATGGTCACGGTACGGCTCCAGCAGACCAAACCATCGCCTTCGGCAGCAAGGTAAGCAAACCTGAAGATCTTGAAGAAACAGGTTATGACTTCGGTGGTTGGTTCAAAGAGGCAGCATGTAGCAATGCATGGAACTTCAACGAAGATGTAATTGAAAGCGATGTAGAGTTGTTCGCTAAGTGGACGGTTCATACATGGACACTGAATTGGGATCTGAATGGTGGTACTATCAAGACTGCCGGAACTCCTGATGGTCTGACAGCCTTTGGTACAGCACTGACTGCTCCGGTTGTAGAGAAAGTAGGTTATGAATTCGATGCTTGGGATCCAAGTGTTCCAGCAACAATGCCGGACAAAGATGCGACCTACAAGGCTACATGGAAAGCGAAGAGTGGAATTGTTGTCACGGTTCGTCATGAGAAAGAGCAATTGAATGGCGACTTCGCACTGGATGTAGAAGAACCGTTGACAGGTACAACGGAAGAAGAGGTTACTCCTCTGGTTAAGAACTACGGCGCTGGTTTCAAAGCTCCTGATGCTCAAACTATAACGATTGATGGTACCGGTACACAGGTTATCACCTATCAGTACAAGCGTAATAGCTTCGACCTCGTTTGGAATGCTAACGGTGGTGAACTGAGTGGTGAATATAGCCAAGGCTCGTTGAAGTTTGAGGCTCCGATTAATAAACCTGCAGATCCTATTTGGGAAGGTCATACATTCCTCGGTTGGGATAAGGATATTCCGGATGAGATGCCTGCAAACAACTTGACACTGACTGCTAACTGGCAGATTCATACCTTCACTGTTTCCGTTACGAGCGAGAGTCTTATCGAAGGTACCGTAAGTGTAAATCTTGTACAGGATAAATACGAATTTGGTTCAAGCGTAGAGATTAGCGCTGCCGCTAACCTAGGTTATCACTTCACCGGTTGGAATGATGGCAATACCGAATCTCCTCGTACAATCGTAATCAAGAGCGATACCGCATTTATTGCCCAATTCGCAGCAAATACGAATACGCAATACACGATTCGTCACCTGAAAGAGACGCTTGAAGGTGGTTGGGAGCAAGATGGTACAGATGAAGTACGTAATGATGGTGTAACGGCAGAATGGGTAACTATCGAGCCGAATACCTACGAGGGCTTCAAGACTCCGAATGCACAGAACTTGCAGATTGCTGCAGACGGAAGCACCGTATTTGAGTACAAGTACAAACGTAACAGCTACAGCATCAGCTGGGATGCAAACGGTGGTGAACTGAGCGGCGATTACAGCACAGAAGCTAAGTTCGAGGCTCAGATAGCAGAACCGGAGATCAGCCGTGAGGGTTATAACTTCCTCGGTTGGAATATCGAAGTTCCTGCTACGATGCCGGCTAACGCTTTGAGCTTCATTGCTCAATGGGAAGCTAAGGTTTACAACAACGTAAATATCCCGAGCGGACAGCAAGAAGGCGGTTATGTAAGCGTTAATCCGGAAGAAGGTCCGTACAGCCACGACCAGGAAGTTACTATCATAGCTGTAGCTGATGAGGGTTATACCTTCGATGGTTGGAGCGATGGTGAGACAGCATCTGAGCGCGTAGTGGTAATCGCAGGTGATACGACTATCACAGCAATCTTCACTCCGAAGAATGATACGAAGTTTGTGATCCGTCGTTTCATCCAGAATATCGAAGACGATAACTTCAGCTTCTTCGATGAGGAAGAGAACCAAGGCACAACGGGTGCAACCGTAAGTCCTGAACCTACAGAAATCGTAGGATTTGAGACTCCTGCTATTCAGAGCGTAGTTATTTCCGGTGACGGCAAGGCTGCTATCATTTACAACTACGTACGTAAGAGCTTCAACCTTGTATGGAATGCTAACGGTGGTAATATCATCAGTACAGACCATAGCGAAGGTGCAATTAAGTTCGAGGCTCCGATTACAGCTGCTCAAGTTGAGTTCAACGGACGTATCTTCAAGGGTTGGGATCCTGCAGAGATTCCTGCAACGATGCCGGCTAAAGATTTGACCTTCACGGCTCAATGGCAGAAAGAAACCTTCACTAACGTTAACATCTCTAGCAGTGATGAAACGGCAGGTAAGGTAACTGTAACTCCTGCAAAGGATACGTATGAGTATGGTGACGAATTAACGATAGTTGCCGAGGCCAACGAGGGTTATGCCTTCAGCGGTTGGAGCGATGGTAATATGGACGGTGCAGAGCGTACGCTCGTAATCGATGGAGATACCACGATTGTAGCTATCTTTGTTCCGAGAACAGATACCAAGTATATCGTTCGTTACATGCTGCAGAATATCGAAGATGACGAGTTCACAGTTGTTGAAGAGAGAAATCTGCAAGGTACTACCGGTGCTGAAGTAGAGCCTGAAGTAATCGAACTGGAAGGCTTCACTGCTCCTGCAGTTCAGAAAGCATCTATCAAGGCAGACGGTTCACTCATCATCGAGTATCGCTACATACGTAACCGCTACGTCCTGACATGGGATGCAGATGGTGGTATACTGGTTGGCGAATTTACTCGCGACTCTGTGAAGTTCGGTACTCCGATTATTGCTCCGGAAGCTCCGACGAAAGAAGGATTCCTGTTCCTGGGTTGGAATATTGCTATTCCTGCAACCATGCCGGCAGAAGATGTAACAATCGTTGCTCAATGGGAAAAGGATGATCAAGGAATTGAGATCGTTGTTGCAGGTGGAACCATCATTAGCAATGAAGAGATTCATATCTACGACTTCAACGGTCGCGATGTAACAGGTTGGAACGGACATCTCGGTAGCGGTATGTACATCGTAGTAGGCGGCGGCTCAGTTCAGAAGATAATCATTCGATAACTCAGCCTTCGCTGATAAAGAAAAATACACGCCTTCTCGGCGTGTATTTTTTTTGTTTAGTGTATGACTAGATGAATAGGGGATTTATTTTATTTCTATACCAAGGGCATTATATAAATGGTTATTGTGCTCGATGAAGAGTTGACCGTTTTGAATGAATTTACGAGTCTGTCTAACATCTTCCTGAATGGATGAGGAATCAATATCATCGATGCCGGTGGGGAGTGGGGCTGTGCGATTAACCCACATAGCATACCCGGGACCGGAAGCAATGAGTTGATAATCACTGAGCCATGAAAAGTCTCCTGTATTAGTATGTGTTGTTTTGTTTCCCAACTGAAGAATCATCCATCCATATTTACCTTCCAACGTACATTGATAGCCTCCTTGTTCAGCAGATTCGTCAGATACATGGCTCTCGGAGTGAACTCCAGCTAATTTACGCGCTTCAATCATAGGTTTGAGTGCCTCTTTGTATTTTTTCCAATGTGGGTAGAAGATACAAGGAACTCCAGGCATACCAAGCATGAAAGCATTGGCTTGCAGTAGCCTGTCTTTGAGTTCGTCCGTCATCGATTTACCATTACCTCCAAATTCTTGACCGTTATTTCTTAAGAACCAGTCATGGCTATCAATGAAAGTGACAGCATTTTTTGCGTATCCGCGTCCCAGCAGGCCGCTACCTTTACATTTGCTATAATCGAATCCTGCGATACCATCAAACGCGCTATATTTGGTTTGAAAATCGAGAGCCATCATGTTTTTGTTGGCCTGCTCAATACCTGCAATGATTTGATCATTGCCGCTCCATAATTCCATAAAGGCGATATATGGACCGGAAGCCTTATTATAGTTATCATGGTGCCAGTTATTAAAACCGTCTCCTTTGTCATACCGGAAGCCATCATATTTCATCACATTGCGCATCCATTTGAGATATGCTTTGAACATCTCCTGTACTTTTGGAGCATCATGTGCCCAATCACGTGCGCCATCCCAGTTACCATACCAGTCTCCCCATCCATCATCTTGAGGACCGGTCGCCTTTTGATAGCACTCTCCCGCGTCAGGATTTAAATTGACCTCATCCGTACAAGCGATGTATGACTCATCCGGATGGAATGTGCCATATTCACCAAAATCAAATTCAGGGAAATCGCACCACGTGGTCCATCCAGCACAGTGATTTATAACGATATCCGCCACAACTTTTGCTCCAGCTTTATGCAACGCAGTAATCAATGCTTCCAACTCTGCGCGTGTTCCCCATGCAGAGTTTTGGTCACTATAATTCTTAGGATGATAACCCATGCCGTCTCCGTATGCAGAAGGCGGCAACCAAACGAGGTCTATATATTGCCCTATTTCCGCAGCTTGAGGAAGTAGTGTAGCCCATTTCGTATCTCCATAAATATCCGTGCCATACATAGGATCATTTACTTTATACGATTCATTATAAAATGCTTGCATTAAGACATCCGTGCACTGACTTGGAACGGCAGTGGCGTAGGTGCCATGTTTCGCAACATATAACTCATCCGCTTCGAAAATAAACTTGATATAGAAATCATACGTGCCGTCTTCTGAAACAACATATTTATTATCCGAAATAGAGAATTTATAACTGGTTTCTGCAAAATTATTAATAACCCAGGCTGCAGCGTTGCAAGAGTCATAGAGTTGAATGGTTTGATTCTTGTTCAGTTTCACATTGCGCAGCATAAATTCCGTCCATTCGGGTTGCAAGAGATTTCGTTTGCAAGCATGGAAAACACCATCGATGAGCAGTCCGTATGCTTCAGAGCAAGGCAAGGCAAACGAACCGACCAGTTTAAATACATCAGCGGAATAAATCACTTTGACCTGTCCGGCTGTTTTGAGGCGGAAGCCGATATTGTTATCATTCCCATCCACTTGTGCAAGTCCTGAAACACTCTCTGTGAGGTCGGTATAACCCAAAGGAGTATCCCATGTGCCATCAAGCGTTATTTTGAGTTTATAATCGACACCCGCTTTAAGGTTGAGAATGAAGGTGTCTTTGAACGATGAGATAGCATCAGGATTCCATGCTTTTGACTTGTTCAGTCCAGCATCCACGACAAGTGCACTATCTCCGGTGATATAGAAATTCGGTGTTTCTGGATTCGGCGTATAGATAGACCAAGAGCCAACGCATCCAGGATCTCCCCACACTGCACTCGATGAAGTGATTGTAAATAGATTTTTGCTGTCGGTTGGAATAGTGAGATCTTGCGTTTTAGCGTTCCAATCGGTGATTGTACCAGAAGGATTAACACGAACGAAAATAATGTTCTGAACTTGTGCTAAATCCAAATCGATATACCACATCCCTGTTTCTCCGGAAACGCGCGTCATTCGTTTGCCAGGCCATGTAGTTCCTGTTCCTGAACCCCAAGTATGCGCAGCAACGGCTGCATTATCGGCAGTCCACCAAGACTGTGTCATCTTGCAATAGATACGTTTGGTATCTGCCATTAGATTAACGCTGATAGAGCAGCATAGAAAGAACAGAATGAGTTTTTTCATGATATGATGTTGTTTTGTTTACAATGTTTGTGGGCGGTTATTCTACGCGTGCGCCGGTAAGGGTATAAGTGCATCCATTGCGCATAATGAATATCTGCCCGTTGCGGAGGATTTTTATACTTTGATTTTGGTCTGTAGTGGAGGGCGTTATATCGTGCGTTGATTGTTTCCCTTCTCCCCACTTGGAATAGAGCCAGTTGATGCGCCAGTTGAATTCAGTTAAGAAGTCATTTTGTTTTTGCATCATGTTGCTATTTTCACAGTAGTTATTTGTGCCATTCCAAACAGTAGCATCATTCTTCGCAGCCTGTGCAACAGAGGAAACGAAGGAAGCAATCTGCTCGCGGATGATGTCTTGCTGGGAATGATAGAAGACATACCAATATTCCTGCACTTTATCCTGGAACTCCGGCCATGTGGCAATTTTGCCAATCCAATATTGTTGGAACTCAGGGGCAACGTATATCCAGTTCTCTGTATTCCAATAATGATGCCTATTATAAGCATTGCCGAAGTCCCAAACGGGTCCAAAGCACCACTTGGCTTTCTGTCCGTTGCGGTCGCGGTCTTTGTAAAGATAACAACTTCCATGATAGGATTCGCAATCCTCCATGATTTCCTGTACCAAGTAATATTTCGCCGCCTCATTAAGATCAAGCAGCCCCCACAATTTGTCTGCGGAAGAACCATAGATGGCCGAATTGAGTGCATTCATCTGCGATTGGACATATGAATGCTGTGCATTGGATAGTACTTCCGGCTCTTTGATGGTAACCATGACGAACTGTCCATTACCTTCGTAAAACTCGATATTATTTTCCTCTCGATAGTTGTCAATCTCTACAAGCCAACCTCCGGAAACAGAATCAGTTGCATTGTCCTCTTGCTCGGTAATATTGATTCTTTTGCCTGCGATGCGTATATGCTCTGTGAGGAAATAGAGCCCTTGATACTGGCCGTTAATGACAAGCTCTACAGGCTTGATATGTGGAGTCCATTTGAGATCCAGTACTTCGCTGAGCATGTGTCCAACCGGGTTCTTGAGATACCCTAAATAGTCATCCGCATAAGCCATCAAGCACCAGTGTTTGTTATTCGGCATGCCCAGAACCGATTGTTTGGCATCAAATTTAATTTTATAGGGCTTCTTGTCGAAAGCCGACCAAGTCCAATTGCCACGGCCTTTGAACTGTGCGGAGACAGGCGTAGTTTGTGTGCCAAGTGCTGTTGAGCCTGTAGAAAGCGGGTCGATATACACGGAACCGGCTACATATGTATCTTTGCTATCGATAGCAGCACCTCCATTGGTATTGATGTAAACAACCGGTAGCGTACCAGAGATAGTGGCAGAACCTGAACCTTGTGAAGCTTGCCATAAGGCGAGAGTAGTCCAAGCTCCTTGTGCCCAGTTGTCGCCAGACTCCGGTACGAAAATCTCGCCTGCATTCATCTGCGCTTCTGAGGTAGCGGTTCGGTTGAGATTCAAGGTCTTGCTGACATATTCCTTATAGTCACTAAAATACATATTTTGCTTGCCTGTACTGACTTCACCACCCACGAAAGTGAAGCGATACATATTATTTACCTGTTCTGGAATAGAGACACGCCATTTGTTGCCGTCTAAAGTCATTGCTAAGACGTAGGTCTCTTGTTGTGTGTCGCTGCCATACACAAAGCGCACTGTAGAATACTTGGTCTTGCTGTTATCAAAATACAGCGTTCCTTTCGGTATTGTAAGCGAGTAGACGAATACCGAATAGAGCATCATACAGCATATGGGTAAAAAACGGCGCATAAAATTACATATTGGCATTATAATACTGCGGCAGACCGGTTACTTCATCTCCAAGCCATTTAGGCTTTATGAATGGTTCATTTTCATTGCCTAATTCTATTTCTGCAAGAATACGTCCTTCCAAACGCCCATGGAACACGTCAACTTCCCATTTGCGCTCAGCACCGTCATAAGGTTCTGCAGGAATAATATAGCGTGTTTTTGAGATAGCGCCAGGCAGACAGATGGCCATCAATTCTTTTGCATCATCGATGTTAATTTCTCGTTCCCATTCGAATTTTGCCAAACCTTGTCTCAAAATATTTGATTTTATGGTGATGAATGCCTGCTTATCGCGTATACGAACGCGTATAGTCTTCTCAGGGTCTTTGCATAAATAACCCTGCATAATCTCATGTTGTGCAACAGATTGTTCCCTAAAATCCTCAGATGTAACCAAGAATTTGCGTTCTATTTCTGTATTGTTAGCCATGGTATGTATAATTTGCTCACAAAATTACTGCTTTTTTTTGATATAAACAAAAAAAAGAGAAAAAAAATCACATATAATAACAAAAGAGACACCCAATCGGTGTCTCTTGCGGAGAAGGGGGGATTCGAACCCCCGGTACAGTTACCCGTACGACAGTTTAGCAAACTGTTGGTTTAAGCCACTCACCCACCTCTCCTAGTGCTCGCCTAATCGGCGCGCGGAAACGGCAATTCGTTGCTTAAATCGAAAAGCGGGTGCAAAGGTACTGCTTTTTTTTGATATACGCAAATAAAAAATAAAAAAAATTCAAAAAAGTGTAAAAAAAAGAAGGTTGTCTCCCGACAACCCAATCTTTTCATTTAACCTTAAAATCTAATACCATGAAAAACACGATGCAAAAGTACTGCTTTTTATCGATATGACCAAATAATTATATAAAAAAGTATCAAAAAAGTAAAAAATGCAAAATAGACTTTGCAAAATGGCATAATTTATCGAAAAAATTGATAATTTTGTCATTTTGTCAAAAAAATGCATCATCATGTTGCAAAACGTTAATCACAGAGAGAGAAAAGATCATCTCTTGGATTAATCAACATCACCGGTACGAGAGAGCGTTGGATTGCCTTGCGTTCCGGGGGACCGAAAAGAATATCATCTAGTCCATAGTCTCGGCTCGCAGTTAGGATAAGTAAGTCGTGTTGAAAATCCCGTTGTCTTTCGGATGCTTCTATGGTTAGTTTAAAACTATCTTTTTTTGCAATGACAACTTCATATGTGATGTTTTCTTTGGATTTTTCCCGAATAGCATTGATATGTGTGACTATGCGGTTAACATTCTGCTTAGCATGCGAACCGTAGTCATTAGCTTGAAGCAGAATGATATGTGCGCCTGTTTTACGTGCAAGATAAGTACAAATTTCTGCTTTGTATGTTTCTTCTTCCAGCATGGAAACGGGTACAAGCAATCGACGTAATGGCTTGATAGTCATTGTGTTCGTCACAAAGACATAAGGCCGGCGTTCCTCTCGACATTCGTTGAGATGACGTTGGATAGTCCGTGCAATGTTGGTGCACTCAATTAATCTAATATCATCGTTTTTATCCCAAATCATCTGTCCCAATGAATTGTATCCATCGTATGTCTGTATTGTCTTGCGGCTGCAGCATGATTGCCATATGCGGAAGAGAAGATATGCGTATTATTTAATTCAGGACTTGCGCACATATAGAGATAGTTCGTCTTCGGCGCGTTAAGTACCATATCCATGGTAGTAGGCGCAGGACAACGTATTGGGCCCGGTGGTAGACCGGGATTCTTGTAGGTGTTATAAGGCGAATCAACTTGAAGATGGCGATATAGGATTCGTTTGAGTTTGAAATCGCCCACGGCATATTTGATGGTAGGACAGGCTTGTAACAGCATGCCTTTATGTACGCGGTTGATATATAGACTGGCAATAATTGGCATTTCGCGCTTGTTATGACTCTCTCCTTCAACAATCGAAGCGATGATGGCTACTTCTACAGGCGTGAGTCCTATGGAGTCAGCTTTGGCGCGTCGTTCTTCGGTCCAAAAGGCATTATATTCTTTATTCATTCGTTCGAAGAGGCGTTCCGGTGATATATTCCAATAGACTTCGTAAGTGTTTGGGATGAAAAGACAACGACTGGTCTCTTTGTTGAGATTGTATTGCTTGAGGAATTCGTCATCTTCAAGGTATTGGAGCAGGGTGACACTATCCATCATAAGATGTGTTGTCACTTTGCCGGCTAAATCTTCGCGTGTCCGCACATAATTATTCCATGTAATCTTAACAGGTGTTTGATGTCCGAACTTAAGTCGTTCAATGAGTTCACGGTTACCCAATTGGTTGCCAAATTCGTAATGTCCGGGTTCAGGATAGTTAAAATGTAGGTGGCGCGCATGTAGTTTGAAGTCCTGATGACTCCCGATGTCGTAATCGGCCTCCATGAGTGTTAATACACTATCGATGGACGAACCGGGGTATATGTTATAGGCATGGCTCTCTCCATCCAACGAACGGAAGTTACTGATTTCCAAGCGATAATAGTGCTTCATGGCGAACGAAGCTGCAATGAGCATAATGATGCACAAGATGGCTAAAATAGTTCGCAATATGTATCTCTTTTTTACTCTCATTATTTACCTCCTACTAATCGTTTAATTTCTGATAGTTTATTGAGTGCCTCGAGAGGCGTTAAATTATTGATATCAAGTGATTTAACTTCATCCCGTATTTGCTCAAGAACAGGATCGTCGAGCTGGAAGAAACTGAGTTGCATACCTTCTCGCGTTTCTCCGATATGCTCAATCGGTTTGGCGATATCTCCGTTTTTCGCTGCGCGCTCCAAGTCCGCAAGTATTTGGTTCGCTCGATCAACGATAGAGGCCGGCATTCCTGCGAGTTTTGCCACATGAATACCGAAGCTATGTTCAGAACCGCCACGTACGAGTTTGCGGAGGAAGATAACTTTGCCGTTTACTTCTCGTACGGAAACATTGTAATTGCGGATACGTTCGAAGGTCTTCTCCATCTCATTCAGTTCGTGGTAATGGGTAGCAAAGAGCGTCTTGGCATGTCCGCGGTTTTCATGTATATATTCCACGATGGCCCAAGCTATGGAAATACCATCGTATGTGCTTGTGCCTCGTCCAAGTTCGTCAAAAAGAACTAAGCTGCGCTCCGAGAGGTTGTTGAGGATAGAAGCAGCCTCATTCATCTCCACCATAAATGTAGATTCGCCTAATGAAATATTATCGCTTGCACCAACACGCGTGAATATCTTATCTACTATACCGATAGATGCACTTTCTGCAGGTACAAACGAACCCATTTGGGCCATAAGAACGATAAGTGCTGTCTGGCGGAGTAGGGCGGATTTACCGGCCATGTTCGGTCCTGTGATGATGATAATCTGTTGGTTTTTGTTATCGAGCAGCACATCGTTGGCAATATATTGTTCTCCGGGCGGCATCTGTTGCTCTATCACGGGGTGACGGCCTTGGCGAATATCGATAACAAGGCTATCGTTAACATCGGGGCAGACGTAACGATTTTCTGCGGCTACTGTAGCAAAGGAGAGCAAACAATCGAGTTGTGCCAGCACATTAGCATCTAGTTGCATCTGTGGTACCCATTCGCTAAGCGCCAACATGAGTTCCTGATATAGACGATTTTCTATGATTTGGATGCGTTCTTCGGCAGTAGTTATCTTCTCTTCATAAGTCTTGAGTTCTTCTGTTATATAGCGCTCTGCAGAAACGAGTGTCTGCTTACGAATCCACTCTGGTGGCACTTGATCTTTATATGTGTTCCGTACTTCAAGATAATATCCGAATACGTTGTTATAGCCTATCTTAAGGCTCGTAATGCCGGTTCGCTCTACCTCACGTTGCTGAATTTGCAGCAGATAATCTTTTCCGTCAGATTGAATAGCGCGCAGTTCATCTAATTCTGTGTCAACTCCTCTTGCGATGATATTTGGGCGTCCTTGTGCGATAGGCGGATCAGGCACAATCTCTTGTTCGATACGCATTCGCATTTCCGCACAGGGGTCGAGTTGCTCACCTAATAACGATAAATAGGCATTGTCTTGCGCGGCTTCGCATATATCTTTGATGGGTTTGACAGCACGTAAAGCGCGCCCCAATTGCACCATTTCACGTGGACCGATACGACCGGTAGATACTTTACTGACAATACGCTCCATATCTTGCACCTGCGCGAGCGCATTGTGTAATATTTCGCGTGCATCCGGGTTTTTAAAGAGGTGTTCTACTACGGTTTGACGATTGCGTATCGGGCGTACTTCTTTCAGAGGAAATGCCATCCATCGATGCAACAGACGTCCACCCATAGGCGTTATAGTACGGTCGATGACATCATAAAGTGTGTGACTTTCGGCTGTCTGGCCGCCAATCAGTTCCAGATTGCGAATCGTGAAACGATCAAGCCAAACATATTTGTCTTCTTCGATACGACTTAGATGTTGGATGTGCCCGGTCTGTAGGTGTTGTGTCATATCGAGGTACATCAATATACCTCCTGCGGCAGTCACTCCGGCTGGCATCTTTTCGAGTCCGAATCCTTTGAGAGACGAGACTCCCCATAGTTTCTGCAGCCGCTCTTTGGCGGTGGATTCTACGAGCATCCAGTCCTCGAGTTCAAAGGTAAAGAACTTAGAACCAAATAGGTTTTCGAGATCGTTTTTACGTCCGCGTAAGTGTAGAACTTCCTTTGGCGCAAAGTTAGTCAGCAGTTTGTCGATATAATCGCTATCTCCTTGTCCGGCCACGAACTCGCCGGTAGATATATCTAGGAAAGCTACGCCGATAACATGTTTGTCAAAATGAAGGCATGCAACCCAGTTATTCTCTTTCTGGGTCAGCGTGGTATCTGAATAACTGACACCTGGCGTAACCAGTTCTGTAACACCGCGTTTAACCAGTTTCTTTGTCAACTTAGGATCTTCAAGTTGGTCGCAGATTGCCACACGCAGACCTGCTCGCACCAGTTTGGGCAAATAGGTGTCAAGCGCGTGGAACGGGAATCCGGCCATTTCCATCGGTTGAGCGGCAGAGGTGCCTCCGTTTGAACGGTGTGTCAGCGTGATGTTGAGTATCTTGCTGGCTTTCAACGCATCTTCTGCGTAGGTCTCATAGAAGTCGCCGCAACGAAAGAGAAGCATCGCGTCCGGATACTGTGTCTTGATGTCGCGGAACTGCTTCATCATCGGGGTTAAATCATTGGTTGTCTTTTCGTTAGCCATATATTTGTTTATCTAAGATCTACTGTTATTTTCAAGTTATATCTGCGCCCGGTAAGATAGTTTGGGCTTGCCCATTGTTGACCGTATGCATCTGCAACCCAGAAATAGGAGTTGACGTTATTCCAGCCGACAAGGTTAAATACTTCAAACTGGATAGCCCATTGTTTGACATGTTTGGCACTTGCCGCGCGCATGAACTTAGCCGTTTGTGCGTTGAAAAGATAGGTCGCACCTAAATCAATACGTTTATACATCGGCATACGTCCCCATGCTTGGTTATTGCGTGGCGCGTAATAGGGTTGTCCTTCCGAGAATTGCATTTTGATATGGAACTTCAGTTGCGGCAATTGCGGAATATAGTCTTGGAACAGCATGGAGAAATTATAGCGTTGTTCCGTTGGCGAAGGAATCCATAGGGTTGAACCGTTCAGCCGTTGCCGTGCTACCATAGTAGAGAACGAAATCCATGAATCCGCGCCTGGTACCAATTCGCCGTATAATTTCAGATCTACACCGCCTGCATAGCCTTGAGAATCATTCTGACCGGAATAGCGAACACGCACATTATCAACGGAGTAGCTCTCCATACGGTCGATATATTTATAATATCCTTCAGCAGTAAATTTGAATGGTCTTCCCCATGCGCGGAAGTAATAATCACCGCCCAGAACAACATGTACCGAACGTTGAGCGCGCAAATCTCTATTCAGCTGAATGCGCGTCACTCCCATTTCATCCGTTATGGTATCACGCAATTCCTTATAGAATGGCGCTTGGTAGTATAGACCGGTTGCCAATCGGAAACAGAAATCGCGTTTCCATCCGGGAATCCATTCAATAGATGCGCGAGGAGAAGGTAGAATTTCGTTGTTCCAGCTCCACCATTGCAGTCGTCCGCCTACTGTTAGTATCCATTGCCCGGAAGTCGTATTCCATTTATGTTCATTTTGCAGGTAGCCTTGCACACGTGCGGATAGCATCGAACTGTCGCCACGCATAGCAGAGTATAGTTCCATGGATTGTCCGTCATCGGGCATTGAATAACCGGCTGAATCACGCCATTCCCATTCGGAAATATGGTCGCGAATCAATTCTGCTTGGCCGCTAACTCCCCAACTCAGCGTGTTGCCTTCATGTTTCCACGAACCATTATGTGCGAGTGTAATTACGCTTGCTTCCAAACTGTTCCGCGCATGCTGATGAAATATGCCTGTGCCGAGAACGGAACTCTGTCCTTGAGTCGGATCTACTTGTTCTGTCTGCACATTTGTGCTGCTTGACGACCCATCTGCAGGCGCATTGGATAGTACGTATTGGCCTGTAATATCAAAGTTTTCACGTTCGTTTGTATAGAATCCGCTGGCGTCAAAACCGATCTCTACTTCTCGGCTCACGTTTCCCTTGGCACTTAAGGCCGCAAAAGCAGTAAGGAAGCGATCTTTCTCTTGGCCGTCATAATAAATAGTCAAATTCTTGGTATTTTGTCCGCCAAACGACTCAGAAAGAGAGTCCGGAGTAAAACGATAGTCATTTTGACTGACGTTTCCTAAGAATGACATATGCCATTTGGGCGCTACTTTCCATGTGATAAACGTCTGATAATCAATATATGTCGGCTGATAATTGCCTGCAGTTGCCAAGCCGCCAAGCATATATTTGCTCGTCTTATAGCGCAAGCCGTGCATCATGCTATAAGTGCTGTCTCCATGACCGACATACAGTTGTGCGCCAAGCAAACTGGCACTCAAACTCGCTTCAAAAGCCGTTGGACGCTTATAGGTGATATCCAGCACGGAAGACATCTTATCGCCATATTGCGCTCCGTAACCGCCGGCTGAAAAGGACACATTTTCAACCATTTCCGGATTAACAAAAGACAATCCTTCTTGCTGTCCGCTACGAATCAGTAATGGCCGATGAACTTCAATCCCGTTCACATACACGGAATTCTCGTCAAAAGAGCCGCCACGAACATTATATTGCGAACTCAATTCATTGGTCTGACTTACTCCTGCAAACGTAATCAACAGACTTTCAATCGATCCGCCCGTCGCATCCGGCATTATGCGAGTTGCTGAAGCATCGATATGATCCATCGTTCCTTGGGTATGTTTGATGCCACGCACCTCGATTTCCGTCAATAATTGTTCGTCTGTGAGCAGCTGAACATTGATATTGAGCACATCGCGCAAATCGATAACGCGTTGTTGCACAGTTGTATAACCGATCATCGAAAAATTCAGCACGACGGTATCCGATTCTTCGATAAGCAGTTCATAATAGCCGTTTTTGTTGGTCGATGTGCCAATCGGGCGATCTGCATTTAGAACAACCACGTTCGCCAATTCGATTCCAACATTATTTTGATCCACCACATAACCATAGACACGGGCATTCCGCGCATATGCAAAAATGCTACACATGCACAGCAACAAAAAGTTTACTATTTTTAAGATTTTGCCCATAGATGGTGTGATTGGTATTTTATCGGTGTCTCATCGGTATTATGTCGAGGTTTTTACCTATGCAAAACCGATGCAAAAAATGTACGATTTTTAAGATTTCAGTTCTTCGTTAATACTTTCAATGTAGGCTGTCAATTCTTCTCCTCCAAGACCGGTTTCTGCTGATGTGACGAAAACGGGTGGCAATTCTTCCCAATCTTCCAGCAACCGCGCTTTGTATGCTTCCACATTCTCTTTGAGGCGCACTTTGCCCAATTTATCGCCTTTCGTGAAAACAAGAGCAAAAGGCACTCCGTTTTCTCCCAGCCAGTTAATAAACTCTAAATCAATCTTTTGCGGCTCATGACGACAATCAATCAATACAAACAGACAAACCAATTGTTCGCGGAGTAGGCAATAACGCTCAATCATTTTCTTGAGCGCTTCGCGCTGTTTTTGCCCGGCTTGAGCATAACCGTAACCGGGCAAATCAACCAAATGCCACTCTTGACTCTTAACTCGCGACTCTTGACTCTCAACTAGGAAATGATTGATTAACAGCGTTTTACCTGGCTTTTGACTGGTCTTTGCCAACTTGGGATTGTGGCAAAGCATATTAATCAAACTCGATTTCCCGACATTACTCCGGCCGATAAAGGCGTATTCCGGCAGATTGCTTTGCGGACAACCCGATACGTCAGGATTGGAAATAATATATTGTGCACTTTTTACCATAAATGTAAATGGAAACCTTCTGGCGCAATTAAAATATAACTGATACAAACAACGGTCATGAATGCTGCAGGAATAGCGGCAATCAGCCAACCGTATTTATATTTGCCGTCCACTTTTTCCTTCTTATATAGCCATACTGTTCCGGCCCATAATGTAAATGTAGCCAGAGTTTGATTGGTCCATGCAAAATAACGCCATACGATGTTAAAATCGACAAAAACCATCCCGAAAACACAGAGAAAAAGCGGAAAAGCGATGATTAATCGTCTCGGAATTGGACGTTGATCCCATTTGAGGAAGTCTGCTACAATCAGGCGAGCCGAGCGCAAAGCCGTATCGCCACTTGTGATAGGAGCTGCTATTACGCCGATAATGGCAAGAATGCCACCAATAGTTCCTAACCAGGAACGGCTTACTCTATCGATCACCAAAGCGGCAATATTTTCGCCCGGATGTTTGGCTGCAAATGTTTGCAAACCGTCAATTCCGTATAATCCAGTTTCCGGATCGGCAAAGAACGTACCGGCTGCTGCTGCCCAAATAAGTGCAAGAATGCCTTCGGCAACCATCGCTCCGTAGAAAATCCAGCGGCCTTGACGTTCATTTGTCACGCATCGCGCCATGATGGGACTTTGTGTCCCGTGAAAACCGGAAATAGCGCCACAGGCTATACTGACAAACATCATAGGAAACAACGGCAAACCATTTGTTTGTCTGTTTTGTAGGCCGTCAAATACTTCCGGCATTTCGCTACTATGCCAGCCAAGCATGACTACCATGATTCCTAAACCCATAAACAGCAATATACCGCCGAAAATAGGGTAGAAACGGCCAATTAGTTTATCAACAGGAAGTACCGTAGCTAATGCATAGTAACCGAAAATAATCAAAACCCATACAATAGGAATCATGTGTCCATGGAAATCCATTGAACCGAGACCTGCCAATCCTTGGAGTAGAGTAGCAGGACCGCTCAAAAACGTCGTGGTTAGTAAAATCAGTAATACCAACGAAAGAATACGAATGAACACTTTTGTCCCTTTGCCTAATTCGTCGCCTACGATATCCGGCAACGATACTCCGCCTTTGCGGATAGAAAGCATGCCACTTAGATAATCATGCACGCCACCGGCGAAAATCGTACCAAATACAATCCATAGAAATGCTGCAGGACCGTAGAATATACCCATGATTGCTCCGAAAATCGGACCTAAACCTGCAATATTGAGAAATTGCACGAGAAAGATTCGCCATGGCGCCATCGGCACAAAATCCACGCCGTCTGTCTTGGTGAGCGCAGGAGTCTTACGTTCCGGCTCTATACCGAAAATCCGCTCAACAAGTACGCCGTAGGTAAAAAAGCCTACTATTAAAAGAACTAATGCAATAATAAATGTTATCATGCTATAATTTCGTTCAATGGTTTTTTAACGAACTCACGTTGTTCCCACAAAGGATGCGGAAGTTGCAACCGTTCTGTATTTAGAATAATTTCTTTCTCTCCGTCAAAAGCTCGAATAATATCTATATCGATGGTTCTATCCGTATATTGGCCGTTTGCCGATTTGTGCATGCGACCCAATTGTTTTTCTATCTCTTGCGTAG
This sequence comes from Paludibacteraceae bacterium, assembly GCA_017557345.1. Lineage (GTDB taxonomy): Bacteria > Bacteroidota > Bacteroidia > Bacteroidales > Paludibacteraceae > Colicola. The sequence continues at coordinate 6,462 of JAFYZR010000127.1, read as the reverse complement.
CACCAAGCACTTCAAATGGCTCTTTCTGCGTTTCTAGCGCACAGCATATATTGCAAAATTCATGCTCGGATGTAAAGCCCCATGGTGCCGAATAATAAAAAGATGAGCAACGTGGGACGGATCCTATATGCTGCTCAATCGATTTTATCGCTTTGCGGATGGTCTGCTCACGATTCCCTATGTTCGCTCCAAGAGAAAGATAATACAGCATTTGTCGCTTTTACCATATGCGGATAAACAATCGATGTCTGAACGATAGGTGCCTCATCTGCCCAATGAAACGACTCGTTGGTACGATCCATTATAAAAACCGCAATTAATACAAGGATTCCGTATTTACATATGCCGAATATTCCTCCGAGAAGCCGATTTGCCCAGCCCAGATGAATAGCACGCATAAATTTGGTCAGTAATCGTGCCAATAGCGAGAGCACAATAGCAATAGCGAGGAATAGCAACGTATAAGCCACTACATCACATATTCCTTGAGGCCAGGCAAATTGTGCGAGTAACCATCCGGAAAAGGCTTTGGCCAATAGTTTTGCGCCGAGTACTCCGAGAATTACCACCGCAATGGCGATAATCTCGGAGATAAACCCGCGCATTAAGCCTCTAACAAGGCCTACAAGAAGCGGCAAGAGTAATAATACGTCCAGCCAGTTCATTTAGTCGTTTGGTTGTGCTACACCTAATTTCCATTCGGTCGGAATCCAACGAGGATCGGCTCCTTCTGCTTGGCATTCCGGTAGAATATCTTCTAAGTTGCATGGCGTAATAGACCATTCGCCGCCATCCGGCTCATAACGACCATTATCCATGTAATATCCTAATATGCCGGTAATAGAACCTACATATTTGGCTGCTGGCAAATAGTAATAGGCATAACGTGCATATTCAGATGTAGAAACCAATACCTTATGAGCTCCCGAATCATCGGCAACAAAGCGTGACTGCGGATAGCCCACATTTCCGGTTGTCGGACCGAAGGTGCATGCATTCTTGTCTTTCTCGGGATTTCCGTCTGTTACGTCTGCATCGCCTTCATAACGGTTACATGGAGTAGGTCCTACGTTCAATTCGTCGTATTCTCCGGTGAAGTGAACATTAACGACTTTAACCAAGCGTCCGTCACGTTTACGGGCTCCCACAACGTCATTATACAGACTTAGATACTTGCTGGATAATTCAGCAAGAGTCATTTCGTCATAAACTAATTTACTCTTATCCGGTCCGCCTATCAAACGTGTAGCGTTGCGGAATTGAGCGGAAGGAATACGTCCCGGAGCCCAACCGGTTTTCTCTTTGGCTGAACTGGCAAAGATATTATTGTTGTTCGACGGAACGCATAATTGCGGCTCGTTGGCGTAACGGCCGATAGCCATTCCATTACAACGAATAATAATCTCTTGTCCTTGCTGATACAATCCTCCGGCTGATCCCATATCCAATGAAATACGCAGACCTTGAGGATCAATCATTTCCCCTGTTTGCCAATCTTTTGTTTGTTGAAGAACAAGCGATTTATAGAAATTGCCTCCGTAATCATCCGTTGCTACGCGTCCACGAATATAGATTCCGGGACCGTTAACCGGTAGCGTATCAATGGAGAACAGGTACAGATTCTTGTATGCTGAACGTGTACGATAGAGGCTGCTATCACTCTTGAAATTACCTTTCTCTGTCATAAACGCATCCAACAAATCGTCGAAATTGTATATAGTATATTCGCCGTTTGGATTCTCAGCCGCCAATTCCTGAAGCAATTGCTCTTCATTCATTACGAGCACATCTTCTTCAGTCAATGCACGGGGTTCACAAGAGGACAAGGAAAGTACTAAAGTACCAACTACAAAGTACGATAGATATTTGATAGTCTTCATATTGTTTAGAATTTATAAGTTACTGTTAAGAAGAAGTTAGCTCCCCAAGCATAGTAATACTTGGATGGGAATTTCCATGCGTTAGCTGTGATAACCGAGTTGTGATAGTCGGCTTCGCCTTGACGAACACCACGCGGCAGACGAGCTTGTTGATAACCGCCGGTCTTAAAGTGTGTATTGTTCGTAAGGTTAGTAACGCTCAGGTTAATAGATAGCGATTGACGATTTGGCAGATAAAGCAATTTGCCAACCGAAGCATCAATAAGGAAGCGGTTCAGAGGATTAGTGGCCGCTAAACTTTCCTGCATAGTCATAATGTTGTATGGATAACGCAGGACAGGTACTCCGTTCTCGTCAAGTACCGCATTCTCATATTGTACGTTGTTATTCTCGTCTATCGTGTAGCGAATGGCATTACCATCCGTTGTTTCAATGGCATTCGAGAACTCATCTCCAAACCATCCGTTCACATGAGTGCCATCGTAACGAATGCCTGTGTACAAACCTTGCATACGACGACTTGGCGCTACAGAGAGATAGTTCCAGTCATGGTAGCTAACCGTTACATCAGCAAACCACATTTTGGAGTGGAAGAACGATAACTTGAGACTTGCGTTTACTTGTGGTCCGGAAGCTAGATGCAAACCCTTGAGTAATACTTTGTCAGTCGTTTCAAAAACAAGTGATTTGGTTACGTCATCTTGCGTCATAGGCATTCCGTTTTCTGCAGAACTTACGGCAAGAGCATCGCTTGTATATCGATAATCGCCAACTGATACAAACGGTGTAAGAGTGAAGTATGTGCCTAGTTTAAATGCAGCGGCTGCTTCTAATCCGATATACCGTTTGTCAATTCCTGTCATCGCTTGATTGACGAACGTACGAGCCTCGTCATCATAGTAACCGTTAAGCTCGGTTCCATCCCAACTTTGGGTAAAGAAACCGGTAATACGACCGCGAACAATTGGATAGTTGAATTCGTAGGTCAAGTCTGCAGACACAATCTTTTCGCTTGAAGCATAGAATTCTTTAAGATTCTTAGCGTTATCATGTGTGTAGATAGTGGAAACAACGCGGTCGTGTACACGCTGAGAGATATATGCATCACGCGCAAACGGTGATTTAGTTTCAGCTAATGCATTTACTTTCAGTCGGTTACGTCCGTTGATCTTGTATGTTGCTCCTGCTTTGAAAGCCGGATCTAAGAAATGGTGTGCATCGCCAAGATAGGTTGTGCCCGCTTGCACTTGTTGTTCCAAATTCTCTAATCCTTTGGCTGATAGTTGTGCATAGGCATTTTTACCGAAGTAATATTCAGGATGCTCCATTTGTTGTTTCTCGGCCGAATAGGTTAGATACCAAGCACGACCATTAAGCATGTTGGTGCTACGTTGCATGCTGCTATAATCGAATGCTAGTGCATAGTAAACATCCACTTCGGTGAAATTCCACTCATTCTGGAACCATGCTTTGATATCACCCATGTTTATGCGGTAGTCATAACCGTATCGACGGCCATTATCCTTAATTACATTGTTATAATCGCTTGCAATCTCATTCTTGCGAACATTCTCAATGTCTTTCTGAGTAAAACCGCTGTTAGTGGCCAACTCTTTAATATCACGATCTGCAAACGCATCAATGTCAATCCATTGATTACCGCCTAATAGATCATCGATGGTCTTATAGTGAATACCTTGTGAGAACTTACCCTCAACGCCGAGAGTCATTCTCAAATGATCAAATTGTGTGTTGACATAGTTGAATGAGCCGATTGCCTCTTGGATATCATTATGACGACGTTCTACAATATAGCGCGCAGACGCATTCGGATCATTGTGATTGTTAGCGTAGTTAGCTGCGTAGAGATTGTCCCAGTCAATCTGTGTGGTCTTGTTGTCACGGCTTTTCCAGAGATCTACAAGGTCATTGTATTGTTTCTCGTCAATTGACGGTCCGACTAAATTCCCGTCATGACCGATAAAACCGGATCCGTAGCTGTTGCCGTTCATGTCTTGACCGACAAATAATCCCCAAGGATAATGCGCTCCGTTCTCGTCATAAAGTTGCGAAGCAGATGGCTCGTAGTTCGGATTGGCAATCTGTCCGTCCCACATGAAGGAAGGCAGGTTGCGGTAGTAATCCGGACGTGGATCTGGAGCATTAAAGAAATTGATAGCAGAGTTGGAATACCATGAGTAGTGATAGCCTGCTGCTATTTTAAATTTCTGTGCGTCATCCAATTTGAACTCATAGGCTGCAATAACGGTTGGATCATAAGACTTCACGATACGCGAGTTACGCACCTTACCGTTTTGATAACCCCAATAAGGATTGTAGTTATTCGAACCGGTTAAGTCATACACTTCTTGCGTAACTGCTGCATTCTGACCACGTTCTGTAGGAGCACCGAAAGTAATCAGTTTCAAACGGGCATTATCCCATACGCGCTCTGCAGTCAAGAAATAGCCCAATGAATAATACTTGATACCTTCGCCAATGATACCCTTGTTGTCGATGTACGGAGAAAAACGGTAAGCCAACTGAGCTGTAACGGCCCAACCGCTTGGCATTAAACCACTTGCATAGGTCGCATTAATACGAGCTTTGTAGTTACGATTCGTACCTGCTACACCTACTTTCCAGCCTTGTGCATAACGCGTAGCTCCCATTAGGTAATTGGTCGATTGACCGATTCCGCCGAAACTGAAGTTGGTTGCCTCAATCGGATTGAGAACCTCTTTATAACGGCTTGCATCGTTCAGACCGCCCATGGCTGAATAGTTGAACTGTCCACGCTCCTGCGAATTGAAATGCAGACCTTCAATGTAGTAATTCTCCTCATACGATTGATAACCACGATTGCGATAACGCGCTGTGGACCAAGCGAAGGAGGTACTGGAATTGAATACATCGGTCGCTGCGGAAGAAGCAGATGCTTGAGATTGTGAACGACCTTCATCATCTGTCATTTCTTCCTCTGTCAAGTTCAGCAGAATCTCACTTTGGGCTTGTGATGCGATGTCCTGCTGGAGCGAGATGGCATCTAACTGATTTTCTTGATTTTCCTGAAGGTTAATCAATTCGAGGGCGGCTACATAGCCTTCTGCCTCGATAATCACTTCTTCGTCCATCGCCTCCAAATAGAGTAGTGAAAACTCTCCTGAACCATTCGTTGTGGTGGAGATGTTTTGATTGGCGAGTGTTACTTTTGCGCCTACGACAGGTGTCTGTGTCGCTTCGTCAATCACTCGACCCTTGAGTGATGTCTGCGCTATCGCGCTAATGCCGATTGCCAGCGCAAACATCAGAGATAAGAGTTTGTTTCTCATAATGATTGTTTGTTAGTGTTTCTTATGGTGTTTATTATTAAAATTCAGCACTTTTGGGTGTACGTGGGAAAGGAATCACGTCACGTATGTTCTGCATTCCTGTTACAAAGAGCATCAATCGCTCAAACCCAAGACCAAATCCTGCATGCGGAGCTGAACCGAAACGGCGAGTATCCAAATACCACCACATGTCCTTCATCGGGATATGACGTCTGTCTATCTCGTCATTCAGTTTCTCCAGACTCTCTTCACGAACAGATCCTCCGATAATCTCGCCTATTTGAGGGAAGAGTACATCGGTGCCCTGAACTGTCTTGCCATCCTCGTTAATCTTCATATAGAAGGCTTTGATGTCTTTCGGATAATCGGTCATGATAACCGGTTTGCGGAAGTGTTCTTCTACAAGGAAACGTTCATGTTCGGATGCTAAATCATCGCCCCAGTTGCATGGGAACTCAAATTTATGACCGTTCTTGATAGCTTCTTGTAGAATATTGATTCCTTCTGTATAGGGTAGTCGTACGAACTCTGTATCTACTACGGATTTCAAGCGTTCAATAAGACCTTTGTCCACAAATTGATTGAGGAACTCCAGATCATCCATACAATGCTCCAGAGCCCAACGTACGCAGTATTTGATGAAATCCTCTTCCAGATCCATCAATTCTTCCTTTTGAATAAATGCCACCTCGGGTTCAATCATCCAAAATTCAGCCAAGTGACGTGGTGTGTTGCTATTCTCTGCGCGGAAGGTAGGACCGAAGGTGTAAATCTTTCCTAAGGCCATCGCTCCGAGTTCACCTTCCAATTGACCGCTTACGGTCAAGGCTGCCATCTTTCCGAAGAAATCATCACTATAGTCAATCTGACCATCGTCTGTCTTTTTCAGGTTATACAGATTCTTCGTTGTCACTTGGAACATCTGGCCGGCACCCTCGCAATCGCTTGCGGTGATAAGCGGCGTATGGAAGTAGAAATAGCCATGCTCATGGAAATACGTATGGATAGCCATCGCCATGTTATGACGAATACGGAAGACTGCTCCAAATGTATTGGTACGAGGGCGCAAATGGGCGATCGTACGCAGGTATTCCATACTCAAACCTTTCTTTTGCAGCGGATATTTCTCCGGATCTGCAGTACCGTATACTTCCAAATCGGTCAGTTGAATTTCCACGGCTTGTCCTGCTCCCTGGCTCTCTACAAGAATGCCTGTAGCGGAGATACAAGCGCCGGTAGTAACGGGTTTC
>JAFYZR010000126.1 GCA_017557345.1 Paludibacteraceae bacterium | reverse complement strand
TATTTTAAAGTATAATTAATTATAATTAATTGATACTAGTGATGCGTTAATTGTATTTAGCCTACTTATATCTTGCTGATATATAGCGCTTTATGAGCAAATATTTATTTTACGATTTGATTAAAGAATATTTTTTATGTTTTTGTTTTTGGATGATTTTTACCTGTAAGGTTACGGGATTTAGCGGTAAAAACTATCTAAAAGTTCACTTTTAAGAAGTTTTTGGTGGTAAATAACGTAATGAGCTTAGCTCAAAAGCATTCAAAAGTGTTTTTATTGTTTTTTTAAAATTTTATTGCATCAGTACTAATTAATTGATATACAATATTTTATTATACATATATCACATCTTATATCATGTAATTGTGCAATGTGCAATTTCAATTTCGATACTTTTAACTTTTAACCTTTTTTCTTAAAATGTTCAATTTTACGGTTCATCGAGGTTTCATCGGTATTATGTCGAGGTTTTGTCCTATTTTTTTCACCTCAAAATGTTCTATTTTTCCTTAATCTGGGGTCCCCGATGGACGCTAATCTCTAATTCGAATATCGAAAATCGCAAAAAAATTTGCACATGTCAGATTTTTTTAGTACCTTTGCAGTCGCAAAGGTTTCACAGTCAAGAGGAAATACTATGAAGAAACTATTGATATCTGTTTTGTGCGGACTGCTGTTTTGCGGAATGATCGATGCGGAGCAACAACGCTACGTAGGCGGTGACATTTCCTTGCTGCCACAGTACGAAACGCATAACTCGTCTTACAAAGACGCATACGGCAAAAAAATCGACAATATGCTAACGTGGTTCGTTAACGATTGCGGCTGGAACACCTTCCGTGTGCGTATCTTCGTCAACCCTGACGGTAGTGATCTGACTGTTTGCCAGGACCTGGAATACGTCAAAGCGCTGGGCAAACGCATCAAAGATGCGGGAGCGTTCTTTATGTTGGATTTTCATTATTCGGACACCTGGGTTGACGCCACGCATATCCAGGCTCCAAAAGCATGGAAAGGGTCAGACGATGCGACGATGGCGCAACATGTAAGCGATTACACACATAGCGTGCTATCTGCGCTGAAGGCTTACGGGGCAACGCCTGACCTGGTGCAAGTGGGCAACGAGATCATGTATGGCCTATGTGGCATCAAAGTGGCGCCATACGATAAAGCAGACAGCAACTGGACCGGTTTTTTAGGCTTGCTCAAGGCAGGCTGCGATGCGGTGCGAGACGAGTGTCCCAAAGCGCAGATTATCATTCATACCGACCGTCCAACCAACTCCGGATACAACCAGTATTTCTATCAGAAACTGGTGGATAACGGCATCGATTTTGACATCATCGGGCTTAGTTACTACCCGTTCTGGCACGGTTATCTAACGGATGAGCAAGTGAAATCCAAATCTGACAAGAACAATCTCGTCAAAGCCATTCGTCAGCTGGCGGTTGATTTTCCGGACAAGCAAGTACAAATCGTGGAATGCGCGTATAACTTCCAGAACTGGCCGACGAGTGGCATCAATTATAACACCCAGGATGCATGGACGTGCAGCAAAGCCGGACAGTATGCGTTCGTCAGAGACCTGGTTAATGCGCTCAAACCGCTGGAGAATGTAACCGGCCTCAACTATTGGTTCCCGGAAGAAGCGGGCAACGGAGATGATAGCGATTGGAGTTCGGGCGGTTCCGGTGCAACCGTTATGGCCTCGTGGCTTAATCGCGGATTCTGGGATGAGAATCAGTCGCAGAACGGCCATGCCATCAACCGCACAGGCCAGCTGGCCGAAGGTGCACTACCGCATACCGTTTGCGCGCCGTATTACATGGCTGCGTTTATCAAAGACCTGCCGGATGGGATGGAGAGTGTGAAGGATTCAGAAGTCAGGATTCAGAAGATTGTCCGTGATGGGCAGTTGGTTATCATACGCGGAGATAAAGAATATACCGCTGACGGGCGATTGCGAATTAGTGATTAGGGAATTAGCGATTAGTGATTAGGGAATTAGCGATTAGTGATTAGGGAATTAGTGATTATATGAATGTACATGAGAGAATAGCCGCGTTGCGTGCGGCAATGAGTAAAGCGGGCGTAGCGGCCTATGTAGTGCCGGGAAATGACCCGCATGCGAGCGAATACATGGCATCGCATTGGTGTGAGATGCAGTGGCTGAGCGGATTTAACGGCGAGAGCGGAACAGTCGTTGTGACGATGGACAAAGCTCTGCTTTGGACCGATAGCCGCTATTACCTGCAGGCAGGCATTGAACTCAAAGATTCAGGCATCGAACTGATGCGTGAGAGCGATATTGACTGCCCGAGTGTGGTAGATTGGCTGGCAGAGCATGTGAATGGCATCGTGGGCGTCAATCCGGAGATGTTCAGCGTCAATGATTTCGCCGCATGGAAAGAGCAGATTGCCTTGAAATCCATCGATTTGATTAAGCCTCTTTGGACGGAAAACAGACCTGCCATCCCGCAAGACAAGCTCTATCCCTACTCCGCCGATTTTGCCGGAGAAAGCGTGGAGAGCAAGCTGGCGAGAATGCGGGAACAATTGGCTAAGAAAGGCGCTAACGCCCTGATTGTGAGCGCATTGGATGAGATTGCATGGCTACTGAATATCCGCGGAAATGATGTAGAATACAATCCCGTTGTGATTAGTTACGTGGTATTGGAGAACGATAAATGCACGCTATTCGTGAATCCGGCAAAAGTGGACACGGTGGCACAGAACTACCTGGATTTCAATGCCATTGACGTGAAGCCATATGAAGCGGTTTTTGAACATATTCAAGGCCTCAAAGGCACGGTGCTCTTCGATGGCGCTCGAGTGAATGAGGCGTTGTTTGAAGCTATCCCGGAAGCATGCAAGAAGATCAATGCCAAATCGCCGATTTTGATTGACAAAGCAAAAAAGAATGCCGTGGAGTTAGAGGGAGAACGGATTGCTATGCGACAAGACGCCGTGGCATTGACGCGCTTCTTTAAATGGCTCGAAGAGTTGAAAGATGATAGCGGAAAGTGGAAAGTAGAGAGACTCACGGAGTGGGATCTGATGGAGAAACTGCATGCGTTCCGCTTGATGGGTGAGAACTTCGTAGAGGAATCATTTGGCACTATCGCGGGCTATCTGGGCAACGGAGCTATCGTGCATTATGCAGCCACCAAAGAGAACTGCGCCATCGTCAAACCGGAAGGTATGCTGCTCCTCGATTCCGGTGGTCAGTACTTGGACGGCACGACGGATATCACGCGTACGATATGGCTTGGCGGACCGATCCCGCAACAGGCCAAGTTGGATTATACATACGTTCTAAAAGGACATGTTGCATTGGGACGCGCACGTTTCCCGCGGGGCACAAGAGGTAACCAATTGGATGCTTTGGCCAAACAGTTTATGTGGGAAGCCGGCATTACATACGGTCACGGAACAGGTCATGGCGTCGGGCATTTCTTAGGCTGCCACGAAGGACCGCAAAACGTGCGTACGGACAATAATCCTACCGCATTGGAAGTGGGGCATATCATCTCTGACGAGCCGGGCATTTATCGTACGGACAAATGGGGAATCCGCACAGAGAACCTAATTACCGTCATTCCTGCTCCGCAAACCAAAGCCACCACAACCGAAGATGAATGGTTGCAATTCGAGACGCTCACGCTCTGTTTCTACGACACCTCGCTGATTGAGATGAGCATCATGACAAAGGAGGAGATAGACTGGATTAACGCATACCACAAGCGTGTCTATGACGAAGTGGCACCGCTACTGAACGAAGAAGAAAAAGCCTTCCTCGCGCAAAAATGCAAAGCATTATAAATCTGTAATCGGATATCGATATTGAAACGTCTTCTCATCATAAGTGACCCTATTTTACCGCCATCCAACGCACCGCGGGTAACATGCTTGGTGCATTATTTGAAGGCTGACGGCTGGGAAGTGACGCTTGAAAGCGGTTCTTTGCCTGCGCAACAAAATCTGTTGGCTAAGGCAATGGATAAACTTTTCTTGCTTCAAGAGAGGCGTTTTACGCGCGAACTGCTCAAGCGGTACAAAGCCGGCGATTTTGAGGCCATCCTTTGCTCGACGTATTATTACTTCCCGTTACTAACCGCTTTGCGGTTAAGTCGCGCATGGAACATTCCGTTCTACGCTGATTTGCGGGATATTGCAGAGCAATGGGGCAACATGGATTATTTCACTACGCCCTTACCGCGATTATGTGGAACGGAAAGGCTGCTCGGCAAATTATACGAGCGAAGGAATATCCGTTTACGCAATAATGTGCTTCGTCACGCAACGGCTGTGAGCACCGTTTCTCCTTGGCATCGCGACTTGCTGCAACGCATTACGCCAGCGCCCGTGGAGTGCATATACAATGGCTTTGACGAGCGAGAGTTTGCACCAAAAAACAAGAAAACCGACATCTTCCGTGTGGCTTTCTTTGGACGGATCATCAATCTGCAATTACGCCAGCCTAACATGCTCTTTGAAGCAGTCGGAGAACTGTTAAAAGAAGGCAAAATAAGCCAGAAGACCTTCTCCATGGATTTCTACTGCGAACCGGAATTAGTGAACCCGTTGACAGCATTGGCGCAGGATTATCATGCGTTAGAATGCTTGCATTGCCATGATTTTGTGCCTCGTACAGCCGTTGGCGAACGAATGACGGAAAGTTCGGTTTTAGTGGCTCTCGGAGCCGCAGCAAGCAACGGGCAGCACGGCATTCTTGGCACAAAGATATTTGAAGCTATCGGCATGGAGAAACCTTTTGTGCTGATTCCTTCCGACGAAGACAGCATGGCTGCGTTGATTCAACAGACAGGCATCGGACTGGCCGCAAAAACAACCGCACAACTCAAAAGCTTTTTATTGGACAAATACGCGGAGTGGCAAGCCAACGGCTTCACCCGTCAGACAGTGAACAACAAAGAAATCTTCACACGCCGATACCAAGCCCGCCAATTTGAGCAAATCATAACAGCAATCAGGTAACGAGATGAACGAACGCCATCTGCATATCATTTCCTTTGACATCCCTTATCCGCCAACATATGGCGGTGCGATAGACGTATTTTATCGTGTGAAGGCGCTGGCTGAGATGGGCGTGAAGATAACGCTGCATTGTTTCTACAAAGGCTCTTTGCAACGTTCAGAAGCATTAGAGCAACTTTGCGAACATGTCTATTACTATCCTCGCAAGACGTCATTCAGGGAACAACTGCATATCCTTCCTTACGGCGTAGGCAGCAGAACGCATAACGACTTGCTTCATCGCTTATTGGCAGACGATGCTCCGATTATATTTGAAGGTTTGGTCAGTTGCGGCTTGATGGCCCACCCTGCTCTCCGTGCAAGACGCAAATACTTCCGGGAATGCAACGTAGAACACGATTATTATCACGCTTTAGGTCGTGCTTCCAAATCGATTGTCAAGAAGTTGTTTTTCCATATTGAAGCGGAACGATTACGTCGTTTCGAGCGTTGCCTGCAATATACGGATGGGATCTTTGCGTTGGCACATCAAGACGAAACATACTTCAAGCAGCACTATACTTGTCCTACTGCTTATATCCCTTGCTTCCACGGCAACAAGCTTGTAGCAAAACAGGACAAAACGGATCAGCCGTTTATTTTATATCACGGGAATCTGTCGGTCGCAGAAAACAGCAAAGCTGCTTTTTATATCGCAGAGCATTTGGCGAACAATCTATCCGAACATATTGTTATTGCAGGGAAAAACCCGCCGCAAGCATTGAAACGCGCCATTGCACAGCATGCCAACATAACCCTTATTGAAAGTCCGGACGAAAAAACCATGGACCAATTGATTCGGAATGCTCGAGTTCATTTGCTGATTACCTTCCAGGCGACAGGTATTAAACTCAAACTGATCAATGTGCTTTATAGCGGAGGACATGTCATTGTCAATCCTACAATGGTAGCAGGCACGGATTTGGAAGCGTTATGCCATGTAGGACACAACGACCCGGAATGGATCTCCTTATGCTCACAATATATCCGGCTGCCACTATCGGCCAAAGAGCGAGAACAACGGCAAACTATACTTGATAACACATATAGCGACGAGAAATCGGCACGACAGCTATACCAAATTATTTTTCCTTAAATGAAAAGATTCGCAATCATACTTTCATCATTCATCTGTTTGCTTTCTCCTCTGAATGCAGCAAACTATTTTGCTTCGCCGAATGGTGGAGGAAATGGCAATAGTTATGCATCGCCAACAACATTTTTGGCGGGCGTTAAGCTGTTAAAGAACGGAGGCGACACCTTGTATTTACTGGGCGGAACATATGCATTCAGCGACAAGGTAAGCGTGAACAAGCAAGGTACAGCATCAAAAAATATCGTTATTTCCGGTTATCCGGGAGAGAAGGCTATTTTGGATTTTCATAAAGTTGCTTATGGCGTTCGGGGACTGACTATCCATGCCGATGCGCTCTATGTGCATGTCAAAGACCTTGCTATCGCTTATTCCGGGAAAAACAACCTCTATTGCGAAGGAAGTTATTGTCTATTCGAGAATCTGGATATCTACGGTTCCGCGGATACGGGTTGCCAAATGAAGAGGGGCGGCAATAACACCATTAAGAATGTAGATAGTCACGATAATTTTGACTATGAAACGATGTCTAACGGTACGGCTAATTTCGGCGGCAATGCAGATGGTTTTGCCGATAAGCAATATACCGGAGCCGGGAATCATTATATCAACTGCCGGGCATGGAATAACAGTGATGACGGATGGGATTTCTTCCAGCGCGTGAGTACCAGTCAGACCATCATTGAGAACTGCATTTGCATTGAAAACGGTCCTCCGACATACAACATGAAAAATCACCCGCGTTATGAGACAGACAAAGCGTGGTTTGACAGCAAAGTAGGTACTACGATGACCGACCGTTATGGGCAAACGATTACTATCACACTGGAAAACTATCCTTGTCAGGGCAATGGCAATGGTTTCAAATTAGGCGGCGGATACACCAATCATAATGTGCAGATTCATCATTGTTTGGCGGTTGGCAACTATGCACGCGGATTCGACCAGAACAACAATGACGGCACAATGTACGTCTATAACTGCTCTGCCTATAACAACAACACCAATTACGGTTTCACCACCGCTTATGGCACGAATACTTTGCGCAACAATATCAGTCTGCAGTCACAAAAAAGCGACTCGTATAAATCGAAGACCGTTGCAGCCAATGACCATAACAGTTGGAACTCCGGCTTCTCTGTCAGCACCAGTGATTTCCAATCGCTTAATCAAAACGAGAGCACTTTTATGCATCTCAAGGCGGGTTCTAAACTGATCGATGCCGGAGTGGATGTAAATCTTGGTTTTAATGGCTCGGCGCCTGATTTAGGCTGTTATGAAACGGATGGTGAGCATCATGATCCAGATCCCGATCCTGAACCTGAACCACAACCGGAAGGCACACATTCTGTTGCATTTGTAACGATTCCGAATGCAACAGAAGACCAGCCGCTTTTAGCGCATCTTAAGGCGAATGAATTGCTATGGATCGTGGTAACAGATGCCAATGATGCAGAGGTGGATTACAGTTCATACGAAGCTATTGTGATTGGTAGCAAGCCTAGTTCCTCTGCTCCTGGATTTAATGCGCTAAAAGGCTATAACAAACCTATCGTATTGCTCAAGCCATGGCTTCTCAAAACCGGTGTGTGGAGTTGGGGCACAGCGATTAACACCCAGGATTTAAGCGTGACTGTAACGAACAGCAGCCATCCGCTCTTCCGGGGAATCACCATCAAAAACGGCCAATTAGAACTTTTCTCGCAATGCACGACTAACGCGGTAACAGCCATTAGCGAATGGACTAATACCACAGGCGTTGAGACTTTGGCTGCTCCTCTTTCGATGGAAACCGCTTCTTCTATAGCCGAATTGCCGGCAGGAACGAATTGTAACGGTACCACTTTGCCGCAACGAATGGTGATGATTGGAATAAGCGAATATTCAATGCTTTATCTCACCAACGATGCCAAACATCTCATTGAAAATGCCATCCTTTACCAACTCGGGCTCGACATTCCGGCGGAAGCAATAGAAAATCGACTATCGGAAACCACAAATCATAAATATCTCCAAGATGGCCAGCTCTTTATTCAAGCGCATGGCATGGTGTATGACGCTTTTGGTCGTCGCATCAGGCAGTAACGCGCAAAACGCACAATATCAAGATATTCATTACACCGTCGATGACAATCATATGACGGCGGAAGTGACACTGAATCCTAAGGCTTCGGGCGAAATCTTCTTGCCGGAAACGATTCAACTCGGGCAAAACAAATACACCGTTGTTGCCATTGGAGACAAAGCCTTCAAGGGTTGCAAGAATCTTACGGCCATTGTGCTTCCCAAAACGCTTGAACGCGTCTATCGTTCGGCTTTTGAAGGCACGGGTATTATGACCAACAAAGCCAATTGGGTGGAAGGATGTCTATGGATTGACAGTGTGCTTATCGCCACAGACAAGACCATCAAACCGCGTTTTGTCGTACCAGAAGGAACAAGGCTTATTGCCGCAGGAGCTTTTGCAGGAAACAAAACGATTCAACGAGTGGAATTGCCTGCTTGCATCTGCCGCATTGACCATGAGACATTCCGTGACTGCAAGAACCTGCAGAAAGTTGTCATTCCGGCCAGCATCACTTCTATCGGAGAGGAAGCCTTTACGGGTAGCGGGATTTACAACAATGAGAAGAAATGGAAGAAAGGCGCTTTGATTATTGATGATTGCCTGATTGCGACGAACAATGAGCTGCCCGCTAAATATATCTTCAAGAACAAAACTCCCATTCGCTTAATTGCGGAACGAGCTTTTGCCAATCGCAAGAGCCTCAAATCCGTTACTATCCCGCAAACGACCACAGCTATTCCTACCGCGGCATTCTTAGGATGCGAGGCATTGACGGAAGTGATTATTCCGGCTACTGTTCGCGAAGTAGGCAACTTTGCTTTCTACGGGTGCAAGATGCTAAAGAGCGCAACGCTGCCGCAAGATCTTGAGCGGCTTGGCGCAGGGGCTTTCTATAGCTGTCTGAACCTGAAAGAGCAAGTCTTGGGCGATAAGATTGAAGTTCTCGAACCGGCCACATTCTATCTATGCCGTAGTATAAAAAACATCACTCTTCCTGCGCATCTGAAACGTCTTGACGACGGTGTTTTTGCCGGTTGTGCTGCATTGGAGGCTATTGAACTGCCGCCTACACTCACTTTCCTTGGCGAACAGGCTTTTGGCGGTTGTGCCGTTTTGCGCAAAGTGGTTATCCCGTTTGGCATTGACGCCTTGCCTAAACGCGTTTTCCAAGGTTGTACGCGCCTTTACAGAGTGGATCTGCCGGATGGACTCTATGCCATTGGAGAAGAAGCCTTGGACGGTTGTTTGGCGCTTGAGAAAATCAATATTCCCAAGAGCACTTTCCGTATCGGCGAACGCGCTTTCCATAACTGTCAGCAGCTGCGTGGGATTGTGCTCGTTGACCATATTCATATGATTGAGGATGGTGCGTTTATGGAATGTAAGATGCTGGAGGAAGTGCAGTTGCCAGCGTCGCTTTCCTGCCTACAGAAAGGTGCTTTCTCACAATGCATCAATTTGCAAAAAGTCTATCTGAACGCATCGCTCAAGCAGATTGAAGATGGCGCCTTCTGTGAATGCCGGAGCCTGAGAGAAGTGCAATGGAATGATTCCTTGCGTTCGATCGGAGCGGATGCTTTCTTGGATTGCAAATACCTCCGGACACCTATCTTGGCACCGGAGGTAGTGGTTGGCAAAAATGCCTTCAAAGGTTGCAGGTAGAAGCCTTAAAATGTTCTATTTTTCCAATCGGTATCTTATCGGTATCATTACCTTATCATTACCTATGCAATAGCTATGTAAGTGCTATGCAAAAATGTTCAATTTTTCCTACTAATCCTTAGGATAATTGAAATAGTGATAAATGGCACTTTCTCCCATATCAACGGTCATATATGCCTGGCCGTTTTCTTCATCTTTTGTCGCATCCAGCACCAGATAATTCACGCCCTTGTAGATAACCGATTGACGGGCATGTTGATGACCGGACCATACAAATTCCACATCATATTCATCCAATAAAGCCGCCAATTCATAGGTCTCTTCCAGTGAGAAATTCGAGGTGTGGCCTTGACTTCCGTCCAGTTTCCAGAAATGGGTGTGCGTATAAACGATGATACGACGGTAACCTTCTTTGGATTTAGCCTCCAGCAAATTCCTTAGCCATGCCATTTGATCGACACCTAATGTTCCTTCGGCCGTATCCAGGCATATAAACAAATCCAGTTTTTTATTGCCGTTGTTGGTGTCAAACCAATAGACCGAAGTCTTGAAATAGGCACGGCATATGGGCCATTGCTTGAAATAGATATCATGGTTTCCGATGGTCAGCAAAAGCGTATCCGCCTTGGTCTGACCGGCAAAATGCACAATACTATCCGCACACGCAAAATTCTTCTGCGCATCGATGATATCTCCTAAGTGGATGGCCAATTTAGGAGCCGCTGCAGCCTTGTATTGCGCCATGAAATAATCCAGATTCTTATGCGTTTTCTTCGTGATATGGCTATCCGTGCAGACATAAATCGTATAGTCATCCGACTGCATGTCAAAATGCAAATCGCCTACGGTCCGGTTATAGGCCATCGACTGCTCAAAACGCGCACTTATTGTCTCGCCGTTAGGAGAAAACATTCCTTTCATATCAAGCGTGCTTTCTTCGTTGGCACAAGCAGCCAGGACAGCCGCTAAAGCAATATATATAATACTCTTTTTCATGATTTTCCCCTTTCCTTAAAAACGATAACTGAATCCTGCTCTGGCCGTGATACCATAAAATGTAGCATCAAGATGGAACATGCCGTTAGGCTTGCATTGCACGCCGAAATTGAGTCGCCAATTCTCCGTCACATCGTAATACGCACCTATGCCGAAAAGCGGTTGCCACATGCGCTCCATCTGATAGTCATCTACATTACTAAACATAAACGACAGATTCCACGGATTGGCCTGCGGACGGCAGAAAACCTCCAAGCGATACAGGAGATTAAACGGCTCTACCACATACGTATCATTGCTATGCCAATCGCGATTCCAGTCATCCATGATACGGCTGAAAACACCCAGAGTCACCGATACATAATCCATGCGATAACCCACTGCAATCGCCGCCGTGAAATCATTCATCTGACTGCGTGCAACAGCGCGGTAATACAAATCGGTCTCAAGAAACATCTCTCCGACCGGCAATTCGAATTTAGGCCGGAATTGCAAAGCCGTAGTATGCACATTGGCCGTTGAGAATTGGACTCTTGCCTCCATCTCAAAATAAGGATTGAACGGCATTAGGCCTTGAATATCGAAATTGGCGTGATGTGACCACGTGGTATTATAACTATATTCCAGCAAGCCGGAAACCGTATACCTTCGCTCGCCGAAACCGGGATTACCGGCCATCATCAACATCGGCAAAAAAGCAAGAATAATCAGAAATCTCTTCATGTATATTAGTCTTTCCACTTTTAACTTTTAACTTTTAACTTTCAACTTTCCACTATAATCTCACAATCGTCAGTCCTGCGCCGCCATGGTTCACATCTCCGTCCCCAAAATCCAGCGGTATCATTCCGCGTTTATGGCGCTGGCGGTTCAAGTCATTCAGATAATCGCGTGTCAGTTGCTTGAGTGCGCCTGTGCCCGTTCCATGCAGAATCGTCACTTCGCCTGCACCCACCATCTGCGCATCGTCCATATAGGCAATCAGTTTCTCCAAGGCTTCATCGGCACGATAGCCGCGCAAATCCAGTGTGCGTTCGAAAGACAGCGTGCGTTGGCGCACCACATTACGCACCGTAGATGACGGCTTGCCGGTTTCGGATGTCTGGCCTTTTAATACCTTCAAATCCTTGAAATCCTTCAGCACTTTCCCCTTTCCGCTTTCCTCTTTCGACTTTTCTCTTTCGACTTTCTCCTTCAGGTTCTCTACTTTCTTTCGCGCCGCCTTGGTCTTCTCCTTATCCGCTTTGGCTTCTTTGATCTCACGGATCGTCCGTTCAATCGTGGCATTGGATTGCTGCAACAGCTGTTCGGCCTGCTGTCGTGCTTCTTCCAGCACTTCGCGTTTCTTGGCTTTGATGCCGCTCATCTGTTCCTCGTATTGCGCAATCCGTTCTTCGAGTGCTTTCTCTTTCTGGCGAATAGCCTGCCGCTTGTTCTCCCAATAACGCTTGTCGCGTGCAATATCTTGCAACTGCTTGTCATAATCAATATGTTCTTCTCCGACCAGCTCTGTAGCATATTGAATGATGGATTCTCCCAATCCGGTCTGACGGGCTATCTCGATGGCAAAGGAACTGCCTGCCTGTCCGATGGATAACTGAAAGAGCGGACGCATCGCCCCGCGGTCATATAGCATCGCACCGTTGACTACTCCGGGCGTCTGTTCGGCAAAGTGCTTCAGGTTGGTATAGTGGGTGGTGATGATGCCGAAGACATGGCGTTGAACCAATTCCCGTAATATCGCTTCCGCTAAAGCACCGCCGATAAGCGGCTCTGTGCCCGAACCCATCTCGTCAATCAAAACGAGTGTCCGTTCGTCTGCCTGGCGCAGGAAGGCACGCATGTTACGGAGATGCGAAGAATAGGTGGATAATTCATCCTGTATCGACTGCTCGTCGCCTATATCGATCATCAACTGGTCGAACAATCCCGCCCTACTCTGCTCTGCCGCTGGCACTAACAGACCGCATTGCGTCATATATTGCAGCAAAGCAATCGTCTTGAGGCACACGGATTTTCCTCCGGCATTGGGTCCGCTAATCACCAATACATGATTATGGTCCGCCGACAGACGGAGCGAAAGCGGCACAACGGTTTTTCCTTGCGGCGCATAATGAAGCAGCAAGACAGGATGATAGGCCTGTGACCAGTCTAAAAGAGGCTCCTTGACCAATTCCGGACGGATGGCATGCAGCGTCTCTGCCAGCGATACTTTAGCGTTCAGGAAATCGATCTCCGCCAACAGATGCTGGCTTTCCATTATCTGCTCCGATTGCGGTCGCAGACTATCCGTTATGGCTTGCAGGATACGCACTCTCTCTCGGCGCTCTGCGCCTTCCAACTCACGAATCCGGTTATTGGCTTCCACCACTTGTTGCGGCTCGATGAACACCGTTTTGCCGGTGGCTGACTCATCATGCACGATACCGCCGATCTTGCGCTTATAGCCGGGCGGGACAGGGATGACCAATCGTCCTTCACGCAATGTAGGTGCTGCATCGGCATCCACCAATCCGTCTGTTTTCGCTTGGCGTAAGATAGCGGCCAGCGTGCGGCTGACGGAACCTTGTGCGTTGGTCAGTTCGCGGCGTATACGCGCTAACTCAGGCGATGCATGGTCGGCCAGTTTACCATATCTGTCTAATACCGAATCTATCAATTTGACAATCTTCCCTAATCCACTAACCCCTAATTCGCTAATTCGATAATCGCTAATCCCTAATCCCTTCAACAACGGATAGCGTTGCTCATCGAGCGAGGCGAAGAAGGCCTCTAAGTCTGCGGCATAAGAGAGCGATTTGCGCAGCGCATCCAGTTCCGTCTCATCGAGAAACAGTCCTTCTATGCGGATACGTGCAATCGCTTCGCGTATATCGTGAATCTCCCCGCGAGGGAAAGAAAGCGAGGCATCGGAGCGCACGAGGCGCATCTGATCGGTAAGCATCAAGCGATGCTGAACGGTATCAAAATCCGTTTCCATCTGCATCGCATCCACTTGTTCGCGTCCCAGCGGCGAGGCACAGCGACGATGCAACTCATCACGAATAATCGTGAAATCTATCTTTTGCTCTATGTTATTTGGATACACCATTAATCCCCTAAACCACTAATTCGCTAATCGCTAATCGCTAATTCCCTATTCCCCTCATCCAAGGATTCGACAGTCTTTGATTACTTCCGCTCCTGCTGCTTCATTGAGTTTGCGTACCAGTTCGAAGCGGTTCTCAAAGAGTTGCGTTTTCAAAGCGGCGGACTTGACGCGCACGATGAGCATGCCGTCTTTCACTTCCACGCTACGCGTGAGCCGTGTCACCACATCGCCCATCACCTGCGGCCATAACTCTTCCATCTGCACTTCCATCACAGACTGCTCCAGGCCGCTCTCACGCAGATAGGCTACGAGGGCATCAGTTATAGATACAGAACTATCAGCCATTATAATCCCTAATTCGCTAATTCGCTAATTCGTTAATTCGCTAATCGTTATTCCTTTACCTTCCGCAGGTATATCTTCTGACGGATAGAGAAAATGCGAACCTTCGGGTCCAGCTCGTTGAGTTGCTGAATGGCCTCAATCGTGATGCCTTCTTCCTGACTCAGCTCCCAGAGTGACTGTCCGACAAAAGTCCATACAAAAGGCTTATCCGGCACGCCGGTATTCTTTTTCGGTCCCAGATAGATACGGTCGCCTTTCTTGAGTTCGCGTCCCAGTGCATCGTTATCTTCGCGCAGATCGCGTTCGCGCACATAGAGGCGGAAAGCCACGTTGGCATAGGTATCACCCTCACGCGCATCCACGTAG
>JAFYZR010000125.1 GCA_017557345.1 Paludibacteraceae bacterium | reverse complement strand
TTTCTTTTGAAAAAGGTCATCAAATTCGGCACCCGCCGATGATCGATGTTCGGGTCAGTATGGCTCATGCCCCAGTTTTTGGGATACTGGTCGAAATGGGCTTTCATATCCAGATGCACCTCCTGCTGCAAATCGACACCGAGCTTCCGATAGGCACGGATCACCACATCGGTACACACGCCCTTGTCCGCGGGCACATCGCCATTAGGATAGGAAATCTTGAAGTAGGAAGGGTCGTATTGGACTTGTTGATGGGTCAGCGTCAAGGCAGAGTCCGCCAAACGAGCGTAGAATTCTGTTTGCGCAGTGGCAAAGTTCAACGCACTCAAAAACAGCAATATTCCAAACAGTAGTTTTTTCATTGTTGCTATAACGAACTGCTAGATATATTATTATAGTGATTAGTGATCAGTGATCAGTTGCCGGAGAATGTCATAGCTAACAGCTAATAGCTAATGGCCAACGGCCAATGGCTAATCACTCCAGCGCTTCACCCACGCTTTCTCTTTCTCGCTAAACCCTTCCATTTCGCCTTTGTATTTTCGGTTGAGGATGTACCATTTCGTGGATTCGAAGTATTTCCGTAACTCTTTGTCTTTGAATTTGTAACCGCGGTAGGCGAAGGGCAAGTTCCTCAGGATACGGCGTTGGATTGGAGTGAATTGTAGGGGCTCTTCGAAAAATCCCGAGAAGAAGGCAGTGTCGAGCATAAAATATTGGGCTTTGAGACCTGTTATGAGTTCTTCTTCACTGGAGATGTTCTGTTCGCCGTTCCAGTCGTTCCACATACAGAAAATGAGATGATCCTTTGCGATGAACAGTTCCCCGTCGGGGTGGAAGTTCTGCTTGTGGAAATTGATTCCGCCCTTCTGGATGTGGAAAATCACCCCGCTCTTCACCGTATCCCAGCTTGGCCAGTCGCAATTCATGGCCATGCCAAGCCCGTTGATAATCCATTCGGTGGGCTTTTGGAAAAAGGTTTCTTTGATACGGAACGACTCGCGATCGCCCATATTGATGTTCAGCGTGAAGTCGTCAATTTGGTGGTTGGCCCAACGGTTAGCCGCCGTCAGGACGTATGGAAAATGGAACTCTTCGCCCACGGAAAAGGAGAGATCATACTCGTAAGTGTGCTGTACAATGTTCAGTCCGGGACGGAATTTTGCTTTGAAGTGATAGACGTAGTCAAAAGGGGAAGCCACATAGTCCCAGGCTTTTAGCGAATCTTCGCACTGCTTCTTCGACCAATCCTTGAACTGACCATTGCTATAATAAGGTGGCAGAGCGTATTTATCGTTCTCGTCATAGTGCCCGCGCTTCACGTGTGCGATTTCGTATTTGAGCGGTTCGCCGTTCACCACCACCTCGAAATTCCGCATATGGGGATGATTCGGGAACAGTGCGATGGGATCGAGGCTGCTATTGTACGGCGACTGGGCTTCGAACCCTACCAACAACTCCTTCTCGCCCACGGGGTTGAAGAACTCGTAATAGACGGTCACCTCCAGGTGGTCGCCCCCCCGGTTGATGGTCAGCACCTCCTTCTTCACGCTGATGTCGGTCTCTGTGATTGGAATCAGCTGGTTGCCGGCAGCGTAGAAGACGCCGTCGTTGGCGAAGGATAAAAGTGTTGTAAGACAGCATAATAATAGGATTGCAATCTTTTTCATCATCATTGAATATTAGTCTGCGAAGATACATTTTTTTTATCTCCACGGATCACGAGGATCTACGCGGATTGTTGTCCTCGTGATACGCGAGATCCGCGGAAATATTTGTTACCGAGAAAACGATACTGGTATATTATAGAAACATCGCTTTACTTCCGCGCCGTAACACCTTTCAGGGTCCCAAATCCATTTGTTTGGGAGAGACATGACTACCTTCACGGCCTCGGCATCCAAAACCGGATCGAGGGAGACTTTCACCTTAGGATTGGTCATGGTGCCGTCTGTCTCAACGACAAACTCTACCAGTACGGTTCCAGACCAATCCTCATAGCCCGGAGGTTTGCATAAATTTCTTTCGACAAAAGCCTTTATGGAGTCTGGCCCGCCTTCATATTCGGGTTCGCAAACCAGTCAACAATGGCTCCGTCATAGTCGTCGTAGTATTCAGTATCCTCAACACGGTAGATGTCTTCCGCTCCCTCGGCCACTGACATCTCGTAGAGGATGCTGTCGGTTTCTGTCTCGAAGTTTCTGCGTAAAACAGAGTCCGCCGACTGCGCTCGTGCACACGCCACAGCGGCCAAAAACGCGAGAATCAAGGTGGTTTTGCGCATGATGATGGTGGTTTCTTGTATTATGCCGCGAAGATACACTTTTTATTTCCGCAGATTTTTTTGGTCAGTGCAGTTTTTTCTATAAAGATGGACTATGGATATAATTATATTTATCCGCAAGTTATCAATGAAAATATATCGTATAACTTGCGGTTAACTCGTTTTTTTTAGTGGTTAACCTCAACATATCAATATTTTTTCTATTTTTGCATTTGAAAATAATAATCGTCATGTTGATAGGAAGAGAATATGAACAGTCTGAATTATTGAGACTTACCGAAATGGAAGAACCGCAGTTCTGTGTGCTCTACGGCCGTCGTCGTGTAGGGAAGACATTCCTTGTGCGCGAGACTTTCGCCAATCGTTTCGCTTTTCAGCATACAGGCCTCGCCAATGCCAAGAAGTCCGAGCAATTGCGAGAGTTCAAGGAGTCTTTGCGGGCGGCAGGGATGCGTATTACGGTGACACCCAAAACATGGTACGAGGCTTTCGGAAAGCTGCAGGAGCATCTTGCGAACCAACCCTCTGGGAAAAAAGTGGTTTTCATTGATGAATTGTCGTGGATGGACACTCCAAAGTCGAATTTTGTCAGCGCATTGGAACATTTTTGGAACGGTTGGGCCACGGCAAGGCCTGAAAAGGATATTGTGCTGATAGTGTGCGGAAGTGCAACATCATGGATGATCAAGAAAATCATCCGTAATAGAGGCGGGCTGCACAACAGGCTGACTATGAAGATTTCACTGTCGCCTTTCACTTTGCGGGAATGTAAAGAATATGCACAACATTTGCGACTGGAACTCGCTGACAAAGACCTTCTTGAAGCATATATGATCATGGGTGGGATTCCCTATTATTGGAGCTTCCTTCGTAGGGGAGAGAGCCTTGCCCAAAACATTGACAGGATATTTTTCAGTCCAGACGCGCCATTAGCTGATGAATATTCTGCTCTTTATGCATCGTTGTTTAAATCGCCGTCATCTCATATCGCGGTGATCACTGCGCTTTCGAAAAAGAAAGCGGGGATGCTGCGCAAGGAAATTCTGGCTGAAACGAAATTGGATGATAACGGTTTGTTTGACAATACTTTAGAAGAATTAGAGCAATGCCATTTCATACGTCGATATTATGCTTTCGGTAAAAAAGAGCGTGATTCGGTCTATCAACTCATGGACAATTTCACTTTATTTTATTTTCGTTTCATGTTGGAGAATACGCGTCACGACGAGCATTATTGGTCACATACATTAGGGACACCGATACACGCGGTTTGGGCAGGACTTGCCTTTGAGCGAGTATGTCTCTGGCATTTGCCGCAAATCCGACAGGCGTTGGGAATCAGTGGGGTTATTACCTCGGCATATACTTGGCATACAGACGGTACAGCTGATTATCCGGGTACTCAGATTGACCTGCTCATTGAACGGAATGACAATATTATTAATCTATGCGAGATGAAATTTGCTGATGCGGAATATTCGATTACCCAACAGGAAGACGAAAAACTGCGAAACCGTTCTGTCGTATTCAAAACCATTACCCGCACGCGCAAGGCCATTCATGTCACGATGGTTACCACCTACGGGGTAAAGCACAACGCATATTGGAACAATATCCAAAGCGAAGTGACAATGAAGGATTTGTTTGGATCCTGATGCGGTTCGCAGAGGAACTGAACCACACGATGCGAGGCTTTTATCTCCGCAGATCGCGCGTATCTGCACGTATCGCGCGTATCTACACGTATTATTTTTTTGACGTTTCGGTGCGGCTCAACTCCTCAGCCAAATCACGGTTTCGCCCTCGTTCAGGAATGACGGGGCGACTTCCACGACCCGTGGGGAGCGGAACCTGCGGACGGCCTCTTTCAGGGCGGAGCCTCGGTTGTATCCGTGAATCACCACGATCTTCTCCGTTCCGCGCGGGGCACGCGCCACCAGCTCGCGAAGGAGCTCCATCGCGTTCTCCACATACATGTCGTGAAGGTCAATTCGCAGGGCGTTTTGGGGCGTGGGCATGAGACCGGCAGATGTTTTTGCCGCGAAGATACGGATGGCGGGTGTCCCTATTTTTCCTTATAGTAGATGGTGTAATGCGGATCGTTTGTAGGAGTGGCTCCCTCCCATCTTTCGCGGATGGCGACGGGCAGACCTAATTCGTTGTAAGTGTATGTCCAAGTGGAACCACAGCCAGAGGTCAAATTGCTCAACGACAACTCTCTGGCGTGTGCAGGAACTGCTGTGCCCATTCCTGGAATTGGCTGATAAACAAATAGATAGTCTAATCCGAAGTTCGGTTTAACACCATGGTCATACATAAAACTAAATTCACGAGGATGGCAAGTGCCATCGATGGGCTCACCAATAAGATTCAAATCAGGATCGAATGAAACATATTTCACGGCATCGCCGTATTCGTCGTAAACTAAGAAACCGTTGCGAAAAACATCTTCCCCTTCATTTATGCTGACAACTTTTCCATTCAGGTAGTGGAAATATATGTCACGACCGTAGTATTCCATTTTGGTGATTCGGTTTTGATTGTTATAATAAAGACGGGTAGTCACTCTGCCGTCTTCAATGATGGAGGATACCAGTCCGTTGGAATATTCAAATTCGGTCTCATGGCGAACGTCACGGATGAGCCCCGCTTCCGGAATTTGTCCTGTAGTAACACGGCGAACAAGATGGTTATCAGCGTCGTATATGTATTTAGTTTCTTTGTGGTTGTCAGGACTGTCATACCATGTGATTGAATCCACCAGATATTGGCTTCGATAGGGGTTTTCGGCAGCCATGGTGGTGTTAGGTACATCTTTGCTTGTGGGCAACTCGGTGTCGCAGTAAGTGTTTTTGTTGCAGGAACTAAAAGCCATGCAAACTGTTAAAATGACAAGAAAAGTGATGTGTTTTTCCATAACAAAAAGGGGACTTTTATTCTTTAGGGGACTTCTATTTTTCACTTCTTCACGTTGCAGCCGACCTTGGTGCGAAGTCCGTTAAACATCAAGATAAGCAAACAACGCTGCAAAAATAAACATTTTCTATCAATTGAATGCGAAAAATGTTGAAATACAGCAGAATAACAGGACTGCAATCTTTTTCATCATCATTGAATATTAGACTGCGAAAATACGTTTTTTTTCTCCACGGATCACGCGGATCTGCACGGATTTGTTTCCTCGTGATACGCGAGATACGCGGAAAAAAATATTTACAAAAACAATAATAGAATTAATTTATCGTTATCATAGTATTAAATAAATATTATATTATGACAAGAAAGAAATATACAGAAAACGAATTAATCTACGAGATTATCGGTGGCGCAATGGAGGTGTACAACCATCTTGGTCCAGGACTTTTGGAAAGTATTTATCAAAAGGCACTGTTCAAAGAACTGAGATTGAGGGATTTGTTTGTGCAATCACAGGTTCCCGTAGCGGTGATATACAAAGGTTACTGCATTTCCGATGATCTTCGCCTTGATTTGCTCGTGGAGAAATCGATTGTGGTTGAATTGAAAGCGGTTGAGTATTTGGTGCCGGTGCATTTCAAACAGACGAGGACTTATATGAAACTGCTGAACATACCGACGGGATTGCTCATCAATTTTGATGTAGGGGATTTCAAGGACGGGTATAAGGTG
This sequence comes from Paludibacteraceae bacterium, assembly GCA_017557345.1. Taxonomy (GTDB): domain Bacteria; phylum Bacteroidota; class Bacteroidia; order Bacteroidales; family Paludibacteraceae; genus Colicola. The sequence continues at coordinate 1,076 of JAFYZR010000125.1, read as the reverse complement.
TTACGGAACAAGTGACAATCTCCTCGACTTATTATCTCCACGGATCACGAGGATCTACGCGGATTATTTCCTCGTGATACGCGAAATCCGCAGAATAATATTATCTTTGCAGGCATTTTTATCTCGCAAGCAATGAAAAACAACACCCTGATACTCTTTTTTATAGTCCTGTTGACGTTTATGGATGCCTCCGCACAGGTGAAAATCGCCAACCTTACTGTTGAAATGCAAGACGGATCGCAGCCACTGGCTACCGATCAACCACGCTTCAGTTGGAATTATGAAACCGATTCAACTTTCTACCAACATGGGAATTTCAATGCGCGGCAGACTTCGTATCGCATCATAGTGGCCTCCACCGAAGAAAATGCCCGCAAGAAAAAGGGCGATCTCTGGGACTCTGGCACCATTCCATCTGACCAGATGCTCTACATCCCATACGGCGGCCAACCCCTGCACAGTCGTGACAAGGCCTACTGGAAAGTGATTACCTCAATGACATACAAAGATAGTGGTTTGGTAAAACAGTATCAAGACGGAGAATATGAAAAAAAGGAATTAAAACCCGTAACCCGTATAAAATTCCTCGAAAGTGATGTTAATTCGTTTGAAATCAGCCTATTGAATCAGGAGGACTGGAGTGCCTTGTGGATTGGTCATGAGTTCAACGACGACAGTCTATTGCGAAGGACCCGCATCGCGGCGCGTTATCTGCGCAAGGAGTTTCAACTGCACGACAATATCCGTAAGGCGCGTCTCTACGTCTGCGGCCTCGGCCAGTACAGCGCTTTCCTTAACGGCACCGAGGTCGCTCCGGAAGAGCTTTTCAAGCCTGCGCTTTCCGATTACCGCAAACGGGTCTATTTCAATGCTTACGATGTGACGAAGCAGCTGCGCAAGGGTGACAATGCCATCGGGATCATCCTCGCTGCCGGCCGCTACTTCGCCATGCGCTACAACCGCGGTGAGAACGAATGGGGCGGCGAAACCCATGTGATGCATTATGGGCGGCCGCGCATGATACTGCAACTGGAGGTGACCTACCAGGACGGCACCACCGAGCGCATCGTCAGCAA